>JBIKOL010000197.1:0-15191 GCA_044358055.1 Obscuribacteraceae bacterium (SeqCode)
ATGCTTTCGGCAAGGTGGTCTGATTTTGGACCCCAGAAATTATCAATCGCGACCTTATCCTCGTTGGGATTGTAGTCCGTAATGCAAACGACATGCCAGTCACTTCGTGGTCTGGGAGGCTCTAGACTTTGCATCCTGCAACTTGGTGTGCTCGCGGCTGCATTAGCCTGAGTACCGTACATGCAAATGGACACAATTGCCGGAAACTTGTTCGACTCCTTAAGGTGTTGAAGCTTCCTTTTTAACTGCGTCTCAGTATTGAAGCAATTTATCGGTTTGCCGCAATTTTGGCTTCTATGAGCAAAAAGCTGTGGTGCATCGTTGGCCCCGCTGAGCAGGCGGTACGTTTTGTCTATTGCTTCCATTGTCATTGAAGGGCTTGACCCAGGCCAGATAGCATCCTGGGGAATTACCTGTTCTCGCACGTTGTTTGACCAGTGAATAAAGAGTCTTTCACCTGTGTCTCTGCAATTATCTGGAATACAAGGATTATCCTGAACATACTCGATGGAACCCTCCGGCACCTTAATGCCTCTAGGGTCTGCTCTCTGACTTTGCCAGTAGGCATTAGCGGCGGCGATTTGAAATAACTGGCAGGCATATGATCTCAAAGCACCACCGGGGCGGAATGACCTTGCCTCACGATCTGGAGAGATATTTTTTTCTGGCAAACTGATTAGCCTGCCGGACGGCAGTATCAAATGCCCTTTTCTTGCTTCCAGGATAAATTCACACAAGAAAGAAGGCTTTGTAACTGCGAGATACGATTCAAGAGCAGCTAGTGCGCATGTGTTGTGATATCCCTGGTTGATTTCGGTTGGTTCTGATATCGCAAGCAAGATATGCCAGCAGAGCAAGCGAAGATCCGCATCTTGCTTGTCATCGTCGGCTTCCATCTCCGCCCAGATCAGAGAATAAATTCTTTTAGATTCAAAGGCAGGCATTCTTTTTTCCAAACTATGCATGCAAGGTTCTATAAGCATTTGTTCGGTGCCACTCAGCTTGAGGCTGAGTTTCTGCGCAATTTTGCTGCGAAGCGAGCCGTCGCTTGCTTCGGCTTTAGCTGTTTGCACGGGCATGAGTGGCGCTTTTAGAAGAAGCAAAAAAATAATTACGCAACATATAAAGTTGCGCTGAAAATTGAAATTCATGATGCCGCTCTCTCAAAACTGCGCGAGAGCCTCGCATGCCTCAAATAATGGGCATGTGGACCGTCTAATGTTCGTCGCTTCGCACCAAATGCGGTATCTCGTAAAATCGCTGAATTATTTCTGCGGTTTCAGAGCTGAAATTTTGTGGTGCCAGCTCAAGCATAGATCAGATATTTGCGTTTGTGTTTAAGTGCCGAAAGGCAGTCAGGTTGCCAGATGCAACAAAGCAGGCGATCTACTCGCCTGCTTTGAATAATTATGCACTTCGCGTTGTTGATTACATATACTGCACGTTGCTTTGTGGAGGCGGCAAGATGCGCAGTCTTCGCATTGGTTCGTCTCCAATGCTGCGGCTAGTCAGATTGAATCTTTCCACTAGCTGATGCTGCAATCGACGAATGTAAGCTTTACGTGGAGCCAGCTCTAGCGGCTCCATGCGGTTCATCACCATAGTGATTGCTTGCCTTGCTTCTTCAAGTGCAATTTCAGTTTCGTCAACAATGTCAGCGCCACTTTCAGCCAGCGAGAAAATCTCGGTGTCCAGGTGTAGAGCCTCTCGCAATGCCTTTTGAATTTGCGGCATATTGTTGCTCTTCACTACATAAACCGGGATCTGCTTAGCTTCGGCAAGCGAATAAATCTTCGCCCCGGCGCGCGCATAACTTCTCAACGCGAGAATTGCGTCAGCTTCGTCGAGAGTTTTCACGACTTCAGCCGGCAAATTCAGTGTTTTGATAACGCGTTCCAGCAAGCCTTTGCTGACAGCATACGGATAGATCTTGAGGTAGGTTTCCTTGTCGTAACTTGGTTGTTGCGGCCAATCTTCCCCTTCTTGCACATTCTCTGCGGAAACGTTGCTGATGACCTTTGTTTCTGGACGAAGGACAGCAAACGAACCCGTTGACTCGTCTCTTCTTCTGATTTCTGGATGAATCTTCCAGCCCCGCAGAAGTTGGTCTACTGATTCGGAAACGTTCTTATGTATTGCAAGAGTCTGTCTGTCGATGATCTCGACGCATATTTCAAAAGTTGGCTGAGCCGAACGTTCTAGCACGGTTTTTTGAGTTCCGCGGCGACGGGCTTCATCGTCACCAAGCGTGACGGTTTGGATTCCACCGATAAGGTCCACAAGAGTTGGATTCTTAAGGAGATTTTCCAGTGCATTACCGTGCGCGGTGCCAATAAGCATTACGCCTCTTTCGGCTATGGTTCTTGCTGCTGAGGCCTCTTGTTCGGTTCCGATTTCGTCGATAACGATAACTTCGGGTGTGTGGTTTTCGACGGCTTCAATCATCACCGCGTGCTGTAAATCAGGGTGCGACACTTGCATTCGTCTGGCACCGCCAATTGCTGGGTGGGCCACATCACCATCACCTGCAATTTCGTTTGAACTGTCGATGACAATTACCCGCTTGTCTAGCTCGTCGGCAAGAACGCGTGTAATTTCCCGTAATTTAGTTGTTTTGCCAACACCCGGAGGTCCGAGGAAAAGAATAGATTTCCCTGACTCAACCAGATCTCTAATAATATTGATTGTGCCGGAAACGGCTCGACCAATACGGCAGGTAAGGCCGATTATTTTGCCAGTTCGATTTCTTATGCATGAGATTCGGTGGAGAGTTCTCTCGATTCCGGCGCGATTGTCGCCCGAAAACGAGCCGATTCTTTCGACTGCGTAGTCAAGATCGTCCTGCGTGACCAGCTTGTCCGAGATCGCCTTCCTCGTCTTGTCAAAATATCTTGCCTCTGGTTTTCGTCCAAGATCCATCACAACCTCTATGAGTCCGCGTGAATCGGACTCAAGTTTGGCGCGAATTTCCTCGGGCAGGATGGCGATCATAGAGCTGAGATCATCAGCTGGTGGTATTTGGTCCATCAGAGTCTCCTTCGAGCTGGTCTTTTACTACTCTTATAGAAGTATTGTGGTTAAGGAAATGCAAAATCTCGGGTCCAATCTCCTGTCCCGGCGCAACGATGGCGTGCCCGGGAGGGCAAGGAGCAATCCAGTCGGCTGAAATGCGAGAGATTGAAGATGTTGCTTCAACGCATTCAGACCTGGAAAAAAATGCTGAGCGAGAGTTCATCTTCTGAACAAAACCCGGGACTCTTTGTCCTGGAGCTTGCTCTTGAATGGCTTGACTCTCCAGGGTTTCAAGCACCCGAAGCAGCAATTCTACATCTTCTGTTGAGGAGCCCTGCCCCAAAAGCAGTAGCAATCCATCTCCTAATATCGTTTCTGCAAAAATGCCTTGATTTGCCAATAAGGTATATAGGTTTTGAGCATCAATTTTCTTGTGCTTAATCAGGATATGCAGAGGGTCCTGAGCGCCTTCGCTGAGTAACTGAATCTCCGGTGTTTTGGCAAGTTTGGACCTGAGCAATTTTGCCAGTGAGTAAACTTTGTCTGGACCATTCAATTCAAGTTCTTCTAGCATCTGTTCAATTCCCAGCATCAGCAAGTAGCTTGGGCTTGAACTCTGCAATAATTTCAGTGCAGCTCTTAGCGCGGATTTTTCAATCTTGCCTGAATTTGCAAGGTGCAGCACGCCTGTTTGTGTAGGCGCTGAAAGTGTTTTGTGCAAAGAATGAATTACAATATCGGCACCATTTTTCACTGCGCCTGCGGGGCAATCGTTTCCGCCGAAGAGGTGCGCTCCATGAGCTTCATCAACAATCAAAATGGCGTCGTGAGCATGACAGAGTTCAGCGATTGCTTTGACATCAGAAAGTATTCCAGCGTAATTTGGGGAACAAAGCAATACTGCGGCGGTGCTGCCGTTGGATTCTGCGAGCGCTTCTCTCACGGATTCCAAGCTTGTGCAACCCCAGGTGTTCCATTCGGGCAACCATTCTGGCTCATACCAAAGCGCTTCTAACCCGCTTAGAACTAATCCACTCAGAGCAGCCCTATGAGCATTTCTAGGCAGAACTAGTTTCTTGCCGAACGATGCGCTTGCGATGATTGCTGCACTAAGTGCCGCTGAAGCTCCGTTGACGGAAATAACGCTGTCCGTCGAGTTCCAGAGGGCGCTGATTCGGCATTCAAGAGTTTGTAGAACTCCTTCAGGATAGGAAAGCTGATCAAGTCCAGGCAGCTCTGTCAGGTCTGCTTGAGCCAGGTTCATGCCAAGCGAAAAGCGTCCTTTGTGTCCGGGAGTATGAAAAGAAACTTTCTCATCGCGCAGGTGTCGATTGATAGCAGCACGCAGCGTCTGTCCGCGTTGGGACTCGGTGGTTTTGGACCCTGTGTTTTCAGCGAAGAATGTGCTTTGGGTCAAATAGCTCTCAGCTCTTTGCTGCTTTTACAGTCCGCCCTCGACACCCGTTATTATTGCCAGGCAAACCTTTAGGCCTAAGTATATCAGATCGCGTGCAGGTACAAATTAGACGCCTGTGGGTGTGCTCTATATCTGTTGTGCTCATCTTCGCAAATGCATGCTGTATAAGCTTGCGCTTCGTTTATGCGCCTTTATTTCTTTTTTGCCAAAAAGTGCAAAAATAAGGATCTGGTTTTCTTGCTCGTTTGGTACCATATATGATGGCATAAGCGCTTCTCTTGAGGCTAAGCATAGCTAGTGGTTTTCGTCGATTGAAATAGGATTAGCGCGCTAGTTGCGCTAACTTTATTGGAGCTGGTTTTAGTCATTTTTGTGAGTGAGAGAACAAAACTTTGTGTTGTCAATAATTTACTTCTCCTTTCTTGGCCTGGGAGATTAATCGTGATTGTCTGCAGTAACTCGGGTTCTCTTTTTCTTCAGCAGCCCTGATTTCGAATTTATTGTTATTTCTGTAATACCGCCAGTAGTGGCGCTCAGAGTCTGCTCGTTTTGAATTTTGTTTTCCCGAATACTAGTGTCCTGGTGCTTCTTGAGGGAGTCGCACTATCTCATTGGTATTGAATATGTATACATCACTTGCTACATTTAAAGAACTGGAACGGAATATTATTTCAATTCTGCCGGACGAAGGATCTAGTGAAGCCGCATCCTCGACTCTGGTTTATGCCGCGGAGCGGCTGCATTCTTGCATCATCTCGCAGTCTGGATTTTTTGCCAGGCTGACTGGCAACTTGAAGAGAATTTCCTGGCTTCAGAGGCAGGAATTAAGTGCTTGTTCTGAGTCGGCGCTGCTCTCGTTTTTGCGAACCTGGCGAAATTGGGACTATGCCTATGTTCCAGGTTTGGACCGCCTCGCTTATTTCTGGCGCTGTGTCGACATGCAGCTTTTGCTTATGGCTGAACCATTTGATTCTCTCTATGGTGAAAGCATCATTGTGCCTCTGTCAATTGAAAACTTTTGCGGAGACTGGGGACTTGATGAGGAAGGTGTTAAATTAGACAGCAAGAAAGCCGTCGCGAGTTTCGTTGCTCAACTCGCTAATAGTTCTTTGCTGCCGTCTCTCAATAAAGAATTCAAATATTCTGCCTCGGGAATATCAAGAACTTCCGTCGAGTCCTGGATGAATTTGAAAACTGCCGCACCTTTGAAAAAAATTGCTGCATTCTCCTCTGCGTGCCAGTATCGGCCCAGTCTACTCGTTAGGAAAATACCAGCTCAAGATCATCCCCAGGTCTTTTTGAGCTCTGATTTCCATAATTGAGGGCAGGTGAAAGCCAGATAAATTCCGCTTTCGCCTTTTGAGTCCATACCTGAAAAGATGACGCAGGAGAGACTAAAACCCTTCGCCCTGCGTTATCTTTCTTTGCTGGTGTGAAACTATATCATATAGCGTAAATACCCCAAAACTGGAGCTCTTGTTCCTTTAGTGGATCGAAAAAGATGGTGGTATATTTGGTGGCGCTGTTATTGCTCAGTCTTTTTTTTCTGTTCTGAGCTCTCTTTCAGATATCTGACTTCCGGATAGGAACTGATGGGAGCTTGGGTACTGTAGCCTGGCTTGCGAATGACTCGAAATTCTCGTTGTTTCAAATAGTGATCAAAGAAATCCAGAGTGTAATCGTTCAAAATTTTCTCGCAGCGGGTCGGGTTTATATTGCCCGATAGCAGAAGGACCCCATGCAGGGGAGTAAGAATTGGCAAATCCGTGAAATTGGCATGTCCTGTTCCTGTTATTTGAATATTCACGATCTCACCATGGTGCCGTCTCTCATAATCATTGCTACGGAGGCGATCTTCATTTGCGTGATCGGCATGCATGATAAGTACTGGATTATCACTGGCAGAACAACCGACCGTTGATCCGTCGAGATCAATTGCTGCTTTTATTCTCTTATCTATTGCTGAGGAAAGAAGACCAGTTGAGCCGCCAAAAGAGTGTCCCATCACCCCGATCTTATTGAGATCCATGCTGTCTTTGAGCAATTTCTGCGGATCCGAGTCGTTTGTCTTATAGATCCCATCACTCTGAATGCTTGCTGCATTGGCCCTGGCTGGTTTCCCCGTTAAGAGCTGCGAGCAAATCGTTCTACCATCCGGATAGATTGCGAATGCGGCGTCATAGGGGTGGTCTATGCCAACGACAATATATCCATGGCTCGCCAACTCTTCGCATTGGATGGTGTTTTGTATTCTTCCTCCCATCAGTCCGTGCGAAAAAATTATCAAAGGAAATCGCTCTTTGGGTATCAATTTGTTATTGGTAATCGAGCAGGCGATTGGTGCATCCTGTAGCGAGTGTGTCGATATCAAATGGAGATGACTTGCAAGAATTGAAGGCAATGCGGCCTTGAGCAGATTGCCATAGTCTGATGTGGCTTGCATGTAAGGTTCCGTCCGTGAATTTAGCGAATTTCTAGCGGGATACCAGATTTGAACCGGAATCGTTCTCTTTTGCTCAGGGTTCTCAGAAAAAATCTCGTGTCTGGCGAAGTCTACTAGTTCTCTCTTTTGGGTACCCACAAGATATGGACCCGAAGGAACTGGTAATCGTGCAATAGGAACCAGCGAGGATAGCAAGATGCCGAGCAATCCTAATGAGAATGCAGCATTTGCAGTTCGCAGAATGTTTCCTCGATCGCGAAGGCTAAATACGGCGGAGCCAAGAAGCAAAACCGCTAAGTAAACCGGGAACATCTGCCAGCGCGCTTCTTCGACTATTATCTGAACAGCGCAGATAAAGAAAAGCAAGCGAAAAGACTTTATCTGCAAGCCTTTTGTTTTGCAGAAACTCCTGATGTGCAAGAGCAGGCAAAAAAGGAGAGATGATACCAGTAGTAATTCTTCCAATGGGCGCATGTGTTTCATCTCGAGCACTCCTGATCTATACCACCGGGTTCACTATATTCGTTTATAGTACTAGGCAAAGTCGTAGGGGCTGAGAAAAAGAAGGAAGAGGCCAGGACCCTTCTGGACCTCGCCTCTTCCTGGAGTCTCATCGTATAGTCAGAAGCAATTTGTGCGTTGCGTCGAGCATCTTGCGGCTCTTAATCTTGTCCGCTTTCTTGAGTTCGGCGACGCAAGCGTCAATCGAGCACACGGCTGAAGCAAAGCGCTCGTCGATCTTCTGCCCGCTGAAATGCTGGAGCAGAAGGGCGCTTGAATGCTTGCAGAGCACTTCTGCTTTCGCAAAATCGGGCGCAAAGATCCAGCGCGGAATGCAGTACGAGGCATTGCTCACGGCATCACGAGCTGCTTGCAGGCGAAGCTTGCGATCGTCCGCACCTTTGGGACCCTCGATGAGATTGCGTGATTCCTCGGCAAGAGCCGCGGCGGCGCTGAGCAGATCATTGAGCTCGCTGGCACTCGTGATGCCGAAACGCTTGCGTTCCTGGTGGCGTGCGGCGCAGAGAGTCCCGAGTGCCGCGTTCTGGCTGAGCACCGCAGCGGTGATCTCAGCAAGACCGTTCTGACAGCTCGCCGCCAGCTTGCGCATCCTGCGGGCGCAATGCTGAGCAAAGCGCATCTTGACCAGGTGCTCGGGCAAAATGTTGCCGCAGTGCAGTGCGCTCGTCTGGATGCTCAAAGCGCAGGAGAGAATGATACGCGCGTAGGGCTCGATCAGTTGACGGTGCTGCGCAGAGGTCCGAGACAGGCTGAGAGCAGTCCGGAGTACAACGGCTGCTTGAGCCAGTTCATCCGAATTCAGGTGCTTGTCGAAAGCGGACAGGGATTTCTGGAAATTGTGCAGAGCGGCTTCCTCAGCGGCTTTGCTGCTTTGAGTCTGGGGCATTTTGTTTCCTCAAAAGTTGATGGTTGCGATCGTTGTCGATCGATAATCAGGAGAAAAATGAGCAGCAAGAAACGGGCAGGCGCCATTTATTGCGCAGCGCTGCCCGTTTCAGTGCCTTACTTTACGCGGAAGCCGAATTTGCTGAGGCGCTCTTTCAGATCGCTTGCGCCCTGGAAGTGGATCGTGTTGAGACCGACTTCCTGAGCAGCGCGAATGTTCGGAGCCAGGTCGTCGACGAAGAGGTGTTTGTCGGCAGGAAGACCGCTGCGGCGCATGACCTCATGGTAAATCGGGTGAGCCGGCTTGGAATGGCCGACCTTGTAGCTCAGAATGAGCTCATTGAAGTGCCTCGACACATTGAAGGTGTCATTGAGGAAGTCGTAGTGAATCTCGTTGGTGTTCGAAAGCAAGTAGAGCGGCACCTGCTCCTTAAGCGTGCAAAGCAGCTCTGCCATTTCCTGGTTCTCGTGGAAACTGGCGTTCCAGAGCTCCTTGAATTCGGAGATGCTCAGGTTTGTGCCGAGCCCCTTGTTCAGTTCAGCCAGAAAGCCGGCGGTGTCGATTTTGCCGCTTTCGTAGCCGAGCGTGGCGCAATGTGCCAGCACCTGGCGGAGTTCGTCGCGGGTCTTTTTGCTCACGCCGCAGAAGCCGGCGCAAACGACTTCCCAGTCAAAGTCGACAAAAACGTGACCCATGTCAAATACGAGAACTTGCAATCTCTTGCTTTCCGTGCCGGAGCTCTCCGACATGATAGCAGGGCTTGCGAATGTTTTCGGATCGAACGGGTCCACAACTGCCTCGGCAGTCTGGATTTGAGTGTCGTATTTCTCTTGCATGAGAGGTCCTCTCGGTTTTGCAAAACAAAGTCGCGCCTTCTCTTTGAGATAGGCACTACTGGTGGTGACAGGTCGGTGGCATTCGCCTGGCAGCAAAGCGGAAATTCGATTCGGATATTTGTTCGCGATTGCCCGCTATGTCTGATCCTGAAAGCCACTGAAAAAAGTCAGCTAAAAACTAGCCGACCGGAGATTCGAATTACAAATTTGCGCTGGCAAGAAGTTATTTTGCAAAAAGTCCGTAACAGCCTGGGGAGGCTAGCGCAGCGCTGATTTTGCCCGGGTCGCTCCTGAGTCAGCTCGCGCTAAACAGCAGTTAAGCTTCGCTCTTGATATTGGCGTAGCTTGCGGAGCCGCTCCCGCAAGGGAGGGATTTTTGCCTGAACGAAATGCGATCGATCTCAGCTAAGAGAAAATCGCCTCCTCTTGATAACCTGCGCCAGCCTCGCGAGGTGCTTGCGCCGTATATCCCGCATGCCTGCGCCCTTGCCCCCTGACCTGCGCGAGTCGGGTGAGCGTCCGTTAACCCTTGCGCCACAGCTGAGGGCGGCGTTGTGCCCCAGACAGGACCATATTCCAGAATGTTTCGCCCCGCCCCAGCACCCCTTGCCTCTGCCTCTTGCGCTTCCTTAGGGTGAACTTATCTCTCTCATTCCCTCACGGACCTGCAAAACGAAGACCTGAAGCGTTTTTCCAATCCAAATCTTACGAGACCATCGCGGTGCGATGTGCTTCAGGGGTGGATTGCTTCGTTCTGGTGTGCAGCCGGGGGTTGAGGAGAAAGGAAGGTGATTATGAAAATTGTTGCTTCATGCACTTGCCCTGTGGGTGCTCTTGCCGGTCACGATGCCGATGAGTGCCGCGCGAATCTCCTCGAGGACGAGTCCGTTCTCTGTGTGATTTGCGGCTGCACTTATCCCAAGATGAGCGCGAAGATGCGCGATGTCTGGCGGGCGATCGTGTCCAGTGGGTTCAACGTTCCGCAGGTACAACTCGGTTCGTCGACCGAGCGCGGCAGTCGCGAATACAACGCGGCTTGCCTCAGCGGTTACGATCCTGCTCAATCCGATATGGTTCGCGCTCAGTTCAGGCGTGGCGATTCCAGCGTGCGGCTCGAGTACGAACAGCACAACCAGTCGGAACTCGATACGGCAGACCTAAGCATCGGGCGCAGCCTGACTGCTGACGAGCTGTCCTTCACTCCGGACCATGTTCGCGCCTGCGTCGCGTCGCTGGAGGCTCTCGGCTTCCGCGTTCGCCACGTCGGCGTCGAGCACGAATACCGGATCGTGATGACGTGTGGGCGTCCCGTCGGTTCGATGGGCTACGTCATCGGCGCCAGCATTCAGCTGAGCTGGCGTAACTAGAGCATGACGGGCAGGTGCAACGACAACTAAGACTTGCGGCTTGAAATCGCAATGTCTGAAATGTCCGCGCGCCTGCCTGTCTAACCCTCGTTTCTCTCAAACTCAGGAGGACCTGACTTCAGAACCGTCGAGCGGAGACCACCGCCCTTGACGGCTCCTGCGAGTTGAAACTCGCTTTAACTTAAGGAGCCATTGTTATGACGAGTACCACCAATGCATGGGGACCCACGGGTCACCTGCCAACCTGGCTTGGCCTGGATAACTGGAAAACGCTGTTTCGCGCTACCTTCCCGGAGCCGATTCTCGAGTTCCAGATTATCTGCGGCTACCAACAAGCCGATACTAATCTCAAGACTCCTGACCCCGAGTTCATGCGCGTCTGCCTCACCACCTGCAGTGAGCGGGTGAGAAGCGCGCTGCGATTCGAGAAGCGCCTGGTCGAGGAAGACCCCGGCGAATACCTCTGGCTGGTGTCACGCAAGCTTGGTTTCACCCCGCGTCCCGGGGCGGAGGCTGAACTGGCGGCACTTGTCGATGCGGAGAAGAACGGTCTGTGTAAGTTCCTCGATGTGACGCCTGAGCTTCAGCGTCTGCGTCGCCTGGGACTCAAACTCGCCCTCGTCTCCAACGTCTGGCCGTTCCCGATGCCGCAAATCTTCAACGAAGAAGAAGGCGGCGTTTCGGTCAGCGACTTCGACGAGCTCATTCTCAGCTACGAAGTAGGGCATGCCAAGCCGACCCTCGAGTTCTACAACGAGATGCTGAATCGCTGCGGCACCATTCCCAGCGAAGCAGTGATGGTCGGGGACAATCCCAACCTCGATGTGCGTCCGCCGCTTGCTTGCGGGATGGGCGCGGTGCTTCTCGATCGCTACGGCGACTGTCAGGACCATGTCCCTGGCGTGCCAGTGATCAGCAAACTCAAGCAGCTGTATTCCGGTTGCTAGCTCCAGTGTGCGCCGCCGTACGCGACGCATCTCTGGAGAGGCTCATGCTGAGCCATTGGGGAGCTGACGAACGATCAGCTCCTACCTTTTCTGCAAGATAAGCAACCCTTCGCACGGAAGTGCGGATGGTTCAAACGAAAGGGCAAATGCCATGGTTGCTAACAACTTCGAAGACCCGCAGTCTTTCCTTGCGGGCGCCATCTTCAGCTACCTGGCTCCACAGACGTCGGGAACGACGCAGTGGAACAGGCTGGAGGCAATCGCGAAGCGTTTCCCTCAGCACTTCATCGTGCAAGAGCGCGTGCCGGGCTTCAAGGACCGCTACCTGACCATCGGTCAGGAGAGCGACTACCCGGCTGCTGTGCTGGAGACTTCGCGACACGCCGACAGCGTGGTCGTTGCGACGCTGGTCAAAGAGCGGCTCGTTACCTGGGCTGCGATTGACTGGCTCGCCGACCTGCTGACGAAGGTGCTCGGCCGGAAGATCTGGCCGGAACAAATCCGGCATTCAGGTCTGAAGGATCGCTGGGCTGTGACGACGCAAACCATCATCATCTTCGGGGTGACGGTGGAAGAGCTGAATCGCATCCACTGGCCGCATACCCCAGGCAAGACTGGTTTCTTTCTCAAGGACATCCACTGGCATGACGGTCGTCGTCGTGTACATCCGACCGCTGACGACAAGCGCAACCGGGTGTACACCGAGACCGAGGCGGTGGTGATTTCGGAGCGTGGACTCAAGCGCGAGACCATCATCGAGCGCGTTCGCCGGCAGCTCTGCAAGGGGCTCTCGCGCGATCTGCGTCTCGAGGACGTGAAGTTCAAGGATGGTCAGAGCGGCATGCGGGTCTATGTTTCGCATGCCACCGCAAGCGACGTCGGCGCCATCGAGTGGCCGGCTGAGCTCGGTGTTCGTCTCAAGGACGTGCGTCTCAGCAAGAGCAACGCGCTGTCCAAGGGCGATCACCGCCAGAACCGCTTTCAGCTGAAGGTGGTGGTGAAGAACCAGGACGTCTCCACGGTGGAGAACTACCTGGTTCAGCCACTGGCCAAGCTGGAGCGGCTCGCTCACTGCATCCCCAACGCGGTCAACTGGCAGCGGCTCGCCGCGCGCCAGCTCGGTCACTTGCATGGCTACACGCTTGTGACCGGCGACTACAAGGCTCCGCATGGTGTGCATGAATTCGGCACCGCTGCGGAGGCTGCTCTCTACCGCTTCCTCACGGAAGTCTCCGGGCGTGAAAACCCGGCGGCTGAGCAGATGCGGCGCGACATGGAGCCGTTCTGGCTCTATGACTTCGACGGCATGAAGTCGAAGCTGCAGCGCTCTTACCGGCAGCTCAACATGTCGGTGGAGTACAAGATCGTTGAGCGTCTGGCGGATACCGACCGGTACAGGGGCGACTTCCAGGAAGTCGTGCGCTCCTGCTCGGAAGAGGTGTCGATGTGGGTTGCTGCCTGGCAGTCCTGGTGGTGGAACCGGGTGCTGGTGCAGAAGCTGCCGCACTGGATCAGGGAGATGGAGGAAGTTGCGACGGCGCGCGCGAAGATGGGCTCTCTGAGCTGCACCTGCAACGCCGACGTCAAGACCGAGAACCACAAGCTCCGCTGCCAGTGCAGCTGCGACCACGACCGCTGCCATATCTGCCAGAAGCGGAACCGGCTCAACACCTGCCAGAAGTGCAAGCTCGAGGGAAAGGTGCGCCGGTTCAATCCGCTGCAGAAGGGCATCCCTCTGCTGATGGATTCGCCGCAGTCGCGTGAGTATTACGGGCGCCTCTCCTACTGCCGGGATGGCGTTCAACAGCTGGACTGCGCCGACAACTTCGTGCGTAACCAGTTCCTGAAACCGCGGGGCAACACTCCGTGGCGTAAGGCGTTCATCCGCATCGAAGGGCTGCAGCACTCGGTTGCTACGGAACTGGTCGACGGCGTCGAGCAGACCGTGGTCAACCTGCAGTTCGAGTTGCCGTCGGGTGCGTATGCCACCACCTTCCTCGGGCTGCTCTTTGAGCTCGAGGAGCCGAACAAGGGCGCCAAGACCACTGGTGCGGCTCCGGATTCGGATGCGGCGGACCTGAACGAAGAGACCGAGTAAGCCGGCAGTGTTTGGGGGAGGGCGAAGCTCAACTTTCGCCCTCCCCTTCTGGTGGCGGTATCGCCTGCAGTGGCGTACCGCTGTTGCTATTAACAAGACAATCGAACAAGGAGTGTGCAACATATGCTCATGAACCAGCTCCAGGGCAAGCAGTTCCGCGGCCTCCGCACCCGCTCGGGCAAGCTCATCCGCAACAAGGTGGGTGGCTACGAGCGCTCGCGCGGTGACGACAGCTACGACCAGCGCCGCCGGGACCTCTTGCAGCGCGCCCTCATCGCCGAGGAGCGCGAGAGCACCGACGAGGTGTTCGAGCACCTGCAGCAGAACGCCACCTGCGACTGCGCCATCACCGGCCAGGTCGTCGCCGCCAACGGCATCGTCCTCGAGGACACCGACGACTTCAACACCGTGCTCGTCGTCAAGTACGACAACGGGCGCATGGTGTCGGCGCACCTGATGGACTACTTCGACGCGGTCGAGCTGCAGCAGGACTAGCTGGAGTAAGGTGATCATCTAGCATCACCACAACACGGGAAGCCCCTGGAGGACATGCATCACGCATGCTTCTTCAGGGGCTTTTCTTCATTTTCGCGCTATTTGAGCGCGTACAAGCAACAGATTCAGGAGCTAGAAAGGAGCAAATCTATGCCTCGTGGTGGAGACGAATTCGGAATTGGTGTGTTGATCATGGCAGCCTGTGTCATCTTACTGTCGATGGGGCTTGGGCTCTTCAAAGCCATCATCGAGAATCCCTGGCTCATCGCTGTCTGCATCGCCGCCGGGCTGATCTACGTGCTCGCTCGGCGTGAGGAGAAGCGCGAGCGTGGGAATCTCGGCCAGCCTCGTGACCGCAAGCCGCCGTCAGCCTGATCCGGCTGTTTTGTTTTGACGAAAGGGGCTCCGATTTGTTTACTCAAACGGAGCCCTTTTCTATAAAAAAATTTGATCTGATGGGCACCATATACGGTATCATTTGCCGAGCTCCAATGTCTGAACAAAAAGATCTTGCAGAGTTCGCCCTAAAACCATGGCGACCTGGAGGAACTCGAAGTTCCACTCGGAAGGATTGAACAGACGGAATATCTATATGGAGGCAAGTTCCCAACTTATCCAGTAAGCTCAGATTTTGGCATTGGTCTCGGTTCGTATGCTGGTCCAGCGACAATTTTTGCTGAACTAAGAAATGGGAAGCTAAGTTTTATCCATCCAGTGGAACTTAAGGCTAAGAAGCTTGTTCTTAGTGATTCGCTCAAGAATGGCTGGAGAATTGTTTCCGCTTCCAGAGGAAATGGAAAAGAAATCGAAGCCATCCAGTGTCATCTAAAATGGAACAAAGAAGGCTGTGCAGAAAATGATGCGTTCACAGTCGTTTTTACCAGCTATCGTTTTGATGGCAAAAACTGGCACAGCAAGTCCGCTGAACGAAATGGATTTTGGGAAGGTCCTGATGACTGGCCGGATCGCAAGGAATTTCCTTGATACCACTATTGGTGGCTTCTACACTGGCGCCCTTCTTTTGGATATTTATATACTATAACAAAGAGTAGATCTGATTTACCCGCATTATTCATGGAAGTGATACCAAAGTAAATTGAAATGCCCTGCCAGTTGGCTCAGAATCTGTGTTTACCAAGACAACAGACCAAACAAACGGAGGGCATTT
>JBIKOL010000160.1:0-19965 GCA_044358055.1 Obscuribacteraceae bacterium (SeqCode)
AAAGCCTGCAGTTAAACTGGCAAGTTCAACAATTACGACAGTTCCTTTACCTGTTCTTACTGCCCCAAAGTTTTGTCCCAATCCTTCATTAGAGAGTGGGCAACTAGAAGTCGTTCAGCTTCGTGGCATGTTGAAAATACACCAGGCACGTGTCGATGTAACTAAGGAAATCGTTAGAAAATTGAATGCAGCGTGCTCAAGGCAGCATTGCCGGCTGGTAATAGCAGCCTTGCCTGCAAACGATAACTCGATGTTCTTTTATAGAGAGTTAAATGAGCTGCGCAATCTGGCAGCAGAAGAACAGTTCCAATTTATTGATTCTTGGAAGTCCTTTCCTGCTCGGCCACCTATGTCTGAAAGCCCTTATCATTATATTTCCCACTTTAATTGTGCCGGCCACGCTTTGATGACTAAGACTCTTTGCGATAATTTGTCAGACTTAGATTAGACTTCTTTCGGTAATCTTCTATTCGAGAACAGGTCTAGAAGAAACTTGCATAAGAACTCCAGTGCGAGGATTCAACCCGTACGACCAGCCTCTCTCTCTTATGGTCTTATCGCGAGCCGCATCACGCGCGGTATAAAGATCGGTCCTGATGTTACGGGAACTAGTAATCTGCCCGGTTAGTGGATCTAGTCCATAGCTGTAGCCTTGTTTTTCTATAGCCGCAGCGGCATCGGCATCCTTCTTAGTCCAGATATCCGAACGTGCCGAGGAAGAAGAAGAATATGCTCTGACATTACCAGTCAGAGGGTCGATCCCATAGTGCTGATCATTACCCAAGACGGGCAGATCTCGATTTAGATTACCTGGCTGTCTGTCTTCAGCGCCGAAGGGATCCGTAATCAACAAATCTCTCAAGTTCGAACTATTGTCATCGTCCGAACGCTTATTCGTCATTGTGCTCCCACTCCACAAATCAAGCAGATTAAAAGATTCAGTTGAGTGCTCTGAACTCGTCCACCGCTCTTCCGGTGAAAAAATTTCCTGCCTACCTTCCTGGTTCATACCTGCCACTCCGCCCTGCCTACAGCAATATTCTCAAAGGTGACTGACAAATATGTACCTTCGCAAAAAATGCAGCATTGCTACCTTCCGTTCAAAATTCGTTTGGAACTGCCCGCTAGCATAGGCAGCAGGTGGGTAAGAGCGGGCAACTAATTTGACTATGCCATTTGAGGATCTCTCAGAAAATATCCCCTTAACCGAAGGAAATGCAACGGTCCGCAATTCTAATTTGTCGAACCTCGCTTTAGAGAATATGACAGACTTCAACACAGGGTTAAGCAAGGCTGAGCCGACGGATATTCCGACCTTTTCCGCAAGTGGATTTAATGGTGAACTCAAAAGAACGGACGGTTTGTCCTATGAAGTGCATGGAAGCCAGATATACGACCGCAGCAGAAAGCTCATAGGACACATTAACCAACAAGGACAGGTGACAATGGCAGGTCACCTGGAACCGGTCGACATCAATAGCGAATTCAAAGACTTCGTCTTCACCGGTAACGAAGATGGCCACAAAAGAATATTTGAATGCTCTGCCCATATGGCCTCCGGCACCATTTATATCCCTGAAGGTGACGGATCGAATCAGCTAACCGTTCAGATGGGGATGCTTATCGATAAACGGTCAGGAGAACAGCTTGGTTTGATTAAAGCTCCGCACGAAACCGCAAACGGTGGTATGGAAGGTGGCTCAATCATACTTTCCCAGGAAGGAAAATCTTTAGCGGAAGTTCCTCTGGCGGAGATCAAGAATGCAGTGTTCGATCTGACTGTACTTGGAGAATCAGCTGAACACTCACGGCAAGTGAAAGGTATCAGTCTGGGCCGGCGCGAACTAAATGCTGATGGAACGGCGCGGACAGGAACTGGTGGATACTTCAATGTTCAGTCGTTTATCGATGCGGAACGAGACACAGAATCAGCGTCAAACAAACAAGCAAACGAACTAAGAGCTTCCTGGTTTGGCTCGGCAAAAGAATTAAAAGCTGCAGAATCTAAAGCGAGAACAGCACACGCATGGCAAGTCACAGTCGACAGTATGATGAGCGGGAAGAAGTTTGATCCGGCAGTGTTGAATGAAATGCAGAGCGCGGCTGAGAGCGCCAGAGCCCCGGAGAAAGGCGGAGCTCAATCTGCAGAAGCTCAGCGCGAAAAGCAGGGAGCCATTCCCAGCGTCGAGTTGCCATCAATCAACGCAGAGAATGTATGCCAGATCAACGGACGCCTGCGTATCAGTAATGAGCTCTATCAGGTCGAGAACGGATTGCTGTTTAGAAGACAGTTCAATGCTGGAACTTACATCCAGGATAAGGAGCCTTCAGGGTCTCTGGGGCCCGACTACTTCGTTCATCTTAAAGAACGAAACTTCTCTCTTGCTGACGAACCTCGCGTCATCTTCGAGTTCAGCGTGGGCAGAAATCCCGAAGTCCACCAGATACTTGGACTCGGAACAGGTCGCCAGACCGAAGGATTCGGCTGGCAATCAGGAGGACTGGTATCAATTGAGAATTATTTACGCAAATCTCTTGATACTAGAAATAAGGCAGAAGAAGGGAACGTGGCATATTTTACAAGCCGTCCCTATTTGACCGGAGCACTGACCAATTGGGTGCTGGGAGATCGGGAGGCTTTGTTGAAAGAGTTCGCACGTCAGATGGAAAAGGAAGATGCTGCAGTAAAAAAACAGATCGGCGAATTGTTCACAAAAGGCTTAAACGAACCAACGAAGTTCTTTAACACCGACATTGATGGTGCCAGCAAAATTATTGAACGCAATATGGTCAACATGGGTTGGACTGGAGCGAAGTTCAGTCATCTTGCCGAGGACGCCCAGCATATGCAGGAGATGGTGGCAGATAGCACCGCCATGGCGGCGACCACAGTTTTGACTGCAGGTTTAGGTTCTGTCGTCTCAGCAGCTGTTGAAGCTGAGCGAATGACTCAGCTTGCTGCTCTGGGTGTAGAGGCGAGTGGTGGTTTCATCTTTGGTGGCACCGCTACTTCTCTTCTGCGCCGAAGTGATAATTCTAACGATTTGCGCAATTTCGCCTGCGGTGGCATCGAAGGAAGTACCATGGCTCTCGGAATGGGAGGCAGTCGGATCTTCGCCGAGATTGCCCAGGCTAGAAAATTAGGAACAGCCGCAAAGCTTGCTTATAGAGTCGGCGATGCTGGCTTCCAGACGACAGGCTTCACATTGGCCAGCTTAGTACGCGATGCTGGAACTCAGAACTCAAAAGATCTAGCCCTGGGAGACCTGGCTGCAGGAACAGTCTGGATGCTTGCCGGGCAACTCTTAGCTCACGGTTCTATGAAGTTTGCAGGCAGGGCAAGTGAAGCCTTTGCCGGCGTCAATCCGACTGAAGAAGCAGCTGCCAAACTCGAGCGCCAGAATGAATTGAGCATCTGGAAAAACCGCTGGGAGATGAAAGAAGGCGGCATCGGACTGAAAGCCATTCATGATACGGTAATGGCCTACACAAATTCCGGGCTGGCCGCAATGAAAAACAGCACACAGCAGGAAGAGACACTAGCGAAACACGAAGGAAGAGAATTCAGTTACTACAATGTGCTAAGCAGCATGAACAGTGCCGGATGTACGGGAATGATAACAGCGCCATTCTTGACTCTGCTGACGCATCCTGCCGTGGAAACCAGCAGAAATTACTTTCGAGCAAAGACTGATCACCCAGAGAAATTGTTTTACGAGCGTTCTGAGCAGCAAGCTTCCTGGGCTGAACCTGAACTGCGACCTGTTTTTTTGGCAGAACGCGGACTTCTGATTGATGACGGTAGCCTCCGTCCCAGCAGAGACGATCTTGTACTCAAGCCCCACGATGCAAGATTGCAAAAGCCTGCCAGCAACGAGAAACCCGTCTCGCAAGTACTGAGCGAGATACTTGTTGCAGCAGAGCGTGATATTTTTAGCATGAGGATCAAAGAGGCGGTTGCCGAACTCGGCAAGCATTCGGATAAACAAGCCGCACTTGAAGCTCTGCGAAAACTAAGCACGGACGGTGGCAAAGCAGCGCCATTTGCGCTTGACCAGTTATTGAAAGTCTCATCTGAAAAGCAAGATGCGGCTCTAGCAGCCAGACTCTGGCAAGATGGCAGCGTTGCTAAATGGTGGCTGGCAAAAGACTGTAATGGAGCACAGGCTTTCCGCGCCTCTGCTTCTGATCCTGATTCGGGTATAGATTTGCAACAGCTGCTCCGCCAGGCCATGGCACAATTGGCAGGTCATAAGGATCTGCAAGCTAAGCTGGCATTTGAAGTCGCATGTCAATACAAGCCGCAACATGAATTCGGTAGTGAAAAGGTCGACTTAAAAAATCGCAGTAGCTACCCCGCTGAGCTACGACGAGAAGCTCTCGAATACCTGATGGCGACCGGTGCTGATAGCTTACCCAGACAGCTGCAACAAATCTGCTTCGATGATGATCCGCAAATTCGGAGTTTTGCAAAAGAAGTCTCCGATCTCTACTACGATATGGAAGCTAAGAAGCCGCTGCAAACTGGCGTCTCTCGATTGCATAAGGGATCGAGCATAGAAATATTAGCAGATGGTATCAACAATCTCGACTGGTCGGAGCAGGGAAAAGACATTCCCGAAAGGTACAAAGCTTATATCAAAAACAATGCGTCGCATCGCGCCGAGCTGGATCGTTTTTTTCAGGAGAGCTCAAAGGTAGTTGCCGAATTTGAGCCGCTTATCCGTGTGACGCCTAACGAAGTGAACCGCGAGATAGTTAAAGAGGTAAGAGTCTTACTGTCCGAGCATCCCGATTTACTTCAACGCTACAATGAGCTGCTAGGCGAGCAGGATAAGTTGGACTCCGAGCGTCGATTTTTCGATGAAGTTTTATCCCAGCGCGTTGCGGATATTCAGAAGCAAGCGGACAGATTGACCACGTCATTGGGTTTGCCGAAAGCCGAGATTACTGCTGAATGCAGTAACAATAGTGACGGCGTCTACTGGACTGGCTCAGGGAAACTTGCATTGAACGAGTCTTTGCTTTTGGGAACCAACAAAGCCGAATATCTCCTGGCAGATACAACAGCGCATGAGCTCGATCATCATGAACAGTCGGATCTCATCGTCAGAAGAATACTTGACGGATTCAATGCAGATGGCTCACCGCTCGGACCAAATCAACGACTGGAAGCGCGCCGGACTTTCTATAAAATAACTGGCTGTCAACTCAACGATGATTTTCTCATTGCGGTTGCCGAAGCTCGTGCTGGGGATAAGCTGGAGCAAGCTGATCGGAAGCGGGCCGATGATCTGATATTTTCGCAACAAGATAAGCAGCAATCGTTATACGATGATCTCGATATCCAGGTGGCAAAAGACCGCATTAAGAACTACCTGAGTGATCCAATGCCCCTCCAGGCACCGGATGCGGATCAGGTCGCAGCTTTTTTCAAACCCATGAGTCCGCCTAAAAAAATCCAGGAACTGCTCAGACAAGTGACTAACGAGCAGGACTTCTTAAACAAGATGATGCTTGAGCAAGAACTCAACTCTTGCCTGCAGGAAGAATTGAAAAATCAGCTCGTCGTTCTTCGCGAACGAGAATACAAGGCGTACGCAACTCGCCCGCACGAGGTTTCGGCACATGAAGTAGGAGCGCGTGCTGCTGCAATTCTTTCTGCAAAATCCGGTAACCACGCGAATTAAATTAGCGCGCTAAGCGTATTGTAATTCGCCAGGTCTAAATCGCTCCGGAACGAATTCACCAGCTCAATTCATAAAGTTCGTTGTCTGAGAGTAAATACTCAGGAACGTCTTCCTTTACATGGAGCTTCGTACCGTCAGCAATATTTCGGTAAATCGTATCCATTGCTAAACTGAATTCGCTTGGCAAAGATGTGAAAATGACTGTATCGTCTCCATGGAAAACATATTCATCCCATTCGTTTCCCTGATTTCTTCGAAACAATTCAAGCTTGCGCCGCTGCTGATGCACTAATGCGTATTCGTGAAGAGACTCAAGCATCGTGTAATTATTGAACTTTTCTCTGCGATCAATAGATGAAGTGGAGCGAGACAAGACTTCAATAATTAGAACTGGAGAGTCTTCATAGAACTCATCAAGATCGCCAGCACCCTGGCAAACAACCATTATGTCGGGATAGTAGTAGCAATTTGCTGCTTTTATCTTGACCTTCATATTTTCCATGTAAGGGCAGCATGGTCCGCCATCCAGAAAATTATGCAGGGCAACACTTATGTTTAATTGAATGCGTGAATGCCTTCGAGAAACGCCAGACATAGCATAAACTCGCCCGTTTACATACTCATGCTTGAGAGCTGATGCGTGCTCGAATTTTAAATATTCTTCTTCTGTAAGAAATTCACGCTTGTTTGCGCGCATGTCTGTGCTCCAGGCTTGAATGCATCGATTATAGCCAGGCTCAAATAAAGCGCAACAAATGTTTTTCTGACAATCACGCTGTGTGGAAGCCAAACTTGCGCTGGTATAATCATTCGAAACTAATGGGGTGTCGCCAAGTGGTAAGGCTGCGGATTCTGAATCCGCCATTCCAAGGTTCAAATCCTTGCACCCCAGTTCTTCTAAAGTTCAATCAATACGCTAAGCGTAAGATGCCTATCAGGGGATGTTGCGGTTAATACGAACGCTCCACGGATTTTTCACGGAATCGTCCGGAATTATTTGAAGACAAACTCCTAAGCTGATCCTCAAATAATGGGAGCCTACAGACATGAGTATAAATCAACATGAAGTTCAACAAGTGGCCGACGTTTTTAATAGCGGGGGTAACACTGACGAGTGCGCCAGGGCTCTTTCTCAAGCGTTAATGCCAATGAATCCCAAGGATTATGGAGCCTTCTTGGAGGCTGTAAGTCTTGCTAATAGACCTGGTGTACCAAGCGCCAACGCATATCTCTCATTAGACGGTACTACGGTAAACGGCACGTTCATGTTGAAACCCGAGATTGAACCGAAACCAAATGATCCTCATTGCAGGTACGTATTTGCAATGCCTGGTCAGGACATATTGCAAATTGCCAAAGAAGAGATTGAGGGTCCAGGCGGATCAGAGCCAAGCAACAAACAAATTCAAGGTGCGGCTGCCGAAATCGTCACCGCGAACAAACTAGATATTTATGGACATGTTCAGAACGGACAGGCGTTGCTTCTGCCACATCTTACGTGGTAGAGGAATGCTTTCGCATAAATAGCGCGGCGGCACGATCGAAGGAAGTTTCCAGATTATTGCCCAACGTCTTCGACCAGCTTCAAATTTCCATATTGATTGGTGACTCGTTGGATACCTATTTACGCTGAACGTTAGTTAGCGCTCTGAGCGTATTTCACGCAATCCAACTGCATAATTCTACAGTTGACTATTGCGCAAAAAGCGTATGATGTATGCACAGATTTTTGATGTCTTGGGTTGGTCTGAAAACTTCTGTAAGCGTATGCGGGTCAACTATTTAAGAGACAGGGTGTGCTTGAGCGGCTCAGGTTCAGGCATGTCAAGCTCTTGCTCAGGCAGGACATTATGGATAACAACTTGAAGAGTTCTTCCGAAGAGAAGAACACCGGTGCTCCTCAGGAACATCTTTCTGCAACACTTGTAGCTGATTTTTTCGATCGCAATTTCAATAAACTAAATACCAATCACGACAAATTTTTGAGCAAGGAAGAGATTGCACTGGCGCTATATAAGCACACATTAAGCGAACGAGACACGCGAATCGCCGAAGCAATAATTCCAAATATACATGGAATTGAAAAACTCTCAAATGATGAATGGGGAACCGAAAACAACGGCATAACACAAAAAGACATTACAGCCTTTGCAAGAGATTTACACCGTGACAAAACGAATCCACTGGCTAAGGCCATAGAAGAATCACTGAATTCAGATTTGCACAACAAAACGAAATTTATTGAGATTGTGGACATTTATAAGAACAGAATGGATGGCGACAAATCGAAAGGCATCGGTCTTGCCGAATTAAATGAATACGTAAAGTCAGGTAAGGACGGCGCGAGGGCCACTGAAGCAGCGAAAATTCTGGCAGAGCACTTTGAAGCCCTAAATAATCTCGGTTCAAAAAATAGCACCGGTTCCTTCAGAAAAATCCTACCGATCGATTCCAATTTAGACGCATTGACGGATAAGGATTTATCGAACTTAAAAGATGTACTGGGCTCTGAAGAGCAGTTCAGAGCTAAACTCTGGGAAGTACACAAAGCTAATCAAAGCAGTGGCGGCGAAGTTGGCAAACTTGGGCGCCAAATGCAGGGACCAGGAGACAGCGTGGCAGGCGCAGTCTTCGGAATGCTGGTCGAAGGAATTGGCTCTGCAATGGCTGAAGATAGCCATTGCATCGATAATCTCATCAAAGACTATCAGCAACGCAAGGTCATGATTGATTCATGGAAGCAGTTTAAAGACTAGTGCGAAGTAAGTCGCAGCCGGATAATAAATTCCAGGAGAAGTTGAATCACAAGTATTGCAGGGAGTTAGAAACGATTTGCCAGATTCTCAATGGCCGGAGGAATGTTCACTTGCGTAATACTCCGTCGGTTCTTTGTCAACCGGCAGATATGCGTCTGATTCCTTATCCCATGCATACCGACAGCTCTGTTTTCCACCTTTTACCTGGCGCAGCTGCAAGTCGTAATGACCGACGTGCAGTTGCTTGCTGATGGATAGTACATATTTATCCTCATATACAAAACGCTCCCGTGTTCCGTCTTTATGCCAGTCGCCTGCCAGGTTCTGGAAATCATAGACTAAACTACCGAAAACAGGCTTGATCTTAGTTCCATCAGCGACGAACAAATGAAGATACTCAAGCAACCCAATACCGCCTGCGTATCCTTCATGGAGGCCGGTTCTGAGGCCAAATGCGAACTGAGTCGGAGATATTTGAAAAGTTGCCAGGTCAAAGGCTTGTAAATCTTCGAAATCTAGGGTGTCCGATGCAGCTTTGGCAGCTGCTTCATCAAGTGGATTCATGGTATCTCTCGATGAAATCAGCGGTCTGCTGGTTTTTGCAACTAATACTGGCTTTTGTGATGGAACAAGTTTAAAAACACACAGCTGTATTTCGCTGTAATGAGAGTCTCGAAGTTTTTTTGAAATTGAGCCGGCGCCTATAAAAAGCCCATCTCTGCCCGGAAATTGGTGCGCGCCCAGAAATTTGATTTCCGAAGATTTCTTAAGTTCGGCTGGTGTTTTTCCAAACAGCAACACGGAAAGCTCATCGCGATTAACTCCGACTGGCAATTTTTGATTCGAAAGATCGTCGGTTTTTCCTGACATTTGTTGCTGCCATTCTCGTTTTCCTTGCTTTTCATGGATAAGCTTCTGAGATTGCGTCAAATTGCTTGCTTTGTGGCTGTCAGCAGCATGCACTGGAATCAAAGCAATTAAATACATGAAAATTGCAATCAGGCTCTTTTT
The DNA here is from genome assembly GCA_044358055.1 of Obscuribacteraceae bacterium (SeqCode). Classification (GTDB taxonomy): domain Bacteria; phylum Cyanobacteriota; class Vampirovibrionia; order Obscuribacterales; family Obscuribacteraceae; genus JAIEPM01. Next base: position 9,458 of record JBIKOL010000160.1, read on the forward strand.
TCTAACCAACTGGTCAGCCAAATCGTTCGTCGAAATAATGTTTGCTTGCATTAGATATGTCCTACAGTTCTTGAAATCTTCATATTCATGGAGAAGTTGAAGATAGAACAAAAAACTCAATAAGTTTAGCGCTAACGAGTGCCTTATTGTAACCGAAGTATTTTGATTGCGTCCGGCATTTACGAAGGAAAAGAGGACCTGCCTGCTCTGCTGCGCTTACCATTTGAAATTAGACAGGTCAAAGGCAGAGGGCCGCCTGTGTAGTGTGACAAACTCGCCCTTCATCCAGCCATACTTATCTGCTAACTCGTAAAACTTTGCTATTCGTGCAGGTTCACCGGGTGTATCAACCATGAAATCTCCTATGCCTTTTTGCGGAGACAAGATCATCATGCCACCATCAGCTGCTGCACTGTCCCCGTTAAACCCGGCAATAACCACTTTACTCTCGTCCAAGCGGTCCATGCCGAATCGCCCTTTATTTGTATCAAGCCAATTATGAAAGTTAATTGCTTTGCCGGGCTGCGGAAGATCTTGCCATTTAGAATCAAGGATCTCCAGGCTGCCCTGTTTTCCCGTGAGCATTCCATCCGCTCCAACAACTGATTTTGCAGCCACCACATCGTCCGGCTTGATTCCAAATTCCGGAGCAATAGCTTTTGCTAATTCTCGATCGCCGTTCGACAAAATGACAACGTGAGCGCCTGCATCTTCTATTGCTTTATTGATTTCAGGAACAAGTGGATAAATTTTGTCTTGAAACGTCCTGGCAAATTCTTGTGTTTCGGCAATTTTCTCAGCCATGCTCATACCTTTTTGCGACGGCCAATAGATCTCGCTCCAGAAATCCAACAGTTTAATGCCATCTCCACCTTTTTCTTTGGATTGCCAGAGTTTTATGGCATCCTCGGGTGTAGTCGACCTGGCATCGGGATCCAGGCGTTTTATAGTTTTGGAAATGGTATCAAGTTGCTCCGGAGAGAACTTTTGATTATCTGCACGCCACTTAAAAAAATAAGTGAACACATCGCCCGAGGACATCGTTTTGTCCACGTCTGTAGGCCAGAAAACTTCTTTGCCTGCAGCTTTTTCAGCGGCTACCCAGCTGCGAAACTCCGGGCTCTTCAGATATTGAAGAAGTTGCTCCGAGCTGATTTGAGCAGCTTTGACGTCATTGCTTTCTCGCCCGCCATGCGCCATCTCATAGAACTTATCACGAGCGATCGTGAGATGCTCACTTGCTTTATTCTCCAGCGCACTCTCTGTCTCTTTAGCTGGGGTAAGACTATTACTTTGTTTGTCTCCATGGTGAAGCAAAGACACCTCTGGCAAATGCAATCCAGCGGCTTTTGCTTCTCCTGTCGCACCGGAGAATTCGCCAGCCCAAATGGACCTCAGATCGAGTTGGGGAGTTTTGTTTGCTATCTGCGGCTCCGTTTGCTCTGAGCGCGAATCTTCCAAAGCCATATTCTTTTTCCTTTTACACAATAGAACCTTAGCTTGGCTCTCGTTGTCTAAAAAAATCTGGACAATGTTATGAATTGTTTGTGAAAAGCGCTCTGCAATCTGGTGGAACTACCATGAGCACCACGTAATGGCGGCAATACAGTCCGTACAAAAATACAACAGCGGTCTCGAAATCTTCACGAGATGTACACAGCATAGTCCAGCATTCTTATCGAAAGAAGAGCTATATTGGCTTAAGGACAGCGGGGTCTTAAACAATGAAAACCAAATTTACAAGGCGGCATGCAGGATACAGGTTTGCCGATGTATTCCGATTTGCACTGAAGTACTGGATGACACAACCGTACCGCTTCGCACTCTTTCTTTTGCTTTTCACGGTCTCTACTTTCATCCAGACTAATTTACCAAATATTTTATCTGCATTTTTTGAGTCAGTACGTGCTCACAGCAGCGAGCAAAAGATTTGGCAAAGCTTGATGATGTTTCTGATTGCAAACGCCAGTTTCATGGGCACAAACCAGATAAATTTTCGCATGTTTCAGGTATTCGAAAACAACATCTATAAGAAATTGCTGGACGATGCATTTGCACACGTCGAGAGTTTATCCGAACAATATTTCGTGAATACTTTTGCCGGAAGCATGATCACTACGATCAAACGCGGACGAGACCGTTTTGAGAAATTTCAATCACACCTCCTCATATTCGTATTTCCGGCCTGCCTGGTTGTAATTAACAGCATCGTTCTACTTGCGTTCAGAATGCCAATGCTTGCCGCTATCTTATCTGCTTATATCATCATTTTTGTGGCAATTAGCGTGATGCTCATCCTCAAATATGCGGGTCCTGCGCAAGAAGCCTTTGCAAACGCACAAGATAGATTTGGCGCACATCTTGCTGATTGCATCACAGGCATTGTCACTACGAAAAGCTATGCGCAGGAAGAAAGGGAGAATCTTCGCTTTCAGGATATGACTACAATCCTGAGGAATTACAATCTTGTTGCATACCATCGCAGCAACACAGTTACCATAATGCAACGCATGCTGCAGACCGGCATGCTAGCCATTCTTCTCGGGGGCGGTACCTGGTATTTCGTTCATGGACGCGCAAGCATTAGCGACATGGCGTACCTCGTGATGGCACACATGGTGTTAAACCAATACATCAGCGGAGTCGGCGACCACGTTAGAGACCTTCTGACTTCCTCTTATGACTTGCATGCAATAATTACTTTATTTGACGAGAAACCTGCCGTCACAGACAAACCGGGGGCTGCAGAATTGCTTGTAAGAGAAGGTGAAGTACGCTTTCACGATGTCACCTTCACATATCCAGGAAAAACAGAGCCTGTTCTCCAGAGTTTTTCGATCAACATTCGCCCTGGCGAGCGCATAGCACTGGTGGGAGATTCGGGCGGCGGTAAAACAACTTTTGTGCGTCTAGTTCAGCGCTTATACGATGTCGATTCAGGAAGCGTAACAATTGACGGACAGGCGATCACAGAGGTAACTCAGTCATCATTGCGGCACGCTATAGCCGTAGTCCCTCAAGATCCGATTTTGTTTCACCGAAGCATTCGAGACAACATCGCTTATGGAAGGCCAGATGCCTCGTTGGAAGAGATTCGCCAGGCAGCGAAGCAAGCCAGCATCGACGAATTCATTATGTCGCTTCCTCAGGCATATGAAACTTTAGTTGGCGAGCGAGGAATCAAATTGTCCGGGGGCGAACGTCAACGCGTAGCAATCGCTAGAGCTATTCTCTCCGACCGCAAAATTCTCATCCTCGATGAAGCAACAAGCTCGCTTGACTCCGCCAGTGAATTGGCGGTGCAAAACGCAATTCGTTCCGTCACGCACGGGCGCACGTCCATAATGATTGCTCACAGGCTGTCAACAATCAGGGATGCAGATCGCATACTAGTCTTCCGCGACGGAAAGATCGTCGAGGAGGGAACTCACGCCGATCTTACAGGCAAACGCGACGGAATTTATGCAAGCCTGGTTGAACTTCAGTCAACAAGCCTAGCTGGATAAAAACTATTTGTTTGCTTCTTTTAAATCGGTACGCAAATGCTCCAGTTCAGTGCGAATCGATTGCTCCTGATTGAAAGAGAGCTTGCCGCTTGGCTGAGATAGTGTTTTAAGATTCTGTTTCTGTACATCAAGTCGATGATTGAATTCGTCAAGTTCGAAGGTTCCTACTACTTGCCGGGTACTTAGCCGTTTGATTGTATTTTCGATATTGGCGATCAGTTCACTCAAACTTTCCCTTTGTTCGTAAATGGGCTTTGCCACAGGAGTTACATTTAGACCAGCTGAGCCTTTTGGAGATGCGGTTTGAGGGCTCGTTTTCTCGACAGCAGACGTTTGAGCGCTGGCAGGAGGGGTGTCCATAAAGCTGGGATTGCCAAATGGACTTGAACTTTGTTGATGGATTCTATGAGACATGGCTGTGCTGTTAATTGTTTGCTCAAGAGTACTTGCTTCACCCAACAGATTTGCAAGGATCGCAGGATCCTGGAAATCGAACTTCTTTACACGCATATCAAAATCACTCACCATATCCTCGATCTCGGCTTGACTGTTTCCGAGGTAGACTCGTTTTGAACTTAATGCGTTGTGCATTCGTGAGCGGGCATCTTCCAATCGAATTCTGTTGTCTTTCAGGGCTTGTGCTGCCTGCGCGATGCTGTTATCGATGTCTTTTTCCAGACTCGTTGCGGGACCGACCATGTCTTTTCCTTGTCCGCCATTGTCGATGTCGTAAAGAGCACTTTGTTTGAGTGTTTTAACTCTCTCACTGAAAGAACTGAGATCAGTGGCACTCAATACATTTCGACTGGATTCCAGTTTGGATTGAATGCGACCAATAGAGCCGTTAATTGCACCATAGCTAGTTGTATCTGTCTCGGTGCTTGTGGAAGATAGGGTTCCCTGAGCACCGGCAATGTCTGAGCTTAAAAGAAGTAATGTGCACAAGACTAAAGCAATTGCCCATGGATGAGGATTTTTGCAATTCATGGATACCCTCGCTTTTGTGCGTCATGAATCTAGAATTCATCCACTATTATATTGCCCGGGGCAATTTCTTCAACTCACTAGCCACGAACTGTGTTGAGCGATTTTCGTGGTGCCAGAGATTTATTGTCCATGCCAAAGTTGCTCGATTGCTGCCTAGGCCAATCGAGCAACTTATCTGTTGCTTCTCTTTTCTTCAAATTACGACCTTAGCTCTATCTGCGGGAAGTCACCATCAGGGTTAGCAGTAAGAACACGCTTTGTGGCTTGATCAAATGCTTTGATTTGCATTGGTTCTTCCTGAAAGCCGGTAACTCGGATTTGCGGGAGAGATTTATCCGCAGCTTCCATTGCATCCAAATCAGCTTGGACGGCCTCCTGTACGAAAGTGCCTTGTGTTCTCATAGTCTGTGAGTCCCCCATGAGCCTTATCCCTGCATCTGATTTCGCCTCTTCAGGATGTTGAAACAGCCTGACCACCTTGTCCTGGATATCAACCGCCATGGTCATTGAGAAATTGTGCATGTCCTTCAAGACTTGAGCGTCTGCATTATCGATTTTTGATTTTCCATCTGGTGTATCAAACATTAGAGTTCTCCTTTAGCTTTCAAATTACGCACCACCAAGTTACTTCTCTGTATCGGAACTTTTCCGGTACGTTTTGTTTAAGTTCGTGGATCTACGTGTTCTGAGTGTCCCTTCTCTATCATGAGAGCGAGGAACAAGACGGTCGCGAAGCATCAGACAAAGACAAGACTTCACTCAGCCACTGCGGTAGTTGCGGATTGGTTTGGTTACTTCAACTCGCCGCAACAGACAACGGCAAATTCTCAATTTCCTGCAAGAAATTGCTAAGGTCTTGGCGCCATTTATTCATACCATGCAGCGCGAAACCTGCGTGTCCACCTGCAGGACCTTTTTCGACCTCAAAGGGCGCGTAAACTTTATGCCGATTTGGAGATCCCTCTTTGTCCAGAACAGGTCCTAAATCCTGCGAAGGACCTAAGCTGTAATCATTTTCTGCCTGGATTAAGAATACCGGCGCTTCGGCATTCTGCAATGCCTGTTCCAGACGCTGGTGCACCTCAGGAACCATTTCCCATGCCATTGCGGCGGGTGCAAATGGTATGAACGCGCGCATGCCTAAGCCTTTTTCTGCAGCGAGGCAAGTTTGAATGCCACCAAAAGAAATGCCGGACATAATCATCTTGTCGCTTTCCACTGAAGGCTGTTTTGCAAGCCATTTAGCAGCGGCAACCACATCCTGATTATCAAGTTCCTGCTCTTTTATCCAATTGGAATTCCTGCTGGCTTGGCTGGACAACGCATCAGCTGAGAGCCGGTCATCAAACAAGACGCCGTCGGATGTGGCAAGCACCTGGCCGTTTTCGGTATAAGAGTGCCCTCTGCGAAGAGGCATAAGAAACTCGAATCCATTTTTGACATAAAAATTGGCAATATCGGCGTAGTTATCGCTTTTTTCAAACTGCTCAGACCCATGGTTATACACAACCGCAGGAAATGGACCTGCTCCAGGCGGCTTCCAGAGTATGCCTGATAATTTGAGTCCATCATCGCCAGGAACAGATACGATTTCAAAAGGAGGCAAGTGCTCTGCTGCCTTTGAATTTGGCCTGCTCTCTGCGCCACTGACATTTCCTGCTTGCCCTTCCAGTGACATTTTTGAATTGGCCTCGATATTTACTCCGCGATTTCTTGAATCGGGTTGGCTATCCGAAACATTTTCTTCTATTCCACTGGGCATAATTTTCTCCCATTTCAGGCGTTTCCAGGCGTTGGCAATTCATTCTGGAGAGATTGATACCAGGCAACGTTTGGATGATTAGATAAGCCAAATAGCAAGCTTAGATTATCCAAGTTTTGGTAAATAAATCCGGTTGGCTCTGTGTAGATTTCGTTTAGTTCAAATGAGCCAGGAATGCCGCTGAATGAAAATACTATTGTGTCGGAGAAGCAGCGAATTAAATCGCCGTGATCGAAGCAAAAAATTTTCTGCTTATAAGACACCTGCTTTGCAACAAAGAAACGTGTTGAACGTCAATCTTTTGAGCGCTCCATGCGATTGATTTGGAACGATTTGAGAGGCAGCGTATGCACAATTGGACTGCTGATCTTTTGTTATCCATAGCAATTGCCTTTGCTTGCTTAGAACCAGCATGTTTTGCAAGCAGCTACGAAAATCAGAATCTGAACGCAGAAAACATTGCGCGCACTTCGATGAATGTTGCTCAGGCGACACATACAAGTGGGCGTTGCTATGCTGCAGTTTGCCGTGCGTTGGACCCGCTTGGTGTCAGGCTTACAGGCGCAAGCGCATTCATGGCGCAGTCCCAGCTTTTGCAAGACGCGCGATTTACGCCTCTTGTTGTTAACAATGTCGATCAGCTAAGCCGTGGTGACATCATTGTTTATCAAAAATCAAGCACACATCCTCACGGGCACATTTGCGTGTATCAAGGCGAATATGTCGAAGCAAGCGATCACATCGCAAAAGTAACGCACACGCAGGCTTATGGTGGAGCAACAGTGTTCCGTTTGCGAAACGAATTGCTGGCACACCCATTTATAAGCCAGCCAGCTTATCCGCCGCCTTCGCCGACTGACGCAACACCAGCTTCTTATATGACTGGTTCAGCCCCAGATACTATACCGGCTGCGGCGCCTTCCTATTTTCCTCCCCGGCATGCCGCGATTTACGGTCCAGCAGATTCTATGAAAGGCAGAATTGTGCGCTCATTGACTCGGCGCGCTTTGCGCTTTCTGATTGACTCTTTGTGATCTCAGTGCCCCTTATCTTAATACCGGTCAGGAGCACCGCACTTTTAAAAAGAATGTTCTGGTCATTGCTGGTTTGGCTTGCACTAAGCTGCGAGCAGTGACTTGGGCCAAGCTCAAGCTTCGCCAGGTCTCCAGCTCTTTGATCCACCTATAATATGTGATCCACGGTTTTGTTGGAACTGGCCAGCCATCGGCGGCGGATCTAGGGTCCAGTTAGGATTGTATTTAATAGGTGAACCGGTCAATTCCATATCGGCGGCAACTGAATGGTTGCCACCATTATTCGCTTCTTGCGTTTTCACCACTCTGAGAAACTCATTAAATGCCTCTGGGTCCTTTGGTGACAAGTCGCGCGATAAATCGGCAGCGCTTTTTTCGCTTTTGCAATCAAATTCTTTACCAATTTCCACAGCTCGGGTTTGATCTTGGGTATCCATTTATAACGCCTCCATTTGATGTGTTTAAAAGATAAAACAACCCGCGTGGCGTTGTAGTGCCAAATTTGTGCAGATTTTGTTTAAATGCGTAATATCCGCATAACTGCTTTCTGATTGACTCTTTATGAGCTTTGCGCCCATGCGGCGTTGTCAGTATTGTATTTTATTGAGCGGAAGAACGTTTTCGCCCTGTTCAGAGGCATTCCGGCTGGAGGAAATATGCGATTTGGAGTTACTTTCGCGTTGTTTTTTTGCGGCTTGCTGCACTGGGGTCCCGTTTTTGCTGCGGAGCAGGCAATAAGCGAGTCTGCCAAAGCCGAGCCGGTAAAAACAGAGCAGGGAAAAACAGAACACGAGAGAACCTTCGTTCCTCAACAGATGGCAGACCTGGGCAAAGGAAAGAGCCCTTCTATTGCAGCGTCTTCCGGCCACTTGTATGTAGTTTACAAAAACGACGACGCAATATTTTTCGCAGACAGTTCCGATTTCGGCAAGAGCTGGACTGCTCCTGTTAAAGTTTCAGCAAGCACGTTGAATTGTACCCACGCACAAGTTTTGGCTGCGCCAGATGGTTCCATCAATGTGGTCTGGCAGGGCAAAGCTTCAAAGGAAAAAGCAAACGGCATCTTTTACACACGTTCTACAGATGGCGGCAAAACTTTCAATGAGCCTGTCGATATATCGGGCACTAAAACTGAATCCAGCGAGCCTCAGCTTGCAATCGGACATGATAATTCTTTGCATATAGTCTGGATTGACACATTGCCTGCTCCCGCGGGTCCCGATGTTTTTTATAGTTGTTCCACAGACAATGGCAAAACATGGTCAAAAATCGAAGACGTGAGCAACACGCCAGGAGCGATCAGTCGGAGCCCCGGCATTGCAGTTGGTGAGGATGGGCGAATTCACATCGTCTGGTCTGACACCAGCAGTGGTGACGAGAGCCCGGATGTTTTTTACGTGTGGAAGAAGAAAGGCAGCGATAAATGGAGCGCTCCCGAAGACATTAGCAAAGACTCCGGTTTTTCAGAACTCCCGCACGTTGCTTGCGGACAAAACGGGCGCGTGTATTTTATTTGGACTGACAGTTCAAATAAATTCGTAGGCGACATTCTTTGCGTGATAGAAAATGCGGACGGCAAATTCAGCAAAGCATTGAACATTTCTGATTCCAACGGCGTCTCCAGCCAACCAGCTATGGCAGTCGATGCAGACGGAATTTCGGCAGTCGTCTGGATTGATACCACTGGCAATAAAAACATTCCAGATTTGTGGATGAAGGTTGGCAATAAAGAAACGTTCTCACATAAAGAAAAGATCTGGCACAGCAACGACCTGACTATGTACCCGTCCGTCAGCGTTTTAAAAGGCGAAGCATATGTTGTATGGCAAGAAACGCATGCAAGCGGCAGCCTGATCAAAGGCTGCAAGGTCAAGCTTAAGTAGGAAGCAATCTTAGACAGAATTAAAACTAGACCGGTTGGGTGTCCAAAATTACCCGGGGGCGTGTATCTACAGTCAGCACTCTATGGGGCCACTGGCTGAGCTATTAGTGTCTGGGTGTTTTCACCATGGACGTCTGAAAGTGGACGGCTAGTATTAGAGTCAGGCTATCAGTTCGGACAATCTGCGACTTCGTTCTACCCCATCTTTGGTGAGGCGTTTTTCGATGGATGATTGTTTCGCACTGGCTGAAAGCCGTGCTTCCCGCGTTGCATATAATGGAGAATCTGGAGGAGACAGAGATCCCTTCAGCTTCCACCAGGGCGCTCAGCCCAAACCCGATTGGGATCCTTATAGTTTTCATCAAGAAGGCAAACCCGGAACGAAACCCGGGACGGTAACTCCTTTGCCGACTGATACGAATCCGGGTCCGAAGCCGCCTGAACCGACTCCAACGAAACCGGGCGACAATGTTCCGAAGCCGACGGACACAGTGCCGCTGCCGCCACTGCCGGATCAAGTAAATCCCAGAGAAGTGAAACTCGCCGATGGCGCAGTGAACAGGTTCGACGCTCAAGGCAGAGTCGTGCTCACAGCCGCAGCTGACGGCAGCAAAGTCAGAGAAGTTCGTTATGAAGATCAAGCCGATCCGCAGCGAGTAACGCAAGTCATCATCGATCAAAATCGCGTCTATACTCGCAATTCCGACGGACAGAGTTGGGATTATGCGGTGAACGGGCGTCCCTCCGGCACCTGGTACGGCGACATTCACATGTCGAAGCAAGGTGAGTATTCATTTGAAGATGCCAGCACCGGTGCTCAACGCAAATTTGCACCGAATACAAAAGAAATCACGCCGACACCACAACCCGGTCCAAGCGATGAGGCGGCATATCGTCCCGGTGATTGCACAACATATCAGACTGGCTGCGGAACCTATTACACGCAACCCGCAGTGCAATATCGCGAACAGGTAGTAAGGCAAGGATACCAATCGGCGCCTTATGTGAATCCAGGCGATCCATATATTTATCATCCTGGCGGTGGCAATCAGCCGTACAGACCGCAGCCCGGGCAGCCGGAGATCTACCAACCTGGCAATCCGTATCAACGCCCGAATCAAAATGATTGGGCCAGATACTACAATCCGAATCACCCGGGATATGTAGGTGAACAAAATTGCAATCCGGGACGTTATTACAATCCTGGCTACAACCAGCAGTATTACGACCAGAGATACAATCAGCAGTATTACAATCCCGGCTACAATCAGCACTATTACGACCAGAGATACAATCAGCAGTATTACAATCCCGGCTACAATCAGCACTATTACGAC
>JBIKOL010000162.1:0-19727 GCA_044358055.1 Obscuribacteraceae bacterium (SeqCode)
GGCAATATTGCAGAGCATCTGAGATGCTCTGCAATATTGCCACCAACGTGTATTTCTCCTGATTCCGTCGGCATCACCATTTTACCGTCTTTGAGAATGTGCAGTTCATTCTTTGCGGAACCCAGTGATGCTGCGTAAGCCTGACCTTTGTACTTTGCGAAAGCATACTTTGCGATTTCTGCGTCTGTAGCTCTGCTGATAGACTCTGCCAACTTTGGACTGGCAATTTCTCGAGAGGCTTTATCGATCTGGCGAAGAGAGCGTTCCACTACTGCGGCCATTTCACGAAACAGTCGAGCATCAGCAGGATTAGCCTCAGCCTGTTTTTCAGCCCAGGCGGAAAGCTGGCCAATTTCAGTTTTTGCTTGCTCTTCGTTGACCTGTTTTACACTCGGCATCGGCGTGCCATCAGGACCTAGTTTGAACGGCGTTGCAGTCTTAGTCAGCGTCTCAATCTGTGCACTTATGTCATCCTGAAGCTTCAATGCTGCTTCGCCAATGGCACCCGCTTCATTTGTTTTAAGCGCGCTGAATTCATCAAACAAGCGATTATCTACTACCATTACGCCGCCCGCGCGCAATTCAAAAACGTTATCCTTGTTTTCTTTCAAGGTAGCATCGAGGAAATGGAAAGCACCTGTCTTTGTGTTTACTAAGAGATAATCGGCTCCGACCTTATCTGCCGGAGATTGCGCTACCGATGGATACAGTTGCCACTCAGCGTCGATTTTTCCTTCTTTCTTCAACTCGGGAAGAATCTTGTCGCGTAGCAGGGTGTATGTGTGCCCCTGCGCTCTTTCACCGCCGCTCTTAGTGTTGAATGCGCGCTCGGCGTCGGATCTGATGGATTCAAGGTGTTTTAACACCTTGCTCAATTCTTGTGTAGACCAGGAGCCTGTACTTTCTGATGCCGCCTTCGGTTTATCAACCCTGCTGTCTGTGCCTGCAAGGGTCAGCTCGGGAAGCTTCGCGGTGCCAGGCTGCTGCGCTGCTGCCGCCTTCTGGGCGTCACTGTCACGTTTTTGCTGCTGCGGACTGGCTTCGGGCGTGAAGGGCGTTTCCGAAACTTTTTCTGGCTTTGGGTCTGATTTGTCGGAACCTGGCTTGGTTTGATCGGCCATAAATTCGCATCCAATGAAGGGATAGCTTAGCTCTTCCCCCAGGTCTGAACTATACGTGTAATTGCGATACTGGACCGTTTTCGAGAGATTTCATCTACGAATTAATCAGAGAAGTCCTAAATGAGACCTATTACTTTAACAGTATGACTTTGACCGAATTGCAGCCAGATGATTTGATAATCGGCCATTCGCTAAACTTTAACCGAGATCCGTTTGACCGGCTCGTCGTTGCTGCGGCGCTCAGATTAGCCCTGCCTTTAATTACCGCGGACGGTGACATCACCGATGCGAAGCCTTTTGAAATTTCCTGGAAATAAAGCAAGAACGATCACTTACTTATTCGCAGTTCCATACCGCTTGTGACGCGTCCGAGAGCATCTTTATTTGATACGCGCGTTGAGCTGCCTGAGCCAAGTTTGCTCGACTCAATGTGCATCGCTTCAATCACTCTTCCATTGCCGTCTTTTGTGCTCACATCTGCGGAGCTCTTTCCGGCGACATTTCGAATGTCGACGTGAATTGTTTCAATTACTCGATTGTACTCGTCTCGGACTGTCGCATCTGTGGTGCTATTGTTTCCGTAGATGTTGGTGTCAAAATGCAATGTTTCAACAATGCGTCCGAAGCCATCTTTCAATGTGTAGTCGCCGGAGGTTTTGCCGCCTGCGGTGCCCATTTTTAGATCTTGAGTGTGAATCAATTGACCAAAGGCACTCTTGGTGGTGGCACCGGCGACGTCACCACTATTGGTGCTGTTCACTTCAAGGTGTGTTGTGCGCGCAATCTGCGCGAATCCGTCTCTGACTTCTGAATCAGAGCTTACTGACTTGCCGTTGTCTGTAGTTTCAACGTGCGTGGAATGCAAAAGCTGCCCCGAACCGTTTCTGATAGTTGTGTCAGTTACATTGGTATTCCCGCGCTGGGAAGACCTCATGTCTTGAGTTTCGACCGTCTGGCCGGTTGCATCTTTGGTAAAACCAATTGCTGTCTTACCGCCATTGCCGTTCGGAAAAATGCGCAAATCTGTAGAACTTGTTTGCCGTCCCCAGGGATCAGTCGTCAAAATTGTTGCGACCTTCCCGTCGAAATTCTCGTTGATTTGCAAATGCACGCGTCGATCGGTGCCGTAAACAAGGTTCAATCCCTGCGTCTGCAGCCTGTCTTCACCGGCAAGTTGCAGCTTGATTTCCTCGTGTTCAATATCAATAGCATCCACTGTAAAAGCCCCTAAGAAAAAACAGAATATGGCTGCCAGCACCATCACACCCTCACCCAGCGCACAGTCTATCCAGCGACCTCCGGTGCCTACATCCGTAATTCCACCACTGTCGCTGGCTAGTTTTCTAATTTCTGTGTCATGAAGCCTCACGGTGTGGCTTTCTTAAGCCAAGCTTATGATGGAGCCTGATTCCTTGCCCCTGAATTGCAGCTAAGTAGACTTTTTCCTTCAGGGCGTTAATTGTCGACGGATGTCCAAGATCATGCAAACAACGGATGAGCCAATCCGTCCTTCTGCGCATACGCATTTCACAAAATTTTGTGATGATCGGAATAGCTGGAGAAAGTGCCATGTATTTCGACATTGACGACACGACAGACAGTAATTTAGTAGCTGCCAACTTATTCTTGCAGCTTGGGGAAAGCCTGGAGCAGGCTGAGCGCATGGACCAGGCACGTTACTTCTATCGACAAGCGATCAGGCAGGGACTTATTGTTCGCCACATAGAAGAGTATGGTGGCATTAGCAAGGTAGAACTGAAAGAGATTCAGATGTTTAGTGATGAGCAGTTGATTGAGCTGATCGCGAATGAAACTTCTGATGGACAACTGCACGCAAATCGATAAGAAAATTTTCCGCTAGCCCAACGAACGAACGCCGCATCCCGAGAAAAATGCGGCGTGTTCAGCCCAACTGAAATTGTTTATCCATGCGGGCGGGACGCCCGCGGTCCCGGGGCATTCGCTATCTAAGCTAGCCCCAGTGTTTATTGACCCGGTTACTGCTTATCCTCAAATTATTGCTCAGCGGAGAACTGGCGGAACAGGTCTTCGTTGCTGCTGAGGCCAACCATTTGTCTCAAGTGTTCCAGGCTGATTTTGCTGTTGGCTTGTTCGCGGTTGTCACTGTCGCGATAGGTGCCGCGTAGGTGTTTGATCTCTGCCGAATCCCAGTTGTTTTCCATGTATTCGACGTATTGTCTTGTGGAGCTGGAGAAATAGCCATGTCCGACATCGCCGTAGCGAGCGCGCTTCTGGTATTCATCCATATATCTGCGCAAATCGCGTCTGCTGATTTCGCCGTCAATGTCATTGTCTAATCCATCGATGACGCGGAAGAGTGTGTTGTTAGGATTGCCGTCTGGGCTTGCGAGAAGACCGGATATCAGTTGGCTGTCTCTGAATTTTTCGGCACGTTCCTGCGCAGCAAGCTGTCTTCCCTGTTCATTTACATCTGCTTCTTCCTGGCGCTTTTGCACGTTCACTTCCAGATCCTTTTGCGAAATTGCATCTGGATGTCTCTTGAACACGCCGTCGCCGGTTTGCTGAATGAAGCGGTCAAAGTTGACTTGAATTTCGCTGAGATTGGCACGGTCTGTGTCTTTGCTGGTACGAATGCCGAGGTCCAGTTCTCCATAGTTCAAGCGATTGTCGCCGGAGGTGTCGAAGCGGCGCAGATTATCCTTGCCCCATTCGTTCAGGTTTACTGCTTTTGCAACGGCTTCGTTATCGCGAATAGCTGCTGCCGCGTTTAATTTTGCAATATCTCTTTCGCCGTTGTAATAGTTGCTGGCGATTCTGTCTTGAACGTAGCTTGAGACAGCCTGATGGTCTGCTTTCCAGGGGGAGAATGTCGCCTTCGCAGATTCTGGAGCTTCAACCACCGCAGGTATTGGTTCCGTCTTTTCCGCTGGCTTTGCTTCCGGTGCTGCCACTACTGGTGGTTTCGCTTCTATTGGAGCGGCTTTGACTTCTACTGGTGCTGAGGCTGCTTTTTCGACAGGCGCGGCCTCTGCTTTTGCTGGAGCTTTAGCTGGAGCTTTTGGCGCTGCATCGTGATGGGCTTGAGCCAGATGTGTTTTGTGGGCGGCGGCTTCGGGATGCGTTCCCTTAGCGTCCTTGTCGCAGTTGGCATCATGCTTTGTCGGATGAGGATGTGCTCCTGCTTTTGCCGGATGAGGATGATGATCCGCCGGTTTGGGAGCTGGGGCTTGCACTGGTTTCGGAACTTCTACAGGGGCTGCGGCGACTTTGTCCTGCGAAGCATCTTTTTGTGCCGGTGCCGGAGGGGGAAGTTCCTTTACTTCGACTGGCGCTTTGGCTGGCACAGGCGCAGCAGGAGCCTCTTTTACGAACGGTGCAAATATGTCACCGTCTTTTGATACGCCGATTGCTTTCTTCAGGTTCTCTTCCGAAATTTTGCTGTTTGGAACTTGTTCGTCGCGTCCATCATTCTCATGTCTGGTCCATGTACCGCGCACACGCACCATCTCAGGACTGTCCCAATTATCGCGAAGATGTTCGACATAGCGGCGGGTTTCTGGGGTGAAGAACCCACTCCCGATGTCACCATAACGTGCGCGTCTCTGATATTCGTCGAGATAACGGTTAAGATCTTTCTTGCTGATTTCGTTGTCGATGCCACCATCGAGTCCATCAATAACACGGAAGAGCGAGTTGTTGGGGTTGCCGTCTGGTGTGCTCATCAACTTGTCGACGACTTCGCGAGAGCCCGCTTGAAGTGCGCGTTCGTGAATGCCCGCAGAAATCCGCTTTTCATCTTCTTCGCGTTGTTTTTCCAGCTGTTCGGTATATTCGCCAATTCCATCTACTGAGACGCCGCCAGCACCCTTGAAGAAGAGGAACTTATTCTGAGAGTGATCTTGAATTTCTTTGTAATGATCTTGCAAATAGTGGAGAGCTGCGGCATCGTCGTTGGAGTTTGAAGTCCGTGCGCCAAGATCAAGTTCGCCGAAACTTACTCTCTTGTTTCCGTCATTGTCGTAACGAGCCAGATTGTCTTTCGACCACTCGTGTATTTGGTGAGCCAGTTCGACTGCGGCATTGTCGCGCATTCTGGTCTGCTCATCTTCTTTGCTAGTGAATCTTGCTGCCTCATCATTTGCTGACGAAAATTCGTTATGCATGATCGTTTTTCTCCTGCTAAAAAACGTGCAAGTTCTGCCGACTTGCCTAGCTAATCCTTGCGGGTGGATTGCTTTGTAATATGAGAATATCTTGAATTGACAAGTTGCAGCAGTGGGGAATTCACGTATTTGTGCAGTTCTATTCTGTGTAATTACGTAATCGCGCGCCAAAAGTTTGCCAGGAATGTTTTGGACTATTGGCTGCAATGGGTTGACTAATAAGGCTTTTGGGGTAATTCTGTTGGCGGTGTTCTGTGCCAAAACTTTGCCAAAAACATGAAAACAAGCGATACCGCAAATGGTGGCAGACTATGCCAATTTTTTGCCAAATTCATTAAAGGCAGTCCTTTATATGCTTACGTGATTGGATTTGTTGCCAGCGAAAGTTCGGAGGATGAGATAAAATCGGCTGGAGCAGGAGGGGTCCGGAATATTGTCAACAGCTTGGCAGAAGATATTTGACCGATTGCTGGCATTGCAGAAGAGCATCGCTAGTAATTCGGCTACTGACGGGGAGAAAGCCGAGACCAGGGAGCTTATTGCCGAGCTTGTGGCTAGCAAATCCAGGCGTGCGGCGATACACCTGTTTTCTTTTTTGCTTGTTGACGACTTTGAACTGGCTAAATACGCAGCTGAAGCTATTAAGCAATTGACCTCGAATTTAACTGCAAGTGAATGGCTGTATTTGGAAGAAAGAGTCCGTGGGTCTTTGTATAACTACACACGAGACTATCGAGACATCTGGGATGCTGCAGACAAAGATTCCATTCTTTCATTGCTGAATCGCTTTCCGGACAATACATGTCTGATTGGGCTCGCCTCCATGCATGGCAATGGCCATATCAGGGAGCGGTGCGTTTATGCTCTCGACAAAATCAAGGATGGTAGTGAATTGCCATTCCTTTTGCTTAGAGCTACGGACTGGGTCGAGGAGGTTCGCACTCCGGCTAAAAGTGCTATCGACGCGCGCCTGAAAAAAGAAAACTCTGCTCATTTTGTTAGAAACATCGCACTAATCGATAAACTGAAACTTCGAAAGCGTGGCGATGCGGCAAGAATATTGCGCTTATCCAGTGAACTGGCAATGGAAGCCCCGACAAGTGAATTCGTTTCCCAGTTGAATAGCTTTGATCTGCAAGCGAGACGCCTGTGTATGTACCAGGGCTTGGCACGGCCGGACCGACTTCAGATTATCGAACAGGGGTTGAAAAACTCCGACCATCAAGTTCGGCAAATTGCGTATATGGCTGGGGTCCCGCAATTTTTACCTGATAGGAGGCTGGACGTGATTAAGTCGGGACTCACAGATCGTCTGCCTTCTAACCGAAGAGAAGTTCTTCGAATGGCATCACTGCATTTCCCTGAGAGGTTTGATGAACTTGTTCAACCATCTTTGATGGATCGTTCAAGCAAAGTTCGAACTCTAGCTCGGTTTCTCTGGAAAGAAAAGCATGAGGATTTTGATTTCAGCAAATATTACCGCGAGCGAATTGCTGAATGTTCTGGTGCAGAGCTGGCGGCTGCCATTCGAGGTCTTTGCGATGCGCCGCAGCAGGAAGACTATGCTCTCATTGAGAAGTTTCTTTCGGATAAGAATGTACGGATAAAGAAAACCGCAATTGATAGCATTGTTTTGATCAATAAAGAAAAGAGCGTCGATATTCTTCTAAAGTTCCTGGCTGCAGAAGAGCCTGGTTTGCTATCCACTATAAAGAAGAATCTGCTTTCGTGCAATTGGTTGTTATCCGGAGAAGACCTCTGGCGTGTTTTTCCCACATGCAAACAAATGAGCACGCGGAAATGTATTTTGAATATTCTCGCGACCTTGCCTAAGTGGGAGCAGCTTGGATATTTCTTGATTGCTTATGCTAATAAGAATGAAGAAGTGTCCAAACTTGCGCTGAGTTATTTGAAACGCTGGCAAGATCGCTTCAGGCAAAGTTGGGTCTTTACTCAACCGAATCAGACTCAGGCGGAGCGCATCAGGCTGGCGGCTTCTCTAGTCGGCCCGAAATTGGATATTCCGAAGTATCGTGAGATTCAACTTGTGTTTGAATCTTTAAAAGTTACTGTTATCGATTGATTTCGTAGTGGTCGCGCGAAACGAAATTGCGTTTGCCATCTACGTCGCGGAAGACTTCGACGAGCAGCTCGTTGTGGTTACGGGACGTGATGAAGGTCTTCAACTGGGCGGTTTTGTCGAACCTTGCGTCTTGCTCGCCCAGCAATCTTATATATAGATTGTTGTTTTTGCATTCTGCGTTTATGAGAATGGGGTTTGTGGAGCTATTGGTAAATTTGAGGTCGGCGCCGCCGTACCAGACGGTGGCGTCCAATCCTGGTTCGACACTCGCGATGGTGCGGGTGTGAGGGGTCCGCGATTCTATTTTCAAGCCGCTGGCGAGGGCGGCTTGGTAGAGAGCGGATGAGAGAAGGCAGATTCCTCCGCCGGTTGTTTGTGGGCTGCCCTTTTCGAGGTAGGATGCGGCGGGGCGGTAGCCTCGGCCGTCTGTTCGGGGGCCGACTACGCGATTGAAGGAGAATTCGTCGCCTGGTTTTAGAACGTAGCCGTTCAATGCGCGGGAGGCTACGCGGATGTTTTCTTGTTGGGACGGATTGAGAGGGACTAAGGAAAAAACGCGGCAGACAATTTCGTGGCGGAAGGGGTGAGTGGCGAAGAGGTATGTGCAGAGGGCGATGGGGACGGCGAGGAGAATCGTGTATTGGAGAATCGATGGGATTCTGTTTTTTATTGAGTGTTTCGATGTCGCCGGAGGAGGAGCCGGCAGGCTGCCGGCGCTCCCGGGGCGTTGCGATTCCAGGTTGGGACCCGTGTTGGGAGCGGGCGGGACGCCCGCGGTCCCGGGGCTCTGCGGATCCAGGTCGGATCCCTTGTTGGGTGCGGGCGGGACGCCCGCGGTCTCGGGGCTCTGCGGATCCAGGTCGGATCGTTGCTTAGTTACGTTCGGTTTGTCGGGGTCGTGATCGTTGGGGGTCATGGTTTGCTTCCTCGGATCGCTTATTCGACTACTTCGATTTCGCCAGGGGCTGAGTAGCCGGCGAAGTTTTTGGTGTACATGCCTTCGACAGAGACCGGGTTGAGTTGGAATTTGCCGGGCAGTTCCATGCGGATCATGGTTCTTATTTGCGATTTGCCACTGTGGTAGCTGCTCGAGAATAAGGCGATGTGATCGTCCATGATGTCTTTGTGGTTCCACCACCAGGAGCCGTAATAATAGTCGCCATCGTTCTTCTCACGTTTCGCAAGTTGCTCCTTGCGATCGTCGTCAACTACTTCTGCTCCGCTGGGCAGAGGCACTTCGAATATTGTGTATGGCACCGTAATTGGTGAATCGAGCTTGACTTTCATCAGCAATGTTTCGCCCGCTTTGATTTTGCCTGTGATCGGCTCTTCTTTGAACGTCACATTGTTGCTGCTGTCGTACTGCGCCACCACTCTGACGAATTCGCGTGTAATTTTCAAATCCGTCGGTGTGTTCGGAATGGTCACAGCTTTTCCTTGCTGGAACTTCTTGTAGTACTTAACGACGCATGTCCAGTAAAGGCGGCCGCTTCCTGTCTTATGCAGAACAGGTTTCGGCTGCCCGGCTTTCATGTTGAGTTTAAGCACTTGTTCGGGAGCGAACATCGAGGCTTTGTCAAAGCTGAGTTTGCTCAGTGAATCGTTGCCGATGCTGAGATCGGAATTGAAATTGCAAACTTGAGCCTGTGTGTCCTTCAGTTCGTCTTCCATGAAGGCTTTGAACACTTCGGCCGTTGTCTTTGTGTTGCCCCAACCGTCCTTGCCGCGTTCCATCAGGATATACATCTTGATGTTCTCAATTCGATCACGCTGGTCCGGCTCCATTGCCAGGCAGGCGCGCAGTGCCAGTGCCGTGGTTTCTACTGCTGTGAAGCGGTAGCTGTAATAGTAGTAGTAGTGTACAGAGTCTTCTTTCAGAAGTTTTTTGTAGAATGCTTCCGAGCGATCCCAGTTCATATACCTGCCGCCCACGTTGTCCGTGTCGTTAGCGAGGTAGAGCAAGCGGTCGTACATCTTCTGGGCTTCGGCATTGTAGCCGGAAGCTTTGAATGCCATTGTGTAATAGGCAAGTGTCTCTGGTCCCAATCTTGTGACCATGTTATCGGTGCTGACCCATTTCACCAGCTTGGGTGATGGCTTGACGCCGTGCAGTGATTGAACGTAGGCGGCTTTGGACAGGTCAGTAATTGCTTCACTGTCTTGCCACCAGTTTTCTTTATGCATCGGATCTTGAAGTTGCTTGACCAATTTATCAGTTGCATCTGCAAGCCACTGCAGACCGCGTTTCTTACGATCCGCATCGACATGATAATTGGCGTCTTCCAACATCTTGTATCCTTCGAGCACAAGCGCTGTCAGGTAGGTATTGCTCTGGTCATCTGTCCACCAGCCCCAGCCGCCATCCCCGTGCTGATAGCCGTCGAGTTTTTCCATCGATTGGCTATACACATCTTTGAACTTATCCAGGTCTGCCTTCTTCAATGGCACGCCAAGTTTCTTGTTCATCTTCACTGCCACCACCGAGGGCATCAAGCGGCTCATAGTTTGCTCAGTGCATCCGTAAGGATATTCAATGAGCGAGCTGAAGTTGCCCAGCACGGGTGAAAGGGATGAAGATGAGAGGTGCACTGTCATATCGAGAGAACCTGCTGCGGCATCCAGCGGAACTTCAACGGGAAGCTCTGCCGTTTGATCGTCCGAATCAAGGTATCCACTTCGCGTCACCATCACGGGAATGCCGAGAGCACGCAGTGGCAGCTTGGTTTCCATGGCATCGCCAGCGGTTTGTCCGATTGCTTTGACACCGATTTTTCCAGTACCAGGTGTGAGAATCTTCACGGGCCAGCTGACACGTGCGACCTTCTCTTTGTCGAGTTTGATCGTCTGGACCAGATCCTTTCTCAGCAGTTGGAACTCAGGCGAAACGTTCAAGCTTACTTTTATGTTTTGAGCCATATCAGAATAGTTGTGAACAATTGCGCTTATTTCGCCCTGGTCACCCTGGCTGAAGAAGCGAGGCAGTGCCAGTCTGACAATCAGATCTTGCGTGGAAACCGTCTTTTGCAAAATCCAGCCGACCTGGGTGTTCATGCTGACACCACGCACGGTGGCGCGCCATGTCGTCAGGTTGTCGGGCATCTTGAATTTGGCGGTAGCAATTCCATCTTTGTCGGTGACAAGATTTGGGAACCACGCTGCCGTGTCGCGGAAGTCTTTCCGCACGCGGGGCTCGATTTTGTTAGGACCACCGGACCATTCTTCAGGGAACGAACAAATCGTGGTTACGTTGTTGTTTCGCTGGCTGTAGAAGAACTTGCGAATGTCCTGAACGAATTCCGGTCTGATCGCGTAGATGCTTTCATCAACCACGCCCATCGAGAGCTCGACATTTGATGCCGGCTTGCCGTCGATGTCCACGGCTTTCAATGTATAGGTAGCCATATCACCGGGATGATACTTTACCTTGTCCGGGGTCACCGTAATGGTCAAGAAATTCGATTGCGGCGCTACTTTCACCATTTCACTGGTGTTGAAGAACTGCCGTTTCTTATTGACGAAAGTTACGTTGACGTAGACGTTGGGTGAGTACATCTTCTCGACTGGAATTTCAACCAGCGTTGCGCTGGCTTTCAAATCCACAGCCTTGTAGTTGTAGAGTTCGACACCCTCAACAGAAACGATTGCCTGTGCACCTTCCTTACCAGTGACTGGCGCGGAAATCATAGCGCGAATCGTTTCACCCGGCTTGTATACCGTTTTGTCTAGTTTGACTGTGAGAGGCTCTTTCTGTGCGTCGCTGCCGCTCAAGTAATACGGCTCGCTTTCGCTTGCCACCCAGACACTGCTTGAATTGCATACCTGGTGATTCTCATTGTCTTTTGCCGAGGCAACAATGTAATACGTATCGGTTACGTACTTGGCTTTCGTGTTGAAACTTACACTGGCTTTTCCGTCCTTGTCGGTCGTGACAGTGACTGTTTCGTATTTTTGTGTGCCACGGTAATAGTGATCGTTGCTGTCCCAGACACGGCGGTCTAGCTGCACCTGCACTTGCTTGTTAGCTACCGGGTGCCCGTCGTAATCGACTGCGGAGACTTTGGCTGCGATTGGTTCGCCTACCTTAGTGACGTAGCTCTTCGGATCGACAAAGAGAACGAAGTCGCCTGGAGTCACTGAGACGTAGCCCGAGTTGAGCACGCTCAATCTGCTGATGTCGGTTACTTCGACTTCGACCTTGTATTTCTTGTCGTCGTAAGTGCTGTCGAAGATTGAGTCTTCGCTTGCGGCAACTGCTTTGGTTTCGACTTCGACTTCAGCTTCGCCGGAAGCATCAGTTTCTGCAGTGCCTTCTGAAACGAATTCGCCGCCATAGTAGTAGTCGTTGCCGCCGCCGTCCCAGTCGTCGAAGAAGCTGTAATAGTCGGGTCTGCTCATCAGACGATAGCGACCATACCAGTCATTCTGAGAATAGATTGTGTATTTGACCTTGGCGTTTGCAACAGGGGCACCGAAATAATAGGTAGCCTTGATGCGAACTTTTGCTTTTTCACCGGCATCAACCCTAGTATTGATGGGTGTGACATCTACCTTGTATTCAGGCTTGCGATACTCATCTATTTCGATTCGTTCATAGTCGCTTGAGCCGTCAGGATAGACAATGTTGACCTGATAGGCGCCGGTCTTTCCATCTTTTGGAATGTCGAGCGTGCCATGGAAGGTTCCAAACTTATTCGTTTTGACTTTTCCGGTCCAGATTTCCGAATTGTCCGGATCTTCAAGTTTGATATCAAGGCTCATCTCACCCGGGTTCTTGAAGCCGTTGCCTTCGAGATCTCGGCAGATGCCCTTGAAATAAACAGTTTGTCCGAGTCTATAGATAGGTCTATCTGAATAGAAGTAAGTCTTGTGTTGCTCGCCCTGGCTGCGGTACATGGATAGTCCACCGTAAGCGTGCTGTCCATCCTTGAATCCGCAGACAATCAGGTTTGAATTGGTTCCGTTGCTGAATGAATTTCCGATCGGCAGTTCGGCAAAACCATCGGCGCCGGTGGCACCGGTTCTGGTGTTGAGCTTTTTGTTTTCGCTTGTTGTCGTGGACTCACCCTCGTCGTTTTGTGTGGTCTCGCCACGCAAGCGGACTTCCACGTTAACACCGGACATTGGTTTTAGTGTTCTCAGATCCAGCGCGCGCACGACTGTCTTCTGGAAGTCTTGTTTGACGATGAGACCAATGTCGGTAACTGTGAACCAGAGAACGCCTGAATCAGTATGGTGTTTGATGTTCGAAGCTTCAACTACAGCAAAGTAATCACCGGGCGGAAGTGGATCTTCGGTTTTGAAATTCTCATAGGACCAATCCTGACTGTCGGAATTGAGAGTTCGATTCCAAACACGAATTGGTTTCAATTTTTCAAAGATGTTTTCTTTTTGATTCTCTGATCCATATGGCTTGTAGAAACTGAGGTCTGTGCTTATTTCCACTCCCATTTTCTTTTCTTGAGGACTGCCCAGAATCTTCAGCATGTCTTTTCTGTAGAGCTTGACGTTCATCGTCGTTGAGCCCTGTGCATGAGCCCAGAATGAAGGCTTGTCTTGCGTAGTGAACACGCGAGAGTTTGTGCCGACAGTAACATTTGGCTCTGAAATTTCTAACTGCAAATCATTGCTGAGCGCTGTGACTTTTCCTTCTTCAACAAAAACGCCGTTTTGATATGTCGTTGAAAAGCCAGGCACGCGAACCTTGAGTTGATATTCGCCAACCGGAAGCTGATCGATTTGAAACTTGCCGTCGCCATCAACCCAGACACCGCGTTCTTCCTCGATGCCATCACGCGGACCTATTGCGATTGCATACACCTTATGTTGTTTCATATTGTAGGTGTATAAATTGAATCCATCTTGCTCCATGGCGATGCGCCCGCTAACGGAGCCAGTTGGCTTAGAGAGAAGAACTGCTGCCAGTCCGAAAAGCAGTATCTGCAAGAAGAAGAACTGCCAGGAAAGCATCGGGTTGCGACTAAGTGCGGCTGAATTAGTCATATATATCGGCCCTTATTTTGTAGATTTGACATGGATCTTTCGGCTGTATGCCGGCTTTCAACCTGGCAAGGACGAACTCATAGTACGCATCTGTTGCTTCGCCGGGAAGAATTACTCCGCTGCGACCGCCAGAGCGTACCATGACACCGTCTTTGTATGGGTTTATTTCTTTTACGTTGTTCGCTGCCTCTAGCGAGCTGATTACAGTGACCTGAATTTTCAGATCTTTCAATTCGCTTTTACGAACTGGCTTGAATCTGTACTCTTTGGTTAGGGCGCCGAGTGTGGCGACTACCGTTTCTCTTGCGATATTTCCTTCGCGAGGATAAACGGAACCCCAGCATGCGCGCGTTTTGCCGCTTTTGCTCAGGGTTACGAAAACACCAGCCGGATGCAAGAATTTAGGTTCAACCTTCAATGTATTGAACCAATCATCCAGATCGGATTTCTTTTGATCGGATTTGGAATCGGTTTGGGATTGTTTTAGATCCGATCCAGAACTGGTTTGGGATTCTTTTCGATCCGATCCAGAACTGGTTTGGGATTCTTTTCGATCCGATTTTGATTGGGTTTCTATGTGTAGGGGCGAGGCCATGCCTCGCCCTGAATCCGATCCGTTAATCGAAGTCGGCATGCCGAAGTGCCGATACATCGTTGCCCGGGCGATTTCCGGCAAGCTCTGGTACACAGAGCCTGCGGACTTTACTTTTGCCTTTGTGTAAGAGCCGCTCGAAATGACGATTCTTGCAAATGAAGCGTCTTCCTTGACAGCTGGGCTGGCTTCAGTGTGAGGGCTCGGCATCTGGGCGACGCATGGCGTCGCCCCTACACATAAGCTAGCAGCAGCCAATACGGTATGAGCCAGCACGGTGAATACCAGCAAGTTTCGACCCCGCAAGTTCCGCAAAGTAGCAGCCAGCAAGCAAAAGAGCACAAGAATCAACATTTGTCCCAATTTCTTGAGTTCCGGACGAGAGATTAGCTTTGAAACAGCAATTATCATCGAAGACCTTATAAACTTAATTGGCACAAATACACCCTTGGCTTCTTAAATTGTCTGACACAACAATTAGCTTGTAGCTAACGGATCGAAAAGAGCAGGTAAAAAAAGAGAAAGAACTGGTAAGAAGTTTTCCAGCGACCGGCCATAGTTGGTTATCTGGCAGGGATGGTGTGACGTTACGTACGTGGTTCTGGGTAGGGATGGTGTGACGTTGTGTACGTGCTTCGGGACACGGATGGTGTGATGTTGTGTACGTGGTTCGGGTAGGGGCACGCCTTGCGAGCCCGGTATGCGGATCTCAATAAACAAGGTTCTCGGGTCAAGAATATGAGCGAAAAGAAATCTGGTTCATCAAATGTTGGTCGCCGACAATTTTTGCGATCTGTTTTCGGCCTGGGTGGTGGTCTTGCGGAAGCTCAGAATATGGAAGCTGAAGCCGCTCCCGCACGTTCAGTGCCAGGGAAATTCATCTGGTGCAATTTGCGAAACGGGCAGATCGGCTTTCCGAGCGGACCTTCAGCACCCATAGGAATGCCTGGTTCCATCATGAAGCTGGTGGCAGCAGCAGCCCTGACCGATGCGCATCTTATGTCTGTCGACGAGAAATTTGAATGCAGAGGCGTTTATAAGCTCCATAATGAAACGTACAAGTGCCAGTTTGCGCATGGACTCATTGATATGGCAAACGCAATCGGCCTGTCATGCAACGTATATTTTGCACATGCGGCGCAGAAAATGAGCGCTCGAACAATTATTGAATATGCACGAAAATTCGGATTGGATCAGCAAATCGGTGATTTCAAGACGGGCAAATTTCCGGCATCGACAGCTGATAATGCGAGTTCAGAAAAATATGTACTTGGACTTGCTGAAGACCTTCAAGCAAATGCTTTGCAGATCATGCGCATAAGCGCCATCATTGCCAATGATGGCAAGGTCCCTTTTCTGCATAGCGCGGAACTGTCAGGTGATGGGCCTGAATTCGAACTGGCGCTTTCGCCACAAAGCTGGAAGATCTTGAAGGAAGGCATGCAAATAGCCAGCCGCCACGGTACAGGCAAAAAGCTGGATCCCGAAAACAAGTTGAAGCTGGCTATAAAAACCGGCACCACGCCTCATGGTAAATCTTTTCAGTCATGGATTACGGGATATTTCCCCTGGGATCATCCAAGATATGCCTTTGTCTTGCGAGCTCCAGCCGGTACGAGTCAGGATGAAGCCGTGCCTCAAGCTCGGAAGTTTTTGTTTTCGGCAGAGTGGCCTTGATCCTACTTGGCAGCGAAATTCGCGTATAATTCCAGCTTAGTGTTCGACAAAACTTGCGTGGAGATTGCAAGAATGCGCGGGATTATTCGGAGTCTGGTATTGGCGGGTACGATTTTGATTGCTTCTTCTGGGCAATCGGCTCAGGCCTTAGATCAGTTGTTTGCTGATGACAAAATGTTTGACCCGGGCAAGTCGTTTCAGGACGAAAACAGCAAGCCGCTGTTCGCCGACTGGAGCGCCGCAGGGCCTCAGATGAAAATCAACAGCGCGGCACCGAAAATGACTCCCGAACAAATCAAGGCTGCGCATCAAAAACTTGTTGAGCGCGAGGACGACTTGATGAGAAGTCAGGTTCAAAAGGTTGCAAGCTGGCTGCAAGAATTCTGCTTGCGCAACCAAAATCGTTTCCCTGGGGTTTATGGCGATTCAAATACTATTCAGCGCGCGTCCCAGGTTCAGCTCACCGAGCTGGTGGGCTCCAATCCCTACGTCAATGGAAACAACGATTCCATTCAAGATCGTGAGTTGAACGGATTGCCTCCTGGTCTTTCATATAATTACAATTCTGATGGAACGCCCGTTGCTGGGAGTCCGCTTGCAAACGACGAATGGACCGCTGAGTTGACTGCTCAGAACGCTGACAGAGTTCAATTGTCTATGGATCAAAGCGCATCACCGGGAAGTGTTGATCAGTTAAGAAGAGACCCTCCATCATCCATGTATGGGGCGCCTGGAACAATTTATGGGTTCGGCAACGGACAGGGCTACCTTTATGTGTATGGCATCGGCGCTGATGGAAAGCCCCTCAAGGATATAACCGGAGGGACTTACATTGTCTCTTCAAACGTTGCTGACAATGTTGAAGACACCGGGCAGGAAGCCGGCTACTAGAATTACAAGTTGGTATCTGTGGCTTTACTTTCGCGAAGCTAATCCGAGCTGAGTTCCTCAAAGACGCTCAATTCGCCATCTACCATGCGGTCGCGAATCTTCAACACCATAGATGCTGATAGAACTGTGTCGCCAAAATAGAGGTAATGAGCTTGCCACTTGTCGTCGAACCAGGCGGCAAGCTCGAGTCCGTTGTCCGGATGATATTTGTTGACGTAATAAAGCTGATTGCCTTTGTATTTCATTCCGACGAGCTTTCTTATTTGACCAAGCGGATCGAGCAGCCGACCGTGTTCATCGGCTTTGGCGACGACCACTTCTTCATGTACTTCAGCAGTATAGGGGCGCTCTGGATCTAACGAAACGAATGTGCCGTCGGTGTTTACTTGCAGCAAAGGTAAGCCAGGACCGGCTGCCGCAAAGAGCTTGCTGTCCTTGAAATAAATGCATCGGGAAAGGTCTTCAATCTGAAGCTCCTCTTTCAGAGGAAGAGGGCCTTCTCTTTCAGCTTTTTTGTCGTCATTTTCGTCCTTGTCCTCGTCCTCATCGCCTTGATTTGCGCGTGGCGAGACTTGAGGCGCCGGGCTGCGACTCTCCGAATCTTTCTGAGCTGAATCTCCAGGCTGCGACAGAATGCCTGGCGTGGACTCATCGCCAGGCATTTTGTTGTCACTTTCGTGAATATCGTCAGGCACCCTCGTTCCTCAAAGCAGCATTTGAAATTCTATCGCTATTTTGCCCGAGGACAAGTTGTTTTTATCCTGCCTTTTAGGATGGGGGTTCGAGCATTCTGTCTCTAATCATGCTTGCAATCATCCACACGGGAATTGCGGCAATTATGAAGGCAAGAGTATTAAAGACATAATCGTGATCGCAAAGCCAGTCGACAATTCTGTCGATCTGCAATTTGAGAAGTGGCGACTGATCCGAAATCAGAATGAAAGCCAGAATGGTAAATGGCAACGCGAGTTCGAAACCTAGACTTTTTCCTTTTCTCGGCGCCGCCGTTATGCTTCCTTTTGTCTGACGAGGAACAATTGATTGGACCATGGGGCACCACCTGTAGCATCATATCTACTAAAACCAATCATAATAGCTCGGGGATGTGCTTGTCAAGCGGATTCCGTCTGTTCGGCTATCTAGTTCCTCGATTGCAGGCGGATTCTGGCATGGTCGTCTTCGGAAATTGGCTTCGGCTGCGGTACTTCGAGTGAATGTTTCCTTGCAATAAGCATGAAAGCATCCGGGTCTAAAAGTCTTTCGTCTATATGTGTAGGGGCGATGCCATGCGTCGCCCGTACCTTTCCGGCATGCATATTGCGACCCTGCAGCTATCGGCGCACTACACAGCATCTGTTCCCGTAAGAAGGCGACGCCTCTAAGTGTCCTTGCGATTAAATTGAGCTAAGCCGTCTGGCTTGTTAATTCTGCTTCACCACGCTCGCTGCTTTTTCAGCTTTGGCTGCCGCTTCCGCTGCAGACTGATACTCCAGAATCATTGTGACGGGCCCGTCGTTACACAGGCTGACTTCCATGTGCGCGCCAAAAACGCCGCGTTCCACACGCACGCCCAGCTTTTGAAGCTGCTGTGCAAAATATTCGTAGAGTCGCTCCCCTTCCTGCGGGCTTGCTGCTTTTATGAAGCTCGGACGCCTTCCCTTCTTCCAGTCAGCGGCTAATGTAAATTGCGATATCAAAAGAATCGAACCGCCGACATCTATTAGAGACAGATTCATTTTGCCTTCGGCATCAGGGAAGATGCGCAACTCTGTGCATTTCTTTGAAAGGAAATCGCAATCCTGCTCGGTGTCGCCCTGTTCCACGCAAAGTAAAATTAGGTAACCAAGCTCGATGGCTCCAGTCACCTTGTTATCCACTGTGACCTGCGCCCGTGAGCATCTCTGTAATACTGCTTTCATTGTGTAAACCGCCAGAAGCCTCAACTGGTCTGCCTGTGAGCGTTAATTTATCTGCGGCTCCTTGCAGACCTCGGAAGTATGCTACCATTCAAAGTGTTACCGCGGGGTGGAGCAGTCCGGTAGCTCGTTGGGCTCATAACCCAAAGGTCGACAGTTCAAATCTGTCCCCCGCAACCAAGTGGAAATGCTCATGAATGGCTCGTTTTTACAGACGAGTCATTCTCTTTCTGGGGTATGCAAGAATTCTTGCCTTACCTTTTGCCTTACCCAAAACCTCAGAAAGGCACTTATAGCTTTTCCCTAGCTTTTCGAATCTTTATCAGTTTTGTTCTTTTGCGGCAGCGAATGAATGAAATTGTCGACAGTTTGCCAAAAGAGCTCTTTTGGCAATGGCTCCATATATAGTGGCACTGATTAGTGGTTGAATGCATTTTACGATTCGCTCATTTCCTTCCAAAAACGCGCATGCCAATCTGTTGCTCATCGATGCTCTCGCGAAACTAGCCAATCCTGCTCCCGGTCCTCAGAGAGCTGCTTAGTAGGCATCGAGCACGGCACGGTAAGGGCATCATTACTCAAAGTGCGACCTTAGTGAAGCTTCTTTGTCCGCTTCTTCTGTGTGCCGTCTCTTGAGTTTGCTGCCCGTAGGACGATTACTTCTTTTGGACGAGGTAACGATTGGTTTTGTCAGGGATAATTCGAAAAGGTTTCAAAAGCTATCTAATCGGCATTACATTTGCCGGGGTGGCCGAAATACTTTCGAGATTTCCTAGAGGGACAGGAGCAAGCAAATGACATTGAATGTAGAAATGTTGAATAAAACGTTTCAGCGAGCGAAGAGAGAGAACGGCGGCTTAACTTCTCTTGGAATGCGATTTTACGAGCGCTTGTTTGAAAAATACCCAGCTGTTAAGCCGCTGTTCCACACAGCTCCGGAAAAACAACATAAAAAACTTATGGCCTCAGTGGCGTCGATTGTCGCCTCACTAAGTGCACCCGAAAAAATGCTTCCGTTTTTGAGGGCCATGGGGATACGCCACTTAAAGTATCAGACACAAAGCGCGCACTATGCTGCAGTAGGCGAGAACCTTGTTGCTGTATTAGGAGAGCATTTGTCCAAAGAGGGCGAATGGACTCCTGAGATGAAGCAGTGCTGGGACGCCGCGCTTTCAACAGCTGCCTCTGTCATGATTG
This sequence comes from Obscuribacteraceae bacterium (SeqCode), assembly GCA_044358055.1. Classification (GTDB taxonomy): domain Bacteria; phylum Cyanobacteriota; class Vampirovibrionia; order Obscuribacterales; family Obscuribacteraceae; genus JAIEPM01. The sequence goes on from JBIKOL010000162.1 coordinate 19,623, forward strand.
AAGCGGCGGAGAATCCGGAAAAATTTAAGGACGAACTTATTGCAAATGGCTACCAGCCTGATGGATCTAAGTTCAATGATTCGGAACCCTGGAATCTGCTTGCAG
>JBIKOL010000062.1:0-45108 GCA_044358055.1 Obscuribacteraceae bacterium (SeqCode)
CGAGTACTGGTTCCACGTCGGGATCCACTGGATCTACGGGTACTGGTTCGACGTCAGGATCCACCGGATCCGCGAATACTGGTTCGACCTCTGGATCAACGGGATCTACGGGTACTGGTTCAACATCAGGAGCCTCCGGATCTACGAGTACTGGTTCCGCGTCAGGATCCACCGGATCCACGAGTACTGGTTCGACCTCTGGGTCCACAACAGGATCTACAAGTACAGGTTCGACCTCTGGATCAACAACTGGATCTACGAGCACGGGTTCGGCTTCTGGATCAACTAGTGGATCGACACCGGGTTCCACAGCTGGATCCACCAGCAGCGGATCGACATCGGGCTCCACAACTGGATCGACTTCAACTGCATCGCCTGGCGGAACTTCATCCTCAACGACAAGCTCATCCGGTGGCGGCTCATCCACATCCTCATCCGGCTCCACAAGTGCTAGCACCAATGGTGGTGGCTCCGCATCTGGTAGCTCTGCATCTGGTGGCTCCCCATCTGGTGGCTCTGCATCTGGTGGCTCCGCATCTGCTAGCGGTAGCGGTGGTGGATCGGTGGCAAGCTCTTCGGGTGCATCCGGTGGTACAGGTCCAAGACCCGGAGGGATCGGCAGTGGTGCTACTGGAGGAACAGGTGGAGTGCCTTCCGTATCCGGCGAAGGTGGCGGACCATCAAAACAACCGAAGACCACGAAGAGCAACACTCCAGCCCAAGTAGCTCAAAGCGGCAGTGTTCAAAAGCAGAACTCACCGTTCAACATGCAATGGCAGAACCTCCTCTGGATTGCACCAAAATCGGTGCCTGCCGCGAAGCCTGCCACACCCCCAGCCTTTGCCAAAAAGCCAGTCGCACCCAAAAAGCCTGTCGCACCCAAAAAGAAAGTACCGGCATGGTTGGCAAGGCTGCTTCAACAACTCCCTCCTTCCCAGAGAGACCTCGTCTATAAGTGGGAAATGGGAATCGAATAAATATCTTTTCGCGAGGGAAGCAAAAAAGGGTGAGCGTAATGCTCACCCTTTTTCTTGAACCCCGAAAAATTCAATTTAGACTGTCTGTTTAACCAGACTGACCAATCTGCTGCGACGTGTGCGTCTGCCAGTGACCTTGGTGTGCGAATTTCCCGTCGATGTCGCTTGTTCAGCAAGCAAAGCACGCTTTGCTTCTTCCATTTCGACATGAGCGATTGCCTGGCGGAACCACATGCGCAGGCATCTTCTCTCTTCACTGGTCAATTCAGTATCGTTCATGAGCTAACCTCCGTTCATCCTTTATGGATAGCCTCTCCTCGAACCGAGAGGGTGTTTGATATTTTTGGAAGGAAGCGGAAACTTCCCCCGCCACTTTTACGATATGCAAGCGATCTGCCGTGCCTGCATTATTTGTCGCTTGCCACTCCCGGTTTGCTCCCAGCTACCCGAAAATTTTCAGCGTTATTTACGACCGTTTGTCAGTCGCATAGAACTGGTTACCTCAGCACACGCTCAACTCATTGACAAGTTATCTTCAGCAGTGGCCGGTTTTGAACCTCTAACAGTATTTGTGCAAGTCAAAAAGAAGTAAAGAGCTTGACATCTGATCTTGAATTAGCAATCGCTCACTGGGCGCACTTTACAGCGTTTAATCTTTTTCGTACATCAAGCAGGATGGGCTTGGACAGCCACTGTGCCTGGCGCAACTTAGATAAATTAAATGCAGCGCTTTGCTAAAATGCTGTCAGTCAGAGCGAAAGGATATTCGTGGCCAAGATTCTATTAGTAGAAGATGAAGAGGAATTGCGCGGCGGCATGCTTGAGTTGCTGAGTGCGCAAAATTACCTCGTGGATGCCGCCGAAGACGGGATGAAAGCACTCGAGTTGCTGGCAATTAATGACTATGACGTCATTATTCTGGACTGGAACGTTCCGCACATGACGGGCCCGGAGATTTGCCGCAAATATCGAAATGGCGGAGGGAAAGCCGCTGTAATCATGCTAACCGGCAACCGCACTGTGGACCACAAGGAAACAGGGCTGGATGCTGGTGCGGATGACTACCTTACCAAACCAGTCCATCACAGAGAGTTGCTGGCACAGGTGCGTGCTTCGCTGCGCAGAACAAGCGGATTCTCCGACGTGCTGAAAACAGGCGGGCTCGTTCTTGACCCTGGAAAGCACTCCGTCACATTGAATGATGAAAATGTTGATTTGCTTCCTAAAGAATTTGCCCTTCTGGAATTCTTGATGCGTCATCCAAATACAGTGTTTAGTCCGGAAGCGCTGATGGAAAGAGTCTGGCCGTCTGATTCGGAAACTTCTCCGGATATGATTCGCAAATATGTAAGCAGGCTTCGCGAAAAAATCGACAAGAAAGGCAGCGACAGTTCCTACATTCGCACCGTCCATGGTGTCGGCTACCGCTTCGACAAAAAAGACTAATCGGCGTTAGGCCACATGGTGTTCTTTGAATGGAAGGGATGCTGAAAATGCATCCAGATCCCAAACGGTATCTGGACCCTTGATTGTTGGTTCTTCCAGGCACTCGAATGTAAGCAGGCTTGTGCCAATAATAATTTCGTCGCCATTGACCAGCGGCATTAAGTGCCAGGGCTCCAGGCGGCGTCCATTTATATAAGTACCGTTTTTGCTGCCGAGGTCTTGAATCAGGAATTCGCCCTCGCTGTACAAAATGTATGCGTGCTGCTTCGACACGAGGCAATCGTTAGGAATAACGCAGTCGTTGCCTTCTAGCCTTCCAATAGAAGTCGCAAACTTGTCTATTGCGTATCCATAGTCGAATTCAAAATTCAGCAAAAGTGCCAGTTGCTTCTTCATTGTTTTTTGCTCCTCGCAAAATGTATCACGGCAGCAATATACTTTTCTCTTGTCCAGAATTTGTCTTTCAATTGTCTTGTTTGTGTCCAAAAGGGCTTTGGACAATTTTTGGACAATTCCTGGACAACTTTTGGACAAGTTCCTTTTATGCTCTTCTTAACGATTCAGGGAACGGTTTTGTTTGCTTATCCAATCATCCATATATAGGAAGCGAGAAATGACAGAAACCTCAAACATTCCAGGTGCAGATGCTAACCTATCTCAGCAAACAGCCGTCTTCATCTCAGGTGATTCGGAGAAGCCGTGTTCTGAATGCTCGAAGACTCCAGCTGCGAATATTAGCGTCAATCAGGATGCAGCTGCCTCTCCGGCAAAGAATACTAAGCGAGCAGGTTCAGAAACTTTGCTCAAATTGCTCGTAACACCAAATCCAGAAACACAAACAATGAAAGCGTATTTCATGATAAATGCCGCCGTGGTGATTATCGTTCTCTGCTTTCTTCTGGCTGTCTGGAGGCTGTTCTAATTCAGGATTCCTTGATTGGAATCTTGAACCAGAAGGTACTGCCTTCACCTTCTTTGCTGTTCACTCCGATTGAACCGCCATGTTGTTCGACAATCATTTTGCATATGGCAAGACCAAGCCCCGTGCCTTTAATTTTCACGTTGCTCGACTGGTTCTTTAGCATGGAGAAGCTCTTGAACAGCTTCTCCTGCAGCTGTGGAGGAATGCCGGGACCCTGGTCAATCACCGAAACCAGAATTTCTTTGTCGATCATTTCGGCGTCTATTCGGATAGTGCTTTTTTCTGGAGAGAACTTGATAGCGTTGGAGAGGAAGTTGATCATTACCTGAATCAAGCGATCTTCATCTGCGTAAGTAATTGCATCCATATCTGGCGTTTCTATCTGCAAGCCGTATTTGTCCAGTAGACCTTTCACCTCCGAGACAGAGCGATCGATCAGGGAGGAAAGAAGCATCTGCTTGCAATTCAAATCAAACTTGCCCGATTGCAATTTCTCGAAATCTAGGAAGTCATTAATCAAAGTGGTAAGCCGTTTTATACCGGTTTCCGCACGCTCTAAACTTGTCCTGATTTTGGGGTTGACTTCGCCCAGTATCCCATCATTGATTACACCGATGGAAAGCTGGGCGGACATTAGCGGTGTGCGCAAGTCGTGGGCAATCATCGCGTAAAATTCTTGCTTCAATCGCTCGAGTTCGTGCCGTTCGGTTACGTCCTGAATGCTTAGCAAATAACGCTTGCCTTCAAATGTCTCAAACGTATTGATGCTGAGCTCTGAATAAAACGTGGTCCCGTCGTCTTTAAGCGCGACGTATTCAGATTTACTTCCTTCCCCGGTAGAGAGCAAAGTTTGCAAAATTGACTTGTCTGCGCCGGCGGGATTCTCGAATAGCGGGTCGAGCTGTTTGCCTATTAGATGGTCGGCATCAAGATGAAAGAGCTCCTCGACACGTGGATTAATTCCATCAATTGCGCTTGACTCGGTCAGTGTTATAAGTCCAACAGGCATGTTTTCGATCATCGAACGAACGCGAGCTTCCGCCATCATTATTTTTTGCAGCATCTGCCGTTCTTTTTCTCTTGCTTCATTCAGCGCGCGAGTCATCTCGTGAAACACAGTATCAACCAGCGCAATTTCATCTTTGCCGCTGATCGGTTGATTTAACTCGCGTGATTCCTTCAACCTGAGAATGTTGTCCGTGATTGTGAAAAGTCTTCTCTGAATACCTGTGACAAAGAAAAATGCCAGCTGCAGTGCCATGATTACGCTGACAATTAACGCAACGCCGAGTCCAAGTTTTTCTTGCTCGCGTATTTTTGCCTGAATCAAGGGCGATTCTTTCTCGGCCCCTTTGAATGGCTTCAGCAAATCCTTCATTTTCTTATTGTAGTCGCCGGAGAATGTGCGGTCGTACTCGACTTCATCAAGCTCTCGATCTCGGTAGAACGAGTCCATCTCGTCTTTGAATTCATTGGAGCTATCTATTTTACTTATAATCAGTCGGTCGAACATCAAATCTCTAAGCATGGTCAAATGCTCTGCTTCGAACTTTTCCAGCGGCACAAGAATATTCTCGGCGTGCTTTCGCAATGACTCAATACCAGCTGGATTCGTTTTAAACACATCACGAACCTCCTGGCGATTTTGCGGGAGCTTTTTGATGTCGCTATCAATCTCAATAAACTTATCCTGGTCCGGAGCCCAGAAATATTCGGCAATGGCGTTGCCGATTTTATAGTACTGGCGAATCGTTTCGCTTGCTGCATTCAAGAGACTTTTTGCTTGCTTTTCTCGGGCAATTTCAGCTTCCAGCAGAGAGCTTTGATTTAAAAGAAAACCAACCAGAACCAGTTCGAAAATTAGTGGCACGCAGACGAGAATCAAACCGCGGTGAACAAGCTTCAGTTTGTTGTCCATGCTTCCGTCCTCAACGCCACAGCGACCAGGTATAGTTTGCTTCCCTCGACAGTTGAGTCTTATCGATTACGAGGCTGCCGACCATGCTTTTTCCATCAGGTGAAACAATCAGTTCCGCATGCCCGGTCCATTCTTTATAAGTGACAAACTTGATAAATCCCGTTTTTTTGTCGAAGCTGCCTTCGAAGATTTTTGTGCTGTTACCTGCCGTGCCAGGAATTGGCTTGTAGGGATTGAAATTACCTTCAAAGGAATTAGGGTTGATTGGCGATTTAGTAAGCGTGAGCACGCCCAGGTTCGACTGCCATGTTCCAAGCAATTCGGCCGGGTTATCGGGGAATACTTCGGCGACATCCAAATATGGATTTCGCATGTTTGGCGCAATTCCCACCGAAACGAAGCTGAGTTTTCCCTCTACAAATACAAATGTTTTGTATCCTCCAGGAAATTGGAAAGTAGTCGTCTTCCGTCCGCCTACTGATTCTTGTTTTACGTTCGCCGGTTCGCCAAATTTCTTTTTGATTTCATCCATTGTTGTGCGTTCGTCAAACTCCATCGGACTTGTGTCCGCTGGCGTAAATATCTTCTGATTGCTTTCAGTTGGATTGAACTGAAAGTTGCGAACTCTAATTCCATTCTCGAGCAAAATCTCGACACCATGTTTGGCATAAACCCAGTAGTCAACGCGTCGTATTCTACCGCCAGGGCTTCCCGGAAGAAGGGAGGTCATGAACACGTCCGGCTTGCCCCATTGCTTCAAATATGGATTGGCGCTCGTTTGATTGGTCAGTGCTTTGAGAATTTCGAAATCAGCGGAGCTGGCGTTGGCCGACGCTATCAAGGACGCAGCTCCTGCACAAAGTGCAAGCGTCTGAAAAGCTTTTTTGAACTGGTAAGAACCGGGCACCTTGTAATCCGCCAAAAGCCTATCTTTATATAGCACAATTCGGCGCCTACCGGGCGTGACGGCTGCTCCTTTTAATCCCTTTTCTTGAGCCAGCTCGGGTCGTCGGCTTTAATCCACTACTTAAATCTCTTTCTTGCTTGGGCGCAGGCCTGGCAATGATTTCAGGCTTTGGACAAAAACTGGACAAACACAGGACAACTCTTGGACGACTCCTGAATAAACTTGCCTTGTGAGTTGGGAAACGAAACGAGGATCTACAAGATGTCAGACGCAGCAGCTTATTTAGAAATGTCCGGTTCTTTTGTTCCAGTTCTGCACCAGGCAGAAGTCCAGTCGAAGGTGACTTTGCTTGAAGAAATCGAGTCTTCTTTGCCTTTGATGATTGTTGCAGGTGTATCAATCAGCGTTCTCTCGTTCGCTGTTATGTTCGCCCTCGGTATGTTCTTCGAAGCTACGGCTTTTCATCACAAGCTGGCTTCCATGTATCCGATCCACAACGTGGCCATCATCACCACTTCATTTGCAGCGCTGGCAATGGTTGCCACTGTTAGAGCAGGACTTCGCAACGATGTTCCGAAGTCCATGCTGGCTGGTTCGCTCGGTGCTCTGGTTCTTGGTGTTCTTGCTGGTGCAGTAATTCTTTAAGCGATTGTTTGTAGCAGGTTGGAAACTGGCAGTCCTGGTGAGTAAGTGAGGAAATGAAATGAACAAGTTTGCAAAGAAAACAAGTAAAGCAACAATCTGCGGACTTCTTCTCAGCGCAGTTTTGATTTCGACGCCTGGCTTTGCCGCCAATTCGCATGTATTTCGCCATCCTGACACACCCTTTCTTCCGCCATTTTGCGGAACTGTGGTTTCCGGAGATGTAAATGCCAGCCCCCAAGGCGATGGTGGCATCATCTACACCATCACTTTCGAAACAACCGAAAGACCCGATAGCATCATCAACTGGTACCGCGGTGCATTCCAACAAAACGGCTGGGCTCTTGCTCAAGAATGCCCTGGACAGTACAGCATCAATGCGCAGCACGGCAAAAACATCAACAGCAGTATTTCGCTTTCAAGCCCAAAACGCAAAAGCGCAAGTGCGCAGGTGAGACTCTACTACCGCTACGTCGGACGAGATATTTAACGCACTAAACCAAATTGATTTGGCTGAAACTTTGGAGAATTCTTAAAATGCAAAAGACTAATCGCTCACTCGGACAAGCACTCCCTCTCACAGTAGTTGCACTGCTCGTCATCGTGATTCTGGGCATTGGCATAATCTGGTTGATTCAAACGATGGGTGGCTCCAGAGAGAACACCAATGCAACTGATTCCGGTGTTTTGAACTTGAACAAGAAAGCGGTTTCGGATCCAACAATTGCATTCAATAAGCAAAGCACATTTCAATCGATGTACAAGAGCTGCTCAGGCGCCAAGTCTGTTGACCTTGGAACCTACAACGGCATGGTTTCCTCGGCAATGCTAATAGCACTCAATGCTTCTGCTGATGGACATGAAGCCGGTTTGAAAAACGCTGACAACCTGATAAATGAACTTCAAGGAACTGAGCAAAGTGTAGGTGGACAGCTCAAGAAAGTGCTCAGCGATCCGGATGCACAAAATTCTTGGGCAAAGAGACATTTCGAAGAATCAGCTTTGACTAATTCAGTGCGTATGGCTGGTGATAAGGCGAACCTCGCCTGGGACGGCAAGCAGTATCAAGTCAGTTATCTCGAAGGCGATAGTTCTGATGTAGGTGCAAGCAATATTCCAATCAACAAATTAGTTGAAAACATGCCCTTCACATACGACGAAAATGGCATGAAAGACAAGCCAATGGATTCTAAAGACGTTAAAAACATGGTTGCCACCGATGGCTTTGACAAGTACATGCACGGCTATCAGCCAATCAGCATTCCAAAATTGAGCCGTCCGATCTACGCCGTACCGACACAGCCAAAGCACCAACCACACCTGGTTTCTCAAGTAACATTCTCTGCACCTGAGCATGTAAAACAGCCTGGTGATGGCAAAGCCTTTCTTCCACCAAACAGCTTCCGTGCCGGCTCGAAAACCGGAGATGCAACATCTGCAATTGCACATGCAGGGGCGTCGGCAGGTCTTGTTGGCATGCCTTTAGCCGGCGAAGCTTCCGAAGCACGACTTCCTCAGGGCTTCTTGATCATCGACAATTCGATGACTTCAGATATTTCAGCTTCTGTGCCGCACAATGATACCTGGGAAGCTTCTGAGGCAGGAACCGGCACCCTGGTTTATCGCCCTAGCCATATGTTCTCTACCGCTGGAACCATTAATGGTGTTCCTTCAAATGCATTGTCAAATTGGTTGAGCACCCCACGTCCAGCCAACTTCGATGCCAGCAAAGGACCCGAAATCGCTGATGACGATGGCAACGCCCTCATCTATGACAGCAACGGTAACCCGATCACCTCCAAAGCCGATGCCGCAGCCCAAATTCCTTATGATACAAATGCGGACCATGTCGTGCTGGCTACAGACAGAGACTCGGACCCTAATGGTGCTAATCCTGATTCAGATTGTGTGCTTCTCGCCACACCGACTTTGCCTGATAACCTTTCACCATTCAATCGTGCATATCATCCGAATGCAAACACTACCTCCCGCAGCGAACTCTCGCTTCGTAGATTGATTGCCGCCGAGCAAGCCAAAGTTTGGGCGCTCCACCTCTATCCGATTCCCTACAACGGTTCGACTGTTGGTCGATTTGACAAAAACTTCGGATTGACCGGATTGAGATTGTATCCAAATTCACAACTTCCCATCGTTGGTGGACCCTATCGCTATGCACCAGGTGGATGCAAGCTTCCCATGGGTACAGGTGGTCAGGCTGCCGGCTACGGTGACCCCACTAACCTCGGACAAATCACCACAGACGGTACCATTGAAGATCTCTTTACACAAACAACAGGCACCCCTGATAAAGTCCCCTACCTGAGAATTGATGACGGCGATAAGAGCAATGCTCGTGGCTTCACCAGCAAACAGGCTCTAACTCCGACAGAAGAAGTTAAGCGATTCATCATCCAGCGCATGAAGGAAATCAAGCCGCAAGCCACACAAGACGACTTCAACAAAGTCTTCAAAAGAAAGGTTTCACTCGCTTCCAAGCTCTATGTTTATCTGCAAACACCGTCAAATCCAAAGTCAGAGTTCGTTGTAACTGAAACTGCTCCTTCCTGGGCTCAAAGCTTTCAAGCCGACGGCAAGCGCCACAGCTTCGCAGCGAAATATCCAATCGCCGGACCACAAGGATATTTGATTGATGCTCAAAACGACTTCGGTATCCACGACCATCTGTTCATGACCAATCGAGTTTACGCTGAAGCCACGGATGTTGTCTCATATCAAGCTTCAAGCGGCGCAAATGGACTGCTCGGAATTGTTCAGTTCTACCAATATGTCCAGGGCTCCGGCACCATAAGCATCCCCAGCAAACCATAGTTCTTGCCCAGCACACAATGAATATTCAAGCTAAAGGAGTTTCAAATATGTTCAAGCTCAATTCCAAGCAAACAAAAACAGCTAACGTCGCAATTCTGCTGGCAAGTGTAATTCTCGGTTCAACACAAATGAGTATGGCGCAATCACCGATAGCACAAGCCACAACTACTCAGCCCGGCGGTATTTCGCAATCCAGACCAGTTGCTGCCATGCGCCCGATTAAGCGATTCACCGGTGCACAACGATACATGTATTCCACAGTAACGCTGAAAGAGCCGGTTTCTCTGAGAGACCTGCCTCAGTATCCCGGACAAAACAAATTCACAGGCGGGCTTAATTACTCGCAATTGAAGACCGGTCAATGCTATTTGATGCGCTACGTCGCCAAAGAAAGCAGCCGTGAAGTAATGGAGCTGTATAAGCATGCGCTGATTCAAGCTGGCTGGAAAATCAATGAGAGGCAAACGAATGCGATGCAAATGACTGCGGCAAAAGGAAATGGATTGTACTGCACGTTCTGCGTTTTTCCGAGCTGCGAAGCTGGCTATAAGACACAGTTTGAAATTAAGTACCTGTATATGGGTGCTCTCCAGATTCAATAACTGAGCTGGACAAAAATTGGACAAACGCCGGACAACCCTTGGACATTTCGCTGTTAAACTCTATTCACAAAGCAAAAGGAACAGGTACTCAGATGCTGTGTAATCTTCCAAAAAAGAACAGGCGCCAAAACGGCTCCAGCATTGCGGAGCTTCCAGTAGCCATATTCGGTTTGTTTTTCATTATTCTGTTTCCCTTGCTCGACCTGGGCACAATCGCTTTGAGATCTGCCACCGTTTACGAAGCAGCACGCAATGCTGCGCACCACGCAGGACGAGCGAAGACCTTTTTGTCTAACGGGGAAGATGGCGAGCTCTCATCGAAAAGCAGCGCAGTCGCCTGGGCTCTTGCAACTGCAAAGAATGCTCTTGCAGGAACTGAAATCAAAAAGGAGGACGTGAAGCTCTCAATTATCGGTACGCCGTTTGATGATAAGAAATACACAACCGTGACTTCGACTGCACCACTGAATGAAACGCAACCAGAAAATTACGTTTATCAAATTGAAGTACAGGTGACAGGAAAGGTAGAGCCGCTCGTAAAGCTGAATAACGAGCTGATGGGAGATATTCCTGGTTTGACGAGCCCGTTGAAAGTCAGCGCAACTTTTAGAGAATTTTGTGAACACCCGGCTGGACTGTGCATGTAATCATGCCTGCTCAATACTTATACCAAGGAGGAACTTTCATGGAACGACGTAATAAATTCAAAAGCAGCTTGATTGTATTGCTTGCAATGTCCGCAATCAACGCAGTGCCGGCAATGGCTCAAGCTCCGGATCCCGAGAACCCAGCTCCGCAGAATCCCTCCGGAATTATCATTAACAATGACTTCAAGCCGGTCAATGAAATCAGCATTGTATTGAATGTCGATGGATCAACCTGGACTAAGGGCGGTGGCGACAAAGGAAATGACGGAAAAAAGAGCACAGATGATAATGGCGGAGATGACGGTAAGGGCCATAAAGTTGATGACAAAGATGACAACGGCGATGGTTGGTGGCGGAACCATTCAAGAGAATGGTGGTGGCACTTCTTCCACGACAAAATCGGCGGTAACTTGCAAGATCCCAACTAGTAATCACTAGATCTGTTAAGCCTGCGTGTCTAAAACAGATACGCAGGTTCCGTATACAGCTCAGGCAAGGAGAGATGCTCATATGAAAGGTTCGGCAAAGACAAGGAAACAAAGATCCCAAAAGGGATTCATCGTCATTGCAACTTATCTCGGGCTTCTCTTCATGTTGCCGCTTGGTCTTTATGCATTCGAAGTTGCCCGCATTCAATTGGTGCAAAATCAGTTGACTGCAGTTACCGATGCGGCTGCCTTAGCCGGCGCAACATACCTGTCTGATCCGTCCACTGCAGCTCTCGATTCTGCAAGCGCTTTGAAGAACGCCAAAAATCACGCATTGCAGTACGTCCAGAGGAACGTGGCTGCGAATCTCTCACTCAGCAAAGCAGAGCAATCAGATACAGTCGACACTGATAATCCAAAGAAAGGAGAAGCCAAGTTTGATCTGGTTTACGATTCCAACAAAAGCGTAGTTACAGCCAAGGCTGTAATTGGGGCAGAACCATTGTTCGGCCGTTTTCTTGGAATAGGGAATGTTCCAGTAAGAGCACACTCTCTTGCTGGAACGCCCGGACTCAAAGGCGATGTAATTGTCATTTGTGATTTGTCACTGTCTATGGGATTCGCAAGCAAAACAGTGTGGGTGGATCGCAAACTTGATCCTCTAAGCAAGTCAGTGACTTACAAGATCAATAAATCACTTACAACAACAAGAGCCGGTGAGCAAACTTTGCCTGCATTTCCTAATGCAAGAGCAGATGTTGTGCCTGATCCGCGGCTTGATCCGAAAGATGGTGGCGCTGATTTCTCAAAGAGTGTGAAAATGCAATCACTTGCAAATGCTCCTGATGATGTGCAGCTTGCTGCACTTGTAGAAGCTAAAGCTGGGCATCTGGAAAACACGACAATCTATCATTCATCTGGTGCAAGTACTGCCGGTTTAGATACATATATCACGCCCGGTCCTGGTTTTCAGGATGACTATCAGCGGATTGCTCTGCAAGCAACACAACCACTCTCAGGCGCAAAGGCCGCGCTTGGAGGATTTCTCGATGGTGTGAATGGTGGACATAGTAACGTACACATTGGCCTGGTTACCTTTTCAAACAGCGTCTCTCGCACTAATTTGAATTCTCCGAAAGATTCTTATGACTCCTACTCCACGCGCAGCAATTTTCAGTTGCCCAATGTTGAGTTGAGCAAGGATTCCACCAAAATTGAAACAGCAGTAGCCGCACTTGGACCCTCTCCTGTTTTCTCGCAGACAAATATCGGTGGTGCTATCCGCTCCGCTACTGCGATGCTTACTGGAACAGGTCATCGGAAGTCAGTTTCCAAAACAATTATTCTTTTGACCGACGGCAGACCGAATGAGCCAGACAACAATTACATCTCAGCTTTGAAAGCCGCGACAGATGCCGCCGCGGACGCAGGGCGGAACGGAGTTCGAATTTATGCGGTTGGTTTCTTTTGGACAAAATATGCTCAACAAAAGGATCCCAGCCTGACAAGCGATGCAGGGCTAAATGCTGTTGCGCAAGACCAGTCACTCGGCCAAGAGGCTCTGACGGCAATTGTGGACGCAGCCAACAAAGCGGGAAGCAGCGGACTCGGCAGCAGATCCTTCATCGCTCCGGATACCCCAGGACTAAAGAACATTCTAGATGGAATCAGCAACGGTGAAGTTGCGCTCGTAAATGAAGACAACTAATCCGTGATGCTCCTGGCGATAAGGTACTGATTGTGAGGGCGAGCGCCATCGTCGCTCGCGCAAAGCGAGAACAAACGTACTGATATGTGTAGGGGGCGACGCCATGCGTCGGCCGCGGCAACGAAAAAAAAACGACAAAGGTGAGGACAGGTAAATGAATCGTCTCAGCGATAAAAAACACAGATGCAGACAACAATCAAGAAACCAAACGGGCACGGCCCTGATGGAACTCGCAAGCATCGCATGGATAATGCCCATCGCCGCAATGATTTCATTGAACGCTGCGCTCGCCGGCTTCGCCGCCTGGGTCAACGACGCTGCCTGCAGAGACGTGGCCCGAGCCGCAGCTCAACAACCCACTAAAGAACGAGCACTAGTCGCCGCCGGAAGAGCACTAAAGGCTTTCGTGACGCGAAATAACTACACTACGTCACCTGAATTATTACTCGACGATTCGAATTTCAATTTCGAAATTTTTGCAGACAAGGATGGAAAGCCACAATTAGAAAAAGCACCCTACGTGAAGGTGACGACCAAAATGGACGTGCGTCTTGCTGTTCCTGTTCTTTACGCCAGCGACGGCTTCACCAACAAGCTTGAATTTAAGCAAAGCTATTCTTATCCGATCCTCTCGCCCGGCGACTCCACCAGCAAGTCACCTTAATGATGGGAACTGGAACTTTAGAAGCCGCCATCCTGGCCGCTTCTAAGCAAAAATCCGACCAGTCCTTAAAAAGCAACGCCCCGGGAGCGCCGCCAGCTTGGCGGCTTCTAACTATATCGATCGATCCTTCAAAAGCCGCCAAGCTGGCGGCGCTCCCGGGCTTCTAAATAAAATTCGGTCGATTCTTTAAAAAGCCTAGCCCCTGACATGATTACTCTCAAGAATCCCATGGCACAAAATAGAGGACCCCATCCACGGAAATATTAAATGGCTCGCGTTTTAATAATCGATGATGACCTGGACATCGCAGAGAACATGCGCCTGTATCTCGTTTCAAGAGACCACGAGGTAATAGTCGGGCATTCTGCATCGGAAGCGTTTGCAATACTGGGCTCTGCGGACTTCGACCTGCTCATATTCGACTGGGACCTCCCTGATTCCACCGGACCTCAGATATGCAAAGCTTATCGGGATCGTGGCGGTCTGGGTCAGGTGCTGATGCTAACGGGCAGACAGTCCAAAGAAGACACCGTTACAGGATTGACCGCAGGTGCCGATGATTACGTAACCAAGCCAGTAAACATTGCCGAGTTTGGAGCTCGCGTCGAAGCCCAGCTGAGACGCGCCAATATGACCAAACGGGTCGAGCCGGTGAACTTTGACGAAGGCATGGTAGGCAAAACTTTTGGTGGTTGCTACAACATTGAGGCAGTTCTTGGTAAAGGGGCCATGGGAATTGTCTACAAGGCGAAGCACAATACTTTGTCTCGTACTGCAGCCATCAAAGTTTTGACGGGGCGCAATCAAGGAGTTGCTGACCGCAAGCGCTTTGAGCGTGAAGCGCAGGCGATGAGCATGTTAAATCATCCAGCGCTTATTCGAATTCACGACTTCGGCATCGCTGAGCAGAATACTCCATTCATAATCATGGAATTTCTCGATGGGAGTCCTCTCAACCTGGTGCTGAAAACATACAATTCCATACCGGTGCAGGACGCATTGCCCCTGTTTATTGATGTTTGCGAAGGGCTCGAGCATGCGCATGCGCAATCGATGATTCATCGAGATTTAAAACCAGCAAACATAATGATTTCCGAAGACGGACTCCATGCAAAGATTCTTGATCTGGGTGTGGTGAAATTCACTGATGAGGATAACAGTGAACAACTCAGACTCACATTTGCTGGCGAAATATTTGGCAGTCCGTATTACATGAGTCCTGAGCAGTCATTGAACAAACCAATAGATCATCGCTCTGATATTTACTCACTTGGCTGCGTGCTTTATGAAACACTAACCGGTGTTGTGCCGTTTGTGGGTTATTCATTTGTGGAACTGACCAATGCCAAAATGAGTGGAAAAACCCCATCTATCTGCGAGAAGTATCCGCATGCACAGTTCCCAGAAGCATTGGATCGCATGATCAGGCAGTCGCTCTCCCTTAAACCGGAGAAGCGGCAAAGCTCTGTTGCCGAATTCAAGCAACAGTTGAAAGATGTGTATGATTCATTGGAAAAGCACCCAGTGGCTCAGGGTTCTGTAGAGGCAATGACCTTCGTGCGAAGCGTGCTCGAAAAGAAAACGTAAATGGACCTGGACAAAAAAAAGACAATTTCAGGACCACTCTTGGACATCTCTTTTCTAAACTGTAAACAGTTGAAGAGAACAAGTGGAGGGACGCCTGATGTACGAAGTAGCAAGTTTTGATCCATCGCTCGTTGATACAGTCAGAGAAACAGCTGTAGTCAAGGCACCATCCTTTGCATCAACGGTTTGCCGAGGCGTCGCAATCGCATTTGCTGAAGCAATCCCCACCTTTCTGCTGGGTATGAAACTTGCTTCATTGCAGGGTTTCACTGCCGGGCTCTCAGCTGAGGCAATTCTTACTTCATCTTCCGCAAGCATCCTGCTGATGGCTGCTCTGCTTATTCATGCCGGTGCAAAGAACCGGCTCGGCAAAGTGATGCTGTATGGAGCGGTCTCGTCATTCGTTTGTGGTGCCATCTGCCAGATCGCAATTCAATACAATGCCAGCCTGAGCTAATTGCTCTGATGAAGAATTTGTTCTTGATGCATGATTCACCTGTCCGACCAATCCACAGTGGTCTGGAAATAGTTCGTCAATACAAATACGGAATCAGCAGCCAGGATTTTTCTTTGTAGCGAAGGTATTTTTGGCCAAACTGACTGATCCGAAATTCTTCTACGTCTGACAGTTCCCATTTAAACATCACCACCAATCCTGGCAAGGTGAGGAGGGGAAGCCAGGCAGATAGAGTCATGGAAATACCGACAAGTTCCAACAAGAGTGCAGTTCTCCCGGGATAACGCAGCAAACTCCATGGTCCTGTTGTTTTTATATCTTCCTTGTCGGCAAAAATATCTTCTGGTTCTTGTTCTGATTCAGGTGTTTGATCGATTTCGCTCTTCTGTTTTTCTATGCTTACTTCTTCGCTATCGGAGATGCTGCTATCAGGAGTACTGCTATCAGATGTGGTGGCATCAAGATCGGCTGATTCTCCTTCAGTTTTTTTCATAGCCTCAGCGTCACCTGTCTTAGAAGAAGCAGCAGCAGCGTTCGAAGCAGCAGCATCTGTGTTAGAAGCAGCAGCGTCTATCTTCCTCTCGTCTTCAGCAACAGACTCAAGTTCATTCTTCGGCGCAGGAATCGCAGCCTCCAGACCCTTCGGTCGGTTCAAATGTGACCATGCAGACAAAAACACGCCAGCAGCGAGGAAGACAACACCTATATCTCTCCACCATTCATCATGGATGCACATCACATTCAACTTATCGCAGAGCGATGAACAAGAAACAAACAAAAACAATGTAGCGGGCAACAAGAAGCGCAAGTATTTTTTTCGGAATGGACTTGCGTAACGCGCCTGTCCCTGTATTTCTCCAAATCCGCGAAACACGCCATCTGCAAACATCAATACTAGCAACGCGTATTCTTGCCAGTGCAATATCATGCTGCTGAATTTTGCGTGGAGATAAACTTCCTTTCGAACAAACGTTAATCCAACTAATACCACCAGCAATTCCAGCAGCCCAAATCGAATCGCTTCTGGAAGTCCAGGCTTTCGTAGTGTTTTCATCTTATTCGCCTGCGCTGAGAACCTTTAAGCTATTGCGAACTAGCAGTTCTACATCATCTTCATTTTGATTGCCATCACCCAGTCGTTTGAAGGCGTGATTGATCTCCGTCAATGAGTAGCCCAGCCCTTCCAGAATATCGCGAGCCTCGTCGCGAGCCACGCTACGCTTTGCCGGAGATGTTGGCGTTCCACGGCGGAGCTGCCATTCCTCCGTTTTTGATTTTAACTCCAGAATAATTCGTTGCGCCACTTTTGGCCCAACGCCCGGAGCCTGGCTCAACATCTTCGAATCATCAGCTGCAATTGCCTCAGCAATTCGATGCGGACCAACGGTTCCAACCAGAGAAAGAGCCATTTTTGGTCCAACACCTGTGACAAGTTGCAGGAGATTGAACATCTCTTTTTCATCGGCATTCAAAAAGCCGAAGAGTTGCCAGTCATTTTCACGAATTGAAAGACAGGTGTGCAGAGTGACTTCGTCGCCGATATCACCGACTTGCGTGCTTGTGGTTCGCGCAACGAGGGCTTCGAAACCCACCCCGCCTACGTCGATTACAACGCGATCAGATGGACCGCCTGAGATTTCTCTCGCTTGCAGCGTTCCACGAAGAAAGGCTATGACCATGCGACCTGCTAATAAAGTTAGCGCTCGAATTGAATTAATTGCTCTGAAAAATCGGGGCGAGAGGATTTGAACCTCCGGCCTTCCGCACCCGAAACGGACACGCTACCAAGCTGCGCTACGCCCCGATATCAGATTCGAGCACCAGGTTAATCTTAGCATGTCAGGTGCTTGTAGAGCTCTAACCTGAACATGAAATGTGTAGATCGTTATCTACCTCTTGATTATTCTGCCATGAAAGTCTGGTTGCCACCGGCATCGTGCGCCTGGTTCATGGCCGCACGGGCGTAGGACAAGAGCATTGTGCCGTCAATATCCATGTGGGACTTGAACTGGCATACACCAATGCTGACGGTCGCGGTGTCGGTCTTGTCTGTGAAGGTGAATGTTCCGTTAGCGACATTTATGCGGATCCTCTCCGCAACTTCCACGGCTCCCTCGGCTGCCGTGAAAGGAAGCGCAAGCACGAATTCGAAGGGACCCGTTCTGGCAAGGAGATCAGCTTTGCGTAAGCCACGTGCCAGCACTACTGCAAGTTGTGTAAGTAACGAATCAACACCGTTCTGACCGTGGGTTTTCAGAAGCTCTTTGCCGTTGTCTACTTCAACGGTCATGATCGAAAGCAGATTGTTATAACGTGAACACTGACTTAGTTCCTGATGCAAAAATTCGGCGAGATAACGGGCATTTCGCAAGGAAGTAAGATTGTCGGTCAGCGACAGTTCCTTAACCTGCGAGTCTTTCTTGCGCAGCTCGTCCTTCAATGCCTTTTCGCGTAATGCCGTTTTAACAAGCGAAAGAACATCTTGAGGCTCAAGCGGTTTGACGAGGATTGGATTCTCTTCGAAAAGCTTATTTGGCGGTAAAGGCTGTTCTTCCGTGCGCAGGAAAATTATCGGGATGTATTTTGTTTTTTCGTCGGAGGAGAGGCGGTTGTAAACATCAATTCCGCTCATAAGTGGCATCTGTAAGTCGAGCAAAATTATGTCAGGTGCGCGTACTTTGCATGCTGCCAGCGCTTTGAAGCCATCGGTGGCGGCGGTGACAGTGAAGCCTGAATTTTTTAGGAACTCAGTGACGAGTGTCAGCTCAGATTGCTGGTCATCAACTATGAGTACGCACTGGCTGTCTTTCACTTGGCCACCGCTTCCGATTCGAGTAGTAAGAATTCATTTTAACATTCAATTGTAAGTCAAAGTAATCATCTTGTACCCCTGCACGGGAGGAAGCGGAATGTGCTGGGGAATCAGAGCATCAAGATTCTTCAAGTGCAAATACAAGTCAAATGATTTGCGTAAATCGATAAGTGTCGGCGTTGAGTTAGGCACCGGCAAGTAAGGGGTTTCTTTGTACGCTTCTTGCAATTTGCATTGGCTAATGACCTTGCTTTCGTATCGTGCGGCGCCCTCTTCGTCAAAAAACTTCATCGATGCCTGAATAAAAACATGGTTGGCATCAATTGGTTTGTATGTCTGAAGAGCTTCTCTCTGCGTTACATTGGCAATTCTGCCGGTGCTTTTATCAACTATCAAAGTTGTAGCCAGGAATTTCAATACAACTTCTTGCTCAGTAATCGAAACCGGCGATGCCGCGTGAATAATGCTGATGTTGATGTGTTCAGCCTGCTCGGTGCGCCCCACATAAGGTGTCGGTACGCAAGTCCAAATGCCTCCGCGGCTGTCTTCCTGATAACCAATTACTTCCGAATCAGGATATTTCACATCGACAGTGCTGAAACCGGAGCTTGCTTCTGCGTGCTGATAGTCTTTTAGCGAAAGGCGTTTTACCTTCCCCGCATTGCGCCATGTTCCCGATAGCCAGGCTGGTACCTGCCACCAGAATGCTGATTGCGAGCCCGTGCTTGGTAACTTTCCTGCATCAAATTTAGAACCGGTTTTGAATTGAGATGATACCGGCGGCAGTGAATCTGAATGTTCGATTTTACCTTCCAGCACAAATGTTTGTTGCGCAAAACTTGCTGGCTGGACGCACAGAAAACTAATAGCCGCCACAATTAACGGGAGTAAATGTCGCTGTATTCCAAAATGGACGGCTGACGGCATCATCATTTTTTTCCAATGAACTTTCAGCATGGTACCACTGGTTTGCTCTGCGAAAATCAATTATAGGCTGGCGTAACCAAACCATGTTAATTGCCATCTGCCGTCTTCTTTTTTGAATACGGCGAATTCGTCATAAGCGCTGTATATATCGGATGCGTTGACAAAAAACGTTTGCCCGGATTTTGTTTTTATTTTGGCAAATGCTTTTCTTAAAGGTTCTGGGCTATTCGGCTCCAGCAAGGTCACTTGCTGAAGGTAAGGAGCCGGAATCGCTTTTGAGGCATTAGTTATATCCTCCCTTTTAAGGTAGAAACCGGCGTTTCGATTCCAGATAATCGCTTGTGGCAACTCGCTGTGGCTGTCGGCAAACTCAATGTTCGGTGCGTGAAATTCATTCGTGCCTTCATCGTATTGGGCTCCATGTTGCAAAACTCTCGAAAAACGTTGCCAGAACGAGCTTTCCGGAGAGAGCGCTTGCCAATCCTTGAGGAAGGCTTCTTTGCCTTTCTCTCCTCCAAGTGCAGTCAGAACGTTGACGGATAGAATGTTCACGATAAATTGCTTATCACGCTTTGACACGGCATCGAGCAGGGTCCTTTTAAATTCTTCAAACGAGGATTCATTGGTCTTCCTTGCCCCTGAAAAATTATTGGCACTAGCCTGTACCTTATTGGCTCCAGCCTGAATTGGAGACAAGAGCACGAGTAAACTCAGTGTTGCACAAAAGAGGTAAAGATTGTGATTTATTGTATTCATAAGCTTGCTCAGCGGATATTCGCCAGAGACGTTCTTACCTTTGCAGCCATTTAATCGTACCTCTTGTTGAAATAGTCAGCAGCTGAGCTGAGTTCGAAAATCCTGTCAGAGCTGAATTCTGCGGAATTTCGGATATATGACAAGTTGACGAAAAGCAAAGGAAGAGTGTGAACTCGGATCATTTTGCCCAATTTAAGTTTAAGATGGTAACCGTTTGTAGACTCATTACTTAGGGCATTAAATCAACATAAGCGCAGGGCGAGGCGTATTGAGGACTAACAGGTAATTCGAATGACTGACGATCAATACACGCAGGGTCTGAAAAAAGAAATTGCAACATTGCAGGAAGCCAAGCGCTTAGGGCAGCAGATGGCTGATGAACAGATGCAAAGGCTTTCTTCGCTGGCTGACAAGCTGAAAAATTTGAATGAGGTTTCAACTCAACATGCACTTGGTCGCTTGCCTGGAATATTGCAAGCTGTGATAAGTGACAAGAATTGCGGCATTTTGGTGCTTGACCAAACCGGTAATACTCTTTTGTTCAACCCGACAATGCAATTCTTGCTAGGTTCAAAAAATGCAAATGAGCCGCAGGCACAGTTTCAAGTATTCAAGGAAGATACGGAAACTCTTTATCCGCAAGGACTTTTGTCACCTGAGCTTTGCCAGAGCGAGCAGAGCCAAAAGGTCTTGATAAAACAACCTCAAATTCCCGAGGGAATCTGGGTTCGAATCTACGGTGTTCCTTTGCTTGATGAATCAGGCAACAAGGCTGGAACAATTTTGATTGTGTACGACATCACCGAGCAGGAGATCATTGAGCAGGAAATACAACGAATTTGGCAATCCGTTGAGCAGCAAATTTCTGTGGTTCAAAATGCCAAGGCTGAACTGAGTCAGCTTGCGCAGAAGTTGGGTAATCCAGATTGGGCTTCTCTGGAGCTTGGCTTTTCTGCAGATGAGGCGGAACCGCAGGGTGAAGAGAACAAACTGATTCTGGTTGTAGATGATCTTCCGGTAAACCGAAAACTTCTTGTAATGCAGCTTGAAAAACTAGGCTATCAGGTTGACCAGGCCGATGACGGTAAGCCTGCAGTCGAGATGGTAAAGAAAACTGAATACGGACTCGTATTCATGGATATAGGAATGCCAGAAATGGATGGCTATCAGGCGACTGCTGAAATTCGTAAGTACGATTTAGAAACGAAACAGCATACTCCGGTTGTTGCGTTGACCTCATATGATCGCGAGGGTGATAAGGAGAAATGCCTTTCTTCTGGAATGGATGATTATCTCTCAAAAGGTGTTCCTAAGAAACGTTTACAGGAAGTTTTAGAACGCTGTATACGTAGGAAGAAGCCACCATCGAAGGCGAAGGCTGCAGAGAAGCCAATCGACCAACTTGAAGTTATCGTCGATATAAAACAGCTCGAAGAGACCTATGGAAAATTCGAAACTGAGTCAATCATCGAACTTTTCATGGGCACGATGAAAACCATCGTGGGTTGTTTGACGTTTGCAATCGATGAGCGTGATGCGAAGAGCGTTAATCACTTCGCGTACACTCTCAAAGGTCCTTGCTCAACGCTCGGGCTTCAACCAATGGTTAAAGTTACCGAGCGCATGACCACAGATGCGGAGTCTGGCGAGTGGGAAAGCACTCGCAAATATCTAGATTTGCTGCAAGATCAATACAAGCAAGTTATTTCGCAGCTGTCTACAGTTATGCCAAATGCGATTCGCTGAGAACTGATTTACTGTGCTTCCTGCAAAAGGTCTTCGGTTTGCTTAGATAGGGCGGCAAGGCGCTGTTCAATTCTGGTCAAAACCTCTCCTCTTTTTGACTGGAATTCTTTTGCTTGTAAAATCAGGGCTTGCGAAAACTTGGTATATTCCTGTGCAGATTGGTTTTTTACTGAATCTACTATTTCACTAAGCTTGCTGCCCGTTCCAGACTGTATCTCGTTGAATCTTCCGTCGATTTGAGAGTTAAATTCGTTTGCCAGGTTCTCAACTTGCTTGCTTCGCTCTTCGTGTTGTCTGGATAAGTCCTTTGGTTTTTTCGGTTCAAAGGAGGCACTTTCTATATTTAGTTTTTCCAGGCGCTGATCGAGATACTCGGACAACTCTTTCAATTTATTATCGACATGTTTTTTCTCTTGTGAATCAGTCTCTTGTTTGAACTCAACTATCGTGCTTTTCATCACAGCCATGCTGTCACTTGCCAAAATTTGAAACCTGCTAAAAGAGCCGATGCCCTTCTTGGAAGACTCTTCGAGATCGCTGGCATAAGTCTGAGCCATCTCGTTGGCTGTCATTAAGAATGAATTCTTGAACTCCGATAACATCGGCAACACCTTGTTTGCAAGTGCCATGTCGCAGTAGCGAGAGATACGCATTTCTAGTGCTGCACACGCCTGCTTTTGGATATCCTGGAGTTCGGACTGAAGCAAATTAAGTCTCTGAAGGTCGAAATCTATAATTTGTTGAATATCTGCGGACATTCCGTCGTATGCTGCTTGCAGAGCCGCAACACCTGCATCTCTGCGCTCTTGCACCTGTGCAATTATTTGTTCGGCGAGCTTTTTGCACTCAGTCAATTCTTCTGCTCGCCACTTCTCCAGCGATTTTTCGACTTGATCGATCATTATCTGAAATGGAGGAATGGCTTTAACTTCTTTACAGTAATTGTCGACCATTATTTTGGTATCGCGCAAATTAGTTTCAAGCCTCGCCGAAATTTGCTCGAAATCAACCCTTGTTCTCAGGGAATGCAAGCCTTCAGCTTGCCAGCGCTCAAGTTCTTTTCTGCCTTCATCAATTATCGAACCCAGCTTCTCATCAGCTTCTATGGAAAGTAAGCGCAGCTTGCGTACGACAGTTTTTCTCGTATATGCAAGTCTCTCCGTAAACTCTTGAGGCTCTACAGAGAAACTTTGCTGTCTAAGTTTAGATAATTCTTTGGAGCATGCATCTTTGTGTGCCTGCAGGAATTCTTCTATTCGTTGATATGTTCGACGCTGCTGCTCCTCGAGCTTGGTCATAGTGTTTTGTACAATTAGCGAGTTGCGGATATCGATCCCGCCGGTGCCCGGCGGTTCTTTGTCCGCATCAACAATGTCCTTTGTGTTCTCTTTTGATTGATGCTTGTCGGCTGGATTTATCTGCTTTGCTTGAGGCGCTTCTGTTTCTGATCTCTCGCTTTTTGCTTGAGGCGCTTCTGTTTCTGATCTCTCGCTTTTTGCTTGAGGCGCTTCTGCATCTGATTTCTCGCTTCTTGCTTGAGGGGCTTCTGCATCTAAGTTCTTGTTCGTTGCTTGAGGCGCTTCTTCGGTTTCAGATTTATCAGGTTTTTCTTTTGGCGGTTCTGCTTCTGTTTCATCCTGCTTTGCTGCTAGCAAGTCTGCTTGCTTTGACCTTTCTTGCTCTGTCGACTTACCAATCAAATTGTCTAGCACAGGAGCTACTGAATCATCATTCTCAAGAGACTCTTTGGCATTGGATTCAGATAAAACCGCAGGCTCAAGGCTTGCTGGTTCAGCTGCGCTTTTATCAGGGGCATCAGATTTATCGCTTTGTTTTTCTGAATGGTCTTCTATTGAAGCTTTCGACACGATGGTTTCTTTGCCGGTCGGAAGATCTGCTTCCTTTGCGTTATCTTTATTTGCTTTGGGGCTGCTTATCTCAGATAGAAAGTCTGCAAGCGTTGGGCGCTTGATCGGCTCTTCGATCGGTTTCTCTGCTGCTGCTATTTTGGGGTCTTGCACTTCAGCTGGTTTATCGTTTGCCAGAAGATCCGACAAGCGAGGTATTTTTACATTCTCTGCCGGTTTCTTGTCCTGTAAGAGTTCGGATAAACTCGGCATTGTTGCTTTCGCTGGTGAATTTTTTTCAGCCTCAGGCTCGGCTGGCTCTGCTACAGACTCGGTTTTCTGTTCTGAAACGATCTCTGCCTTAGTCTCTGCTGATGGTAAATCAGAGGATGACAGATCCGACAATAACTCAGAGAGTTTGGGAAGCACCAGGTCTGGTTTTACTTTAGGCAAGTCAGCAAGTTCATCTTCGTTGTTTGCGATGAAAAATATATCTGCGATATTTGCAAGAGTAGTGCCCCGGCTCAACAGTGCTGGAACTAGCTCTTCCAATGCTAAAGGCTCATTCTTGTATTTGGTATCAAGAGTAACTCCAATGCTTTTCAAGAAATAATAGAGGGGATCCGCATTGTTGCCCTTTTTTCGATTGCCAGTCTCGCCGTAAACGGTTTCCATCATTGCCAGTTCGGCAACTTGTTGTTCGGTTAACGGCTTCTTGAGTGAAGAAACAGAACAGCAAAACAGCTGTCCTTTCTCGCTCGATTCTCCGGCGAAGGCACTCAGGGTCGTTTGAATAAAGCTCATTTCGTAACTGTCTTTATCAATGACGTAAGCAATCGGAAATTCGTCGTCTCGTAAGAAAACGGCGGCTATATTGCAGACTTCCAACTCCATGTCGTCATTCTCTGCAGCAGCGTCGAACCCTTTAAAGACTATAAGTATATTGCCTCTGTTCACTTTTGCAGATACTTCTTCTGCCCACGTTTCAGCATTCTCCACAGAACCAGGCTCGAATCGATGAAGTATTTTCTGCATCGATCCAATCTTTAGTTTTGCTTTCTGGTTCTTTCTAGACATTTCTATACCTGTTGCTTAGGCTCACTCATTCGCTTGCTTCTTATTGTTGCCTGCAAGCTTCCCTGCGGCAATGCCTTCGAGATGTTCAAGTTTACTCAGTAATTCTTGCTCTTTCTTTATGCATAGAGCTTCCTGCGCACTTAAGAGCGTAGAGAATCGGTTTCTGCTTTCATCAAACAGAGTAGAATAGCGATGTTCAGCAAGCGACTTCAGGTTACTGATGCTATGGAGGGTTGCCAAAAGCTTGTCGGTTTTTTCGTTGAATTCAGTTGTGCACTCTTGCAGTTCCGTTCTTAGCTCCTTTAGGGCTGAGTCGAATTCTCTGTGTGGGGAGTCCGAAACTTGCTGTTCCTCACAGATTAGTTCAGCTTTTGCATGAACGCTTTTTTCGTGATCGGTGATTGAATGGTGCATATTCTCTGCAAGTGAGGTGACAAGGGCTTGCATGTCCATTAGTTTGTTTTCGAGACCTTTCTTACTCTCTTCATAACTCGCCTCAATTGATGAAAGAGCATCTCTGTTTACTCTTTCAAGCGCCTCTGCACCAATTTGAAGCTGTTTATCTGCGGATTCATCTAATTTGTTCACGTTCTCTCCGCACATATCACGCACAGTATCCAGCGTTTGAGACACCCATGCCGACATGCTCTTTTCCATTTCTACTCCAGCTAATGCTGTTTTCTCAGACTGCTCCGTGTGTATTCGGCGTAAATGTTCGTTGGTCTGGATGCGCTTTTGTTCTGAACCATGTACGAAGGAGACGAAGGTTTCTACAAGCAGTTCTTTCAATTCCCGCTCGTTATACGAGAGTTTTGTGATAACTTCTGACTGGCTCATCTGCAGCTGATACTGGCTCCTCTTGCAAAACGACTGTAGTTCTGCAAGTAGCTTCTCTGATTCGGATTTTATTCCTGCTACACCTGCTGCGCGTTCCTTTTCCAATTGTTGGCGCAGACAATCAAGACGTTCTCGAACACCATATAAAACCGCTTGCTGAGCTTCCTGTTGTTCACAGATGACCTTTTCAATAGACAGCTCCAAATGTCTTTTCAGATTGCTCAAGTAAATATCTTCATTGCCGACCATTTGGTCCAGTGTTTTGCGAAGATCGCTTTGCAAATATTCGATGTGCCCGACAATTTCTGAATGATACTCCTGTCTGCGCTTTTTGAATTTTTCTTCTGCTTCGTGAAACACAGGGCTTTCAGAAGTGCTTGAAATGTTTTTTGCCTGCCTCAGTATTTCCGCACGGCGTTCTGCCAGTTTCGAAAGCCTGGTAAATCCATCATCAACAATTTCCTTTAGGTTCTTTGCCATGGCAATCTCAAATCTGTTGGCTTGCTTGATCGAGGGCTGAAATCATTTCTCCTGCTTGCAGGAGAAGCTCTAGAGAATTCAATTTTTCGCTCAGTTCGGACAGCTTGTTTTTACTGTGCTCTGTTGTTTCCAATAATTGTTGTTTTGCATTTATGAAACACTCGTCCACAAGTTCGGAGATATCTTGATTGATGCTTGCAAGCTGCGCCCGACACTTTTCAAAAGACTGTTCGATCAATGTTTCCGCCAGGCTGGTTTTTGATTTGCTTGAATCTCTCAGTTCCTTTTTAATTTCACTGAACAAGTGTGAAAACGACTCTGAAAGTTTCTCATTTCCCGGTGCTCCGGATGATCTTTCCAGCCTCAATTCTTTGACAGAACGTTCGAATTTGCTCAGCAATTTTGCGGACTGTTCAAAATAGGTCTCCTGGCAGCTGCGCAACTGTGATTGCAACTGCGCTCGAACAATTTGAAGTTGATCGTCCGTCTCTTTTGCAATAGCGGTAATTCCAGCTTTGTATTCCATTGCGATATTTGAGACTGTGGTACTGTGAAGGTCGGCTTGAAGCCTTGTTGTCTTTTCACATGATTCTGCAAAGGTTGCTGGAAATTTTTCCAGGAAGTCAATGAATCCGTGACGGCACATTTGTTCGCATTCGCTTTGTTGTTTTTCGGAATAAGCTTTGAGAATTTTGTCCAACTCGTCGCTCTGTTGTGCGGCGAGTTTGTTAAAGCTCTGCACCATATAATCGATGTGTTGCTCGGAACCATCTTCAATTTTTGATTTCAAACCCAGGAAATATTCAAGCATGGCATCCATGCAGGAATTCGTTTTTTGATCGAGTTGGTCCTGGAAGTCCTTTTGCCACTCTTCCAATCGGTTCCGTTCGTTTTTGACAGATTGCCTGATGGTTTCTAAATCCGGAAGACTCTCTCCTTGCCTGTATTCGTGCACAGTTTGGGTAGCCGCGGCTTCCATTGACTCGATCTGATCGTGAAAAGATGCCATATTATCATCAGCTCGCTTCACTGCTTCGCGGATAAACTCCTGAACTTTATCCGACAGAAGCTCTCTAGCGCTTCGCTCAATACTCTGAAGAATTTTTAGTTCTTCCTGTCTTAATTCTGTCAACTCAGCCAGCAACGCATCTTTTTCATCGGAGAATCCATCCAGCTGGGCTTTCACAATGTGCTCAGCCTGTTCATTTACTTCAGACAAGCGCTCATCAATCTTTGCTTGTAACAACGAGTTGTAGCGGCTTGCATCTTCTGCCGCTTCATCAAAAGCTCCGGCAATTTCATGGGAAGCGCGAGCAAGTGAAGCGATTAACTGTCGCGCCGGTGAATTGCTGGATAGCTGCGGTTCGCTGCCGGATTTTTCTTGCATCGCTGGTCCCCCGAGAATCTTATGCCCCGGGTTGCGCAGGAATTAGCAGTTGAGAACCGTTGTATCAGACGAATTTGGATTAAAGGTGAGCGAGCTTAAAATGCCGGCATGGGTTTACTGGTGCCGGTTTCATATTTTGAAGCGAAATAGCTTAAATCGGCGGTGCCCCTGTACATTTCGCGGAAAGCCTGATCTACTCGCTCCGGGCTGAGTTCACCATATAGCGCTATATCAGCCATAGAAACAATTCCGACTATGCGGAACTCTTCATCAACAACGGGCAGATGATGAATTTTCTTCTCAGCCATTAGGTTCAATGCGTCTTCCAGTTCGGTTTCTGGATTGCATGACACAATATTTTGACTCATACATTGGCAAAGCTGGACTGATTTGGGGTCCTTTCCTTCGGCTACGACTTTTGTGCAGAAATCGCGGTCGGTGACCAGGCCCACAATTCGATAACTCTTGTCGCTTTCAACAACTGGGACTGAACCAATCTTGAGCTTTCTCATCATGCTCGCCGCTGTCTGTGCGGAATCCGTTGTTGTGCAGCAAACTGGATCAACAGTCATTATTTCATTGACCTTCATATGCACACCTCGCAAGTCAGGTATGTAGACGCTCTTATGCCGGGTCGGTTCCCTGGCTAGCTGTCCGGAAGGGGCAGGCTGAACCAGAAACGGCTGCCGCATCCTGATTCCAGGTTCTCAACGCCAATTTCGCCTCTATGCGCTTCAATAATTGACTTGCAAATAGCAAGCCCAAGACCAGTTCCACCTTTCGTTTTATCCTCAACTGGAATTTGATGGAATTTGTCAAAAATGAGGTCTTTATGCTTATCCGGAACTCCAGGACCATGATCGCTGATTGAAACTTTTGCTTGCTTTTGATCGCAGTGGACTATTATTTCGATGCTAGAGTTCTCAGGTGAAAATTTAAGCGCATTGCCGAGCAAATTTACCAGCACGCGTGAGAGGCGATGCTCATCAGCAAAAACTCGAGCCTCCACCTCGTTTGTAATAAGCTTAATCTGCTTCTGTTCCGCAAGTGATGCCACTGAATCAATTGCGTTCTTAACAAGTTTTCGAATAGAAACCAGATTTAGATCAAGCTTAATAGTTCCAGATTCCATTTTTTCCAGATCGAGAAGATCATTAATCAGCTCTATCGAGTTTCGCAAATTTGACTTCGCGTTGTTGACTTTGCTTTGTCCTTTTCCATCCAATTCTCCCCACGCGCCTGAACCGAGAAGATCTAGAGTGGTGATTACTGCACTCATGGGCGTTCGTAAATCGTGGCTGATCATCGCGACAAATTGATTCTTCATTTTTTCAAGTTCTTCTCGCTTCTCCGCAGCCTGCTTCAAAGAATTTTGCGCAGCGTGAAAGGTAAAATCTATCGCTGCTATTTCATCATTGCCCTGCAGCAGCGGAGCAAGTTCTTCCCCTTTTCCAAGTCGAACACTGTTTTCAATCAAAGCTTTCAATCGTTTTGTCGTTCCCTGGTGAAAAATAATAACAAGGAGAAAAGCCAGGATCACACTTATCACAGCTCCGGATATCAGCAACTCCTCAATAATCTGCCTCCGAGCTGCTGCTGTGGGGGTCTTACTTTGTTGTGCTTTCTCCAGTTTGATTATCTCGTCCAGTTGCTTAACGACCTGGTCTAGTGTTTTTTGATTTTCCATTGCCTCGTAGAAGTTAAGTTTCTCGCCAGCTTTCGATTTGACGACTGTAGCTCTCAGCCACTCTATCGCTCCTGAGCTTTGTTTTTCTACTCTCTCTACGATTTCGCTTTCCCGTTGGTTTCCCTGAACAAGAATTTTCAATTCCTGCAAGGCAACTGGAGCCTTGCGCATGTATTTATTGAAATTGCTTCGAAGAGCATCTTCAGAATGTGTATCGAAAAGTACAAACGCCATACTACAGTTGTAGAACGTTTGAATTACCTCGTTTGTTTGAGCGATTGTAGCTTTTGCATGTGCGGCGGCTCTGCTTTCTCTATCGAACTCATTCAAAATCGAAAACAGGACCGTCAAAAAAATCAATTCAAAGGTCAACGGAACGGCTACCAGAACGAGAGCCTTATGGAATAGCGTCAGCTGCACAGTTGCCTTTTGCAAATCAAGCCTATATTTTGCAATGTCTGGTATATTAATGCATTCAATTGTAATTTGCTTTTATTCGGTTGTATAGCTGCGCGAAATGGCGAAGATTTTACTGGTAGATGACAACACTGACCTTGCCGATAACGTCCGGCAATGGCTAATTATGGAAAAGCACCAGGTAGATTATTGCAGTGACGGGCAAGCCGGGCTTGATTATTTGCGTACATATGAGTACGACCTTGTCATAATGGACTGGGCTATGCCGAAAATGACTGGCATTGAAGTCCTGCGCCAGTTTCGCTCGCTGGGCAAAAGCACGCCGGTTTTGATGCTGACTGGGCGGCGTACGATTGATGACAAAGAAGAAGGGCTTGACTCGGGCGCAGATGACTATCTGACCAAGCCATTTGAAATGCGTGAACTCTCTGCGCGAGCCCGTGCACTTCTTCGCAGAGGTGAAACGAAGACTGTGAATACGCTCAAAGTCGGCAATATTGTTTTGGACAAGGATGCACGGCGCGCAACTCGGGATGGGGCTGAGTTGAAGTTGATGCCTAAGGACTTCGCGATACTCGAATTGTTGATGTCACATCCCAACCGAGTATTTAGCGCCGAAACACTTATAGAACGTATCTGGGAGAGTGAAACCGATGCGTCGCCGGAAGTGGTTCGTAAGCATATTAATAAGATACGTGCTCAAATTGATACGGATGGAAAGCCTTCATTGATTCGGACAGTGCATGGCGTGGGTTATGCCCTAGATAAGCTGGACTAAAGTCGCGGAAGTCATCTGCCGCATGGCATTACACCAGGGACCGGCTAAATTCGTAGGGACCGACCTTCGGCGATCCCCGAAAGCTCGGCTGGGTGCTCATTCAAGAAAAATTCCCACTTAGCAACAAATATCCTCCTAATTCCTGACAAACCCAGTGCGAGGGGCCGGGACATTTTGGGGACAAGTCGGGGACGAAAGGGGGACAAGCGCTCGATATTCTTAAAGCATGAACTAACGAACAGCCAGTCGAGGCAAATATCATGAACGCACAAATCAGCAAAACGAACGATAAAAACAATAGCAAAGTATTCAATGCGATCTTAATTGCTCTTCTGTCTTTGATGTTCAATCCGATGACAGCCTTTGCTGAGGGAGCTGATGTTCAAAGTTCATCCCCAGCAAATGAACATATCGTCGTCAGTGCTACTCCACGATCATTTCAAGCATCACTAGAGATGAAGCAAACAACACTAAGCATCATTTCCTTTATGCTCGAAAAATGCCCTAACGAAAAAGACCACGCGTCAGTTAAAGTCCCAGCGCATGTATTCGCTGGTGTGATTCAGGAACTTCAGGATCGCAACGCTAAGTTTCTTCCTCCTGATGCTACGGTTCCAGCCGCTGCACGGGCAGTATTTCAGTTAAAAGCAGAAGACACTGGACTTCAGCAGACTGTTTGCTTGTACTGATTGCAATAAATTTTGGCCGCGAATACTCACACCTCACACACTCACTCAAAAATTCGCGGCATAAAAGAACCGGTGACCCCCACCGGTTCTTTATATTTGTGGGTGTTCTTGTGTCATAATTAGGCTGCTTTCTGCTTTCTGCTTTCTGCTTTCTGCTTTCTGCTTTCTGCTTTCTGCTTTCTGCTTTCTGCTGGCGCTTTACTTCTATGCACATTCTCAAGTCGCTGTTTTGCATTTTGTCTTTGTTAACCGGCTCATTCCTGCTGGCGCAAAGTGTAGATTGTGCTGAAGGCAAAGGGTCTGGAGTTGTATCAAATAAATCACCCACATCGTTAAGCAAAGCCGCAAATCAGTTCCAAATAAATGCAAAAGACATTGATGAAGTATTCTCGGAAGTCAAATCGTGGGGACCCGGTGCGTTTGTCACCATATCGATGAATGGCAAGGTGCTTTTTCAAAAAGGATATGGAGTCGAAGTATTAAAGAGCAAAATTTTGTTGAACAATTCGACAGTATTTGACCTTGCTTCGTGCTCAAAGCAATTTACTGCAGCTGCGATACTGCTTCTTGCTGAACGCGGACTGCTTAGTATTGATGATGAAGTCAGCAAGTATCTGCCTGAACTAAAAAAGGAGCATCAAGGTTACAACGGTCCAAATAAACTGCTACTGCGCCACTTAATGTGTATGAGTTCGGGACTTCCCGATTATTCGGCGGCCTGGGATAGTGAACAGTTCAGTACTAAAAGACTGCCGGCCGTGGCTCATTGGACGGCCAATCATAAACGCAAATTTGCTCCGGGCGAAAAATATGAGTACAACAACGGCAATTATGCGCTACTCGCTCTGATTGTCGAGCGAGTAACTAAGCAAAATTTCGCCGATTTCATGAAAAAGGAATTCTTTCTTCCTTTAGGAATGAACAGCAGTCAAATTATGGTGGCACCCGGACAGGACATTCCGCATAGAGCCGGCGGATATAAGGAAAGCTCGATTGGATTCAATTGGGCACGGCAAGATACGTATATCTATGGCGATGGGCAGCTAATGACCACGCCTGATGATTTTGCTCTCTGGGATAAGTCTCTCTACGATTGCAAGCTACTGAAAAAGAGTAGCTTAGATCTCGCATTCACCAATTATCCATTGAGCAACGGCAAGTTGAGTGGATATGGTTTTGGTTGGGAAATTAGTAATATCAAAGGACACAAAATTGTGAGCCATTCAGGTAGCTGGGATGGAACTTCGACTTTTGTTTTGCGTTGCCCTGACAAGGGTTGGTCTGTGATGGTCTTGAGCAACGATGAAGATTTCGGAGCATCTGATGCTGGTGAGGAAATTGCAAATCTACTACTGAAGAAATCGAATTAAGGATAAGGTGAGCAACTTGGAATACGACAACACGGCTAAAAATAAATCGCAAAATGCAGGCGGCTCTGCCGCATATGCTCATAACAATAATCGACTGATCATTCTAATATTGTGCGTGTGGATTACTCCCTGGCTTATAATGGCGGTCTCGTATGTCGTTAGCCCGGGTTACCTTGTTGGACTTTTCGTTACTGATTTAGGAAAGATATTTGCAGCAGTAACATTTGTTTGGGAAACTGCAGCTTGTTTTTTGATGTTTCTTTTTAAGAAACACATGGTATTGAGAGTTCTCTTCGGAATGGTCGCTGTTGCGCCGGTGTTCTTACTTATTATGCTTGGACCGGCTATTTTAACTATCCTTCAAGCACTCGGTCCCGTTGTACGATAGCGCTTCAGATCTTTTGGTGTCTTTGGTATGGACCCGTATTGGGTTGACTAGCTTTCGCTCGCCGATGCGTCCTCCTGGCCGGCGTCGCCCTCCCGGCGAAGCATGCGAATTCTATCTATCAGCGCAAAATTTCAGCAAGCTTATTTCCCATGTCATACGTCGCGTGATCAGGAACATCGTTATGCGACGCCTCTGGTAATTTGACTAAAGATTTCTTTTGCGAAGCTGCCGCGTAGATATCGTCTGCATTGTGTACAGGTATGATGTTGTCCTTCTCTCCGTGAATAATCAGGAGAGGTGGATGTTGTCCTTTTACGTAAGCTTTGGTATTCAGTTTGTTAACAGGATAAATGAAATCAGGATAGAGCCGGAACACAATCATCTTTTCTCTTGCAATTTCGGGCAACGAAGCAAATGCGGATTGCAATATCACGCCCGAGCAATTACGATGTTCGGCTAACTGACTGGTGATGCCCGTTCCAAGCGACTCGCCATAGAGCACAATTGATTGCGGGTCAATCTTCAACTTGTTCTTCATCGTATCAAAAGCCGCAATTGCGTCGTCAATGCAACCGTCCACAGACGGGCTTCCTTTGCTCAATCCAAATCCGGAATAATCGTAAATGAATACAGATGCGCCTGAATTGATCAATAACTTCAATATTTCAGTTCTATGTGTAATGTTGCCTGCGTTACCATGACTGAATAAGATTGTTTTCTTTGCTGCAGGATTGGCAAAATACCATGCGTGCAATTTCGTGTGCTGAGAGTTTTCAAAATACACATCTTGCTTTTTCACGCCGGCAATTTCTTTGATCTCGTAGTCGCCCGTGACGTATGGGTGGAAAATACATGTGTTATAAAATGGCATTGCCACAAGTGGCGAGAAGAGAACATAGTAAATGCCCAGAAGCATAAGTGTTTTCTTTGCTTCTTGCTTAGCTTTGCCTTTTGCTTCCTGGGCAGATTTTTTCCACTCGGAAAGCTTGAATGGAGCGATCAAGTAATTGAACGCTTTTTGTATTGTGGCTGGAAACCAGTGTTTAGATGTCATGGCTTGTTGGGAACTCATGGCTATCCTCGGAAGGGGCTGATTCCGGGAGCTAACTCCAGGGTAGGTTCCTAGAATAGCGAAGTCAAGGGGTGGTTGATTTCACCCCCGGACAGTTCATAAAGTGGCCCAAAGCTTTGTGGGATGCCGATTAATGTCCCGAAAGCTCGGATTCCAGCATGATTTGGCGGATTATCTTGACCGGCGGTCGACCAGTGGAAAGGAAGCGGTCATGGAAGTCCTTCAGGCTGAAGTCCGCGCCCTTAGCTCGTTTGTAGTCTTCCTTTAGCGCCTGAATCTGTAGCTTCCCAAGAGTGTATATAAGGTATGTTGGACTCATAGTCCCTCGTTTCGTTTCCCGTTCGGCTCCGGCTCGTTCCTGGTAGCCTTCCTTCATGAAGAAAGCAATTCCTTCCTCCATGCTCATGCCTTTGGTGTGCATGCTTATGCCCACGATATATCGGCAGCAGCGAAGCAGTGCGTCATGAAGCATGATCAATTTCAGTTTTGGATCGTTGTTCTCCAGCCCCTGTTCGATCATCATCTGCTCGCAATAATGCGCCCAGCCTTCGATGTTCGAGCCGCATCCAACAATCTTTGTGGTCTTTGATGGCGCATTTTGATTGAAGAGCCCTTGCACGTAATGTCCTGGATAAGCTTCGTGCACGCTCGTGTTTAGCAAATCATATTTGCAGAATGCGCGCATATGTTCTTCGGTGCGTTCCGGCGTCCAGTCGGGCTCGGGTACAGTCACGTTGTAATATGCCTCGGAGGCTTTGGTTTCAAATGGACCGGGCGAATCCATTGACGCCCAGGAGAGGGCACGTTTGAAAGGTGGCATTTCAGCAACATTGAGATTCGTCTGTGCAGGAATCGTGACGATGTTGTGTTCTATGCAAAACGATTTCAATTTATCGAGCACTGAAGCAGTTGAACTTATCAGCTTGTCCGGAGAGGGGTGATCGAGCGACACCTCTTTCATCACTTCGGCCACGGGTTTGTCCGGATTGATTTCCTTCGTTGTATTTGCAAACTCTCTTTGAAGCCGTTTGAGCTCCTCATATCCGGATGAAAGCAGTTGATCGATTGGTATTTCGACCATCTGATCGTAGAGCAATTTTTTTGCGTAAAAATCAGGACCTATCGGAAAGCTGCCGTTCGACTTTGGAAGCAGAACGGTCTTCAAGTAATTTTCGTAGTCTCTTAGCTGTGTGATTGCTTCCTGATTTGATTTCTGAAACTGCTCTTGCAATTCTTTGTTTTCCACTGACTTGAAGCACTCGGGGACAGAATGCTCGAAGAAGCTGATTATGCCGGGCATCTGTTCAATTGCAATTTGAGTGTAAATCCTCGGAGGGTTGTGCACATTTTTCTTGCCGGCAGCAAGGATATTCTTGATTCG
This sequence comes from Obscuribacteraceae bacterium (SeqCode), assembly GCA_044358055.1. Taxonomy (GTDB): domain Bacteria; phylum Cyanobacteriota; class Vampirovibrionia; order Obscuribacterales; family Obscuribacteraceae; genus JAIEPM01. The sequence continues at coordinate 35,386 of JBIKOL010000062.1, forward strand.
TTGCTCTCTAGCAATGACTGATTTCAAACGTTCGGCGAGCGGTGCAAAATTCCGTTTCATCAAAGTGAATATCAGCACATTGACTGCGGAGCTGTATTCATCAGGATTTCGCTGCCAGTCCTTCATTTCCTCCAGCGACAAGAGACGTGACTTTATCTGCGAATTTATAAGTGCCAGGTCTATCTTCGATTGCCTGCTGAGCGAATCTGCTGACAGTGCTACAAACGAACTTTGCTGCTTTTTAAGTTCGGCAATCTCATCAGCGAACGCCGAAGCAGTCATATCTGGCGCCATGCCGTCGTATTGATGGAAGCCGAGATCTGTTGCCCAGCTCGGATCTCTTTTGAAGGCAGAATCGAAATAGTTGTCTACAAGTGCGGAGAAACGCGATTCGGGATCTGCCGAATTTGCTGCGTGTGCCAGCGATATCTTTTCACCATCTGGCAGTGCCAGGTTTGAGCCTGACGGCGCACCGGCTTCCTGCGCTTCTGCAAGCGATATTGGGAAGCACAGCGCCAGCGCAATGGCTGTCATGAGCCAGACTCTGCTGCCTTGCTTCACGCCAATCTTGCCTCCGTTACAATAATTGAACAAAGTGTAGCTCAAAAGTCAATTTAGTTAAACCCGCCTTCCTCAGTGGAAAGGTAAGGCATAGAATCAGAACATCTGGTACTTGAAGAATGAAAACAGACCTTGTGAAGCTGAGCAAGTTCCTCTCGCTCGTTCTGCGGCATAAGCCAGAGGAAATAGGAATCGCGCTGGACGAATCCGGCTGGGTTTCTGTGCAGGACCTTCTCGATGCTTGCGCTAAGCACGGAGTTGATCTTGATTCGCACAAGCTTCAGTCCGTGGTTCAAACCAACGACAAAAAACGATTTGCGTTCAGTGCTGATGGCAAGAAGATTCGGGCAAGTCAGGGTCATTCGCTTGAAGTCGACCTTGCTTATGAGCCGGCAACACCGCCCGATGTTTTATATCATGGCACTGCAACGCGTTTTCTTGATTCAATAAGGACGCAAGGGCTTTTGAAACAAGCGAGGCATCATGTTCATTTGACGGATTCCGTCGGCACAGCCTCTAATGTTGGTGCGCGGTATGGCAGGGCAATTGTATTGAAGATACGTGCGCATGATATGCATCAAGCAGGGTATTCATTTTTCATCAGTGCAAACAATGTCTGGCTCACAGAGCATGTGCCAGTCGAGTACATTGAGTTTTCATAATCACGAACGAGCAGAAGACTATTTCTTTTTGTTTTCGTCGGGATCTTCAACAATAACCATGGGAACATTTTCGTCAACTTTCGGCGCTTCGATTAGCTTAGGACCTGTGTTGCCCATTGATGCTTTCAGTGCTGCAAGTTCATCATCGAGACCAGCTTGTTTATCCCATTCTTTGAACTGCGCATCCGCCTGGTTTGTTGCGTTCATTTCCTTCATGGCTTGACCCATCGCTTCTTTCTCTGCAATTTTCTGCTCCCATTTATCCATGGAAGAACCGGAATTGCTGCCGATGAGGTTGTTTGCTTTTTCCATTGCCTGACCAGCATTCATCCTTGTAAGCAGCTCGCTCTTCTTCGAGCGAAACTCGCGCAACTTTGCTGTAAATTCTGCATGCTTTTCTTTCAGCATTGCAGTCGATTTCTTTTGCTCGGCAAGTTGTGCTTCGTACGCTTGAGTTGCAGCGACAAGTTCCTGCTTCTTAGCCAGGCATTGTCGTGCCATATCATCATTGTTTTGTTGCACAGCCATCATTGCTCGCTTTTCCCATTGAGCAAGATCTTCAGAGTTTTTCTTGACTTTCTGTTCCAGGATTTTTTCGTTGGCAATACTGGAAGTCAATGTTTCTGTAATTTTCTTGAGGTTGCCTTCAAGTTCTGCTTCGGCCTGCTCTGCTAAAACCTCCGGGGTTTCCATTTTGGCCATGCCTTTGTTGAACATGGATTTAATGATATTCATAAGGCGGTCTAACATTACTGCTTCTCCTTGAAAGGTTAAACCCGGTCAGGCAGTTTCTATCATAGCGTTAATTAGATAACTAAGCTACGGTTGGGAATGCCAGGCCTGCGTCCCTACCATGGAGATTTTGTCCTGCGCCCCACTTTAGAAGTCATGCCCAGTTGAGATAGGAAGCGCAACATATGATGGGTAGCGCGAATCATGAAAAATCGTCTGCCGAGCGGGCGTCAGGTTTTGAACGTCTCCACTGGTGGCAGACATGCCGGTGTTCGGGTTAATGTTGTAATGCGGGAAATTTGAACTGGAGAGTTCCAGCCTTATTCTATTTCCTCTTTTAATCAAAGCGGCTGTCCAACCAACTTTAATGTTGTATTCGTATACTGTTCCCGGCTCAATCTTGCGAGGGTGAATCAATGACTCTCTACGGCTTGCTCTCAGAATTCCGTTGACTAGATTAATAGCTTTGCCGCAAGTATGAACTTCCGAAACTGTAACTGTAAAGTCAGTATCGTATGCGGTGCTTGCCGCGAACAACTTCACATGAATTTGTCCCAAGAGCTTGGTATCGGAATGGAAAGGCTCTGTTGTGTATACCAGAACATCGTTTCGGGCCTGATTGGGGCGTTGATCGCATGGACCCATTGGCGCAACCAGATCGAAGCAGCAGCTATGCCCACCTATGCTGAAAACAGGATTGGCAGGATCGTATATGAAGCTATCCCAGGGTTCGTCGCTGGGGATTTTCCGCGAGAGAGTTCCATCTCCATCTTTTGTGTTTGCTCGTCCATTTGAATGGATATAAAATTGAGTAGGATACACCGTATGCGGTGGCCAATCATCCAGCGAATGCCATTTGTTGGAATTCATAACGAAGATTGAGACATCCAGGCTGTCGTCTTTTTCTTCTTCAATTCCTTTCAGGTGCTGGTCGAACCAGTTTAATTGAGCTGTGTTTACAATGTTGGCCGCGTCGGCTCCGAAATCACAGCACCCTACTTGCGATTTCCAGGGTAAGTGGAACCAGGGTCCAACAATCAACTTTTGTTCTGCTCTGTCGGCGGCTGGCTTCTCTTTCCTCCGTTTGTTCAACTCAATGAAATTTCTAATGCTGCCTGATATAAAAACGTCGTACCAGCCAGCAATGTGCAAGGCTGGTACATTGATGCGATCATATCGTTCGCGCACGGCAATTTTTTTCCAGTATTCATCATAACAATCGTGTTTCAACCAGTCTGCATAATATGGTGCAAACTTGGAGAGTAGTTCTGGTACTTTTGAAAGTGGGCTAGCATAAAAGAAACTTTGTATTTGTCCAAGCATGGCGCCAAGATTTTTCGCTGCGTCAAGATCACCTTGCTTCAATGCCGTGTTTTGTGCCAGGGAAACTGCCCAGGCTTGCACAAAAGCTTGAGAGAGAGCTCCGCCTTCATACGTCCAACCATTGAAAAAATCAGAGCCTGTCAATGCAGGTGCGATTGCATCGAGGTGCTTCGGTGCACTCGATGCAGCCAGCAGTTGTACTGCACCAGCATATGAAAAACCATACATGCCGAGCTTACCATTTGACCCGGGCAAACTTGCTGCCCATTCCACGGTGTCGTGCCCATCGTCTGTCTCGTTGACAAACGGGTACCAGTTGCCTTCTGATGCATAGCGACCGCGGCAATCTTGCACGACGACCATATAGCCATAACGGGCATACCAGGATGGATCAAGATAAACGCATGATTGTGCGGTTCTTTTGTCATATGGTGTTCGCATCAACAAGACCGGCAAATCTTCGCGCGTGTTTGGACGATAAATGTCCGCGAAGAGCGTGCAGCCGTCCCTCATTTTTGCTGCTTGATCTGCAGTAACGACTACGTCTTTGTATCTCGGTGCTGCTGGCGAAGAGAGTTTTGTCAATTTGCTCATTGAGTTGGATCCTGAATCGAGCTGCGTTCTAAGATACACGCTCAAACCAAAAAATTCCAGCCCCTTTATCCGCTGTGGACTTGCGAGAAAATTTGTGAGCTAAATTCATGTTCCAATTTTCCTCATTTTTTGTCTTGCCTCAACGCAGATTGGCGCCATATCTAGTTTATTTCGCTCGCAATATTCAATTGCTTCCTGTACATATAATTTTGCCTGGGCCTTGTGCTCCTTCGTTAGCTCTAAATCGGAGAGAAGCAGCAGAAGTCGGGCAGCTTGAATTCCGTTGTATGGTTTCGAGAGCATCCATTCGCTTACGGCTGCTCTAAGCATAAGCTCCTTTTGCTCTTCGTTTAACGCAACACCGGTGAAAAGTTCTTCTACCTTGCACATCGATCTAAATGAATTAATCGATGCCAGCTTTGACGTGGCATTCTTGAATTCCGCTTTGTCATCTGAGAGAGCCGCTAGCTGCATGAACATCGACACCACGTTCGTTTTGACTTCCGAATTTCGCTGTTCGTCTTTGCACAGGTCGATAGCTTCTTTGCACCAGGCAATTAGTTCTTGCAATAATTTAGGATCTCTTGCGCCTTCATTTGACGCGAGATTGTTATAAGCTACCTGAACGCAGGCGTATACTCCCTCTGCCTTCTTATCGAGATCCAGCGTTTTGCTATTAAGCATGCGTTGCTTTATGTCCTCGATTTTTTCGCGCAGCATTTTGGGATTGTCGTGGTAGCGACAGCCGATGGCTGCAAGTTCAGAAAACATGGCGAATGATGTCTCTTTTCCGTTGATTATCCAACAATGCTCAGCTTTCTTAAAATAGCTTTCTGCCTTTGCATAATCCTTCTTTGATTCAAACAAGTCACCGAGTCTGCTGTAAGCGAGAGCGAGCGTCGGTATCTCGACGCCTGTTTTTTCCAACCTTCTGGCGATTTTTTCATAGCAGAAAATCCTTTCTTGATCTGAAGCTGATTCCTCTGCACGAGCAAGGTAGATTGCATCGAGATACTCATTGGCGCCGGCTTTTTCCGCTATCTTCTCTGCTTCGTCAAGATAATTTTTATCACTTTCAATACGGTACAGATCCAATAGTATTAGAATTCTTGTATCTACTGGAGTGTAGGATTTGCATGCACTCTTTGCCATCAGAAGAGTCGCGCGCGCTTTTGGTTCGTCTTCCTGTTCTATATACGTTCTTGCTTGCCGCAACAATATCTGTGCATTTGTTGAACCAGCGTGTTCTGGCTTAGGTTCGAGAATTTCTCTTGTACTGTCTTTGCTTGGTTTGTGCAAGGTAAGGCCATATTTCAATACCATTCCAAGTATTATCACAACGAGCAGAATAAGCCATATGGAAAGCTTTTCCTTGGGTTCAGCTTTCACACTTATTTGACGAAGATCTTGTGTGGAAAGATGTTGCATGCCACCCATTGCTCTAATAAAAGATGCTCTGAATTCGCCCATATTCTGCGGTCGCAGAGCAGGATTTCTTGCAAGAGATGACTCCAACAAGTCGAGCATTGCTTTTCCTAAACTGGATCTGGCTTTCTCTGAGCGGTCTATTTTGGCGTCTTCCTGGTTCTTTCTGTAAAGTATCTCCATTGAACTTGCAGTGTCTCCAAACGGAGTTGTTCCGAAAAGCAATTCATAAAGAATGCAGCCGAGAGAATAAATGTCGCTACGCTCGTCACCTGATTTACCCTGGCATTGTTCTGGGCTCATGTAAAGCGGGCTACCCAGAAAAGAAGTTCTCCTGGTCATTGCTGCATCTGAGCTCTCCAGCAAGCGTGCGATGCCAAAATCGAGAAGCTTTACGGCATAGCTTCCATGCTTATCCGGTAAAAGCATGACGTTTTCTGGTTTAAGATCTCGATGAATAATGCCATGTTCGTGCGCATAAGCAAGCACATCGATGAGTTGCATGATAATTGGAGAAATCGCATGTGCGCCGAGCGGATCTCCAGTATGCAAATGATACGCAAGTGTTTTGCCCGGGCAATATTCCATCACTATATATGGTGCTCCGGCAAGAGTCTCACCCGAGGAAAGAACTTTTGCCATAGCAGGATGATTCAACGAGGAGCAGAGTTTAGCCTCTGCCTTGAAGCGGCTCAAACTCGATTCGCTGGGCGAGTCCAGTTTCATGATTTTTACCGCAACATCTCTCTCCAGTAAGTTCTGTCTGGCTTTATAAACATCGGCAAAAGCACCTTGCCCGATCAGCTCGAGCAATTCAATGCCGCTGATCTGATGTTTTATTGAGTTGGTAGGAGGATCTTGATTTGCCAAGGCTCTAAGTTGAACATTGTCGCGGAACACCTATTGTATGACAAATCTTTGTTGGTATGGCATGCAAAGCACTTTGGGTGCTAAAGCTCCACCCTGATTCGATTATGCTTAATGGGCGCCCGTGAGGCGCCCATACCATGATCGCAAGTGACACGCCCTCACCATTATCGCAAGTGACACGCCCTACCATGATCGCAGGTGAGACGGCCCTTTCATGATCGTCGCTCTTACCGGATCGGTGTCTTAGTGATAGACCACGCCACCAGGCCCCATTGTTCGGAAGCGACCGCCCCAGCCTCGGGAGCCCATTTCGCCTACAATATTTTGGATGCCGCCGTTGGTCATATAATTGAAAAGCACTGCGGCGCCAAGCACTCCAACCATTTGCTGGTTGATGCCGTTAAAGCTGCCCCCCTGTTGTGCTGCAGAAGCTGCCGGTGGAGCCGACATTGGCTGCGGGCACTGTTGCGCAGGAACAGTGAAATTTTGCGAGCAGTTCTGCTGGTATTGCTGCGGGTAAGCGTTCTGATTGGCATAGCCCTGCAACTGTGTTTGTCCTGACTGCTGAATCTGAGGTGCCGCGTATTGCATGCCCTGTGAGCCGTAATTTTGCATCTCCGGTGATGCATAGCTGCTCGGGCTGAATCTTGACGCATGCATGGCGCTTTGTTCCGCCATGCCGCGTGTTATGTCGACCTGGTTAACGACGTCTGTTGCTGGTATATTTGGCGCCGCATATTCCGAAGAAGGCATTTCCTGTGCGTAAGCCAGCTGCACTGTTGAGCTGCAGGAGACCAGCACGATTGCCGCAAATAGTTTGCTACGACGAGACATTTCACTATAGTCCTTGTTTTCCTGGGATTATCGTAGGAAGAACAGTTCTGCCCGTCAATAAGCAAAAGCGGTAAAGAAGCCCGATTTTATGCGGGAAATACGATATTGACAAGATTGTGATATTTGTCGGCGGAGGCCCCGCAGCTCCCCGATCGGGCTGTGGCAGAAGCCTTTTTAGTTTTTCTGGACCAGCAATTTCGATTCCATGTCTCGAATGGCTCTGTAATCCGACAATATCTGCTCTCGATTACCAGCCAGTGCAACAATTCCAATGCTGGTCAAGTAATCGACTGTTTGAGGAACATGATCGCCATTCTTGAAGAATATATGTTCGCTGAGAAAAGTCGGCAACTTAGAAATATCGGCGAACGCTTCACTGAGGTTTTCTAGTCTTCCTTCTGCCGGCGATTTTAGAAAAACGGGCATCACCGTTTTCTTCCATGTATATTCCTTCGTTGCGACATCGCCTTCAGAGAAAATCTCAGCCAGCTTGTCCGCCTGGCTACTGCCGCTGGCTACTCGAGCAAAGCCAACCACCGGACCGCCGCACATTCTGGCACCGGTTTCTATCAGCCGCGGTCCGTTTTTTGTAAGCATGATTTCGTTGTGAGCGGCACCCCAACGCATCCCCAGAGCATCCAGCGCTTTTTTCGTATAGGCGAATATTTCACCATGCGTTTCTTCACTGTAAGGCACAAATTCTACGTAATCGTAAACAGTCTGTGTTTTGCCATCGATTGAAGCTATTTTGTTGTATTTGATCAGATGAGCCAGATAGTGTTTTCCATTTGCACTAACTGTACCTACGGCAAACTCCGTTCCAAGAGCAAGCTCTTGCACCACTACTGTTTCATTCGCATTTCCTGTGATTTTTGATGGTTCGACTAAAACTGTGTTGAAAGCTTTTTTCCAATCTCCTTTTGCTGGAATGTGGAACACCTTATCGCTGCCGGCAGATATCGGTGGTTTGATTATAAGAGGAGAGTCGCTTAATTGGTTCGCTTGCAGCCAGCTTTCAACTTCTTTTTCGGATGAAGTATTCAGCGTCTTAAGGGCAGGAACACCGGCTTCATGCAGGGCCTCTTGCATCAGAGCTTTGTGCAATCTGTTTTGTGCTTTTTTGGGATCGTTGGCAAACTGAGGTGTTAGAGCCAAAGCCAGAGCCTCAGCCAGGGGAACTCCCTCTTCAGTGCCCGGAAGTATGGCAACAGGGTCGTACTTTCTGAGTACTTCAACGAGATTCTCTTGATCAGAAATGATTTCGATAAAATCGGAACTTCGAATTTTTGAACCAAATCCATTCCAATCCATTGGTTTAGGTGTCACCGCAATAGCCGGTATGCCGCGAGCTTTAAAAGCAGGAGCCAGCTCGACTCCCGATGATAAAGGGTCAACAATAACTACGGGTCTGTTCATGTGCAGAACACCTTTTTGGAATTCGATTTTGTAATTAGTATCAGCTGAGCAACCAGCACGAAGAGCAATAAACATGCAGAGGGAAATGGGAGATCGATTTCCTTGAATCCGGAAGAAATTATCAATCCACCAATAGCTGTTCCCAGTGCGGCTCCCAATCCCAGTGCTGAAGAGTTTATCGCTGCAAGTATGGTGCCCTGATCTTCGTGTAATTCAAATAGTATTTGTTGCTGTGGAGTAGGAATGGCCCAGCCGAATACTCCCCACATGAAAAACGGAATCAAACCAATAAATGGCAAATCTTTCGTGAATGGAATGGAAATTATGGTCGCCATGAGACCAGCTAAAATTACAGCCATTGCGACGCGCGCATTTCCAGTTCGGTCAGTAAAAATGCCTACCAGCGAGCTTCCCAGAAAACCACCGAGTCCCCAGCTAAACAAAGTCATGCTCAGTGAATTAGGTGAGCCGGCTTGAATGAGAGTCACATACGAGTAGAGACCAAGGCTTGCCATAGCTGTAAAACAAGAAATTCCGATAACAGATAATGTTTTCGGATCGGCGATGAGGCGAAGTCTTGCTCCAAGCGACGGAGGTGTCGGCAAACTTATATCTACATTTTGCAGTGATAAACCGATAAACGCTATTAACGCCAGAACAATAAGAAAGGCAATAGACGATTGCCAGTGAAACATGGAGCACAGGTAAAGCGCGACTGGCACACCAAATACCACGCCTGCACTGTTAGCGCCCCAGACAAAACTCAGCGCTCTACCTTTTGCAGATGCGTTCACCAACTGTCCTGCAAGACCGACGCACAACGGAGTGAATATACCAGCACCGACTCCTGTGAGAGATCTTCCAATCAAGAACAGCGCAATGTTACTGGAGCAAAGCGTTAGAACATTGCCAGTTATGAACACCAGAAGTGCGAGTTGAATAATCTTTTTGACCGGCTTGTTCGCCAGAATCACAGAAAAAAGCGGTGCGGTAAGAAGATAAGTCAGGCTGAAGATGCTGATACCTTGTCCGGTCACTGCGATAGATTGCCCTATAGTTTGGCCTATTTGAGGGAGAAGCCCAGCAACTAAAAAAGTGTTGCAGCCCATTGCAAACATCGCAATCGCTATAAAAATAAGTTTCTTGCTCATACTGTGGCTAACTCAAATAGTGTTTCGATTTTATCCAGAGGTGCTGTTGACTGAATGTAAGAGTCAGGTCTTACCAGGACTGCCTGATTCTCATATTGCTTGCAATCTGTAAAAAGCGGAGCCTTGCGAGCGCTGCCATCCCTGGCGGCTTCTAT
>JBIKOL010000165.1:0-19330 GCA_044358055.1 Obscuribacteraceae bacterium (SeqCode)
ATTCGTAATTATTTGAGTGACCTTCACATAATCTGGAAGCTTCTGATCTATTTTGCAATCACCAAAGACAAGTAAATTGAATTTCGTGTAATCCAATTGAGAATAAAGTCGCGTTTTCATCGTACCGTCATACATTTCGAAATCAAAGATTCTAGAACCCGCTAGCCCCGACTCGCCGTAACGGATTCCCATGCCGGTGATATTGCCTGCGCGTTTTTGAACGATTTTTACATAGTCTTCTGCGTGTGTTCCACTTTCTGAAAATTTAGTCGAACGAACAAGCTCTCCCGATGCTTCAATCACACTAAGAGCAACTGCCTTTCGTTCATCTTCATAGCTCTGCAAAAGTTGTTTTGGAGCTCCATGCTTAATTACCATATTGAGCTTCCACATGAGATTGAAGGCATCTGCAAGTCCTGTATTAAGACCTTGTCCACCATTCACCGAATGTATGTGGCAAGAATCGCCGGCAAGAAAAACTCGATTTTGCACAAAGAAATTCTCGGCTACTGATTCCTTTACTGAGAATTGCGAGAACCACTCAATCTTCTTAAACGACAAAGTATGAGGCTTCATGGCACGATTTATTTTTGCGATTGCTTCGTCCAGCGTAAAATCCTTTGTATCCATTCTCACGTAGAAACGATCGATTTCTCCTTCTCTGGGAATCCAGGCTACATCAGATGTCTCTGCCTGAAAAACGATAATTTCAGGTACCTTTGGAAAATCCGAATCTATAACGCCATCGATCACTGCCCAAACAATTTGGGGACGCGTAATTTCGAAAGCAATCTCAAAACGTTCCCGGACATACGAACGGGAACCATCTGCACCAATGAGATAAGTTGACTGAATTCGCTCGCCATTTGAAAGAGTTGTGAGACAGCCGGAGTTGTTCAGTTCGATATTTTCAATGGAAGTGGAACGCTTAACTGCGGCTGCAGTTTCTTTGAGCTTTCCATCCAACAGTTTCTCCACATAAGACTGACCAAGCATGAGGAAATGCTTGTGCATGCAACCTTCGAGTTCGTCCCACCATTTCGATTGGCGCGAGACAAACTTTCCGTCAGCCCAAACGGAACTTGTGTTGCAGGTTTTGCCTTTGGGATAAAGTTCACCAAATAAACCAGCCAGTTCGAGGAGTTGCAGCGTCCGCGCGTTCAAAGCATCGGCTCTGCCAACTTCCAAAGGTCCTTCCGACTTATCGACAATTACAACCTTGAGCCCGCAAAGTTGTCCCAGGTACGCGCACATGAGACCAACCGGTCCAGCACCAACGACTACTATGTCTGCTTCTTGCGTGCTCATTCGTAGGACTCCAGATGAGGATTGTCAAAAGGAGGGTTGCTCAAAACATGTACTCGCTGAATATGACGAGGAGACCTGGAGACAAATTCGGCCCTGCCGTGCAGGAGCGAGAAGTTATCGGCAATTACAACGTCGCCTGTTTGCCATTCATGGGCATAGAAGCAGTCCTGTGAATAGAGAGCTTTTCCCAAGCTCTGGTGGAATTCATTTAGCTGTTTTTGTTCAATACCTGAGAATTCCACGTCTGGTGGATTTACAAAATCACCTTTATGTTCAAAATGAGGTTCGCTATAACGAATTACTGAAACATCTCTGTATGGGTGTTTTGTGATAATCGGAGATACTGTCTTGCTGTTGTAGAACTCCATTTTGCGCTTATAGGTTCCGGTCACTTTAGTCCAAAGCTCTTTAGTCTCCGCAGGCGCAGACTGCAAAGCAAGAATCGTGTTCGAAAAAGTTGTCGCTCCACCTTGTCCTGCCAACGGCGCTTTCACACAATGAAAAATTTGATATTCGGGCACCTGTGGACGGTACATGCCATCCCAGTGCAGAGGCATGTAACTATTATCAAAAATGTGGTCTTCCGGATTCTCTTGCTCGATTAACTCGAGCACTTTTCCGAACGGCCAGAGGCTGACCTCTCCCCAGCGCTCACAATAGTCTGAGAATCCATCGGCATTTTGAAATGTTTGGAATCCTCTGAGAACGACAATTTGATTCTTTCTAAACAAATCACGCAAGAATTCTGTGTCCAGATCATGCACGCTTGTCTTTTCATTCGCCGGTTCTACGAGCACACCAAATGGCTTTAGCTGAGTAAGCTTTGGTTTCTCGCTAAGTTTTGTAGAACTCATATTATGCCTCTGCGCTTAATTTGTAGTGACTGGGTTGTCCATCAGAGGACAAAACCAGTTTTGCACCGAGAGCCTCGGCTTCCGAGCGTTTCAGCAAAGTGTAACCGTTTTTGCCTTCGACGGCAACGCCATGCCAGGGAGTCATCCAGCTTTCATTGCCGATCAGACGGATTCCCAGCTTTTTTGAACCGCAAGTTTGAGGATGTATAGAGAGTCGAACTGCTTCTGGGAAATATTCGAAAAGCAATTTGCTCCAGGCGTTGCTTCTTCTAATGACTTCGTAGGCTCTGGCTTTTGCATCTTTCTGGACAGCTGAACGAGTTTTGGTTTGTCCTGCATGCATCGCGTCTTCAAATAAGAATCGCGTAATGCCGCTGTACATGCGATTTGATTCTTGTTCTTCCGGTGTTGCTGTTGGCTGTGCACCGTTGCGAATTTTCTGCTTGAGGAATTCGAGTGACTGACCAAAGCTTTTCATGAGTTCGACACGCATTTGTTCGAAATGAAGACCATTGTAGAAATGATCAAGGTTGAAAACTGAGACGTCAGTGAGAGAAAGCTCTTTGATCAGCCTGTTGATCTCATTCTGGTAGGCGGTCACATTGCTTTCGTTCATTCCGACAACATCACTGAAGACTCGTCCATCAGAGCACAAGATGATTTTCATACCCGGTGCATAAATTTTCTTTATTTGTTCGCAGAGTTTTCCTAGAAACTTGAGTGAAAGTATTTCCGCAAAATCCGGCAAAGTGCCCAGCACTTTTTCAGGATTTGGCGATTTACCCGGGAAGGCCGGTAATATGAAAGTGACCGGCTCATTTTTTCTCACTGCGGAGATGATTTTTTGCAAAGGTGTCGAAGTGCACTTCGTGCATCCGGCTGCGCAAGTGCTTTCGCCCGCTGGCGTGCGGCGATAATTCATGACTTCAGCCAAAATTCTTTTGGCAATTGCCATTGCCTGGTCTGTTTCTGCCGGGCTTTTGAGGGCGTAATTGTCGGCAGTGAAATGAGTTTCTGCGACTAAGGTTGCGGCTGGAGCTGGATTTATCATCTTCGTCTTCTCTCGTGTCTTTCTCTGGCGGGCTTGCCAGCGTTTCTTCTAACTCACGCTCTGAAACAGCTTTCGGCTGAGTTCAGGGCAAAACCATATCTGAACCAGCCGAACTCATAAGACGTGAGTTCGCTCGGTGCGGGGTCTGGGTTTGAGGTGTTTGACCAGCAATCTCAGCTGGAACTTCTATATAGTATGTCAGCGGCACGCATCCGTCCAATGCATATTTGGCATTGCGGGTATGCGTGAAGTGAATAACCCGGTCCGCTTGGCTTCCGAGCTAAACGCTTAACTGGGCTGCAATTGCCGCCAATCCTGATGATAGGATGAAAGGAGCAGTTGAGGGATGAAAATGGGCGATCTGAAAAGCGCAAAGGCGATTTACTTTAAGGCAACTCTTTTTCTGCTTTGCGGACTTATAGCAGCCTCTGTGTTGTTCGTTCAAAACCCGTCTCTAAGTACGGCTTTCCTGCTCTCGATTCTTGTCTGGTCATTCTGCCGGCTTTACTACTTCATGTTTTACGTAATCCAGCACTATGTCGACCCCGAGTTCCATTTCTCCGGAATAATTCCTTGCTTGATTTACCTGTTCAAGAAAAAGCGCCAGAGACCATGAAATCGCCTTCCGAAGATCTAGCAATGCCAGCCAACTAAACCAACCGCGTTTTCAGGGAGTCTCTTCGCTTTCGCCTGCAGTGAGCGGATTTACGCGCTTGATTCGCCCATCGGTCTTCGGAGTAATTCCGCCTTTGCTTAGTGCATTCAGCAAAATGACCGACTCCGAGCTTCCTTCTTCCGGTTTGATCAGGTATTTATGCCCTTTGAGCATCAAATAGCCATCGCCACCGGAAGTTATATAGTCGTTTCCTGCGAGCGTATAAGTTTTTTTCGGATCAAGCTCTTTATTGCCGATCAGTATGTTGTTTACGCGAGAGCCTGGCGCCCTGGTGGTATCATAAGTAAACGTTAATCCAGCCACTTGCGGAAAACGTCCATCTGGAGCCGATGCTTTGCTGACGCCGTGCTCAAGCGCGTCCTTGATTGTTTGCCCATCCACTGTGATTTTTACTATGGGATTTTCAAAGGGCAAAATGGCAAGCACATCGCGCTTTTTCAATTCGCCTGCTGGATAAATTTGGTTAGAGCGAATACTGCCACCATTTATCAACGCAACATCTGCTCCAGTTGCTTGACGAAAGGCATCGGCAATGAAGTCGCCGAGATTGGTTTCTTGCTTTTCGTTATCTAGCTGAATTGCGTTCAGCTCAACTTTTGTATCGCCGACTGGCTTGTCCAGCTCTTTCGAAAGCTCATCGTCGTACATGTGAATTGCTTTGAGCATTTCGGGATCGTCCTTCAATTCGGAATTTACCGGCATGATGTCCCAGGTTATGTCGTTTATCTTTTTGTCCTTGCACGAATAATCTATCTGAATTTTTCCGAGAAAACGCGCATCAGATCCCATCTTCAAAATTGGAGCATGCCCTGCATAAGCGTTAATAAGATAATGCTCGTGTCCACCCATGATCAAATCAAGCGGAACTGCCTTTGCCAGCTGCTTATCTTGATCGATGGTCAAATGCGTGAGACCCACAAGCACTTGCGCACCTTCAGCTTGCATTTGCGGAATGTATTTCTTCGCTGTTTCTACAGGGTCGCTGATCAGTACACGTGGACCGGGGCGCGATTGCTTTTCTGTATCCGGAGTAAGGAAGCCGATGATACCGACTTTGATGCCATCAATGTCGCGGATAACATATGGCTTTGCCTGCCCAAACGGTTGCCCGGTTTCTTTGTCTGTGACGTTTGCGCATACCCAGGTGAATTTAGAGTCTTTCATTCGTTGCAAAAACTCGAAGGGACCAAAATCAAATTCGTGATTACCAAAGGTTGCATAATCGAGATTGAGCGTATTCCAGGCGGCAATCATCTGCCTGCCTTTGAAAAGCTGTGATGCAACCGAGGGAGAAAGTGTGTCGCCGGCAAGTACAAACATGGCGTCTGGTGTAGATGCCATTATGTGTTTGCGCAAAGTTGAGATGCGCGCCAGTCCACCATGTGTTCCTCTGTCAACTGGCGACGTCTGGTATACATCGTTGAGTTGCAGAAAGGTAATTTTTATGTTGCCATTTTCTTCTTTCATTGCCAGCGCGCAGGCGGCGTTTAGCATGCATGTGGCAGAAAGAAAGAGGGTTGCCAGAAGTTTGATGGATTTGTTTGACATGATTAAGACTGCATGCGGGCTCTCGAGCGAATCATTTTACCGCATAGGGCTTTCTTCAATCTTTGCATAATGCTCACGCTCAAATTTGAAGTTCAGTGGACCGGTTCTAAAGCATAATGCTTCAGCCTTGCCCGCTATAGATTCAGCGGCTTTGGAATTAATGTGACCAGCAAGCAGCTTGCATGAATTGATATCAATGTTCAGATTTATCTCCTGGAAGCAAATTCGATTGAGGAACTCCTGGCTGGAGATGGCTCTTTCTTGTGGTACACAGTAGTTGAGAAAAGCTTCGAGTGAACCAAAGCAATTCAGCCATTCGGCTGGAAGGGTTGAACTTATGCTTGCGTTATCGCTCAGGTGCAAGTCTGCCTCTAAATCCGGCGAGCTGCCTGTGCCTGGTTTTATTTTTGCAAGGACGCTTTTCTCTTTTATCTCAACAAATGCCGAGTCTGCCAGATGCATGGGCATGGCTTCACTGAGCAGGCGGGCACCAAGAGATATGGCAATTTTGTTTGTTGCATTGCTCAAAAAATAGATGCCGCTGAGCCCACTCCTGGGTTCCGTCACGTGAATGCGCCAGTTTGATACCACGCCGCCCGGCATTAATTTTCGTAGAGGTCCGAAGAATTTGGGACCAAAGTTCTTGTGTTCGAAACAAAGAATAGAAAAGAGGGCTAAATCTTTATTCGGTCCCAATCTTTGCAGTTCCAGGTGCTTTGGAACAAGGGAAATTAGCGTATCGGCAGGCAGCAGGTAATTGATGTAGAGAACTCCGTCAATCTCGCTTGCAAGAGAAACTGGGGGGATGAACTCGAATAGGCGACGCAAGAATTTGCTCTCGCCGCATAGCTGGATCAATCCTGCCAGCATCATTTCTTTTGGCACTACCCATGGTGACATACGCCCCCATGAAGAAACAGCTCTTTCTTTGCTAAGAATAAGATCTATCACCCAGCAAAACCAGAGCATCAAGCCTGTAAAAAATACGGCGTTGGCCGCTTCTAGCAGAATGAATGGCAGCTTGAAATGCTCTTGCAGCAAAATGAGGAACGAGCAAACAAATGACAGCAACCATAGTGCATATGATATGCGAATAAATTTGCTGCCTGTATCGAACAATCTGGACAATGCCACCGTCCATGCTACCGCCAATATCGTATACAAGATGGATGCCCAACCGGTGACCATCATGTAGATGAAATGTTCAAATTCCACGAATTTAGCTGTTTGTCCTGTGCTCAGTGCCTGAGTAGCAAGACCGGGAAGCTGCGTTGTCCACAGGAATTGACCGTACTGGTCTGGAATCAATGCACAAACAGTTGTCACTAATACAACGAAACTGAGCCATTTTGGCAGAGCTGTTTTGAGGAATGCCAGGGCGATCAGGAGATCAGACAGTGCGGACAATTGCCAGGTCAACCAGCCGAGCCTCCATGAAAGTTCGTGTGAACTTAAGAACTTGAGGCGCTCGAGCAGCGAATTACCGTCGACGGGCAAACCGGGTACAAGCAAAAATGCCATGCAGAGCAAGCCAAGCCCGTGAGTCAGCAAGGCAAACCAGAATACAGCTTCAAGAAATCTGTGTGCTCTCTGCATATCTGGACCTCTCCCCGGTTCCTAATACTACAGGTGGATTGGTTCAATTAGGCCCCTTCACAATCTCTGGGCAAATCATGGTTTATCCTCTACACTATTAGTTTCACATTCGCCGGTCCTTTTGATTGGGCTCGGCAGGGAGTATTTATGAGCCCTTATTCAGGTAAGCGTCCATCTGGTGGACAAAAGCGTCGTCCCCAGGGTGGTTCGTCAGGCGGTTCCTCCCGCAATTATGGTGAGAAGAAGCGCTTCGGTAGCAAAACCAACTCCACTGGCTACGGAAAGAAGAAAAAATACGATGAGTCTTCCTCCGACAAAAAGCCTCGTTCATATGGTTCGGATGACAAAAAGTCGAGATCGTACGGCAGCTCTGACGAGAAGAAAACCCGTTCTTACGGTGGTTCAGACGACAGAAAAACACGCTCATATGGTGGCGATGGTTCCGAAGAGAGAAAAACACGCTCATATGGTGCTGGCGGTTCCGAAGAGAGAAAGACGCGCTCATATGGCGGTGGCGGTTCAGAAGGAAGAAAGACGCGCTCATATGGCGGCGGTGATTCAGAAGGAAGAAAACCGCGCACATATGGCGGTGGTGATTCAGAAGGAAGGAAACCACGCACATATGGCGGTGGTGATTCAGAAGGAAGGAAACCACGCACATATGGCGGTGGCGATTCAGAAGGAAGGAAACCACGCACATATGGCGGTGGCGATTCAGAAGGAAGGAAACCGCGCACATATGGCGGTGGCGATTCAGAAGGAAGAAAACCACGCACATATGGCGGTGGCGATTCAGAAGGAAGAAAACCACGCGCATATGGATCCGACAATAAAAGAACTAGATCGTATGCTGATTCGGACGAAAGAAAGCCGCGTTCTTACGGTTCATCGGAAAGTCGCAGTCGGTCCTACGGGTCAGGAGAGAAACGTACTCGCTCCTACGGTGACGGTGAAGAAAGAGAAAGACGTCCTCGAACATATGGTTCGCAAGAAAATCGCTCGCGAGAATATGCTGCTGAAGATGATCGCTCACCCAAAGCAGAAGGAATCGAAGGCTCCGCAGAAGAATCTATCGGCAAACGCGAATATCGCCGTTCTGATTCTCCTGAACAAACAGGAGAAAGAACCTATGGCAAAAAGAAAGAGCGAGAGATAAATGTTCATCTCGCGATCAGCCCGCGATTGCTCGAAATAGCAGAAATGCTGGCGGAAGAATCCGAAATGGAATTGAAAGAATATCTTGAAAAAGGACTTGTTCTTGTAATAAAAACTCATGCTGAAAAGTTGGGAATGAACAAAAAGTCTTACGTCACTGAATTCACCAACGAACATACGAGCAAGCCGAAAACAAGAGTTTCTAGTGCTAAAAAACAGTTCTAAGAAACGGTACAGCTAAGTTCCGGAAATAACCTGTATTGCTGAGAAGCTTGGTGCAGAGAAATTATTCCTGAGTTGGAACCATAGATACATCTCGGCAGTCTGTGCAGAAAATTCAATTTTTGCGATCACGCTGATCGTATTAATAGTTGAGGCACAGCTAAAGAGTTTTTTGCAACTGAGTTCACTCGTGAGTCTGGTTGCTTTCGTGTGCTCATCAATTCGGGACAAATTCTTCGTTCTATTTGTGCGGGGAGAGCTATATAAGGAGGCATGTATGGCGATGTTTATGCACCGATCCGATGCAAAAAGTCAACGCATAGGAAAACTTCTGATCCTCACGGCGACTCTTTTGTCAAATTCTTTTTGCTCAAGTGCTCAAGCGCAAAGCTTCGTAACTGGACCGTACGCACACAGCATGCTTGATAATAATTTTGATCGTTTTTTAAATACTCTTGATACGACTGGATTAGACATGGCGGACTCGTATGCGCAGCGAACCGCAATAGCCTCTCGTAATCACTGGACTGACAACGATGCAGATATGAATAACCTGGCATTTCTCAAGCACTTCCATGATCGCACTATGGAAGCGCAGATGCTTTCAATCAATCCACTTAATCAGGGAATTAGTGGGGTTGGCAACCAGGGTAACAATCAAGCTAACAATGGTTACATTCCAGGTAGCTTGTTCGGAACTAACGGATGGGGAAACATTACCCCGTTCATGCCTAATGGTGGTCTCGGCGGATTCGGTGGTGGCGGTGGTGGCACAGGCCCAGGAAGCAAGAACGATCCGTTCAGTCAGGTCTACTCCCAAACTTCGATTACGCCAACATTCTTCCCAGGATATGGTGGTCGTGTAGAAGTTCAACAACATACACAACAATTCCAAAATCCGATCATTCGCCCATAGCGAACCAGATCGATTCAAACATGTGTAGGGGCGACGCCATGCGTCGCCCTTCTTTGCTACGCTCTAACTCATCAGCTGCGCTCTAACTCATCAGCTGCTCTAACTCATGAGCTGCGCTCTGACTCATTCTCTTCCTGCTGTCTTAAAAACTAATTCGCGTAACTCATTTCCTGTTCGCCCGTTTCATCGAGCTCCGGCTCTACAGTCAAAATCTTCCTAAATGTGGAGTCCAACTGCGCAAGTCGATTCGCGATTTGATGTTCCAGCTCACGCTTCAGCTTATATACACTCTCTTTGCGTTGTGATTGATTGGAAGGCATGAACTCTCGCACATCAAGTAGTCTCCCTGCACCGACAAGCACTATGTCCGGTTTCTTCACTTTGATATTCTCAGGCAGCTCCTGTACAAGTAGCTTAATCAATTCCGCCGCATCTTCCTGCGACAAATCATGGCTGAAACTGTGTTCGCTCACAGCCATGAATCCAATCAGATTTTTTACTTGTTCGTACAACTTTTTGATTCTTTTTCGTTGGAGCTTATCATCAGCGCTGTCGTTATATGTACTTTCAATTTCCGCAAGCCTGTTCATGAGCAAGTGGATACGACGAATCAAGCTGAGCTTGTCTGAGTTCTCTGATGACACTTGTGCCGCAATTGCAGACACGCGTGCTTCGCAGAAAGCTAGAATTCGTTTGTTCAAATTAGTCGTTGTGGATTTAATCGAGTATTTATTCTCAAGGTAGAGAAGCAGGTATTCAAAAGCGTGCCGAATTCTTTGCTTCAGTTCCAGTTCTTCACCTGTTATTCCAAACAGGTATTCGACGCGTCTCATCACCCGCGAAAGATGCCGGCGAATATCTTTGCTGTACCTATATCTCAACGCGAGAGGCAAAATATATACAGTTTCCGTAGAGTTGTTGTTTTGAATTTCATGCAATGTTGAAAGAGCAATCAGCTCGGGCCCACTTTCAAACCTTCTCAGATAGCTGTTCTTGTAGCTGATTTCTCCTTCAGGAAAGATCACAAGTTTGCACTTACCTCTTTTCAGGATCTTGCAGCTAGCTTTGAATGCATGCAAGTCAGCCATGCCTCGCTCCACAGAATAACAACCGAGCTTCTGCATGGTATTAGCCTGAAATTTTCCGGCCTTGCCAAAAGAATCTCGTGCGGTCAGAAACGCAAAGCGTTCCTTCATGATGGCTGAAAGCCCGAAAATAAAAAGCCCATCCTCAGCTGCTGGATGATTTGGACAGACAATAGCCCGTTTGCCTTTCAATTGCCTGAAGGCGTAGAAAACGTCACGGTCGATCTGGACCTTGATGTTACCCATTCTAATATAGGCAAACACTCGCCAAAATCGTTGTATTACTGCAACCAGAGACGACGATTGCTTAGGTTCGATGAACTCGAGCATGCCATTTTCTCGACGATGTGCTGGGAATAGACGTGTGAAGCCCAAATCTCATTTTCATTTGTCGCTTCATTCAGCCAATTTTTTGACTTTGATGTGTGTTATCGTGAAAATGTTTCTGATGTGTTGTGCCGGGCTTGAGTTTCATACTATGAGCCCCTCTTTTTTTACCTGTTTAGTCCATGGTTTAATAGGCATTGGCCAGCCTGTTTTCGGGTTGAAGCCCTATGCTGACAAGGGGAAACTACATGGCATCAGGAATCAAAAAGAAAAACGTGATAATCATGGGCGCGGCAGGACGTGATTTCCATGACTTTAATGTCTACTGGAAGAACGCTTTTGAATACCACGTGGTTGCGTTTACTGCGGCACAGATACCCGACATCGCAGGAAGAGTTTATCCTGTTGAGCTAGCTGGGGAGAATTATCCTAATGGTGTTCCCATTGAAGATGAAAGCAAGCTTCCGGAACTCATCAAGAAAAATGATGTTAGCGAAGTAACTCTTGCTTATTCCGACCTGAACCACAGAGATGTTATGCATAAAGCTTCGCTGGTTAATGCTTGCGGTGCTGATTTCCGTTTGCTCGGTTGGGAAAAGACAATGCTGATTTCGAGCAAGCCGGTGATTGCCGTTTGTGCTGTCCGTACTGGGTGCGGCAAAAGCCAGACCACCAGAAAGGTATGCGAATATTTGAAAGAAGTCGGAAAAAAGGTGGCGGTGATTCGCCATCCGATGCCTTATGGCGATTTGCGTAAACAAATTTGCATGCGCTTTGCTCAACTGAGCGATCTTGATCTCCACAACTGCACAATTGAAGAACGCGAAGAATATGAGCCGCATATCGTTGCCGGCAATTTGCTGTTTGCTGGTGTTGATTACGCTGAGATACTAAGACAGGCAGAAAATGAAGCCGATGTGATCTTGTGGGATGGTGGCAATAATGACTTGCCCTTCTACAAACCTGATTTACACATCGTCGTCGCTGACCCTCATCGTCCCGGTCACGAGTTGTCTTATTACCCCGGTGAAACAAACTTGCGCATGGCTGATCTGATAGTCATCAATAAGGTTGACACTGCAAGCCTCGAACAAACTGCTGAAGTAGAGGCAAATATAAAAGCGACCAATCGGTCTGCTTCTGTGGTGCTGGCTGAATCGCCGGTTACAACAACAGATGAAGCCTCTTTGAAGGGCAAGCGTGTACTCGTTGTCGAAGACGGACCAACTCTTACCCACGGAGAAATGGCTTATGGAGCCGGATATGTGGCAGCGAAAAAATCAGGTGCTAGTGCAATAGTTGATCCCCGCCCTTTTGCAGTTGGTACGATCAAGGATACGTTTGCGCACTACAAGCATGTAACAGAGATACTTCCTGCCATGGGTTATGGTGATAAGCAAATGTCTGAGCTTGAGGCGACAATCAATGCCTGTGATTGCGATGTGGTAATAATCGGCACACCAATAGATTTGTCGCGCATTCTCAAAATCAATAAGCCATCGGTGCGTGTGCGCTATGACCTGCATGAGAAGGATTCGACTTTGAAGCAGATGGTTCAAAAAGCAGCAAACAAGTAATGGAGTTGAGATGAACGCAAGAGTTTATGATCATGTTGATCAGCTGCCTGCGGACTTTTTGTCCACTTGCAAAAGCATGCCATATCCAACAAGTTTGCTGATGTGCCCGCCCGATAATTTTGATGTGGTCGACGTCAAAAATCCGCACATGGAAGGCAACATCGGAAAGGTCAACACCAGCATCGCCCGCTCTCAATGGGATGATGTGCGCGATGCTTTTCTAAAATGTCAGGCAAAAGTCGAGCTGATTGATCCTGTTGCTGGATGCGAAGACATGGTCTTTTGTGCAAATCAAACTCTTGTTGGCCTCGATTCCGATGGACAAAGACTCTGTTTGCTGAGCCAGATGAAACATGAATCGAGGCAACGCGAAGTATCCGCTTTCTCCAAATGGTTTTCAGCACATGGATACACTGTGAAAGAACTTCCAAAAAAATTGGGATTCGAGGGAAGCGGCGATGCCATCTGGCATCCGGGCAAAGCCCTTATCTGGGGCGGTAGTGGATTTCGGTCCCAAGCCGATGTTTATCCATATGTGAGCGAGTATTTTGGCGTTCCTGTAATCAGGTTGCCTTTGCAATCTGAGCGCTTTTATCACCTCGATACTTGCTTCGCTGCTGTTGATCATAAGACTGTTCTTGTGCATCCGAAATCCCTGACTCCGGAAGGCATGGATATGGTGAGGTGCTTGTTCCAGAACGTCGTAGAATGCGATGACGTTGAAGCCAATGAGCGCATGGCATGCAATGCTACGGCGATTGGCGGTCGGCACGTTGTTATCCAGAGAGGCAATCCCAATTCGGTGAAGCAACTGCGCGCGCTTGGATACGAAGTGCACGAGGTAGATACAAGCGAATACATGAAGAGCGGTGGAAGCGTGTTCTGCATGAAGATGTACGTGTTCTAGCTCAGCTTATCTCCTATCAGATAGGAACTAACAATTAAGCTTTTGCGTCCCTTCAGCTACAGAGTTCATTAATTAATAGCTGCGGAGGCGTTTATGACAGCCACTGTATTTGGTATTTTCGACGATTATGGAATCGTCCAAAAGGTTATTGATGAACTTCACCATTATGGTATTGAAGATCGAAAGATTGAAGTTCACGGATCAGACCAGGAAGCGGCGCATACCCTGCGCGATGAAGTGATACCGCGCGATACCGTTCCGCGTATTGCGCAATTCATTTTTGGCGGTGGCGCGATAGGTGCAATTTTTGCATTTCTCGTCTACATCAACTCAGCGTTTGTGCATATATCCCCATGGATAGGGGTAGTTGCAACCTTCGCTGGATTTACTGCTGGAACATATATCGGTTTTTTGACAGGTGCAATAGGAAAACTTGATTTATCAGAGGACGACACGAATTTCTCCGAAGAGGAGATGACTATGGGCAAAATATGGGTTGGAGTAGATGCCGAGCAAGAAGATGAGAAGTTCATTTCTCAAAAAATAATGCATGAACTTGGCGCAATTAAGCTCAATCCTGAACCTAAGAATTTCGATGAGAAGAAACTTGCAGATATTGGCACAGTTGTTGGGCTGACATCGGTCATCTTCCTGGGAGCGCTTGTGGTGATGGCCACCATTGCTGAGCTTATAGTGACACCGGTAATTGGTCCATTGCAGAGAACTGTGATGTTCGTGTGCTTTCTCGGCCTGTTGCTGGGAAGCGTTGCCACCGCAATCGCCGGCTTGCGCACAAGAGGCGCACGCAAATGGTTACAGTTCGACGTGGATGGTGCCTTGCGTGATCCAAGCGAGATGAAAAACAAGAGTCCATATGATGAGTTCAAGAAAGACGATAGCGTGATAAAAGCAAAGGGTGCCGACGAGGCCTTGCTCACGCTGCATAGCTCTGAAGAAGAGCAGTTGAAAAAGCGTCCAGACGATTAGCTTCGTTAGCCTAAAAATGGATTCTTTCAGAAGGGCGCCGTAGGGTGTCCTTCTTTTCATTTCCCAGTATTCGCAGCTTGAATTTTATGCTGAATCAATTACTGGTTGTTCAATTCCTGAAGCATCTTCTGCATTTGTTGAACTTGATCGAGCAGTCCGCCGCCTTGCCCATTTCCGTTGCCGCCATTGCCACCATTGCCGCCACCGAAGAGACCTGCGCCTCCCTGACCGCCAGCCGCTCCACCAAAGAGAGCGTCGAGTGGATTGGCTGCTGCACCACCGCTCTGTCCGTTTTGTCCCTGATTACCGAAAAGCGTATACGTTTGTGGAGTGGCATCTGTACTGCCGCCTCTCTGCAAATTACCTGCAAGAATGATCTTGTTGAGATACTTGCCTTGATTGTCATAACTGACTGAAGCTGCTTGCATGGACATGTTGTCGTTATTGATTAAGGTGAATCGCATCACAGATTCGGTGTAAAAATCCCTGACCTGTCCGCTTGAGTTACGGTCAGTGTCGTGAGTAACCAGCTGTTCTTCCAGGACCCCTTTTGCGATTTCTTTTAAATCTATTTTGACAAGATCGCTTGTGAGCTGGTTGCCCGTTACACCGGTATTGCTGCTCAATACGCCAAGAGGCATTGCCACAGGAACTGGCACTTGCATTCCGGAAAGACTGGATAGATTCACATTACCGAGCATGGCCCCTAGCGGGCTGTTGGCAAGATTGAGATCTTTTGCTTCCTCGGCAAGATTAGCCATTACAGTAAATACAACCTGGGTGGGGCGAACCTGAACTTTGTTATTAGAGCCCTGATAAAAGCTGACAGTGCATTTGCCGCTGATACCTGGTGTTATCATTCTCGCTTGCTTCTCTGCTTCAGCGCGATCGAAGTCATAATAGCTTGGGTCGATATTGACCAGGTTTACTCTAAGCTGGCCTGTCCAGTTGCCACGATAATCGATCGGGAAGCCCTGTTGAGTTTCATCAACCTTGGTGCTGAGCAAGCTTTCATTAGCCTTGCCACTAAGTTTGGTGACCTGTGCATCGACTTTCCCTGATGTCATGCCAGATAGTTTCGAAATGTTGCTTCCTACATTGCCTGCAAGTTTTGTAGGACTGATATCGCGACTGGTATCACGTATTGGGGTCATCGCTTGAAGCTTAAGCGGTATCTTTGCACCGGCGGTGTAGGTTAATTCTTCAATGCGTCCATATAGTTTTATTGGTTTACTTGCTGCCGGAGGGGTAGTGTCCCCGTTGGTGGTAGTGCTTCTAGTCTTGTCCGGTTGGATCCAGTCTGTTTTGGGAGTTGTGCTGGGAAGAGGCGTAAAGTTAGTGCCGGAAGGTTGAATGAAAGAACTTTCCGCTGGTTTCCTCTCCGTCGGTTTAAGATCGGGGCTGCCAGCTGGAACGATGGACCACTTTTGGCTGCTGCCGAAATTAAGGTCGCCGCCGCCGTCATCGGCTAGCGCAAGTGGAGCAAACGCGATTCCATTAAATGAGACGAGCAACACGCTGAATGCAGTGACTGCTCTCAAATGAGCGGGAAGCTTGAGCGAATTCATATACGTACCTGTTCCTTCAATTGCCCCTAGAGCAATCATAGCAGGCGCAATATTAACCCGAGCCTCCGGCTTATAAAATAGATGGGGCAGAAGCCGCCAGCCCCCGATTTACTTAGTATTGCGAGTTTTCGAGCCCTGTGGCGACAGTTTTGTGAGTTGAACTACCCTTATGACCGGTTTTAGGTTCGCCGGATTTGCCATTTAATGAAGCCAGGTATTTTGAAAGCGCTGCGCTTTCCTCGTCATTACAAACGAGAGGCGGCATTATGTTCAGATATGGATTCTTGCTTTTATCAGTTTCCTTGATCATTGAAAGGAAGCCTTTGATTGAGTCTTCATCTCTGTCGCCTATTAGTTTCTTGATGCCGCGATATCCGTTCTCTGTGTGGCAGCCCATACATTGGTATCTGAATATGATCTCGCCTTTGCTCGTTTCATCTTTGGCGCAAGACGCAGAGGCTTTTGTCCAGACACCCGAGTCGATGAATCCTTTTGATGCAATTTTCGAAACATCTTCTTTTCGAATTCCATTTGTGTACATATAGTCGTAAACCACATATGGCTTGCGCAAAAGCTCTCGCATGTACTCAGCAGCTCCTGTGACTGCCAGCCCACATACCATGAATAGCATGGCAATTCTGAATGTGAATCCGCGTGGGTTGAGGTAAGGGCCAAAGTAGGCAAAGAGAACGATGGTTCCGGAAAGTATTAAGGCGAGGTACAGCACTCTTGCCAGAATGGAGAAATTGCCGATGCCGGAAGATTGGATTCCGGTAAAGATATTAGCAACTGCTGCTTGAGGAATGCTGTAGAGAAACCAGATTCCAATAACTGGCCCTAGCATGAAGACTGGTAAGAGCCACCTGGCGCAGAAACGAACCATATATGAGCGGAGGTGGGGATCTTTCAATTGCGCTGATGTCACCATGGCATACATGCCTGCGATTGCAAACATGATTAGCAAGCGCAAAATCAGGGATGGGAAATATGTCGGGTTGAATACGCCTTCAAGCCAGTAATGTGAATGTATCCAATTTCCTGGGGTCAGCATGAAAGTCAAGACACCGTTTATAATTACAAGTGTCATTACAGAGAGCGCGAAGTAAATGCGTGCGAGAAGCAAATGGTGTTCTTTGCTGATTTTGTCCCAGCTATAGTAATACGCAAATGCTGTCGCCATCTCGCCTAAAAAGAACAGATATTCCAGCGCCCAAGCCAGGGTGAAATTCTGTATTAGCATATGGATGCCATCTGGGCTGACCAGGCTTACCGCAAACCAGATAGCAACACCAGTGACTGCTCCGGCTACTGTTGTGATGAGTACGAAGAACTTGGAATGGTTCTTCAGGTAATCATAGATTCTGTTGTCGTTGTGCTTGTAGGCAAGCTGTTCGGTTAGAGCAAGGAATGCTCCACCGCCCACGGCAAAGTGAGAAATGAAGACGTGAATGATGGCAATAATGCCGATGACCCAACCGCCCCCCAGATAGGGCACAACCCATACTGGATAGTTCATGACAGAGCTCCCCACAACGTGAATACTATTAATCCGAACAACAAAGCCAAACCATATATGGTGGCAAGTCTAGATTTGGCTTTTGAATCTCCGCGGTCATAGAAGGGAATCAGCGCTAGACCAGCTGCAAGCAATCCCATGAATGCCACGCCTGCCAGTTCACCTTCCAGTGGACCTATCTGAGCCGGCACGAGTTTTAAGAATTGGAACTCGGCAAGGAAATACCACTCCGGTTTGATTCCCAATGGCGCGGGGCCATAGGGATCTACCTCTGAGCCAATTCCCCAGGGGCACAAGGTGACGAGCACTGCAAGAGCATTCAAGGCAAGCAACCAAACCAGAACGTCTTTCAAGAGGAAATTCGGGAAGAATTTTTCGTAGCTTCGTTTCTCAATGTCTTTTTTCTTGAAGGATTCGGGTTCAGACATTCCATGCAGCTGGACAAGAAGAATATGTCCGCCCATCAGTGCAAGCAGAAGTGCAGGCAACGCTGCCACGTGAATCATAAAAAAGCGAGAGAGTGTTGCCTGGCCGATGCTGTCGCCGCCACGAAGCAAGCTGGCTACTTGTTCGCCAATGAAAGGTACTTTCGATGCTATGTCGAGTCCAATTTTTGTTGCGAAAAATGACACGTCGTCCCAGGGAAGAAGATATCCTGTGAATCCAAAAGCCATGGTAAGAACAAGCAGCGCGATGCCGCTTAGCCAGGTGATTTCGCGCGGCTTTCTGTATGCTTTCATGAAATAGGTGCTGAACAAATGAACGAAGAGAACAAATATGAGCAGGTTTGCTCCCCAACTATGAAGCGAGCGGATGAACCAGCCAAAATCAACCTGTGAGTTCAACTTCAAAATGCATGCATGCGCTGCGTCCATTGAAGGGATATAGTGAACCATCAACAAGATGCCTGTTGCGATTTGCACTGCCATTAGAATCATGGCGATTCCGCCCATGTAGTACCAGAAGGAATGCTCATGAAGTGGAACTTGTTTCTTCTCTGCTATCTTCAGGCAATCGGCAAGCTTCAATCGATCTTCAAACCAATCGCTGAGGCTTATTCGTTTTCTGCTTTCGCTGGTCATCGTTGAGTCCTGCTTTAATTACTATGCGTTTGAAACAATTATTTTGCCGTCAACAATTTTCACATCGAGAACTTCCAGTGGTTTCGGCGGAGGTCCGGCAACATTTTTTCCTGTTTCGGGGTTATAGCAACCACCATGACATGCACACCAGATCAAATCCTTTTCTTCAACGAACTGAACGGTACAACCGAGGTGAGTGCATACTGCTTTGAACGCGTGAAATTCCCCATCCTTTGTATGTGTGATGATTGCAGGAGTGCTGCCGAATTTGAAATTCTTGCCTGTGCCTTGAGGGATATCGTTTATTGAACCAAGAGTTACGCTGCCTACTTTTGTACGTGCCTCGGCCTCTTTCTTTGGTAGAAGATAACGATAGATCGGATAGCCGGCCATCAAACACCATAACGCTGCAAATGAGGGAATGGCAAAATGAAGAAAGTCGCCTCGGGTCATTTCGTGATGCTTTTCTCTCTTGCAAGTTTTTTGCTTGCAGCATTGTTCAATTTCAGTTTCAGTTTCCTGTTCAGTGGTTTCAATTTCCATGCTTAGTCTCTTGCTCCTGCAGATTCAAGACCGGGTGAACTGGCTGAGAGAGCGGCCGCATTATCTGCGCCTTTCCAGACGAGCTTAATTAGCCAGGTTATATAAACGCCGAGAGCCACGGCGGAAAGAATGAACACTGTCAGCAAATCCCATTGCGTGTTTACTGGAACCTTGTCTGGAGCGATAAGTTTTTCCAGGTAGAAATTGCGCAGTTCATGTCTTGTGACAACCATTGCAAGAATGGTTCCAAGAGCAGCGCAGAGCCCTGCTTTAAATGCTCCCGGCAAAGCCGTGCTTGAAGAGATACCTGTGCAGACCAGCGCGATTAGTGCCAGGACCATGGATGTAGCAAAAGCTGCTGTTCCTAAAGGATCTCCACCGAGAAATCTGAGCATGATTTCCTGCGGCAGTG
>JBIKOL010000033.1:0-63858 GCA_044358055.1 Obscuribacteraceae bacterium (SeqCode)
TACTGATAGCCAGAGCTGATACTTACGTTCGCATGGCAAAGCTTGAACTTGCTGAAAAGGATCTGGCCGAAGCTGAACGTGTAGACGTTCGCCGCGGCACTTCCTGGGGATTGCGTCTAAACAAAATCAGATTGCATATAGCGCAATCGCGATTGGACCTTGTGGAACCTGACCTTCATGAGCTCTCGGAGATCTGGCAGTCTGGTCATTCGGATTACAAGATATGGTCGAGCAAATTGTTCGGTACACCAATGTCTTTGACTGACGCACTGATTGAAATATATACAAAGAGCAATCGAGTTCCGGCGGAATCTACTTCTCAAAAGTTGATTAAAGCAAAGTTGAACATTACAATTGCGGATTTGATTTCTCTTCAAAAAGACGCATCAAGAGCCGATTTTTTAAAGGCGCAAAGATGTATCGCTCGGGCGGAATCGTTGCTTGAGGGGATGGACAAAAACTCAATTGACTTTTACTTAAAAGAAATGGATAGGATAAAGCAATATTGCAAGCGTATGCTTTCTAGCTAGGTTCCCAGGGGACCTCCAGAGGCTGGAACTTCTGCCCCCGTGTTTGATATATTTTCTTCCTCTTTTGATAATAAACCTTTGGACTGAAGCTCATCGTATTTATTTGCTTTCAGATAAAATTCTTCAGCTAGAAATAACACTGCAGACACCACCGGTACGCTTATCAGGGCACCTGGAATACCCATAAGTGACGCTCCTGATAGGATGGCAAACAAAACAACAAGTGGGTGAAGTGATACCTGTCTGCCTAATAGCAAGGGGACTATAAATGTGCTTTCGAGCCATTGCTCGATCGCATAAAGAGCGAGCACTATTATTGCTAGTTTTGGATCTTGGTTGAATGCTACTACTGTTGCTGTGATTGTAGCTATCATGGAGCCGACGTAAGGTACCAGATTCAGCAGTCCTGCAAGAACACCCATCAAGAGCCCGTAGTGTAGTCTCAGCAGCGAAAAGCCTATAGTGAAAAAGAGACCGACCGCCACTGCCACCAGGAGTTGCCCGCGGATATAACCACCCATGCGGTATTCGAGCGGAGAGATCAGATTTGCCACTCGCTGCCTGTTATTTTCCGGCACCCAGATGAGCAAACGCGACCAGATAGTTTTAGCCTCTACTACGAAATAGCCGGAAAGGAATAAAATCAAAATGCCGTTCAGGAAAAGTCCGAGCAGACCAGCAGTCATATTCATTGTTCTCTGCAAACCCTGGATCGATAGGTTCTGCAAATCAGCCGTATCCAAATTTAATGACGAGACTGGAGCATAACCGTTTAAGGCCAGTCCGTGATTTACAACATCTAAAATTTTTGCCAGATAATCAGGCAGGCTCTTGCTTAACTTGACTGCCTGTTCGTAAATGGCAGGAATGAGGTTCGCGGCAAAAGCGACATAGACTAAACCAGTGCAGGCAAAGATGCATACGACCGTAGCTAGTCTTGGAATCTTCCGCTTCTCCGCTGCTTCGGCGATTGGTGAAATAGCGGAGGCTATCGTGATTGCCAAAATTGTAGAAATAAGCAGCTCTCGTAGTTGATATACGAGCAAGATTAATATGTAAGCCAGAACCAACAGCCCCGCCGTTTTTGCGGCGTACTTGAATGATTGATCGTAAGAATCTGATTTATCCATGCACCAGCTGTGGTCGGCTCTTCGCTTCTATTGTACATGGATACTTGTAATTAAAAAGCTTGTCTTATTTCGTCAGAGCTTTAGTTTTGAGAATGCGTATTCAAGTGCCTGATTGATGTCGTCAAACACCTTTTCGCAATTAGGCTCCAGCGCGGATTTCTTGCCAGCATCTCTCGCAATTCCTAATGGACTAATTTGAATAGCGAATCCCGCATCATTCAGTTGCGAACTCATCGCTCGCATAGGTTTTATTCCTGAAATCGTGTCTTCAAAAACGAAAATGTGATTTACCTTTTTGAGAAGTGTGCTTATCTCTTCGGTGGATTCAAGATTCTTTTCCTTGTTATAAGCGTAGGCAAGTTCGAGAATTCTTGAGCTTCTATCTGCTTTCAGAGTCGCTATTAAGGCTGACAGTGAGTGTGTTGTATTCGGCTTGGTGAGGTCTTCCGTTCTTTCACCGTGCTCCGATGCCAGCCATTCCATCATTCCCATTCCTACAAGTGGCAATTCACCGAGACCTGCGGCTTCTGCTGCCATTTCAGCTTCTGGCGAGAATCCTCGCCTTTCCTCTATGTCTGGCGGAGGAAGGCTCGGACGCGCCGTGTAAATGCCTGCATGAATCGACTGCTGCTTGTTTAGTTGCAGAATTTTGGCTGACATTTGCGCATCAAGCAAAACAATATCTTCTGTTTTGATTAAAGAAGGAGAAGAACATGCCCTTTGAAGCTGGTATGTGGATTCGAAAACAGCATCGCCGAGAATAATATTCTGGAAGACCAATGTGCCGAAGCTGCCATAGACAGATCTTGTGCTCTGCAAAAAGCCTTTTAAGAGTTGCGTCCAAGCGCTGGTGTTCGTGTCTTGAGCAAATTGAGCAGATTGAGAAATCAAAGCTAGCGCGTTATCCGGAGGATGTTTGTGATCTAGGGTGATCTGCTCAGCGAACTTGCGATAGTCCGGGCGTTTGAAAGTAGGAGAAAGCGCGCGAATCGCATGCAAAGTTTCCAATATTTCGTTTTTTGGGAATTGCTCTCGATAGAACTCAGAAGCGTATGTTCGCCATGCTTGCTCGACGAACAGTGCAAACATGATATTGCACATATCCCAGACGTCATGAATGCCTCTTGATTCCATAAAGGCAAAATCCGCCTCATCAGGCAATAATGTGGAAAGGTCTTGCTTAGTTGTCTGGGCCAGCAAAAATTCAAGCGTTTTTCCAACGCCTATTTTGTACGCCCGCGGATCAACTAGAACTCCGTCGACATCAAATAAGAATATTGCTTTGGCGGCTGAGCTCATTGTGGCTTACTTTGAAAAATACTATCGATCAAAATAGAGAGCTCATTCTCTCTTTCATAGGTGAGGGAGCCGAAGCTAATTGCAATAAGCAAACCAAGTAGTTTAATGGAAAGGGGATAACGTTCTGCAAGCGTACCGTTTGGCTTATATTCGGCAAACAAATTTACAGTCAGGAAAGGGCAGCAGAAAAGAGAACTGCGCAGGTATGCAATCCAATCCTCACGCAGACTTGCTTTCTGTTTGAGCAAATCCAGAGTCGGATGCAAGACCTTTTGAACTCGCGAATTCAAATGGGCTAATCTAAGTGAACTCGGCATGAAGTTGTGGATTATCTCTATTTCCTTGCCTTTGATACTGAATTCAAGCTCAATTTCCTTTGCTACTTGTTCAGGGAAATACATCCAGCGGGCAAAGACGTTATGGAAGAGTGGCTTCGTTAAGTCAAGCAGAGGGTCATGCTTGCCGGCAAATGCGGGATCAAACATTTTCAATTCACTGAATTCATTGTCAACGAAAATGTTTCCATTGTGTGCGTCGCCGTGACCGATAATTGCGGTTGTGCTAGCGGGTCTGAGTAGCCGCTGGGATCTTTCTATGATCTCTGCCAGACTATCTTGATAGAGCACTCCATTGATGCGCCATTTTAGTCCAGCAAGAGCATTGAAATTGAGTTCCTGGTTCTCAGACCGAACGGTCTTGTTTTTGTAGAATAATCCAAACCTTCCATCTTCCGCCAATCTATGCCCGAAAAGCTGGTGGATAGGCGCGCGCTGATGAGCATCGGCGTCAATTTCGCTTATTGTGTTTCTGTAAATTTCTGAGACTTTCTTGTCCAGCTTTTCTTGAGCTGAAAGCAGCTTGTCAGAGAGAGAGCCGGTGTTTTTGCCAGTAATTAGCTCGTCTTCTTCTTTTTTGAGTAAGTCGAACAAGGTTGGCAAACTGACTATTTCGTAAAGTGCGATTTGCTTTCCCGGACGATGGGAGATCTGTCGGGCGCTTATTACAGGGTATCCAGCTTTCGCCAGCGTTTCGGCATTATAGTATTCAGAGAGTTGCTCGTTCTCTTCTACGTGCGTTTTGAAAAACACGCGTTCGCCGTTATCATATGTGATGAATCCGTTGATCGAATTTAGCGATTCCGGCCTGGGAGTAAGTTCCACTTTTGAAATTTGAGAATCTTCATTCTCCTTCAAGAACGCAAGCATTAATCTCTCAGCAGATTTTTTATCGCTGAATTGCAGCTTTTGTATTTCGAGGAGTTTCATTTACGTGGTCCGTGTTGTAAACCTGATATCAACACTGTGTTTGTGCGCATCAAGCCCTTCAACGGTCGCGATTGTTTGCACAATTGGGCGCAAGCGCTGCAAGCCTTCCTTGCTGAGCAATGAGTACTGAACTCGCTTCATGAATGTCCAGACGCCTACCGCCGATGTCTGCCGCGCCCAACCGCAGGATGGTAGAACGTGATTTATCCCTGTTGCATAATCGCCGGTGGCCACCGGATTGTAGTAGCCGAGGAATGCCGAGCCCGCGTTCTCGATTTCTTGCAGAGTTTTTTCCGGATCCTCAGTCAAGATCTCGAGGTGCTCAGGAGCGTAGTCGTTAGTAAACTCCACCGCTTTCTTGAGATTGCTGGTAACTATGATCGCACTGTAAGTCGACAATGCCGCTTCTATGTACTCGCGGCGCGACAGGCTGGAAAATTGTTTTTCGATTTCTTCACGAGTTAGTTTTGCAAGTTCCATTGATTCCGTAATCATGACTCCAGCAGAATCAGGACCGTGCTCAGCTCTGGCAAGAACATCTGCTGCACAATAACTTGCTTTCGTGCGAAGGTCGAGATCTCTAGTCGTGCTGCCGTCGGCGAGGATGATGGCTTCGCTGGGTCCGGCGGGCATGTCTATTCCAACCTTTGATTGGCAGAGAATTTTTGCAGCCGTGACGTATGGACTGCCGGGACCTGCGATAAGTTGAACCGGCGAAATTGATTCTGTGCCGTAAGCCAGCGCGGCAACAGCTTGTGCTCCGCCGACGCGATAAATTTCGCTGACACCACATTCATTGGCCGCTATGAGAACCTCATAGCCCTTTCCTCTGGGTGATATGCAAGAAACGATGCGCTTGCATCCGGCTGTTTTAGCCGCGACGGCGAGAATTTGCTGAACTGTCGGAAAGGGGTTTTTGCCGCCTGGCACATATAGACCAACTTGCTCAATTGGAGTCCACTTTTCGCCGACTTTAATACCATTCTCGAGCTCGCGTTCCCATTTTGGAACCTGCTCCTTCTGCAGTTCGTGGAACCGCTTCGCCAGATGAATCTGCTCTTTGATGCGCTCGATGATTTGCTTGTCTGTGTTCTTGTAGGCCT
Source organism: Obscuribacteraceae bacterium (SeqCode) (assembly GCA_044358055.1). Taxonomy (GTDB): domain Bacteria; phylum Cyanobacteriota; class Vampirovibrionia; order Obscuribacterales; family Obscuribacteraceae; genus JAIEPM01. The sequence continues at coordinate 5,328 of JBIKOL010000033.1, forward strand.
CATCGATGTCGGCCTGTGTGACTTTGAGGCGCGATTTGTCATAATTGGGGTCGTCCCATTCTTTTGTGAATTTGACAAGAGCCTCATCACCGCTCTTGCGTACTTCTTGAATGATTGCTTCAACCTTCGGCTTCACATTGTCGATGTCCTGATTTGCTCGCTTCATAATCTTTTCGAGATCAGCTTTGGAAATATTTTCCAGTTCGTATATGTTGATCATTGATGGCTCCTCTTAGCGATTAGCAAGCAGATATTTTTCGAGGCGATCGAACGCTTCGTTCAGCTCTTCGTCGGTTGCTCCGAACGAAAGGCGGATATGAGATTCTCCTGTGGGGCCGAAGGCGGCTCCAGGAATTGTAATTACCTTCGCTTCCTTGAGAAGCTTGATTGTGTAATCTATGGATTGTTCACCCGAATTAAGTCGAGGGAAGACATAATAACCGCCGCTCGGTTTTACGTAGGTGAACGTATCTTTTAATTTGTCGAGCCTGCTGCAGACAAGATCGCGTCTGCGCCAGAGAGCCTGACATAGTTGCCTTATGCTTTCGTCTCCGGCTCCATCTTTGCCGTTGGTTTGGCGCAACGCAGCCAATGCGGCGAACTGTGATATTGTTGGTGCACAAATTGCAAATGCATCGTGCACTTTCAATACTTGTTTGATTAGGCGCTCGGAAGCATACATGAAGCCGACACGCCAGCCTGTCATGCAATATCGTTTGGAGAAACTACAGGCGCCAATGATGCGATCTTTAAGTTCAGGCAAGGAAAGTAAGCTGTAATAAGGAAGCCCATCGAAAATCAAAAAGTCGTAGGCTTCGTCTGAGATTATGTAGAGGTCGTGTTCTAATACAAGCTTTGCTACTTGTTTTAAGTCTTCTTCGCTGAATACAGTGCCCGTTGGATTGATAGGATTGCAGAGAATTATTGCTTTGGTTTTTGGGCCTATTGCTTTGCGTATGGCCTCGATGTCCAGTTTCCATCCTTCTTTCTCCAGCAAGGGAACAAACTTGGGAATACCTTCGGCAAACAATACTTGTTCAATATGAGAAGCATAAGTTGGTGAGGGTAAAATTACCTCGTCTCCGCGCTCTACAATTGTGGAAATGGACGCGGCTAAGGCTTCCATTCCGCCGCAGGAGATGAACAGCTCTTTTTCCGGATCTACTTCAATATTTCGCGTCCTTTTAAGGTCGCGTGCAATTTCGGACTTTAGCGCAGGCATACCCGGTTGCATTGAGTACTTTCCGATGGAGCTATTATCGTCGTTCAATTCCTTTATTACGGCTTCGCGGATAAATGCTGGAGTACCGAATGAAGGAATACCCTGCCCGAGCGAAACGCATCCGCCTACCTGAGCCGCAAGAATTGGCATTTGTTTTATTGCCGACACGGTTATTTGCGCAACACGAGTTGCTATGCCCTTCGTGTCTTCTTTATTAGCTGTGCCATCTATCGATCTGTTTTGCATTTTGATCCCAAGCGCTTATTTGCGTCTTCCCCCTAACTCGGATTCGATTTCCTTCCATTCGATGCCTTCGTCCACGGCAAGAACGGACATGAAGAATAAGAGATCAGCAATTTCCCAGCGCAGGTTATCCAGCGAGGTGTAGTTCATTACCTCAGAGCATTCTTCTGAAATCTTATTTAGCAGTTCCTTGCGATCCGCAAATAGTTTTGCAGAATAAGACCCAGCAGGGGCGTTTGCTTTCCTGTGTTTCAAGGTTGAATAAAGTTCGTGCAAAGTGAAGCGCCGATGAGCCGTGGCGCTGCCGAAGCAACTGTAGGTTCCATTGTGGCAGGCCGCCTGTGTTTGATCGACTGTGAAAAGCAGTGTGTCGCGGTCGCAATCTACGCGGCAGGAAATCAGGGCTTGAGTAGAGCCGGAGGTCAAGCCTTTCTCCCATATTTCTTTGCGAGAACGGCTGTAGTAGATTCCCTTTCCTTCCTTCAGTGCACGTGTCAATGATTCCTCATTGCTATATGCAAGCATCAGGACCTGTCCGCATTGATCCTGTACGATCGTGGGGCATAGCCCCTTTTCGTCGAACTTGAGCACGTCTATAACGCAGCGCGAAAGGTCAATTTTTCCAGTATAAAGTGCCATGCCCACTTGCACATCCACGCCCAATTTTGAGATCGCCACGACTTCGTCTGTGCTGGCTATGCCACCGGCAACGGTGAGTGGTTTTTCAATTTTTTCCTGGAGACCTTTTACTAGTTCCACATCCATACCACCCATACCGCCTTCTGCTTCTATGAATGTGCTCAGGAAGCCGCCGCAATATGGTGCCAGTCGATTTGCCCTCTCGATGAAGTTCTCGCCTGTGGGGTTTACCCATCCTTTGTCGAACACTTCACCTTTCTTCTGGTCGAGTGCAACTTGAACTAATTCGGGAGGAAATTGCTTCAAGAACTCAGGTGTAGCGGCTGTACCAATAATTATTTGTTTGGCGCCGGCCTTGAGTACTTCTCTCCCGCGATCGACATCTCGTATGCCGCCGCCAACCCGCACGTCTGCGACTCGGCATATGTCCTTGATCAATTCCAGGTTGTCGCCTGTTCCCATTGCAGCATCGAGATCTATCACCGCGACCTCGCCATAACGGGCAAATTCTTTTGCCAGCTCAACGGGGTGCTTCTCTGATTGCAGAACAAACTCTTTGCCCTGACGCAATTGCACTGCTTTGCCGCTTTGTATATCAATACTGGGTATTATCATATTCGCACGGGTATCCTGAATTTACTGATTTCTTTTTTTAGGGCATTAGCTGTCCATCTTCCATCATGAAAAATGGTGGCAGCCAGAGCAGCATCAGCATGCCCTTTTTCAAAAACCTCGACAAAGCTATCGGGTCCCTGGGCGCCACCTGATGCAATGACCGGCACAGGCAAACCTTCGGAAAACCGGCGCACCATTTCTATATCAAAACCAAGCTCCGTACCGTCGCGATCCCACGAGGTGAGCAAAATTTCCCCGGCACCATTCTCGACGCATTTTTGCGCCCAGGCAAATGCGTCCATTCCTGTGTTTACCCTGCCGCCTTGAATTAGAACATCCCAGATTATCTCATCTGATGAATCGCTTGCCGATCCACCGGGCCTCTTTCTGGCATCAATTGCCACCACGCAACATTGCGAACCGCATGCAAATGCGATTTCCGTAACGAGCTCAGGACGTTTGACTGCTGCTGAGTTCACCGATACTTTGTCAGCGCCGCATGAGAGCAATGTTTTCACATCTTTTAGTTCTCCAATTCCACCTCCAACGGTAAACGGAATTGAAAGTTTATGCGCGACGCTTTCAACAAGATGTGCCACTGTTTTTCGTTCTTCATGTGTGGCTGAAATGTCGAGAAACATCAATTCATCGGCACCATCATTCTCATAGCGCTGAGCAAGTTCAACAGGGTCTCCCATATCACGTAAATTAGTGAAATTGACGCCCTTAACAGTGCGACCGCCGGCAACATCGAGGCATGGGATAATTCGGCGACAGAGATTATTTACCGACATTTTTAACCCACCTCAATAAGAGTTCTTGTCCAAAAGAACCACTTTTCTCTGGATGAAACTGAAATGCAGTGATGTTGTCTTGTTTGACTGCGGCGCAGAAACGCACATAATAGTCTGACCAGTACAGCACCGCATCATGGGAAGACGGCGAAGGATAAAAAGAATTGACGAAGTAGACATATCCGTTTTCCGGAAACGCTTCTCCACTGTTTTTGTTTTTTTCTCTCTCTACCAGGTTCCAACCAATTTGTGGAACCTTTCCTTGCTGAAATTTTTTGACTGTGCCGGGAACCAGACCTAAGCCTTTGACGCCAGGCGCTTCTTCACTTGAGTCAAATAAGATTTGCATGCCCACGCATATTCCTAAAAACGGTGTGCCTGATTTGACAAGATCGCGAACGCGAGTGTCGAATCCATTTGCACGCAGGTGATCCATGACCGGTCCGAAGGCGCCGACTCCAGGCAAAACAACCGGCTTGTCTCCCGTTGGAGGTGAGCTGAGATTGGCTTCGTTAAAGTCGATTTCGAGCCGCTCGAGACAGCGTTTAACGCTGCCTATGTTGCCGCCACCTACATCCACAAGATCTACTTTACTCATCAGCTAACGCCTCAAGTAACTATCTTTTCTACTTTGTATTCCAGAATGTCGGTAGCGCCCATCTCAACCAGTCGCGGAATTAAGTCTGGAACTTCTTTCGACGAAACTGCGACTTTTACAGCATAGCCTTCGCTGTTATGCAATTTGCTAACTGTTGGTGCTTTCATGCATGGCAAGCCGCTTACAATCTTGTCAAAACAGTCGGCGGGCACGTTCATTTCAAGCAGAACTTTTTGGCGCGCTTGAATTGTGCTCTTCATGAGCATAGTCATCTCTTCTAATTTCTTCCGCTTAACTGGATTATCCAGAGCGGTTTTGTTACAGATGAACATGGTTGATGAACGCATCAACTCAGCAGTGATGGCGAGTCGGTTTTGACGCAGTGTTGCTCCAGTCGCCGTGTTATCTATGATGATATCTGCGTCTTCCGGTGGGAGTGCCTCGGTTGCACCATAGGCGTGCACAAAAACAGCATCAAGCTTTTCTTTCTTAATGTAGTCATTGGAAATGCGCTCATATTCAGACGCAACGATTATCTTGCGACCTTTGAGTGAATCGAGCCCCTTTGTCACGAGATCCTCAGGCATTGCTGCAACAATCCGAACAGGGTCGAAGCCAAGATCGAGCAACTCCACAACTTCTGCATCCTGTTCGTAAATCCAGTCGCGTCCGGCAAAGCCACAGTCATGTCTTCCGAGTGCTACAAGCCCTGGGATGTTCTTGGCTCGCAGCATTTTCGTTTCAATCATGGGGTCGCTGCAAACAGGACGGTATGATCGGCCTGTTTGTGAATAGCTTATGCCTATTTGTTCAAGAAGTTTGAGGACCTTCTCCTGTATGCGCCCGCCTGGGAGGGTGAGCTTGAGCTTGTCATTCGCGCCATTAGACGACATAATTTCCCTTTCAATTTGATTGCTGCTTCCGCAGCGTAGTAACGTGTCCTCGAAATCTGCGGTTTTCAAGCAGGGACAACTCGTCCGTCGTTTTCGTGGGATTGAAAATCATAGTGGATCAGGCTTATTTTTACCTGAACTGATCTTGGAGCGCCGCGGCTCGCCGGCTCATAATCGGGCTGCTAAGCAGATACTCTTGGAGAAGAATTTGTTGGGCCGCTAGCTAGTTGTGTTAGGGGCCACCCGTGGCAGAGGTGCGAGTGCGTGTTGAAGCGGCTACGTGTGCCTTCTGGAATAAGATTCCAAATGGGGAAACTACGAAGCATTTCCGCGCTCTGCCAGAACTTTGCCAAGATTTTGCCAACAAGTCAGCCTTAATATTTGCTCAGGGTTTGTTTGGAGATTTTAGGAATGAGTGATTTACGCGATGATCCGTCTTGGAACCGTGAAGCAAGAAACGTTGCTCGTGAACTGGACCGTAACGATTTGCGCGAAGCCCAGGAAATGATGCGCCGCGATTTGTGGCAGCTGCAAAATGATCCGCGTGCGCAGCATCAGTTCATCAATATGGTAAATCAAATGGACCACAAGGGCATTGGTGCTGACCTGATGATCACTAGAGCCCCTAATGGACAAGAACAATGGCAGATCGTGCCACCAAACTATGGATATGAACGTAACTATCCTGTGCCTGTTCCTCCCCCTCAGCCGATGCCACCTGAAGTGGTTGTGGTTGAGCCCCGCAGACCAAGCACCGGTGAACGCTTTGTCGATGGACTTGCTACGGGTGCTGGAGTAGGAATCGGCCTCGGAGTAATGGATCGAATTCTTGGCGGCCATCGCCGCTAATTAGCCAAACTCCTCAAACTCACAGATTTGCTGCGAGATCCCCCGAATAATCTCGTGCAAACCGGACAGGCGATGTTCACCTCTCGCCTGTCCATTCCCTCTTTTTCTGTGCTAATCTATCCCTGGCTCGACGCTTTGATCAACAGGTTCTCCGCTTCGGCAAAGGATTAGATTGCAAAGCCAGGATATATCGATGTGCCCTATACAGTCACCACTTTCTATGGCGGTGAGTGATCCTGTTATTCATGGATTTATAGCTTATCTCTCTGAGAAAAAAGCGGAGCTCGAGCAAGATTCCGAGAGGCATGTGAAATTCGAGCTGAAAAAAGAGTATGTTGCTCAAGTTCGTGAAGCTTTTCGGCAGCTGATTTTGGATGGGGAGCGACATTTGCATGTGCTCGCTCATTTGCTGGCTACAGTTCTTCTTGATGATGAATTCGATCTGCACAGCAATGTTATTGGTGTATTGCCGGATGGCGATCGCCCATTTTTGATTCGCGAGCGCATCGCTCAAGAAACTTTGTTTTCGAAATTAGATATTGATCTGGGTAATCATCTGCTAGATCGTTTTCGTTATTTGAAAGATCGTGCCTGGTTGCCTCTGGATTTGTCCGCAAATTTTGTCGAGTATATTCCGCGCGCTCAAACAAAGAATGGCGTCAATCGCCTTACCAGCCGAGTCAAAGCTGAGGAAGAATTGTGGAACAAAGTTGCAGACGAGCTTTTTCATCTCGACCAGTTAGTAACACGTGACAAACATTTGCAGAAATACAGCAAGTACGTCAAAGATATTTTCGGTATCAAAATTGTCTGCGAGACTGAAGAGACTTGTTTGAAAGTTCACGAAGTGCTCAAGCGTCTCAATAATAGTGATGCTGAGTGGAGCAAGTTGACGAATTTGCCGGTGTCTCCAAATGGGGAACTTGCGGAAGACAGCTTGCTTGAGTTTATCGAGACGAAAAATTATTTGACCTGCAGCCCCGCTGAAATGAAAAAAACGGGATGGAAAGCATTGAAGAGCGTCGTTAAATGGCACGACCGTGTGTTTGAACTGCAAGTGCAACCGCTTGGTAATTATTATCTCGAGTTAGATCATATGTCGGGTCCATCACACAGCTCATTCAAAATTTTGAGAGACAAGTTGCGCGATGAAGTTTCAGAACAAATTCCGCTTTATGATTTTTACCGCAAACTGCTTAAAATGCTATTTCTTGATGGTGATGCCTCATTCCAATATGACAAGGCGTCTGTGATCTTGATGTAATTTGTTGCCACATCTTTTTCACAAAGATCGAATAATTTGTGAACGTAAACAAAATCCTTCGCCCTAAACAGGATGCTGCTGTGAGGGAGCATGTAATTCTGCGGCTGGGTACAAAGGTCACCACTGGGTTAAGACAATGTGTTGTGATGCGCATAGCTCGAGGCTGTGCTGATTCATAACGGGAGGATAGGAGCGCTAGAAAAGCACGACATATTCATGCTTATCAAAGTCTGGTAGATCAGCGCCAACAAAGACCGCCATGCGGTATTGCTGACACTAAAGCCGCGCGCTGAATACCGAATCGTTCATCAGCATTCCATGTGTTGATGAACGATTATTTTTTTACAGCAAGGCAGCGATCGGCCGCGTAGCGAGCGGCGAGAACAGCGCCTTCCAGTGAGGGCCCGCCGCGTACGCTGCTATGTGCTAGCGTCAGCCATTCGGGATCAAGCCCCTGAATTCCAGCCATGAGATTTGATGTTCCGGCTTTTGGCACAATATATGCGTGTCCCCAGCGGGTAAAAACAACTTCTTCCAGATTTTCTCTGAACCCATCAACTAACTTGCTGAGTTCGCCGATGAGAGATTCTGCAAGCGTGTGGCTTTCTTTCTCCAGTAATTGTACGCGCCCCAGCGGACCATGTTCGAAGGGATGATAGATAGTAAGCACAGATCCCATTTCCGGCTTGTACTTACCCATTGCCTCGTAGGGTGTCTCAGCCAGCACCATTTGTCCAAATGGAAACGGAGCATCTGCAAAACTCTGATAGGGATTCTTGAAGACCTTCTTCTTCATGCAGAAATTGCCAACTAGAAAAGCTGCGTATTCAATTTGACGGAAATTGTTTTTTATTTTATCCGGCAGCTCCGGTGCAATTCGCAATGCCACTAATGGTGGGGTGGTCACGATGACATGGCGGCAATCTACCCGATGTGCTTCGCCGTTTGAGTCAGTATAAACAATCGATGCACCGCTGTCTTTTTTTTCGACTTTCCAAACAAAGCATTTTGTTTTAACTCTTTGCGGAGACGTGTCATCGATTTCTTTGCGCAAGGCTCTTGCGATGCCGGAATTACCGCCTAGAAAAACATAGCTGTTTGAGCTCAGGGCACGCATCATGAATGTTCCTGCAAGTGCGGAAACATATGATGGATCTGCAGAATAAAATGAACGACAAATATTGCTTATAAGTGCTACAAATTTCGCGTCATAGCCCGATAAAAGTTTGTCAAATGTCTCGCTGTTTAGCTGGGCAGAGGTTCGCTGCTTATCTTCGGCTGAAGAGTTTTCCATTTTTTTTGATAGTGCGCTCGTCTCTTGAGTTAATCGTTTTAGTTCCTGGTAGAACTTGTCCGAGCCCGAGTTGCCGATAAACCATTTGTTATCGCAATGCCAGCCGATTTGCTCAGGTGGTATAAGTGCCGGCTTTATTTTTAGATCATCAAATAATTGCCCGAAAATTCCATCATGGCTGCCGGTGCACACAGCGCCCATTGAGTAATTGATGCCGCGATAGCTGCCACCACTGGAAGTGCCTCCGGTGTGATCGTATTGTTCCAGCAATAGATAGTTTTCGTCTTTGAGGTAATGTGCTGCAGTTAGTCCTGCCATGCCGCCACCAACAATTACGAAGTCGACCTTTGCGTCAGCTTGCTGAGGGAATCTTGGCAGTTCAACGTCGCGCAGACGGTGTCCAAGGGTGAAATCGTCACCCGTCCAGGGCATTACTTTGTATCCGGCTTGTGGCTGTCCCTCGGCACGAGCGTAAGTCTGGCTGACTACACCTGTCAGGCCGCTAGCGGCTACCGCGCTCATCAATTTAAGAAAGTCTCTTCTTGATTGCATTTACAAATATGTCTCCATGGATCGCGGGATTCCGGCTCTTCTTGTCTGCAGGTTCATCCAATTTCTGCTGAGCATATTATGAATCAATGACAACCCAGCACAGCTATGTCGGAGAAACTTTTCAAGACCCTCGTCGTCATCTCTACCGTTTTGCAGCGATTATTTGCTAAGGTGCGAAGGAGCATAATTATGAAACGGATTTTTTCACCTTCCGATCCAGGAAGTGCTGGCTCACTGGGACTTCTGGTTTTGCGCCTTGTCCTTGGGCTTGCGCTGGCAATGCATGGTTACCAGAAATTGGATCACGCTTTTAGCTGGATGGGGCCAGATGCATGGGCTCCTGGATTTCTGCAGGCCTTGTCAGTTCTTGCCGAGTTCGGTGGTGGCATCGCGCTCTTGTTGGGATTCTTGACCCCACTTGCAGCTTTGTTGGTTGTAGCTAATATGTTGGTTGCCTTATTTGCCGTGCACATTCCACATGGAGATATGCTAGTCGCCGTCAGAGGTTCGGGACATGGATCATTTGACTTGGCGGCACTCTATGCTGCTGGAGCGTTTTGTTTGATGCTGGTTGGCCCGGGCTTGTATTCGCTTGATGCCATTATTTTTAAGCGCAAATTTGTCCGTACTTCAGCCGAAGTCAGACCCAGAGCGGTTGCGCGTTAATTTGCTTGTCGCAAACGCAGGCGGAATCTGTCCCAGCCGTCGCTAGCACCTTCGATCATGTTTGCCTTGTAAATTTTGGAGACGCCATCCTCGAGTTTCTTTTGTTCTTGCTCCTTCATCTCTTTAAATACCGGAGTGCTGGCGAGATCAACTGAAGCATGGTGCAAGAGGCGAAAAGCGTGTGCTCGTTTTTCATTATCGTCTGCTTTGGCGAATTGATTCAAACGGTGTTCTATTGCGTTAATCTCTTTGTCGACGCCCTGCACGCCGAGAATGAAGAAATGCGGTTTTGTCCAGAAAATTTCCTCGTTCATTTCCTTGATGAATTTTGCCCTGGATTTTTCATCTTTGTTTATAGCAGCAAAGTTGCTTTGTTCGGTTTTCTCGCAGAGGCGACCGGCTGATGTGGTCATTTTCGCTTCGTGGTCCACATTGCGCAAGCTTCGTGCAGGAAGAAATACAGAGAGCCCCCCGCAATCCTTATATTCGCCCTCGCCGTGATATGAATCGACAAGATCGCTGCGTTTATTGAGCAAATCCATGGCTGCTTTTTTCAATACTCGATCAGGATCCTTCAGTGTGCCATTATCGATAGAACGCACGACGTGTTCGGTGAATTCCTTTAGGTCTGTCCTGCTTCGCCCGTCGATTTTGCTGCCGAAAAATAAACCGAAGATGCTGCCTTTTCCGCCATATTTTTTGGAATCATCGATGGCTTCCTCAATCAGCTTTTTGTTGCCAGGTTCACGCATGGCATCAACAAGCTTGTCGCCGAAATCCTCCAGTGATTTACGGAATCCCTGGTATTCTCTTAAATTGAGATGCGATAGTGTCACTACACCAGGATGATAGCCTTCAGCTTTCCACTCCTCCATATCTTTGTGTGTTTGAACAACAATATCGCGCGCAAGTGCTTTTGCGTCTGTGTCCGGTTTATCCAGAACGCGGGAAATTGGATCTATATAGTTCTGTCCATTATAAATTGATTCTGTTTCGGAAGAAGCGACCACCTGGTCTGCTATTTCTCTAATGCGATTTACGGCGCCATTTTGCGCCATCAAGCAGGCATCAAAATCAATTATATCCATCTTGCTCTTGCCACTATCTTTCAAGCCATTTTTTATTGCATCAACAAAGTCAGGCACAGAAATTTTTCCTGTGTCTCCCAACAATCCTTCATTTCCTGTGCCATGCGAATCCATGATCAGACCATTGCGTTTCGCAGGTGCGTTCTTATTTGCAAACGCTACGAGCCCTTGAAGGTCGTCTTTGTATCCCTTCGATTCGCAAGTTTCTGCTTTATGCATTTCTCCATTGCGGATAATGTAGCGTTCTAATTTGTATTTCGTGTCTGACTTAACGACAGGACCATGTTCGTCCCACTCATCTGTATCTGGAATGGCAAATTGCGCCACGACAACAACGTTCTTGCCTTTAGTCTTTGCGGCAAAATCAGTAAGCATTTGCCAGCCTGATTCCACGCCCTGTCCATCGCCAAAATCTGTTGTGTAGTCAATTGCAAACGTCCAATCAGCCTCTTTGGGTGCTTCGGCAAGAACTTGTTTGCCACATTCAAGGATTTGTTTTATAGAGTCGCCCGCCTGAGTCTCCAATTTTGAGGACGCTGTTTGTGCCAGGTGTTGAACATCCTTCCAGAGGTCGGCAACGAACTTTGCAGATGCATCAGCAGCTTGCTGACCCGCAGCAAATACATGATCGAGATCATCAGACCTCTGGCCATTTCCAACCATATCCATGAATGAATCCTCCTCAGGGACATGCGATATGTGCACAAACAGCTGATGAAGTCGCAGCTATAGACGTGCGCGTTCGCAAGGCGTTTACGCCCTGAGCCAGGTTGCTTAATAATATGTTCGCTTTTTCGGAACTACAATAATCTCACTCGTGGTTTTCCCACAAGGTGATAGAGATCTCATCCTTCCTCACTTCGATTGCCCTGAACTTGTTGCAGTCGGCTTGGCAATCGTATGCTCATCCAGCCAGGTAGTGAGCGCATCGAGAAGCAATTTGTATGGCTTATACAATTCGAAAATCAAATGTTCTGAGGTACCCAGAATAAACATATCCTTGTCATCAGCTTGAATCGCATCAAACAAATCGTAGGTGCCGTTTGGCTTAACAAGCCTATCCTTCAAGCCTTGAACCAGAAATGCGGGTATTTTGATATTCTCGCATTCCTTTTTTGTCGTTCTCATGAAAACTGCGAATTTGATCAACTCTTTGGGAGACATGTCCATCTTTGCTTTTACGTCATTTGACCATCTCTCTCTTAAATCCACACTTTTCGTGGCTTGATCAGTCACGATGTCGCCCACTCTGAACGGTTTATTTGCTCCACCATGCAAGATATGTTTTGCGACGGTCAAAGACATTCGTCTGGATTGAAATCGCTCAGCAGAAGGAACAGAGGAAATGACACCAGATAGAGTGTCATTGTATTGAGCGGCGCCTCGAAGTGCGATTGCGCCACCCATTGATTCTCCAAGCAAGAACACGGGGAGATTCTCTCTTTGCTTGATGAAGGCTGTCACAGAGCCGATGTCTTTTATAGTTTCCTGGAAATGAACATCTTCCTGTCCTTGCGAACTCTGCCAGGCTCCAAATCCTCTTACATCAAGCGCGTAGACACTGTAGCCTCTTGTTGCCATTTCTCGACCAAAGTCAGTAAATGACCTGTTGTCTAATCCCAAGCCGTGTATACAAAGAATTGCGCATTTTGCCCGGGCACCATTGGCGGCCGGCCATTGAATGAGCGGAAGTGTGCGCATCTTAAATTCGCTTGCCAGCCACAGATACTCTCCGGGAGTCTTCGGGTGATATTGCGCTATATAACGTTCTTCGAATTCCTTCTGCATTGCTTCAAGCTCGGGCAATTGATTTGCCGCATCAAGCTTTGCTCGCATGCTAAGCAGCTGATCGAAGAGACCGGAAGAGTCTTTCCATAATTGCTGTCTTTCGGTTTCCTTGCCGAGATTGCGGTAAACATCAAGTGCTTTAATACGAGCCCAGAATAGTGCTGCAAGATCTTCAAGTTGTCCGCTCTTAGCTCTTTCTTGTTCAATTTGCAACAATTGCTGCGCATATTTTTCTGCGCTTTGGTAGTCTTTCATGAACTCATAAGTGCCGGCAATTGCCTCCAGCAGTGAAGGTGTTACGGGATTGCCGGGTGGCAAGGTAGCACATTCAACCAGGGCCGCCGAGTACTCGCTTAAAGCCTGTTTCGACTTTCGTTCGCTCCAGTAACAGTCTCCGAGACGTTTGCGCATCAAAACACTATCCATGTGTTCTTCTGCTGTTTTGGCTTTGCTTGAACTGTCTATAAGCTGCTGTAGATGTGATTCGGCACTGGAAAAATCCTCACACATACTTTCTGTGGCAGCAAGCATGTAAGTTAAGTCACGAGCTTTTACCGGATCCTTTTCAGTTTTCAAGGACAGCGCTATCAGCTTTTTTGCATCCTCTGCTTTGCCGTTCATCACCAGATAGAAGGCTTGAGACTGCAGATCATCAAAAGTCTCGCCGGCGCTGTTTGCTTGCTCGTTTGCTTTTGGTCCATTTACTGCTGCTATTGCCGCCAGGTTCATAGAGGAAAACATGGAAAGCGAAATAATTGACAGCGATACGAAGCGTTTGCATTTTTGATTAGCAGAAAACATGCTTTGATGCCCTTTCTTAAAGCCTTTTTCTTTAGGCTTTTAGTTCTTGTTTTGCGGTATTTGCCGGCTGATTATGCAGTGTTAAACCAGCCCCAGAGTTCCCTGGCTAGTCTACATGATATTCTCTTGCTGTTGTTGCTAACAGGCCGGTGAGTGATGTTTTCTGATTGTCAAGCAAAGTTTGTTGCCCTGTTTCTGGGCGGATTGGTCGCTGCGTCCAGCGCTTTGCCGGCCAGGGCCGTTGAGAGTACGATGCCGCCTCAATATATTGAAGCTATCAGTCCTCAATATGCACAGCAATATGTCTACACCGAAAATGGCGACAGCTCCACCGCCTCTGGTCTGCCTACTTACCATTGGATGCCCGCAGACGGCAAAATGAAAGCTCTTATTATTGGTATCCATGGTTTGACTTTGCACGGGCGGCGCTATCGAGTCTTGGCTCGCACGATGGCTGTGAACAAAATCGGTTTCATCGCTATGGATATGTACGGATTTGGACGTAATCGCTTCGAAGAAGACGGCAAGCTAAAGCCAAAAGAACAGGGCAAAACAAATGTTGATCATGAAGCCAGCTACCAGGCTATCGTCAAATTGGTTCAATATGCCAGAAATCAGTACAAGGGCATTCCTCTGATGCTGATGGGTGAAAGCTTGGGCTGCAGCTTTTGCATGCGCATTGCAGGGGAACACCCGGAACTGGTTGATAGCATCATTCTTTCAGCGCCTGCAGTCAAAGTCAACCCTGATATGTATGCTGCACCAAAAGACATTAAAGCCGGACTGAAAGCCGTTGTAACGCCAGGACACCAGGTTAACCTGAGGAGCTTTTTTATTGACCTGGTCTCTAATCGACCAGAAGTGCAAAACGAAATGACCGATGATCCATTCATTGTCAAAGCTCTGGGCTTTAAAGAACTTATTTCCACGGATGCATTTGTTGATAAGACTATTGAATGGGCAAAATTGACAAGTCCATTTTTGCCCATGCTGGTTATTCAAGGAAGCAACGACAAATGTGTGTTGCCTAAGCATCTAACAGACATGCTGATGAATATGCGCTCAAACGATATGAGAATTTCGTGGAAAGGAAGCTATGGACATTTGCAGCTCGAAACAATGTTCATGCGGGCTTCGATTATCGATAGCATCGGAATGTGGCTGATGGATCACGGTAACGAAGGCAGCCTAAAGTTGAAAAAGCTTGAACAAGACATTGCTGATATGGGCGGCACCTTGGTCCGTTAATTCAGGGCGATGATAAGGCTGATATAATCTGCTGATCACCTTAGAATGCAGCAGGCAGTTGATGACGCTTCAAGATGACAGTGTAGCGAGCAGTGCCAATGCAGGCGTTCCACAGCCAGCTGTGTCCACCGTGGCTTGCCTGGAGACGAAGCGAACTCGAGTTTTTCTCGGTATCGGTTACGCAATATGCTGTTTGGTATGGGGAACTACCTGGTTTGCCATTCGCATCGCTATGGAGCCCGGAGATGGCTTTCCGCCCATGTTTGCAGCGTCTTTGCGATTCATTTTGTCGGTCTCAATATTTACTCCTCTCTGGCTATTGCGATCTAAACATATTCGTAAACCAAGCAAAGCAGAAATTCAGTGGTTATTAGTCGCGGGCTTTTTCAATGGCTTATACCAGTGTTTCATTTATGCTGCAGAACAAACTATTTCCGGCGGGCTGGCAGCAGTGATTTTGGCGACTTCGCCGATAATGCTTGCAGTAATCGTTGTTTGTATTGGCTTTGAAAAAGTGCGCAAGCAAACATTTCTTGGCTTTTTTGTTTGCTTGTGCGGTGTAGCTCTCGTATGTCACGATCGTCTGCATACGGCTGCAGATCAGGTTTTCGGCATTGGGCTGGCGCTTGCCGCGGCTTTGTCTACCGGCTTATCTAATTTGACTTTGAAGGGGCGTGGAACGGGTGTTCATCCTATTGCGTCGGCTACTATTTTTTTGAGTGCAACCGCAGTTCCTGTCTGTGCGGCTAGCTTATTGCTTGGTGAAAAGCCGGTGCTGGAGCCATTTCCATTGATACCGTCCATGGCTGTCTTGTATATGACCATCACAAGTTCAGTAATTGCTTTTCTGATCTTCCTGTACATAATCAGGCATATGAGTTTAATGGCAATTACTACTATGCAATTTGTTTTGCCAATCGTAGCTATTGTCGTAGATCTCTTTCTGGAAAAGCGGGTCACATTATCCTTGCAGTCATGGATTGGTATAGTCATTGTGCTCGGCGGTGTTATTTACAGCATGAGACGTAATGTCTAAGCAATAGTGAAAGAACCAGATGAGATCCAGAGCGATCATCGAATGGATTTTGTCACTTGAGCTGATGATATTCGGAGCTTACTTCTGCTCTTTGTAGCTAAGCTCTTCTTTCTTATCTTTATCCGCAAGTTCAGGAGCCGGCGGTGCCTGGCACAACTGACTCAATACGTATTGTGAGAACGCGGAAAGGGCCGCATTCTTTGTAGTTTGAGCTGTGTTGTAACTGTTAACAGCCAGAGTCGCTTCTTCATTCAATGTTTGATATCGGCTTTCGAAGCGCTTAGCCAGGTAAACCTCTTTTAGAAGTTTAGATTGCTCAGGACCACCCTGTGTAGCTATATAAGCTGTCCAGGCTACCTGCGAAATTGGGGAAATGATTGTTGGTGAAAGTGCCGTGATACTAAGCGTGGTGCTGACCACTTTTGCGGTTGTTCGAGCAAATTTGCTGCGCTTATTGTATTTGTGCAGAGAATTCGCAATTTCCTTTACCGCTGCATCGCCCTGTACAGCTCTTTTGGTAACGTCTTTGCATTCCGCTTGTATTTGTAATGGACCACCTAGAGGATCTCTGAAGGTTGGACTTATTCCGTTGCACCATTGACTTAGCATTTCAACAGTTTTATCGGCATGATCTTTGTCAGTCAGCTCTTCAAGTAAATAGGAACCTTCTTTGATTGCCTCGGATTTTTGTGCTTCGTCAGACATTCCCAGACCTGCAGCAATTTGCATCATTGCTGTGAGGACCGCTGCGTGAAGCTTGTCGTGTTGTTTTTGTTTCACGTAAGCAACAGCAGCTGCATTCTTCAGTTTGGTCTTCTCATCTAATATGACATCAGCTGCTTCGCTCGATTGTTCAAAACCGCGATACGCCGTGCAGAGTTCGGCAAGGTCTCTGCCCATCGAAAGAATTTTTTGAGTCGGTTTTTTGTAATGCTGCTCTTTAATCAAAAGCTGCGAGCGTTGTTGTTTGTCGTGAGCTACGCTTATCAAATCATCAATTTGTTTGTTGAACTCTGGATTGAGGTAGTTAGTAATTTCGGCGTGCAGTCTCACCTGCTTGGAGAGCGTGCTGCTTTTTTCTTGCGACCCGGCCGCTTCGTCTGCAAGTGAACATGGCTGAGAAAAACTGAACGCTGTCAGTAGGAATAAACCACCAGCACACTGCAATATGCTAGATTTTGCCATCGCCTGAACTCCGGGTGCCGGAAACTACTAAGTATGCAAGTCAGTAACTCGCAGTCTAAGCATACCTTAAACGGATCTTCACTTCAACCATCTCAAGCATCTCAAGCATCTCAAGCATCAACTGCATAGCATCTCTGCAAAGAGGATGGAGTCGTGCTCTATTTTCTCGCAGCGTCCGATTCTTCAAACGCTATTAAATGCTGAGCAGGCCATTAAAAGCTGAGCACATAACCTTCTTTAGGCAGTTCCTTGTGGTGTGCGCCATTGACTGCAGAATTAATGATTTTGTGTGGCTTCTGCTCCGAAAAGCTTTTGTCGAAGGCCTCAATGTCTTCGATTTCGCCTTCGACCTCGAACTTGTCAAATACATAGGGAAAGGCTGCTGACGCTAATGGTGAAGGACCCGTTGTGATGTGCATGTGCAAATGGGGATCACTTGAGTTTCCCGAATTACCCAGCTCGGCAATTACCTGTCCGCGTTTAACCTGCTCTCCCTGTTTGACTTTTATGCTTCCAGGTTTCAAGTGAGCATAAAATGCATACAAGCCGTTTCCTATGTCAATAGTGATGCTATTGCCGCCAGGATATGAAATTCTTTCCTTGCCGACAGCCGTACCAGGCACCTGATTTTTGAATCCCTCCTTAGTACCATATACGGTTCCATCTGCTACGGCATAAACCGCATTTCCATAGCCAGGATAGCTTTCGTCTTTTTTGGGATCACCGGTGCACGATAGATTCTCGTCGTTCAGTTGTTCCCAATCGATGGCATATGTTTGTGCGGCAAACAGATGATTGTCTATGGGAAACATTGCTCGTCTATGACCCAATTTCCCAGAATAGCCGCCACCAACACACCAGTGTTTTCCTCTCAGCGGCGGGCTGATTACGACTGGCTCTCTTTTATCCACGGCGAACGCTTCGGTTTTATAAGAATAAGTGGCTGGCTCTTTATCTGGGCTTAGGGAATCAAGCTTGATTGAATGAAAAAGCCTTGTAGGGACTTCGTCCGATTTATGGAAGCTGAGATTTATCCAAACGTAGCCACTCTGACAGGCAGCAAGAGAGTTGTCCTTTTTCTGCGAGACAGTGCTAAAAACATTTTGTAATGACGCTTCTTTCAAGATCAAAATCGGCTTTTCCGGATGATCGGCATCATAAACACAAAGTTCGATAATCTTACTTGGATTTGAATGCAGATTTTGCAGAACCAAATTGTAGACCAGATTGAATCTATGATCGCTGCCTTGAACTTTGCACGGCACTGTCGCAGGCTCAATTATAATTGGAGTCCAGTTTATCGGTGAGTTCGCTGCATTAGACTGCTGAGTAGGCTCGCCGGCCGCGGCGAATGTTTGTGTGCTTGTGCAGAGTGCAAGTGTCAATGTCAGCGCAGCCAGTCTTGTTATCATGAGCTTCTCCATTGTTGCGGCGAACATTTATCGTCGCCAAACTTGTTATCAGACCGAGCGGTCTTACACAAGCAAGATTTCGCTTGATTCTGTCATGTGCAATGGAATAGCTCCTGAAAAGCCGATAAGCTTCGCAGCGGCTGCTCGTCAGCTTAGTGAATTCGCCGGCTCGCCTGGAAAAGAAATATAAGCTGCTGAGCCTCCGCCTCTCGCTGGTTTTATTCGGCCACCTGCACGATTTAAGCGCTTGCCTGCTGCAATGAAAACTTAGAGTCATTATTTACTCCTTTGACCAGAGTTCCTGGATTGCCTGGATTAAATGTATTCCTGATGCGAAATTCAATATCGAAGTCTTTGGCAAGCTGCACTGCCCGCGGATGCATCACTTGCGCACCCTTGAGTGCCATAGCTAGCAAGTTTTCGAATGAAATCTCGGGATAGAACTCTGCTTCGGGAATTATCTGAGGATCTGCCGAGTAGACCCCGTCAACATCAGTAAAGATGTGACAGTTGGGAGCATCAACCGCTGCAGCCAGAGCAAGAGCACTGATATCCGATCCTCCGCGACCGAGAGTCGTTATTTCTCCTTCCGTGCTGACACCCTGGAAGCCGGCAATTATTACCACATCGAATTCGTTTAGCGCTTTTTGCACTCGCCGTTTGTCTATTTCGAGGACCTTTGCGTTGTTGTGGTTGCAATCGGTGATTATACCTAGCTGTTGTCCTGTGAAAGAACGGCTGCGCACGCCACGGTCTGCCAGAGTCATGGATAGCAGTGCGATGCTTACTTGCTCTCCTGTCGTAAGAAGAAGGTCAAGCTCACGCTTGTCCGGTGTCCGGGAGCATTGTTTTGCCAGTTTGAGAAGATGATCCGTTGTATCACCCATGGCAGATACAACGACGATCTTCTTTTGCTCAGGGAAACTGCAGATCAGATCGGCAACATGCTGAATACGTGCGATGTTTTTGACTGAGGTTCCTCCAAATTTTAATACTGCAATACTTTGCATTTCTCCTCCACAAATCGAGTTGAGGGCAATACGCGTTCGAGATCGGCGATGAGATCTTCAGCACTTTCAATTCCTACAGAAAGTCTGATCAATCCGTCGACAATGCCGCAGTGTTCTTTCACTTCCTTAGGAATAGGTGCGTGCGTCATGCTGGAAGGATGGCAAATGAGCGATTTGACTCCACCGAGACTTTCGGCGAGCTGGAATAATCTTGTATTGTTCACAACTTGTCTTGCCGCTTCTAAGCCGCCTTTGACCACGCAGGAAAGCATTCCTCCAAATCCATCCATTTGTTTAATTGCCAGGCTGTGCTGCGGGTGGGATTTCAATCCGGGGTAATAAACTTTTTCAATCGACGGATGTCCTTCAAGGTAGTTTGCTACCGTGCTTGCATTGCGTTCATGTTCTCTCATTCGGATTGCCAGCGTCTTTATGCCGCGTAGGGTGAGGAAGCAATCAAATGGACCGGGAACTGAGCCGACAGCATTCTGGTGAAATTTAAGTTCTTCATAGAGGTCTTCTCGATTTGTAACTATGGCACCGCCGATAATGTCGCTATGACCGCTCAAGTATTTCGTAGTGCTGTGAATAACAATGTCGGCGCCAAGATGCAAGGGGCGTTGCAGATATGGCGTAGCGAACGTATTGTCGACTACAAAGAGCAACCCGTACTCATTTGCCAGTGCGCCAACGGCTCTCAGATCCGCTAGCCGCAAAAGAGGGTTGGTGGGTGTCTCGAGCCAGAGCAGGCGTGTGTTTGGCTCTACTGCTCGTTCTATGGAGTTAAGATCTCTTGCATCAACGTAAGTTACGCTAATTCCAAATTTCTTGAACACCCGTTCGAAAAGCCGGTAAACGCCTCCGTACACATCTTCTCCGCAAATTACATGGTCTCCGGTATTCAGCAGCTGCAATACTGTGCTTGCTGCTGCAAGCCCAGATGCTGAAGCTAATCCATATTTCGCTCCTTCGAGGGAAGCAATGCATTTTTCCAGTGCAGAACGAGTTGGATTGTGGCTGCGGGCGTACTGATAACCCTTGTTCTTGCCGAGTTCTTCCAGGACGAAGGTGGAAGTTTGATATATAGGAGTGATTAAGGCTCCGGTTTCAGCATCGGCGGCTTGACCGGCGTGTATAGCAGCGGTCTGAAATGAATAGGTCTCGCTTGTCTCATCTATTTGGCTCATGGAAAATCTCCTGAAAAAAAACCGCCCTTCTCATTGCGAGAAGGGCGGCGTCAACACTGTAACTTTTGCTATCTAGCAATAACCAGTGCAGCGGTGCCGCCCCCCTCCGGAGGGCATCATCATTGCCATGGTCATTGCGAAGTTGTTTTGCATAGGATCCATTATCTACAGATGAGCCGAAATGTCAAAAGAGCTTTGAGTTAACGTTACAATTGCTCTATCTACACCATATATAAGGAACGAAGTTTGAAGCCTGAGGACCTTTGTTTGTGATATTCGCTTACATTCGCCCTTAAGGCTTATATCTCTCATTCCTGTATTTCCTTGCTTGAGGCTCGAGCTCGTGCCTGCGTAAGGTTAAGCCTTGAGGCAATCCATCCTGTTTATTGTTGAGCTTGCCCTGGCTGCCCGGCTTATAGCCTGTTTTGCTTGATGATTCTTCAAAATTCAGGCTGCTGTGGAACAACTAGCTCTACAAGTTCATCAATCAAATAGGCAGACGTCTTTTGCTAGGAATGGCTTAGAATCAGGCTTAGGAATATGCGCCTTCAAGTTGTTGCTAATCTTTTTGCCGATACAAAATTCAATTTAGCCATAGGCAATGTCCAGAAGAAAATTGCCAGGCGATTTCATCGGGTTGAATTGAAATTTTGGATTGGCCTTTTGCGGCTCTTAAAGACAAGAGTTCCGTTGGCTGAAGCTCAGCTTTGTCTTGAAGAGCAAGGACGAGTTCGTGAAATTTTGCAGCCAGGTGATATCTTATTGGAAGATGATTCCGCTTATCCACTCTGGCAAATGGCGAGCAGGGTAGTTGGCAGTCGCTGGAGTCATATGGCTTTTTACGTTGGAAATGGACACGTGATTGATGCGGGTACAAAACCATATGTTGCTGAGATCGGCCTGGACGAATTCTTGCAGACAAGCAATATTGCAATATTCAGACCGAAGTATAGAAACAGATCTGATTTAGAATTTGCTTTGAGTTTTATGAGAACCCGGCTTGATTGCCCGTTCAATAGTTCGTTCGATTTGGAGAAGCAAAATACTTATTATTGTGCACAACTCGTTTCGCGAGCCCTCGCCCAAATGCCAGGGGCTATTCATTTGAAAAAATCTAAATGGCTTGGCAAGGAATTCATACTTCCATCGTCCGTCGAACACTCCAGGGATTTCGAACTTATCTGGTGCGCCAAAAAACGAGTTTCAAAAGCATAGCAAGCGTCGAGCTAAAGTAATTTCAGCGCTTATTCAGGCGAGCGGCCAATCGGTCTCTTTTTTCCGCAATGTACTCAGCTTTCATTTTCAAATTGCTTTCTTGATACGGTGGCTTTTTTATTGTCTCGATTGCTTCATCCATTGCTGCAAGAGCACTATTAAGTTTGTATTGTCGTTCCAAAACAGTGGCGTAACCAATCCAACAATGCCAGTCGTTGGGGCGCAAGCTAAGCGCTTGCCGGAAATTCTCTTCGGACTCATACAGCCTGTTTTGTTTCAACATGATGTTTCCGCGAAGTGTCCAGCATTCAGGAAAATTCTTGTTCCTTTTCAAAGCAATGTCGCAGAGTTTTTGACTTTTGTCTAAAAGTCCTTGTTCGGCAGATACGCGCGCCGCATACATGAGTACCAGTGCTTTCAACCAGTCAGGATAGGCAAGTTCATCAAGATCATTTATGTTGATGGAATGCTGATTGTCCATAGCCTGTTCTAAAGGTCCAGGAATTTTTCCTGCCGCTTCGAGATCAGCTTTTGCTGCGGCGAAATTTCCTGTTGCGAGATAGCATTTCCCACGCAATCTGAGAATATCAGGATCCGCTCCGCGGTCTCGCAACATAGAGCTGTATTCTTTGATTGCTTTCTCCCATTCATTATTCTTGTATTTAACCGCTGCTGCTTCCAGCATACTTTCGTAATTGTCTGCGAGCGCTGCTGTAATGCGGGCACCGTGGCTTATAAGCAGCAGAATTAGTGCGGAACGCAAAGCTGTTCTCATGCTAATCACCTATCCGCTCCAGCGTTCCTTCGAGAACGCACTTATTGATGCAAAGCCCATCATGCTGATAGTTCACATAAGCCAGACTAATATTTAGCTTGCCACCATTTCTGGTGAGGCGCACTACCGATTCACCCATCGATGTGGCCGGTTCAGCAACGCCATACATGCTGTGCGTTGTGCCCTGGGTGATAATGTCTTGTTCGATGACTCCAGGTGCAAGTTCTCTCAATTGATTAGATAAAACATCGCTGTCAATAAAATTGCCACCAATACTTGGTCCATATCTTTTTCCAAAGGAGAACGATTCTATTCTGCTTACTGGAATGGTCTTGCCGAAATTGATTGCGCCTAAGCGCAGCTGTCCACCCGAGCCGGCTAATTCGTCAGAAAGGATGGTCTCTACAAGATCCTCCGAGTGTTTCAGCGTAGCTCTTGCAACAGGAGGGCTCAACTCTAGTTTGCCTCCATCGCGGTGGAACCTGCAAATTAGAGAAAGCAGAGAACCGGGCTTGAAGAATTGGCATGAACGATAGGTTGCAGCCGGCTGAGATAGCCAACAAATTTCCAGGTTTTCCTGCTTAATTACCTGGACGTTTCCTTTCCATAATCCCTCCCACTCAAGCGGAAATGACTTGACTGGTTGTCCAGAGAATTTACTTTCGTCGCCGCCAGTGATGCCGATGCTCTCATCAATAATCGGCGTCATTTTTTTCAGCTGTCCTGGGAGTGAGGCGCCTTTTCCGTTAACCAGTTCCTCAATTCTTCCAAACAATTTGAGCGATGGCTGGGAACCTTGCTTTGATTGCTCATTGTTCTGTTCTGGTAGATGTTCAATTGCGGGATTCTGAGCAAAACAAATTGATTGCTGGACCCAAAAAGAGATCAACAGCAAAGTACAAGAAAAAGCAACTGAATTTGTTATGCGCACGAGGAATGGGCTCAAATCGCGACCGTTTCATTTTTACCATAGTGCCCCAGTTTTTTCTGCTTGCTTGCGGGAACACATCCTATATATTGAACTAGATGTAGGGAAGGAAGCTGAACTCAGGTATTGCCCGCAACGGCGCTTAAGCTTGCCTTTTCACCTCTTACGCCCGGGACCGTAAGCACTGTTACAAGCCTCTTTACAATCGCCTCCCGACTTGAACTGAATGCCTCTGATTTTCGTTTATGACTTGTTAGGACAATTGGTCGTCGAATATGAAAAGAATCAGCAGAAGGGACTTCTTGAGCAGCGCAGCGGCAATCTATTTTTGCGGTGCTTATAGTGGAGGAAAATCAGGCGCAGGTCTCTTGAAGGCAAATGCCGCTGTTCCAGCCACTCCAGGTAATAGCGCGCCGTTTTTTGATCTTTCCAACGAGCGATTAGTAAATATTCGTGCGGATGATCTCAGTATCGGAACATCCTTATATCCCTGGAGAAAACCGCATCGGCCAGATCTTTTGTTTTCCGAGTGCCGCGAAATCGGATTTAACTGCGTGAGACTTGCTTACGAAAGAAATCATTGCCAGAAACTTCTATCCGCTCAGGGGGTTGAGCAGTATAAATATCAGCTTCCGAATCCGGATATTTCTAACTTGATTCATTCTTCTGGGCTCGACGTAATCATGCTTATTCAAGGACATGCCGGTGACAACAAAGGCAATGGGATAGAATGGATTCGGCTTGAGGATGGCACGATCGATGGTAAGGCTAATGCGGCTTCCCTTGAGGCTTATACAAGATGGCTCTTGCAACATACGAGAGAGTTCGTGCAGGTTTATGAACTCTGGAATGAGGCTTTTGGGCACATCGACGATCAGCAATTCAAGAAATCCTTCGGTCCGGGAGGCTCGCTGGAAAACGCTGATAATTATGCAGCAATGATGCTTCCTTCAATGAATGCAATTAGAAGAATTGCACCCGAGGCAAAAGTAACAATCGAAGGAAATTATTGGAATGTAGAAAAGAGTGTCGCACAATCTAGTTTATATCAAACACTTCTGGCGCATTCTGATTATGTGGTCAAACATCCCTATGGTTATGACCCTGGCATGTATTCCGGTGGCGCTGAGGGGCATGCTTCGCAATTGTATGAACAAGACCGATTTTATCGAAGTATAAATCCTGAAATTAAATGGATTTACACGGAGTACGCACCTACTGCTAAAGTTCTCGGCGTTAAAGAGAATGAGCTAAATGGAGAGCTGCAGGCAAAGGCCGTTTTGCGAACGACTTTACTGCACCTCAGGCATGGCATTAAGAAACTATGCTTGTTCGATCTCTATTATCCCACTGCGCTGGAGCATACCTTAATGGATCAGGATGGTACTCGCCGACCTGCGTGGTACGTGCTTCAACAGTTCCTAAAAAGCTGTGCATTACAGCAAGCATCTGTTAATCAGCATTTGCTTCGCAGCAATAAAATAGAAGCGGACCTGCGCGATCTGTCAATCGCAACAACAAATGGCTTTTTGTACTGCGTTTGGCAAGAGACGGAACCTCAGCAATTCATAGACAGAGTAAATGCCAAGAATGTGACAGTGCAGCTACACGCTTCGGGTGGCCGCCCGCTTCACCTTTCTTCTGCAGTGGATCCGCTGAACGGAAAAGACTTGCGTGCAGAATGCATACAAAAACAAGATGGTGGCGGGCTGAGTCTTACCTTACCCTGTAAGGATTATCCACTCTTGTGTAAGCTTGTGCTCGGATGATTATTATTTGAGCAAAACTAACGCTTGTACACGCCGGTCAATTGGCCTTCAGCCAGCACATGCCCTTTTATTGCATCGGCATATGCTTCTTTGCGTATCACGCCTTTAAAATTTAAAAGCGTATCGAGTGCAACAACCTTGAACAGGTAATGATGCACTTTACCTGGCGGAGGCGCTGGCCCGTTGTAACCTATTTTGCGGAAGTCGTTGCTTCCCTGCTCGACTCCGCCCGCCAGCGCCGGTACTTTCGGCACGTTTTCACCAAGAACCTGGGTGCTCGGGCTGATGTTAAAAATTATCCAGTGCCACCATGTTCCCATCGGTGCGTCAGGATCTTCACAAGAGATTGCGTAGCATTTAGTACCAGCAGGACCTTTAGACCATGCAAGAGGCGGAGAAAAATCTGCTCCATCCTCAGTGTATTTTTTATCGATGCTGGCTCCTTCCTTAATTGCCGTGCTGGTCACAGCAAGTTTCTGTGCCGCATTTGCAGAAGAAAGACTGATCGAAAACACAGACAAAACCAATGGCAAAACCCAATCATTTTTTCTCATTGAGTGCACCCGCCAATCTTTTATCCATTAGGGTTCAGTCAAGTTTAGCATAAACATTAAGTCGCTGATATTTATGCGTAATGCGCGGTATTATGGCTGCTTGATCCGGTTGTAGCCGGTTACTGATGCTTAGATGCCATGTCCAGAGGAGATGAAAATGCTCAGCGAATTTGCAGGGAAACCAGCCCAACCAAGCATGCTTGTGAATGTTGCCAAGTTGATTACTGCTTACTTCAGCGAGCAACCCGATGTTTCAGTGCCAGAGCAGCGTGTTGCCTTCGGTACCTCAGGCCACCGGGGATCGGCTTTCAAGCGGTCCTTTAACGAAAACCACATTCTTGCAGTGACACAAGCTATCTGTGAGTATCGCAAGAGCAACAAAATCAATGGACCTCTTTATCTTGGCATTGATACGCATGCGCTGTCAGAACCTGCATTCGTTTCAGCACTTGAAGTTCTTGCTGCCAACGAAGTTAATGTAATGATCGATTCCGAGCGAGGCTACACTCCAACGCCCGCCATTTCGCTTGCCATTCTCAATTACAATCAGGGCAAAACAACTGGGCTGGCTGACGGCATCGTAGTAACGCCTTCTCATAACCCGCCGCAAGATGGTGGCTTTAAGTACAATCCACCCAATGCTGGACCAGCTGATACAAACATAACCGCCTGGGTCGAAAATCGTGCCAACGAAATAATGCGCAATGGAATGAAGGATCTGAAGCGTGTGAGCTTTGATAAAGCAATAACGGCTGAAACCACGCATAAGTTCGACTATCTCAAGCTGTATGTTGAATCACTGAATTCAGTTCTGGATATGGATTTGATTCGTTCATCAAAAGTACATGTTGGCGTCAACCCGCTGGGTGGCGCAGGCGTTGCTTACTGGCCGCGCATTGCGGAACACTATAAATTAAATCTCGATGTAATTAGCACAATTGTTGATCCGACATTCTCATTCATGTGTGTGGATTGGGACGGCAAAATTCGCATGGACTGTTCGTCACCATATGCGATGGCAGGACTTGTCGCGCACAAGGACAGCTATGCGGTTGCTTGCGCTAACGATACGGACCATGACAGGCATGGTATCGTCACTCCGACAGCTGGACTGATGAATCCAAACCATTACCTTTCTGTTGCCATCGATTATCTCTACCAGAACAGGGATGCCTGGTCTAAATCAGCAGCCATCGGAAAAACTGTTGTTAGCAGCAGCATGATCGATCGTGTTGCGAAGAGACTCGGACGAAAGTTGATCGAAGTTCCTGTCGGATTCAAATGGTTCGTAGACGGGCTCATCGATGGCTCGGTTGGCTTTGGTGGTGAAGAAAGTGCAGGAGCCAGCTTCCTCCGCAAGGATGGCACTGTTTGGACTACGGATAAAGATGGACTTATTATGTGCTTGCTGGCAGCAGAAATCACAGCAAAAACTGGAAAGAATCCGTCCCAGCATTACAACAAACTGACAGAGGAGTTCGGCAACCCTGTATACGAGCGCATCGATGCGCCGGCAAATTCGGAACAGAAGGCAAAATTGAAGAAGCTTTCCCCTGATCAAGTAAGTGCTACTGAACTCGCCGGCGAGAAAATTACGGCTAAATTGACCGCTGCTGCAGGAAACGGCGCCGAAATTGGCGGTCTGAAAGTAGTGACGGAGAATGGCTGGTTTGCTGCTCGCCCTTCAGGGACTGAGGACGTTTATAAAATCTACGCGGAAAGCTTCCTCGGCGCCGAGCACCTCAAGAAAATCCAGAAAGAAGCCCAGGAGCTGGTAACAAGTGTTCTAACCCCGGCGGCTCAACGTAGTTAAGCGACTGCAGATGGGTGGCATATCTTAATCTATGGATGAAAATGCCAGTTCCAGCATTCTAGGTATGCTGCAGCCCGGAACGATAGTTCTGGGACGTTACAAAATAGAAGCTCAGCTTGCTTCCGGTGGGCAGGGGGCCGTTTATGGCTCCCTGGACACAAACATGGAACGTAGCGTTGCCATAAAAGTCATCAGCTGCGATGCAGGAAGCAAGAAAGAACAGCGGTTTCAGCAAGAAGCCAGAATTCTTGCTGCACTTGATCATCCAAACATAGTTCGAGTTTATGCCTTCGGAAAAATTGATGAAAGCAAATCTTGCCTTGTGATGGAATATATCGAAGGTGAGTCTTTGGCAAAGATGATCGCATCTTCGGGAGCTCTCTCTCCTGATTTCACCTGCGGGTTGTTCGCACAACTTCTCGATGCGTTGGCTTACTTGCATAGCAATAAAATCTTGCACAGAGACCTTAAGCCAGGAAACATTTTGATATGCCGGAGCGGCGTCCAGGTGCACGCTAAATTGGTGGATTTTGGTATTGCGAAAATACTTGAGGACGAAACTCAGCCTGCTGGACAAACGAGAACCTTAATGGTGGGAACTCCCAATTATATGAGCCCGGAACAGTGTCGGGGCGAGTCTCTTGATGAACGATCGGACCTGTATTCACTTGCTTGTGTTTTGTATGAGGCTTTGACTGCCAAACCACCATTTGATGGTGAGGCACCATTTGCGGTGCTCAGCAAACAAGCCACAGATGAATTCATAATTCCGCAAAATATACCAAAGAGCCTGGCGAACATAATCAGGAAGGCGAGTAGCAAAAAAACAAGTGACCGCTTTTCCAGTGCAAGCGAGATGCGCACGGCTATTCTGGAGGGTAGAACCAAGCTTGAACCAGAGCCGCAAAACAAGAGATCCGGCGGAAAAATCCTATCCAAAAATTCCGCTCTGGCTTCGCTAGCTCTTGTATTGTTTCTTGCAGCGCTCTTCGCAATAAGTTCGTTTGTCAAAAATCAAAACTCAAGCGGAGCCGTAGAGGAGTCTGTTGATATTTTGGACCGCCAACTAGACAATATGCATGAGCGGGAAGCAAGCGCCGCAGCAAGGGAAATCATAAGTAAAGACAGAAGAACAGGCAGCCTGCGGCGAATACATGCGCTGAGCAGACTAGTAGCCATCTATAAACTTAATAGAGAATGGACAACTGCGCTCGAGTTCGATGAGCAGCTACTGCATGAAGCCGGTACTCATTATAAGGATGTGAGTCTTGTTTTGAATGCTCGTTATGTTCGCGCTGGCTTGCTAAGTGAGCTAAAACGGACGAAGGAAGCGATTGCTGAAGCCGAACGGACCTTAGAAAATGCTCTTAGATTTTACCCGGCTAAATTGAGGAGATCTTTCCTGAGCCCGATTTATGTTGATTTGGCCAACTGGTATTGCGACCAAAAAAATTATGCACTGGCTCTAGAAAGGGCTCAAAGTGCTTGCAGTGTTAGTAGAGGGTTGGGCGATGAACGAAAACAAGAAGCTAACGCGCTTAATGTCCTGGTGCGGGCGCTGCTATTGCTGAAGAATTACCCCGAGGCTATGAAGAAAGCAAAGGAACTCATGGCTGTATCTGTGGTGGACGAGACGAAAAAGATTGTAGCTGATCGTTTAGAAATGTTTGCAGTGCAATGTACTGCCCAGGAGAACTACGATCAGGCAAGAGCCTATTTTAAACTAGCGAATTCTTGTCTGATGCCTGAGGACAACAAAACCCGTTATGACCTGATGGAAGCCAGCGGATCGCTTGAGTTAAAAGAACGTCATCCTGAAAAAGCTCGAGAAATTTGGCTGCAGATTATGAATAGCCTGGACAAGCTTGATGACAAAAATTCTGCTCATATGGCCTTTGTACTTGGACAAGATTTTTACGGTATAGGAGATCAAAAGCTCAGTTCAGAATTGTTGGATCGTGCCTACCATAACATGTCTGCTAGAAGACTCGAAAAAACGGAGGCAGCTATTCTATTGAGCCGATGTTATTTTGACAAACGCGAGTTTATGGATGCGGCGGAGTACGCAAAGCATGCGAAGGAAATGCTTCTGTCAACGCGCCCTGATGACTTTTCCATGCTGTGTTCAATTGAATACCAACTCGCTGAAATTTATAGAGCAGCAGGTGAGACTGAGCTTGCCGCAAAATCCCAAGCAGAGGTTCAGAGGCTAAAGAAAATTATTGATGAGCTTGAGGCGAAACGAAAACTTGACGAGCAAAAGTTCGGCAAGACAACAGCCAGTAAATAACGTTCGACAAAACAACAGCCAGTCAATAACTTAACTAGTGTGCAGCCGGCAAGCCAGCCATACGCTGATAATTGCCGTGATGCTTGGTCACCATACTGAGCACTGCATCTTGCTTCACGACTTCGCCCACGAGCTTTTGATCGAATTTGTTTTTGCTCTCACAAAGGACGTGCATAATCGGGTTGTATTGCATTAAAGTAGTCAATTCGATTTCGCTCTTGTTGATTACAACGCTGCCGCCGGCGAATTCTGTAGTCCGAACATTACGTCTGGTTATGCCATCGCTTTTCATTTCTGTAAATGCTGCGCTCATAATGTCAGACACAATAAGTTCACCACCTGCTGCGCAGTCCATTGTTCGTGATTTCACTTTTAATAAGACGCTGTTGTTTGCAAGTTCTCTCAAATTGCGAACAATCACAACGTTCTTTTTGGCAATAACCTGAACGATTGCACCCGGCTTGATATTGATGAAACACTCCCGAGAGCGGACATACATTGGCTCTTTGGCTGCAAAAATTGCTTCGCCTGAGTTCAACGACAGACGACCCTCTTTTTCGATTTCAAGTCTTGCGTCGGAAAGATACTTCACTGCACCGTGCTGAACCCACAAAGTCTCGAGCGACTCGGAGACTTTCGGGAAAATTATTGGTCCACGATTGGTGTT
This sequence comes from Obscuribacteraceae bacterium (SeqCode), assembly GCA_044358055.1. Classification (GTDB taxonomy): domain Bacteria; phylum Cyanobacteriota; class Vampirovibrionia; order Obscuribacterales; family Obscuribacteraceae; genus JAIEPM01. The sequence goes on from JBIKOL010000033.1 coordinate 35,723, forward strand.
GCCGCCAATCACAGATTTCGAAGCCGGTACAAAATATGTACCGGACAGAGAAGCATTGTAAGCCGGTTGCTTTTTGGCGGATGCTATAGCAGTGCTGCGCTGCAAGTTTTGGTTTTGAATGGCATCACGTCGCATTTCTGGCGTGACACCATATTTAGCGAACATTGCCTTGTAATCCATCGATATTTTTGGACTGCTGATTGGAGGAACAATGCCTTTGAGTTCAGAGACAAAATGCGAAACATCTGCATCGACGTTCTTGCTGATCATTTCTACATTCAGTGAAACAGGTGTCACCGGTAGTGCAGCAATCTGTTTGCCGTCTTCAGGAGAGCTTGATGGCTGAACGTAATCTGAGGTGCCGGCGCTTGCTCTGGCAGATTCGACCATGGATGTTTCTTTTCCTACGGCAATCTCGACCTTAGAATTGTTGCCTTTGTAGGCGAATTGCATATCAACTGATTCACCATAAAGAGATGCAACTTTTACTCGGTTGAACCATGTTTGTTCTATGCCGACAATGCTGTACGGTTTGATTTCGACTGCACCATATTTGGTGAGAACAGCGGAACGGCGAGGACCTGTCATCACCCACATCGTGCCGCAGCGCAAGGCAAGAGTTCTTTGCCCCGCAGCATTGAACATTGTGCCGGGAGCTACAACAACAAGACCGCTAGGATCACCAGGAATTGCGAAAGATTGACCACTTTGATGTGCAACCAGCCATGGAGTTTCATCTTGCGGGACATTTTTCATCGCTAATTGAGCTGACTTCTTCTCAAAGTTTCCTTGAGGAATAGGGATGTTCAAATGAATGAGATCCGTGGGTGTCAGCCTGTTAATGATAGGCGTCTGTTGCGTATTATTTAGAGAGCTAAAATCAGTAATCGGAATGCCGTTGACCCTTGAGTTATTCAAAAACTCTTTCAGCTCTGGCGATGCCTGGTAATAGGGAAACATCGTCATGTTCGCAATACCATAATTCAAAGTATTGAACGGCAATGCAAATCTATTTGCCACCATTTTTGCTGTGTCAGTAGGAAGAACTACCCAGCGCTGATTAGCCGTCGGATAGTTGACGATGTTTTTGCCTTCGTTTTCGAAGTTGGGAATCATCGGCTCTGCATTGGCCACTGTGCCGCCGAGCAAAAGCGTCGCAGCTACAAGGCTCGATAGCAAAAGTTTGGAATTCTTTTGTTCAGATAAAGTCATCTGCATCCTTCCCGGCAAGTGATCAAATTGGCGACCTAGTAAATTCCAGTAAAGAGGTTACCACCTTGGAATCCCATTTTCATAGCCCTGCTTTTGACTTGAGCAATTTTTTTGCGTCGACAAAAGTTCACCCAAATGGGAATATAAGAATGGTAGCAAAATGATGTTGCGGCGCTGGCTGGCAATTGATGACAAGAAGAAAAAATATCATGTTAAAGTCGCAACAGGCTGCTCTGGCTCTCTGTTGCGGCGTTTTGTGCTTCTCTTCGCTTGCTTTTGCTGACAACGCGGAAAGCTCAGCGGGGCTGCCTGAGAAGGAAAAACAAGCCACGTCAAGCGAAACAGCAGCTGTTGAAGGTGCTTCTAACGAGGGAAGTCAACAACAAATTGCAGAATCCGTGCAGTTGTTCTTACCACCGGTTCTCGAGCGCAGTAAAGCAGCCTGGGGCAGTATTTACGACTCCTCAAGCGGAGAGCTTATATCCGGACAAAAAATTCTCATAAACAAGAAAGAGTTTACGACTGATGACTATGGCTCCTTCAATTTCACAGTTCCAGATTGCGACAGTGTAAATGTTTCTGTTGTCAATTCTGCTGGTAAAAAGCTCTGGGATATCACATACGTATCTACTGAGCATGGACTGCTTATCTCCGATAAAAGCGCTGCTTCAATAATCGATAATCTCGACGAAATTTCCAGCCATGGAAGCAATGAGCCAATTATCAGCCACGCACCATCTGTAGTTGAGCCAATGCAAACTCTGGTGATTGTAGGCAAGAACTTCAGTGGCAAACAAGGTGATGACGAGCTGGAAATCGATGACAGCCCGGCTGATTTGCTGGCCGCTTCGCCTAGGAGCATGGTGGCAGTTTCGCACCGGTTTATGAAAGTTGGACCAATCAAAGAGATGCATGTTTGCCGCCGCGATCTTTGCTCATTGCCAACTGAGGTTGATATTACAAGAGCAGATTTGAAGATTGAGCCTGCGTCCGCTGGAAAAGAAAGACTGCGAGTGAATGTGGTCGGAAGCACCCTTCCCGTGGCTGTCTCGGTAATGAATGGGTCCGTGCAGTCTAATATCAGATTTGGTGGCTGGCGTTTGGGACGTCAAAATGTTTTCTTGAGCCCCGGCGGACAACTGAATTCATTTGTCACTGAGATGGACAGCAATCTGCCTCATGAAGAGTTGAGTGCGCATTTGGTATCAAATGGTATTTTTGATCCCTATTCTTTGCGTGCCAACAACACAATTTTGACAAAGGCAGTTGCTGAGACTTTTGAGAAAGCAGAAATCATTCGCTTAAAGAAGCGCCAGATCGGTCTAGAAATGCAGAGTGCATCAGTTAAGCAAGAACTCGAGTCTGCGGCGAAAAACAATAAGTTGACTGTTGAAGAACAGCAGCGACTTGATCACGCTTCTTCTGCTATTTCTGCGCGACTTTTTCGTGTGCAGAAAATGTTGGCATCTCGAAGAGCTGTACTTGAAGGTATGGGAAGCAGCGATTATTCAAAATTGATTGATATTGCCTGCAGTGGCACTACTTCCAGTTTTGAATCCGTCATAGGCACTAAAGATCTCGGATTTACCGAAGCTAGATTGCTCAAAGTTGTCGGGCGCAGAGCTGAAGAGCAAAAGCTCGCTCAGTCCAGCTTTCCTGGATATATGATTCAGTACAATTCGCCACCTCCGGCAGTATTGCAAGGTTACCGCAAGAAATGGGGCAAGCGTGCCTACATTCCGCCGCCGCCGGCAACAATGGCTCTGGTACCGCCCCCGGTACCGTATAGTCCTAATCCGAAGGAACTCGCACCATTCTTGAGTTCACCTGTGCTGCCGCGTAAACCCGGCGCGGACGAATCTGCGCGTGCTAGCAAATCATCTTCAAGCAGCACAAGTAAGAAAGGCAGAACCCGAGCAAAGAGCCCCGCCGAAGTTCAGGAAAAGAACAAAAAACGTCGTGGCAGCCATGCAAATGCTGGCGGACAATCTGCTCACTTGCCGTCAAACTCGTCTGGCACTCGTCAGTCAAATCAGAACAACAAATCTCAAAAGCTGGGTTAAAGAGCCAGCCTGGGCATTGTCTAAAATGTCTTCTCAGCTTCTCCAGCGCAAAAAAGAATCAGGCACTGGATTTTTGAACGCGCGTTTCTCATTGCGTGATTCCGCCCATTCTTTCTTCAATTGCAGATACCATGCGCCAGGAGTTCCTGCATCTTTTATAGTCGGTATCAGTTTTGGTTTATGCTTAAGGCCAATTGCTTGTCTTTCTGCGATGGTTTTGTCCTGTCCTAAAAACTCCGTGACAAAGTATTGGACTATCGGCTCCATGAATTTGGTGCCTGGAAGCGTCCAGTAAGTTGTGTGATTCAGTTCCGTATGAGTTTCATCAATCGGAGTCAAACAACTTATTCCGGCAATCAGAGTTCTATCGCAGAATGTTATGTATTCTCGCCTGCAACCGGGCAAACGGAAGCTGTATTCATCCTCGATATACTTACCGAAGAGTTTGTACATAATTGAATGTGCGCTGGGCTGGTGCTTAACGACAGTCCATCCAAGTCCGTCTGGTATGTAGTGCTTCTTTTTCTCTTTCAATTGCTTGGCAGAACGCCACCACCATGACTTATGTATATAAGGAACGTGCGCCGGGTCGATTAAGGCAAGCGCTGCATAATCAATGTGGTGCGGCAACAAAAGAGTCGTTGTTGTCTGCTCGTAGAGCAGGTCTCCCAGTCCGGGGGCTTCAGGTACTTCTGGAAAATTTTCAGTACTGTCACCAAAAAATACCCAGATGCCACCACGTACTTCGCGGACTGGATAAGAAGGTGTTTTGATTTTGCAAACAGGAAAAGTCTGGTCGGCACAAAGTGATGGGATTTCAGTACAGGTGCCTGAAGTGTCGAACTTCCAACCGTGGAAGGGGCAATGCACGTTTTTTCCGTCGAAGTGTCCATCGCTTAAGGGCACTGCCTGGTGCGGGCAAATGTCTTTCAGGGCATGCACGGAACCATCGCTGCTGCGCAGCAACAACACGGGCTCTCCCAGCATCGTTTTCGAAATCATTCTGCCCGGTTTCAGTTTGCTTGAAGGTACCGCAAAGTACCACATGTCTTTTAAAAACCAGGTACCAAGCCCACCAACTTTTAAGGGGCTTACTGATTCGATATCATCGAGGTCTGTTTGAGAACTAGCTAATATTTCTCGATTACCCAGCGTAATGTTCATCGATCGATTCCTGTTTCCTTGCTATTTGGTGTACGGCCGGAATTGTACGAGACGCCCGGAAATAGCACATGCATCCTAGTAGGTATTTCTAGTGGCAGTCAAGGTGTAAATTGTAATCATTAAGCCACAAAAGCATTGTCGTAAAGGACGATGCAAGAATGTCTCGCCGGTTTAGCGATAATTCATCAATCCTCTCTATCTGGCGCTGTTCCTATTGTCAGGATCACTTGTTCCAGAAGTCCGCCGGCGCCTTCGATATGTCTGAGAACGGATTCATTCTTCGATAGGTTTTCTAGACAGCACTAATCTCTCTTTCAGAAACTGCTGGATTTTTTCAAAATCTGCGCTATAAGGCTTTCAAAGGAGGTTGTCATGCGGCTATTATGGTCTTAAGCGTTATGCTTACGACGTCCGCTTACTAATTCGCTTTAGACAAGGGAAGACCATGAGAAGAGCACTTACCGCCACATTGGCTGCTTTATGCGCAGTCGGCTTCATCAATATGCCGGTTCTGGCAGATGACACCGCCAGCAACACCGATTCTGCCACCACATCTGATGCAAGCAGCGATTCATCTTCGGAAGACAAAGACGGAAAGAAAATTGCTCAGAAGGATCCGAAAGCAGGAAAAGATCCAGCCAAAGCAAAATCATCAAAATCTGGCGACGTCATTTTGCCAGTAAGACTTGCATCTTTTACAGTGTGCTCGTTTGTTGGATTGCCAATCGCAGTAACCAGACGCTGTGTCATTGAAATGAAACAAGGTAATCACGACTTGATCGGTGATCCTGATGTTTGGTACAGAAAAGTTGGCATGGTGTTCCCCGGATTCCTCTGCATTCCTTATGGTGCTGTCAGTGGTGGCGCAAGCGGAACATATTATGATTTGAAGAACGCCTGGGTTGGCAGCGGACATGATCCGTTCGGCAAAGAGGCTATCAGTCTTGAGGACATCGGAAACTAGTTGCTTCACCTAACGATGTTTGTGCGTACAAACCCGTTCGTCACAGTGTTTGTCGTCAACTTCTTTGCCGCCGTTTGCAATCAGGTCATCCAGGTTACCCTGACCAAGAAAAATAGTTTTTGCTATTCGATTTTGCAGCTTCTTTGTGTTTGCAAGCGGGGTGCTGCAGAAATCGGAGTTGGAATTGTCGATTTTGCGGTAGACATCTTTAAGCATGTTTTTGAAGAGGTCCATAGTTCAGCTCCTGCAGTTTAAGGTCCCTAGTTCTATATTATCAGAGACTGCCGCCCATCCGAGTCGTAACGGCGTAAGGCACGCTCTGGCATTGCTTGAGGAGATCCGGATTCTTCATGCCATGAACTAACTGAAGCGCTAGAATCAAGAAAGGAGATGAGGTTTGGCGCAAATGCCGAGGCTAGAGCTGATTAAAGGCAAATATTCGTTTTGCTCAAGCGAGAAAGACTTGAAAGCCGTGCTCATTTCCGAGGGATACGACATCTTCCCGTGGCAAGACCCACCCGGTGCGCATTATGCCCCACATCAGCATCCGCATGACGAGTTTATCGTGGTGCATTCAGGATCGATGGTTTTCGACATAAAGGGAAAGAAATATCTCTTGCAAGCAGGCGACATGCTGGTTTTGCCTGAAGGGACCGTTCATTCAGCAGATAATGAGCAGCCTGTGGCAGTGCGTTATTTCATTTGCTCCCGCGATTGAGACGCTAGAATACTTTCGTCTGTCTGGGGTGGATATGAAAGTCCTTCGTTCTTTGCTTGCAGTGTTTTTGCTGCTCTTGTTAGGTTCAGGCGCAGCTATTAGCGCAGCACCTCGCCTGCTGAACCCTCCGAGAACGTACTGTAACCCAATGAATCTGGACTACGCCTTTATATTGCAGAAAGGACCGCCTGCCTGTCCATTGCATCGTTCCACGGCTGATCCTGTTGGCATTTTGTATAAAGGCATCAATTACCTTTTTGCTACCAATCAAGAAGGTTACTGGTGGTCAAAAGATATGGGTAGCTGGCATTTCGTCCCGCATCATTTTAAATTGAATGGATCATCCGACCAGGTATGCGCCCCGGCAGCGTGGCCTACCGACAAAGGCGTTCTCTTCTTGCCCTGTTTTTCACCCAACGATGTTATGCCGCTCTATCTGAGCAAAGAGCCGCGTGGCGGGCATTGGCTTGAAGCGACGGAATCCTTTCCTTTGAAGACGTGGGACCCCTCAATTTTCCAGGACGATGATGGCAAGCTTTATGTCTATTGGGGTTCCAGCAATGTCTATCCTATCTATGGTGCCGAGATTGATCCCAACGACGGCTATAAACCAAAAGGGCCTGTTAAAGAGCTCCTTCATTTGGACCCGAAGCAGCATGGCTGGGAGCAGTTTGGTGAAAACAATCAAAATGGAAAAATGGATCCCTTCATTGAAGGCGCATGGATGAACAAGTTCGGAGGCAAATACTATTTGCAGTATGGAGCTCCCGGAACTGAATGGAATGTATACGGTGATGGAGTCTATGTTTCCGACAAACCGCTTGGTCCTTTTGTCTATCAGAAACATAATCCCTTTTCCTGGAAGCCGACAGGATTTGCCTGTGGTGCTGGGCATGGCAGCACCTTTCCGGACAGGTTCGGCAATCTCTGGCATCTAGGCACAATGGTCATCAGTGTCAAAGATACCTTTGAAAGACGGATAGGCATTTTTCCCGCCGGTGTTGATGAAGATGGTGTGCTTTTTGCCGACACCGCATTTGGTGACTATCCGCACAAACTTGCTGGAGGGAAGCGCGATCCCCATGGGACATTCGCCGCTTGGTATTTGCTTTCCTATAATAAAAAAGCCTGGGCTTCTTCTTCGAAACCTGGTAATGAGCCGGCACTGGCGGTAGACGAAAATATAAAAACATACTGGAGCGCGGTTGATGCTAAGCCCGGGCAATTCCTGGCGATCGATCTTGGAAAAGAAATGAATCTGCGTGCTATTCAAATTAACTATGCAGATGAAGATGTCGCGGTTTATGGAAAGCAGCATAATGTGAGGCACAGATATCGTATCTATCGATCAGACGATGGGAAAAATTGGAACTGCCTTGTTGATAAAAGCAGAAATAGCACCGATGTTCCGCACGATTATGTCGAGCTATCTCAGCCGGCAAAGCTTCGATACGTCAAACTAGAAAATCTTGAGATGCCCGCAGGAACGTTCGCTGTTAGCGATTTTCGAATTTTCGGAAATGCCCCAGGGGAGGCTCCGGGGAAAGTTGAATCATTCACTGTTAATAGGGACGAAAAAGACAGGCGAAACCTGAGCTTACACTGGCAGGCTGTGCCCGGGGCGTATGCCTACGCAATTTCGTTTGGTGTGGATCCGTCCAAGCTCTACAGTTCACTGCTGGTTTACAACGCGGACAAATATGACCTTCATTCGCTGAATGTAGATTCTCGTTACTACTTTAAGATCCAGGCGGTAAGCGAATCAGGAATTTCACCTGATTCAGCTGTAGTGTCTGATTGAGCAATGAGTAACACTAGAGGGGAATAATTCACTCGCCCCGGGAGACCCACGTAGTCTCTCCAACTCGCACTCGCTCCGCTAGTACGGGACCTGCAAGAGTTCAATTTTTTCAAGCTCGATAGCTGGTATAGCGTTGGCGCTATACGGGGGGCGGTAGTATAGCGTCAACGCTATAGGATTTTGAATTTTCTATAGCGTTCACGCTATACGAGTGGCGGTAGTATAGCGTGAACGCTATAGGGTGCTTGCTTGTGTTTTGACATGCTTGGGTGGGATCATCCTGCTGCTTCAAAATGAGCGGCTGCAATGCCATTTCTTAGCGATCGGAAAAAAATCTGGCTTACGCAAATCTGGCTTACGGCAAATCTGGCTTACGGCAAATCTGGCTTACTGCAGCTCTGCCTTCCTGCAGATCTGGCCTACGGCAAATCTGTCCATCACGGCAAATCTGTCCATTACGAGGCAATCTGCGGCTCGCCGGCTTTGGAAATCATCCGGGCGATCGTAGAGCCGTAAGCCGGCGAGCCGCCGGCGTTCTCGGATCTGTGGATGAACAGATCGCAGAATAACCGCTCGTTGGATTTTCTTGATCCAGAAGTTCAGTCGACTGAATTTTCTTTTGGCGTTTTTAGCACCAGATTACAGTGGTCATACAAGTGCGGCTCAACAGGAATCGCATCAACATGCCAGATGTTCTTACAATATTCTTCTACGGATCTATCCGAAGAGAATTTGCCCATTCTTGCAACGTTGAGTATGGACATCTTGGTCCACTTGCGTTCGTCTTTGTACGCCGCTCCTACCTTGTCCTGGCAATCGCAATAAGAATCAAAGTCCGCCAGCAGCATGAAATCATCACGCTGCAATAATGAATCGACGACTGGGCGGAAAAGTTCTTTGTCTCCATGCGAGAAATATCCAGAGCTGATCATATCGACCACTTCGCGTAGAGGCGGATTCGACCAATAGTGTTCAAAGGGCTGATAGCCCTCGAATTTCCAGCGTGCTACTTCTGACGCTGTTAGCCCGAACAGGAAGAAATTGTCTTCACCAACTTCATGGCGCATCTCGATGTTGGCACCATCGAGAGTACCAATTGTAAGAGCGCCATTTAAAGCGAACTTCATGTTACCAGTGCCGGAAGCTTCCTTCCCTGCAGTTGATATTTGTTCGGAAACTTCAGCCGCTGGATAAATCTTCTGGGCTAGCTTAACGTTAAAGTCAGGCACAAATGCGACTTTGATTCGATCGTGCACATCTTTGTCATTGTTGATCACATCAGCAACCGACGTAATCAATTTGATCAAGAGCTTGGCTGCAATGTAGCCTGGTGCTGCCTTTCCTGCAAATATGAATGTGCGCGGCGGATGAATGTCGAGTCCTGGATTCTTTTTCAGAATGTTGTAGAGCCTGATTATTTGCAGGACGTTGAGATGTTGCCGTTTGTATTCGTGAATACGCTTCGCCTGAACATCAAAAATGCTTGTGGGATCGACTGTAATGCCGCAAGCGTCTTTTATATGGCGAGCAAGTATCTGCTTACGCACCAACTTGACCTTCTGCCATTCTTTGTGAAATTCCGAATCATCAGCAGCCTTTTCCAATTTCTTTAAATCAGTAAGGTGCCCAACCCAGCTATCACCAATTTTCGAACTGATCAATTCTGAAAGTTCGGGGTTGCTCACAACCATGAAGCGACGTGGCGTAACTCCGTTGGTTACGTTACTGAATTTCTCCGGCCATATTCTGTGGAAATCATGCAGCACATCTTTTTTCAATAGGTCCGTATGCAGTTGAGCTACACCGTTGATCGAATGGCTGCCCACTGCTGCTAAGTGAGCCATTCTGACATAGCGCTCACCGCTGTCATCTATTATCGATAGCCTGCGAACAAGATCTTCATCGCCCGGATACTGGCGCCTTACGTTGTCTGTGAAACGTCGATTGATCTCGTAGATAATTTCCAGGTGTCTGGGGAGCAAGCTACCAAACAGATCCACCGGCCAGCGCTCAAGCGCTTCTGGCAACAAAGTATGATTGGTATAACCGAACATTGCCGTGGTTTTCTTCCAGGCGACATCCCAATCCATATTGTGTTCATCAACAAGCAAGCGCATCATTTCTGCAATGGCAATCGAAGGATGCGTATCGTTCATTTGAACGGAGAATTTATTCTCCAGATTATCAATCGAATCACCAGATCTCAAATGGAAACGAATCATGTCTTGCAACGAACATGAGACGAAGAAATATTGTTGTTCTAAACGAAGCAGCTTACCTGATGAAATGTTGTCGTTCGGATAGAGAACTTTGGACACGTTTTCGGAGAAAACCTTATCGTGAACCGCGCCTAGATAATCACCTTTGTTGAAAGCACTAAAATTGAAGGACTCAGGCGCTTCTGCTTTCCACAAACGCAATGTATTTGCTGTGTTGTTTTTGTATCCAGCGATTGGAGTGTTATAAGGAACGCCATTGATTGTGCGTTCAGCAATCCATCTCACACGGAAGCGACCATTTTCGTCGGTGTAATTCTCGGTGCGACCACCCAATTTGACCTGGCATACGCTCAGTGGTCTGGCAATCTCCCACGGGTAGCCATATTTCAACCACTTATCGGTGATTTCATATTGCCAGCCATCTCTAATTTCTTGATCGAAGATGCCAAATTCATAGCGAACGCCATATCCGATTGCTGGGACTTCAAGTGTCGAAAGTGAATCCATATAGCAAGCAGCAAGCCTTCCCAGACCGCCATTGCCAAGCCCAGGTTCTTCCTCTTCTTCAATAAGCTTTTCAAGGTCTAAACCGGATTCTTCAACTGCTGTGCGAACGTTATCGTAAATACCCAGGTTTACAAGATTGTTTTCAAGCTGAGGTCCAATCAAAAATTCGGCGGACAAATAGCAAACTACTTTTACATCCTTTTTCTGGTAATTCTCGAGTGTGTTCAACCAGCGATTTAGCAGTCTGTCTCTGACTGTGTAAGCAAGCGCCATGTAATAGTCATGATTGGTGGCGATAGCAGGATACCGTCCCTGAATATAAAAAAGGTTGTCTGAGATAGCTCGGCGGAGAGTCTCTACTGAGAGTCCGGTTCTGTCATCTTCTACAATTATGCGCTCAGCCGTCTGATCCACCTTGCATCTCCTTGTTGCTTCCGCTTGCAATGAGCGCCCCCTAAGAATGGGCGCTTTCTTGTTATTCCACGCAACTGTGCAATTTCAAAGACAGAAATCGTCGCCATCGATGAAATTGACTGGCTCATTATATCCGAGCTGAGCAGTTTAAACTAATCGTCCGCACTGGAAACGGCATTTGCTGTTGCTTCAGCTATGTGCAAACCCACCAGCCGGGCAACGAGTATCGCCAGATAAATCTGTCCCACAAGCGCTTCCGAGTAGGCAAGCACTCTTGTAAGCCTTGAGATTGGTTCAATGTCACCGTAGCCAAGTGTGGTTAAAGTGACAAAAGAGAAATAGTTCAGTAAGTTTGATTGCTCGAACATGGTTATTTCGCCATGTCTTTCAAACTTACTCAGGTTCATTGCGAAGCAGCCCGGATCCATAATGTTGGCAAACTGATAAAACTGTCCCCAGACTATACCTATCAACAAATATATGCACATAGCTCCACAAAGCTTATTCAGGTCCACAGCGCCCTCAGAGATGACGTCCTTGAAGACAAGTCGTCCGGCAAGCAGATAAAAAGTAATGGAAAGTATTCGCGAACTCAGCTGGCAGAGCGTCGTATTAAGCGGATAGATGTCTATAGTAAGGACCGCGGAGCCGTATACGGCGACAATAAATGCAAAAATGCCCCCAAGGGCGAGAATTTGTTTTTTAGGAGCAATTGAAACGCAGGTTTGCACAAATGCCAGGCCTGATACGATTGCAGCCATTGTTCTTCCGAAAGGTCGCTGCCCAAAAAGTGGCGTTACGGTAACTGCAAGAACGAGTATGAAGAGCAAGAATTGAAAACGCCTGGGCTTAAAACGCGCAAACCAGCCATGTTTTTGGAGTCGTGTCAGTGGTGGTTTATTCAAGATTCTGTTTGTCGCTGCTTCCTGACTCGTAAAGAATAGCAGCTGAAAAGCAGCAGGTTGTGAAATGAAATATAGCTTCTATTTTTTCTCTGTGTCGCCAGTGATTCCTGTGAGCGGTTCGTAACCTGCGGGTGTCTCGGCTCCTGGAGGAGCAATTAGTATTCCGCCCTGATCTCCTGCTTTCCCTTTTTCGGAAAAATAGCTGCACTCTGATAGATTAATAGCCAAAGACACAGTGCTTAGCGGTTGCCCGTTGAAAACATTGACGGTGTCCAGTATTTTTTCAAAAGATTTTTTTAGATGCTCTGAATCAACAGGTGAGCATTGGAAGCCCAGTTTATATACTCTTCCGTCACTGCTGAAAAATGCTTCGCGGTGAAACGTCGGTTCTCCGGTTTTCCAGAATTTCAACATGCTGGGCTTTGTAAGTACTTTGGACTGTTCTGTTGGAAGCGCGAAGTCACCTGGTACTTCGTAGTCTTTTATGAAACCGCTAATTTGCTGCTTCGTGCCGAACTTTATTGGCTGGGAGCCCACATTTTTATAATCCGGGCAAACATGTTTGAAAATAGCTTCTTCAAGATTTGCCAGTTGCTCCGGACTGGTTTTGTCCTGATAAATTTGCAGATATAGCAAACTGGATTTGAGAGTGTGGGCAGGCTTAAACCTTCCCGCGTCATTCCAGTAAGCGACACCACTCTGCGAAGCCCATTTAGACGGATAGATGAAACTAATACCGTTGCGTCCGACAGCTCGACCATACTGCCTTTTCTTTTCTTCGAAATGCGAAAGGGCTAAGAGTTTGTCGTTGATTGGAGAGGCTTCTGTTAATTTTCCTTCCGCCAAATAAGTTTGCAGAAGCTGTTCCATGCTTGTGAAATAGCGTTTGTCGTTTTCTCCAAAACGCAAAGCTATATCTGAAGCTTTTTTGAAAGAACTTTCTGCTGCAGCATAATCTCTGCCTGCTAATGCTTTTGTTCCAGCGTTTTGCAAATAATCCCAGAGCATATTTGGAATATATTGCGGGAAGCACTGATAAAGAAAGAAGAGCGTCCCCGCCAGAATGGGAGCGCTTATCATCAGAGCTAATCTGAGTCTGTGTATTTTTCGCTTGGGCTTTTTTCGGCGTAAGGTTTTGATACCAGACGCGGTGGCAGCTTCTAGAGCCTTTGCCAGCTCGTCTTTAAATTCCGCCATACTGCGATAGCGCTTTTCTGGCTCTTTTTCCAGGGCCTTAAGCACGACATCTTCTGCCTTTTGTGGAAGCACCAGCTTTGGATTGACTTCGAGAAAATGAGGCGCTGCTTCCATGGTATGTTTAGTCAAATAATCAGCAGCAGAGTTTCCCACGAATGGGCGCCTGCCCGTAAACAGTTCAAATAAAATGCAAGCGAGTGAGTAGATGTCCGTGCGATTGTCTGGTGTTTTTCCAAGGCATTGTTCGGGGCTCATGTATGGCGGACTGCCTATTATTTCACCTGTTTGTGTCAACGCTGGTGCATCAGCCTCGCTTTCTTGCATCAATTTCGCCAAACCGAAGTCCAGAATTTTTACTTTGTAATTTTCGCTTTCCTCATCACCAAGCAGCATGATATTTGCCGGTTTCAAGTCTCGATGAATGATGCCTTGATCATGCGCAGCTTGCAAGGCATCACAGATTTGCATGCCGATGTTTACCGCTGTATCAAAGGGCAGAATGTCTTGTTTGCATACGTCTTCAAGTTTCTTTCCCTCGACGTATTCCATTATCATGTAAGGCCGCGGCAGCATGCCGTAGTCGTAGATGTTTACTATATTAGGGTGCTTGAGCAGACTGACAGCTTTGGCTTCTCGTTCGAAGCGACGCACTTTGTCGAGATCAGAAACGAGGTGAGTCTGCAATATTTTGACTGCAACCGTTCTCTGCAATGTCACTTGTTTCGCTTTGTAGACAGTTCCTGCTGCGCCGGAGCCAATGGCTGAGATTATTTCGCAGTTCTCTGCGATGGTTGTTCCGATAAACGGATCGTCCATCAGTGGAGCAAGCATTGCTCCATCGTTGGGACAGTTTTCAACGTCATCGGCGAGCTTAAACTGCTGTCCGCAGGTGGGACAGATTTTTCTTGAGACAATTTGCTTGAACTGTTGAGCCTGGTTAATTTCCATCCTGCGCCCGCCCAGCCCCGCATACCCTGACTCTATGCCCGCATGCTGGAAGCGCTAAACTCAGCGGGTTTTTTCTCAGGATTGAGGCTTAACACGCAGAGTGCCGTATGTCTTGACTTGAACATGCGGACCGCCTGAAGACGATGCTGCACTGCGATGTGCTTGTCGACCTCGCGAAATGACATCACGCATGGTCGTCAGTTTTGCTTCCGCCTCAATGTTCTTGCCAGTCTCGGCATCGAGATTGTCTTCATGCTTATCGTAAAAGTGTGTTCCGTAATCGGCGTAGTGCCCGGTATCAAACTTGCTGTAAGCAACAAACGGCCTCTTGCTCATTCGTTCGTGCATGATTTCATCGGTGGTTTTGACGAGATCCTCTTCTTTCGTCACAGCGCCTTCCATCATTGCATTGGCAGCTGGTGCCATGCGCAAAGTGTCGCTGAAGCCTTTTCGCATCAATTCATGTTGTTTGTCGAATCCTTGCATGTGGCTGCGAGCAATTTCTTCAGTAGAGTGGTGCCTGAAATGATCCATCTGCATTCGTGAAAAAGCGGTCCGCTTTTGTTGTGCGGATATCGAATTATCCTTCCAGACGCGATCCAAAGATTCGGCAAGGCGGAGTTCGCTAGCCAGATCATCCGGATTCCAGTAACCGGGCATGCAGGTCAACACTGTGCCATCCGGATCCATAACGAACATCTGTATATTATGCGAACCAGCTCCGTTTGTGGTTTCTACTGCATTGCTGTTGGTGCTGTGAGCACCAGAGTTACCTGCATATGATTCGTTGCTGATGTCTTTGTAGGCGCAGACGAAGTTATTATGCAACATCGAGAAAACAGGTTCTTTGGAGAGCGACACGGCTCTGAGGCTATTGCCCGCGCTTCAGGTTTTACCATCCAGGTCGCCCAGAATGTGTAAAAGGAAAACGAGTTTTCCCGATTTTGATGCTTCCCTGCAGGCATCGTCGACATTCGACTGCCAGGCAATACGTTTGCTCAGCTGAAAACTTTCACGCTGCGCTTCGCTGCCCGAAACCACGTTCAGCTTTTCCGCAAAGACCGGACCGCTGGCAAGCAGGCTAATTAATAAAGCCGGAACAACCCGTTTTAACATAGTAAATACCAATCTGACCCGAATTACCCTCATCATACTTGACCCAGGGTGGCAGTCAAGGGGTGAGCAAGACGCTATGCTGGGCATAAGTATGGCAATCGGGACTGGCTGTCCTTCCGGCGACTTATAAAATCTGTATTCCAGAGCCTGGTCTCTGAAATGTTAAACGGAGCGAAAGCTTGAAGCTTAAGGTATTCCACAAAGGATTGATTCTCGTTGGCGTTCCATTGCTGGTGGAACTCGTATTGATTGCGAGTTTGTCGTTGCTGCTTCAAGAAGCAGATCGAGAAAAAGCAAAAGAGCAGGTTTATCGAAAGTACGCTGCGTTGACTGCACGAATTATGGCGCTGACTACAGAGGCGCCCTATCTTTTGTTCACTTCAATTCAATTTCAAAGTGACAAGCTATTCAATAACTATAAGCAACGCATTGAAGATATTAAGTTTTACAGTGATGAATACGACAAACTGATCAAAGAGCACCAGGAACTCAACTGGAGCCATGGTGTGCTTCGCGACAGCGTAATGCAAATGCTCACCATGACGGATGATATTGCAAAAGCCAAGGAACAGGGAAGTCTTCTCGATCTGATGAACATGATTCCCGAAATCAAGTCAAGATTTGAAGGCTCCAAGAATATGGCCATTTCAAAACTTCAAGACATGGTGCGCAAGGGTGAAGAACAAACCCAGGAAATGCAGACCAAGCAATCGAATATTCGTAATCTGATTTCGATAATTCTAACTGTTGGTGGCGTCTTCAACATAGCTGTTGGTTTGTTGCTTGCTTTCTTTTACAAGCAAAATATCATGGATCGAATCCGCACCATTACTCGCAATACTGTTGCTTTGTCGCGCGGGCAAAAGTTGTTGCCTGAGTTAAGTGGCAGCGATGAAATCGCTTCGCTTGATTCGGCGTTCCACTCCATGCACAAGCAGTTGGCTGCGGCATCAGAGCGCGAGCGTGCTTTGTTCAATAATGCAAGCGACGTTATTTGTGTGCTTGATGCGAATAATCGCTTCAGTAAGATCAACCCAATTTGCCTGCAGTACTGGGGCTATCAGCCTGATGAACTCATTGGTGTGCCTCTGGCAGATCTCGTTTTAGCTGAAGACTTCCCTACAACTGAAGACTTCATTATCAATGCGAAATTAAACAAAGAATCAGTAAGCTTCGAAAATCGCATTAAAACGAAAGCGGGCAAAACGATCGAATCCTTGTGGTCTGCATATTGGTCGGAAAGCGAAATGAGCTTGTTCTGTATCGTGCACGATATCAGTGAGCAAAAGCAAATCGAGCGAGTTAAGAAACAGTTTCTTGCCATGGTTAGTTCAGACCTCAAACGTCCGCTCAGTTCAATTTCTGCAGCTGTGACTCAACTCATTACTGACCTTGCTGAAACAATGCCTGCGATGGCGGTAAGCAAGCTGGACATGGCCAAGAAAAATGTGCTGCGATTGCTCGGTCTTGTAAATGATCTTTTGCAAATCACAGAAATGGATTCCGGAAGTCTGGAGATCAAAAAAGAGAATAACAATATAGATGAAGTGCTGCGCCGCTCCATGCAGGACGTTGAAGCCGTCGCCGACAAGCAGAAGGTGAAACTTCACATAATATCTGTTGCCGGCGATTGGTTTGTGGATCCCAATCGTATCATGCAGGTTCTGGTTAATCTGCTTTCTAATGCAATCAAATTCTCCCCTGAAAATGGTGTCGTTACTTTGTCGGCAGAACGTCAGGGTGACTACGTTCTCTGCAAGGTTATCGACCAGGGACGCGGTGTGCCTGAATCACACAAACAAGCAATTTTCGAGAAATTCAAGCAGGTAGAAGCTGCCGACGGAAAACGCAAATCAGGGACAGGACTCGGCTTGCCAATTTGTAAGCAGATTGTTGAAGAACATGGCGGCATGATCGGCGTTGAAAGCGCAGAAGGCAAAGGAAGTACATTCTGGTTCCGCGTGCCTGTCGATGAAACTGTAAGTATGAAGATGCGTGCGCAAACAAAAGCATTGCAGGCAGTTGAACTCGCAAATAAATCAAGACAGGAATCGCTTGCAAAAATGCGTGCCATGAGCGAGGAAGGACCTAAACATTTGCAGAAGCCGAAGGGCGGTAGCAAGCTCAAACTGGCATGGAAAGGCGTAATTCTTATCGGCATTCCGATTGCTTTTGAACTCGTTTTTGTCGGCGCTCTTTCCATGGTGCTGATGCAAGTCGATAAAGAAAGACAGATGGAGTTGCACCAGCGAAATATAGCGTTCGATGCGAGCAAATTGCTCAATCTATATTTCCGAACAGCCGTTGCTATGGCTTCTGGAAGAACAGTGGAAGCCTGGCAATCAGTAGAGGCTAGCTTTGCAGAAGCAACGAAAGTGAAGAAAGAGCTGCACAATCTGACTTCGGATGATCCAGAGACTCTGGATCACCTTATGAAAGTGGAGGAACAGCAGCACAAAATCGAACGTTATATTGAACGCGGTCGCTACATCATGGCTAATGGATTTGATGACCAGCATGCACGTGAAGCTCTCGGCGGAACTGAGAAATTGCTTCCTGTTGTTATTGGTGTGGCGCATCGTTTGCAAAAAGTTATCGATGATGCGGAAGGAAAAGAGTTCAATAGCCCAGATAAGCAGAAAGAATTTCGCCAGCGGCAGGGGCAGGTGCTCATTGTTGGTCTTGCAGCAAACGTTCTTGCGTCAGTGCTGCTGGCACTATTCTTCACAAGGGATGTTACCTCGCGATTGATGGTACTTGCAGATAATGCGGATCGTCTCGCCAAAGAAAAACCGTTGAATCCGCAACTCGCTGGTAATGATGAAATCGCCCAGCTCGATCGCGTGTTCCACGTTACCGCAATGGCTCTGGATGAAGCTCGCCATAAAGAGCGCGCTGTGTTCGACAATTCTCAGGACATAGTTTGTGCGATTTCTTCAGACGGTCGCTTTGTAAATATGAATCCGGCCTGTCTGAAGATGTTCGGTTATACAAAAGAAGAAATGCTCAGCAAGTGGATTCTCGACATAACCGTTGCAGAGGATCTCGAGAATACCAGAAATACTCTACTTGGTGATTTCGGTGGGCAGCAACGACTTTCATTTGAAAACCGCATCAAGAAAAAGGATGATTCGCAAATCTGGGTGCTCTGGTCGGCATCGCGATCGGGTGGCGAAGCCACTACTTATTGTGTCGCGCATGACATCAGCAATAGAAAAGAACTGGAACAATTGAAGCAAGAGTTCCTTGCCATGGTCAGCCACGACCTGCGCACACCGCTTACTTCAATCACCGGTATTGCTAAATTGATTTTGGCTGGTGCGTTTGGTGCGGTGGGCGATCAACCCAAGGCTGTTTTGAACGGAATCAACAATAGCGGTGACAAATTGCTTGAGTTGATCAATGACTTGCTCGACATTGAGAAACTCGAAGCTGGACACATGCAGCTTATCCTCGAGCCAATCAAGTTGAAAGATGTAATCGAAAAATCAATCGCTGCTGCGCACCAACCTGATCGCGTAAAGCTTGAATTCTTTGGCGACAATCCAGAATTCGAATTCAGCGCAGATAAGGATCGGATAATACAGGCTCTGGGCAACATCGTTTCTCATGCGTTGCTGCGCACACCGCCTGAAGCGCAAGTGCGTTTCATGGCGCGCAATACACCTGAAGCTATTGAGTTTCAGATCATCGATGCCGCGCCTGCAATGGAAGAGAAAATGCGCAATCAATTATTTGAACGTTTCAAGGACATGAGCGGTATGATGGGTGCATCGGACGAGGAACGGGCAGGAACCGGACTCGCGCTCCCCATCGCACGCAAAATCATCGAAAGCCACGGCGGCACTGTAGGCGTAATCACTAAGGGTCCCAGCGGCAACATCTACTTCGTTCGCCTTCCCTTAAACACCGCCGCCCTCCCCGCCGCCGCACAAAGCAAGTAACTTTAGTAGCCCGGGATCCTTATTCCATTAAAGAATCGGACGCCTGGGACCTATCCCATTAAAGAAGCGGACGTCCGGGAGCGCCGGCGGCTCGCCGGCTCATACTCCGGCGAAATCGATCCGAGCATTCAAAGCCGGCAGGCTGCCAGCTAGGCGCTGAATGGGTACCCGTGCGAGCGCAAGCGAGTGTGGGTTGAAGCGGCGACGCGTGCTCCCGGGATTCGCTCTAGCTAGCCTGATACAATTCTGAAACATCATTGAAATAAGCGTGAGACAAATCGCCTCTATTCTTGCAGCATCGGTTGGCAATTAAGAGAGAGAGGACGAAATCATGCCAGACAATAAATTCGAAATAAGCGACAACACAGAAGCAACACCAACAGATCGCACATCAGAAACGATGTGGAACGAAGCGTTCGCTTCAATGAAGGACAAAGCAACTCCAGTTAGCAGCGCCTCCAACGACATTCCAGCAGACTTCGGCAAACTCGAAATTAACTTCGGCGATGATGCAAGCGCGAGCAAAGCATCTGATGTAAAAATGAATGGACCTGAAGATCGCGTCAATGGAACCCGCGTTGTCGATGGCAAAACTGTTGACGAGGTTATTCAAGCTGACGGCAGTATTGCGCACATTTATCCGGCGGAAAATGGCGAGCAAAAAACGGTGTTCTTCAAAAACGCAGATGCAAGAGATACAAGAACACCAGACCGCGTGGAACATATTTACGAAACCGGTCGCCCTGAAGGGCAGTACAGAATGACCGAATATCCGGACCCAGCAGCACACGGTGGCGTGCGTGCAGTCAGATCATTTGAAAACAGGCCTGATGGATTGACCGAACAAACTGAATACGATACTAAAATAACGAAAGACATGAACATCGGTGGACGCAATGGATTGAGACTTCACCTCAGCTACGATTCAGACAAAAACGAAAAAGGTCTGACTGAAGAAAACACCTTCGACACTCGCTACAGCGGCGGAGTTGAATCCGAAAGAACATACGATGCAAGCAAAAACGGCGGTGTCGCGTTCGAACGCACACAAAACGGCAAGACTCTGCGCACCGATGCTAAGAAACAGACCGTCGAAGAGAAAAAAGAAGCCGCCCCGGCTCCTGAGTATGTGCCAGATAACCGCGATTTCGACGAATAATCAACAAGCTTTCTCCACCCTCTCTCCCCAAGGCGCCTCACGGCGCCTTTTTATTAGCCTTGTCCAGGACCCCGTCTATAAGTGCCTGAAACTGAAGGCAGCCAAGAGTTCGACCAGCCTTTACATGATCAGATATGAAAAAGAGCCCAAACCCTCAATCTGGGCAGGCTGTAAGTCGCCAGCATGAAGCCTCCTGCGCCCCACCTCCAAAAGCTCTACAGGAAAATGTATAATGAATCACCGACACCTTTCCAAGGGCCGACGTAGCTCAGTGGTAGAGCAACGGTTTCGTAAACCGTAGGTCGTGGGTTCAAATCCCACCGTCGGCTAGTCATTCATCCATTGATTCGTTGATCCTAAGTGACATCCAGAGAAGTAAGCATGTTTCGAGCAGCGAAGCCTGCCTCTTCTCTGGATGCAAGTGTTCCATCTGATACTGAGGGCGATGGCGGTTTGAAACATCGGACTATTACCGAAAACTTCTCCAGTTTCACCTATCTTGGAGACGTTGTCGAATAGGGCTTCTGAGAGTCTCTCTCCTCATGGTTAATCCGCGGAAGAGGGCTATGCCAATGCCCAGCAGGCTGAATCCGAGAAGTCCTGCTCCAATTATTGACCAATCGAGTGCTTCTGCGGAACCTTTGAAGATGAGCTCTGGTGGCTCGATAAAAAACTGCTCGCCTTCCTTCCCGACTGTCGCTATGAACGTGACAGTGCTGCATTGCTTAAGCTCTGATGTGCGCACCAACAAAGACGCTTTAGGATGGCGGAGCTTTATATTGGATAGGGGGAGTGACTTCACTAATTCAGGCAGGGTAATCTTCTCTACGTCCAAACCAGTGTTTCTTGTTTTATCGCATTTTGCGACCTCAGTTAAGTCGTAAAAGTCGCTTGAGTACATAAACAGGTTAGTTTTGCCGTCACTAAAGCGGAGCTTTTGGGGTAGACATCTATTCGCGATGGGTATTTCGGCTGCCGACTTGCTTCCTTCAGGATAAAATCGTTCTAGCGCCTCGTATCTTTGCATAGCAACGACTCTGCCATCCGGGATGCTTATGGGAGGTCCCACTAGTTTCGCTTCGATTTTCACATTCTGCGGAGTCAGCGCGCTGCGGGGATCGATGGCGTGCGCCGTTGCTTCTGAAGCGGTCAGTGTAGGCATTCCGAAGACATAAGAGTGTGTTATAAAGCTTAGACAAAACCAGAGCCCAATAGCAGTAGAAATTATGGCTCCTACAAGCATGAGATTCCGGCACATGGCATATTTCCTCTTTGTTTCCGGCTCCAACCAATAGCACCTCCTCAGATTAGGCGAGAACTTCGTCACTTGCAACAGCAAGAATCGTGACGTGGCGGTCGTGCCCACACGATGAAGTGTGAATGAGCATGGGTTCTGATTTGTAGCACAACGGATGTTCTCGTTTGCGAGAGGGCAAACGGGCAAGAAACAAACAATGAGATCAGAAAAACAGCATGGCTAAATTTTGTGCTGCTGTCTATTTATGAGAGTGGTGAAGCTCCTCTGATAAGCTCATATCTTTCGGAGATCGAAGAACTAGAAACAACTGATGGCCTATCAGTATCCGTCTAATTTGACAACAGGTAGGTCGGGCTCTTTCCAATTAGTTGAATTCATCTGCTGGTAATAGGTGTTCCAACCATATTTTTCTGGAGCGCGCTCGTTTATATATTTATTTTGCTCGTTGCAGGCCGAGAGGTCGATTTTAACAGCAGGAAAAGCAAATTGGGCAGGTCCATTTTTTTCACCATCAGGTTGCTTTACCTCGGTTTTCTCCACTTTTGCGCAGAATTCTGAATTTGACTTGGCCCTGGCAGTTGTACTTGCACTTAGCCATAGCCTTTCGGAGGTATCTGCGTAGATCGCATGGATAGGCACATACGCCGCTTCTCCAGCTGGGAACTGTTCCAGGGGTGCTTGTTTGAGTGAATGTGGTAGTTTTATTTGATGCTCAGACATCACTGGAATCCTCGTCGTCGTGAGTTCGTTTCTTATAAAACTAAGTGGATCCTCGTGAAAACCAGGTGAAAATCCACCTGATGATTGATGCAATGAGTAGATTATTTTTTTGTCCTGGCCCATGCAGGAAGATCGGCTGAGTCAGGTGCAATCTTATGCACCGATGCTTTGCCGTTTTCATCCACAACAATATAATCAGCTTGCTTAGGATGAAATGCCACGTTCAGCTTATCGAACCAGTGATTACCTTTTCCTGATTGCGCATTGACTATAAGAGCACGGTTTTCCTTGCTGGAAAGAAAAACTGTGCCGCACCATTTCTCGTTTCGTCGAAGGAGCAATGACATTTCGGGCACTCCCGCAAATTTTGCATCTTTCCATGCTGGCAGAACGAAATCCGCAAGCTCTTTTGCGGATTCTGTATAAGGCTGCGTTCCTATGATGTGTGCTTCGAGCGTGTGATCCTTTTCGGATTTTTTCCAATCTATTAGCCATTTCTGGCGCTCCGCTAGCTGCTCAGTTTTGTATACCGCGCTGAAAAGATCAGTCCAGCTATATTCAGCTTTATTGCCAGGTGTCGGATCTGTCCACCAGATAGAATTGACCACAGCAGGCGTTAAACGCTTAATTTGCAAATAAAGTGCTTTTGAGTTTTCACTCTCTATGAAACGAGCTTCGTCGATTTGAACTTGCTTTTCAACAGCACTGAATCCAGCAATTCCTTTTGCAAATTCCAGTCCAGCGTTTTGCTCCACCTTCCGGCTTAGCCCGCTCCATGCACTTGAATCTGTCCAGAATTTGTTTCTCCAATAGTCCGTGCCATCGAGTTGTTCTTTGTGAGGATATTCGTCGCTAATCAAAGACTTCAATTTCAATGGCAGCTCTATAGAATATGTCTCCCAGTGTTTGCTGCCCACAGTCACCGCCCATGGTAGCATCCAGGCGCATGCATGAGTGCTGGAAATCTTAATTGGTTCTTTGCTTAATTTCGGCTCGTCAATCGTGACAGTAAATGAGGTACGGGTCGTACTTGCGTCCATATAATGCATCTGATTCATTGCGACTTTTGAAACTGTCGCTAGATTCACCGACGTGTCACTTTTCTGAACCATCGTCGCCGGCACGTTTGCGTTTTTCAGAACTGTGGCTCGAATTTTGTCCTGATTGTCTCTCACACTTGCAGGGGTAATGTTCAGAGAATTTAGATCGACTCTTGTGTATTTAGCTGAATCCAGTATGACCCCTACCAGCTCTTTCAAAGATTTCTCCGACAGGCTGCGTTTTGTGGAATCTGCAATGTAACCGCCACCCTGAGCGTGGAATTTTTCGTCATTCCCATTGGAGTGGAAACATCCCTGCGTTTGGTCGCAGAAAACTATTCCTTTTTGGATTTTGTCGCCTTTCGCTTTTATCACCATAGTGTCGGCTTCGCATGATGGCTTCAAGCGTTCCGGCACAGAGCGTTGAGAAAACGCTGGCGTCATGCTCATATAGCCGATAGTTAGCAGGGATATTGTGCTCTTGTAATTATAAATTCGGGGTCTTTTGTAATTCATGTCAAATAGAATAGCACGCCGCCCTGGGACAAGCTCGACAAGGAACAACTCTGAAGTACAGACATTCAAGGCTCGAGTCAATCCAGCTTGCAGATTATAGAGCGCCCAAGCAGCACCCTGCGCCACGTTCACACTCAGTTCACCCTGCCGATCTAATCTTTTTGAGGTGGGGAGTTCGAGAACAGGCACTATGTCTGCAGGTATAAAGACTACAGTATGGATAACGGGAGACCAGTGTTCTCTCGCCAACACGGCTCTGCAGAGTGTCAGCCGAGAGAACACCTGCGTGCTCATGGTAGAGTCAGTTTCCCGAGGTAGGATCCGACACTATCACAAGAAAAAACTGGTACTCATTTATTCAATAATGCGCCATTTCGCAGAAGAGCTTGTTGCGCTTGGCTGGAAGGTCGATTATTACCATGAGCAAGCGAACTTCCAGTCTGCAATTCGCAAGCACCTGGACAAATATTCACCCGATCAATTTGTGATGATGGAACAATCCGAATATGGTGCAACGAAGAGATTCACAGACATCTTAAAACCGATACCTGTGCAAGTCACCAAACACTCGCATTTTATTTCAACGGCAGAAGAATTTGAGTCTTTGCACAAGAACGAAGACAGCCGTGTAACTATGGAGAATTTCTATAGGTTGATGAGGCGCAAGACGAATTTGCTCATGGATGGTAAAGAGCCAGAAGGCGGAGAGTGGAACTATGACAAAGAAAACCGCAAGCCTCCTGTCGCTGACATGCAATGGAAGGAGCTATTGCAATTTCCACCTGATGAGATAACCCGCGATGTCATCGCAATGGTGGAGCGCAATTTCGCGGACCACCCGGGAAGCACAGCTGATTGGAAATATGCTGTTACAAGAGATGATGCTATCAAAGCCGCGCAGGACTTTTTTGAAAACAGGCTGCAAAATTTTGGCGCCTATCAGGATGCGATGCTTGATGGCGAACCATTTCTCAACCATTCTGTCCTCTCACCGTACATAAATACTTGCTTGTTGCATCCGCTGGAACTGGCTGCTGAAGCGGAAAAGCAATATCGGATGGGGCGAGCCAGTCTTTCGTCAGCTGAGGGTTTTATTCGACAGTTGATCGGCTGGCGTGAATTTATCTGGCGCGTTTACTGGCGCATGATGCCGGAATACAGAGAGCGTAATGCGCTCAATGCAAATCAAAAATTGCCTCAGATGTTCAAATCTGGCGAAACAAAGATGAACTGTTTGCATGATGCTTTCAGAACGGTTGAGAAGTACGGTTACGCTCACCACATCGTGCGCTTGATGTTGCTTGGCAATTTCGCCTTGATTGCAGGGCTTGACCCTATTGAAACAAACGAATGGTTCAATTGCATGTTCGTGGATGCTTATGATTGGGTCATGGTTCCAAATGTGATTGGAATGACATTGCATGCGGACGGCGGTTACGTCGGCACCAAACCTTACGCGGCATCCGCTAATTACATCAACAAAATGTCAAATTATTGCAAGGGCTGCGCATACAACCATCGCGAGACTACTGGAGAAAATGCATGCCCGTTCAATTTTCTCTACTGGGATTTCTTAATGCGCAATGAAAAGAAATTCGCCGGTAACAAGCGCATGGCATTGGTTATGAAATCGCTCGAGGCCAAAACTGAGCAATGGAAGCAGGCGGTAAGAAAGCAAGCAAGACAGTGGCTGGCAAAACTTGATATTGCCGCAATCTGATATTTGATCACAAAAGAAGGAAATATGAATTTCGCAGATAGAGTAATCATCATTGGAGCTGGTTTAGCCGGCTTATGCTGCGCGTTAGCATTATCCAGGCAAAACGTTCCCTTTATCGTTCTTGAAGCCTCTGATGCGGTTGGCGGCAGAGTCAGGACTGACATTGTCGATGGCTTTCGGCTCGACCGTGGCTTCCAGATATTGCTCACTGCGTATCCGGAGGCTGCCAAAATTTTGGATTATGATGCGCTTGATTTGAAATCGTTTTTTCCAGGAGCTCGTATCAGAGCCAACGGTGGATTTCAGCATCTATCGGATCCATTCAGAGAGCCATTCCATGCCATCCAGACATTGCTGTCTCCAGTTGGAACTTTAGCTGATAAATTGCGTGTCGCCAGTTTGCGTAGCGAGCTGATCTTCAATTCGAAGGATCGTAGCAGTCTCCTGCAGGACCAATCGACAATGTCGAATCTGCGAGAACATGGCTTTTCCGAAGGAATGATTCAGCATTTCTTCCGACCGTTTCTCGGCGGCATTTTTCTGGAATCAAATCTGGAGACCAACGCAGCCATGTTTGATTTCGTTTTTTCAATGCTGGCGAAGGGTGATAACGTTATCCCAGCCCGGGGTATGCAAGCCATTCCCGAACAAATTGCAGGCAGACTGCCAGAAGGCAGTATCAAGTTCAATTGTCCTGTTTCGAAAGTAATGGGCAATGAGGTCTTACTTGCCTCCGGCGAGCGTCTCAACGGAAGGGCGGTAGTGCTGGCAACAGAAAAACCTCAGACTGATCAATTGCTAGGTCGGCGAACAAGTTCTAGCTGCAGAAGCCAGACTTGCGTTTACTTCACTGCAAACAACGCACCATTTGATGAACCAGTTTTACTTTTGAACGGTGAAGATCGCGGAATCGTAAGCAATTTAGTTGTGCCGACTAACGTCGCTCCGACATATTCATCTGACGGGCGTGCACTTATTTCTGCCGTGATAATTGGAGAGGCGTCCATGAGCGATTTCGTTCTGGAAGAGTCTGTTCGGAATCAAATGACAGAATGGTTCGGCAGTCGTGTGCTCCAATGGAAACATTTGAAAACTTATCGGATCAAATATGCCCTGCCGGACCAAAGTCCAGAGTATCGCAAGAATTCGCGTCAAGAATATCAGCTAGGCGAATCCGTATATTGCTGCGGTGATTACATGGAGAATGCGTCGATAAATGGCGCGATGGTGTCCGGCAGAAAGGCAGCTGAAGCCGTACTTGCGGGATTAACCACTGGTGTAGGCGCTCGTTGAGGATTTATGTGAAAAATCCAAACCCGAAGTCGCTAGCTGAAATGCCGGATGCTAGAATATTCCGCCGCTTCTGCTTATTTCGCGGAGTCCCAAGTAGATGTTAACGATCGGACGCTTGGCTGCTTCGTAAAGATAAAGAGGGTTGTAATCTGACCTGGGTTTGCCGGATGAATTGAAGAGCTGATCGCTCAGAACTTCGCTAGTTTGTCGGCTGCGCTTCAACATTTCATAGAGACTTCCGTCATCACGGAAAGAATAATTGACGCTGTCTTTGTTTCTTCCCCATTCATAAGCACCTGAGAGCTTACCTTGTTCATTGAAACTTGCGCGGAACTCGTCACCGAAGTCCCCCGTTCTAACGTTGAGACCTAGAGGCATCTGTCCATCACGATAGCTCACAGAAATGAATTGCTTGGGCACACTAGACCCCGGCGATTGGCCGTCTGAGTAGCGTGAGAATTCTGTATTTAAGCGTTGTCCGCTCCGATTTTCATAAGTGTCTACTTCAACCGTTCCGTCCTTTAATTGACGCGAGAGTTGATTGTAATTAGGATCCTCTATTAGCTTCCAACCGTTTTTCTGCAACTCTGGAAGATCGCTTGCATGAAGATATGCAGGAGCTTGATTGTCTTTGTTGAGAGACTGCCACCATTCCGCTTGCGCTTGAACTTTTGTTTGTGCGTTTTCCGGTTTCATCTCATCGAGAAAAGCTCTCGAGGTGTCAGCCGACAGCCGTTGCATCAAGGCTTCTTTGCTTACAGGAGCTTCTGCGCTGTCTTTATGCTCTGCCATCTTCCATACCCCCGAACTTCTCAAAAACCGATAGTTCTAGTCTACGGAAAATTGGCACTAAGAATATGTGTGGCCTGACAGGAATAGCTGCATAAACGTGCAGAAATTTCTTAAATCGCTTCTAGGCAAGAACTTTCAGTTCTTCCAACGCTGAGTGCAATGCCGAAGCTTCGGTATAGCGCATCTCAGGATCTATTGCTGTGCATTTTGCCACGATTGAGTCCAGTTCTTCACTTACTGCTTCATTCTTGAGCCTGGGGTGCTGTACTGAAATTGGTTTTGGATCCGCAGCGGTTAACAAAAAGAACAAGCTGGCCCCGAGCGAATAAATATCGCTTTGCGCGGATACATTTCCGCGGAACTGATCTGGCGCAATGTACGAATGTTTTCCAACTACAGTTGCAGTAGCTGTGCTTTTCTTTTGCTGTGCAACAGTGAAATCGATAAGCTTAAGCTTGCCACCAGG
>JBIKOL010000163.1:0-19515 GCA_044358055.1 Obscuribacteraceae bacterium (SeqCode)
AATGCCCTCCGTTTGTTTGGTCTGTTGTCTTGGTAAACACAGATTCTGAGCCAACTGGCAGGGCATTTCAATTTACTTTGGTATCACTTCCATGAATAATGCGGGTCCAACAATCATACTATGCGTTATAGTTTTTCAAAAATTATGAGTTTTTCTAGCTTCCAGAAAGGCAAGACAGACAACACCTGCTATGCTGCTCAGGTTTTCCTCCGCCAGGTATTACATGCTCGAAGAAGTTTTTGAATCAAGAAAGCCCATAATTGGTGTAATTCACTTGCTGCCTATGCCAGGCTCTGCACGTTACGACGGACAGCTAGATATGGCTCTATCTCGTGCTGAACAGGAAGCCGCCGCACTTTCAACCGGTGGAGTTGACGGAATCATAATCGAAAATTTTTTCGACATTCCGTTTAGCAAACACAGAGTCGATACTTCCACTGCCTGTGCCATGACATTAGCAGCACAGCGCGTGAAGTCAATTTCTAATCTTCCACTGGGGATAAACGTTCTGCGCAATGACGCCCGAACAGCCCTCGCGATAGCAGCAGCCGTTGATGCTCAATTCATCCGCGTTAATGTCCTGACTGGCGCAATGTTATGCGACCAGGGAATCATCGAAGGTGAAGCACACGAGTTGATGCTGTACCGAAAACAACTCGGACTCGAACGCAAGGTACGCATTTTCGCAGATGTTATGGTAAAACATGCCGTACCGCTTGGACAGTCGTCCGACATCGGACTCCAGGCTGCGGACACGGTAAAGAGAGCCATGGCAGATGCGATTATCGTGAGTGGCCGAGCAACAGGAGACGCGCCTTTAATAAGCGATTTGGAAAAGGTCCGCGCTGCAGTTCCTGAAACACCGATTCTAATAGGCAGCGGCAGCAGCAAAGAAAACATAAGCCAGTTCTTTCAAATTGCAGATGGAATTATTGTTGCAAGCTCAATCAAACGACAGGGAATTCTTGAGAATCCAGTCGATGCTGGAAAGATTCGCGCATTTGTCGAAGCTGCACGGAACTGCGTAAAGACTTAGAATTCATAACCAGGTGGCCGCGGCATAGGCTTGGCGGCTTGCGACTGGCCTGGATTTTGGTCCAGCTCTGTTAGTACGGCAGCCGAGCTCAGATCTTGAGGCAAAAACGATTCCTCACTTGACTCAAGCGTCTCAGCTCCAGCAGGTGCGCTAAGACTTTCAATAATTCTCTGTAGGTCAACATCAGCCTGATAAAGCCAGCATTTTATGCGATCAGCCCAGATCACAAGATCAACAATTGCTTTTGACACATCAGCGTTATCCTGTTTCAAACGAGAAATAACCCAATCAGGAAGCTGTATATCGCTCTTGCGCTCGGGCGTTATTTCGACGACCAGCGCCTTACCACTTGCGACCAGCTGTTGCAGACGAAGAACATATTCGCTGCGAGTAAGAGACAGGGACTGAACAATGTCTCCGAGCGGAGTACGACCATCCATTTTGCTCAGAATAAGATCATCACTTAACTCATCGGTCGACTTAAATACCGTACGCGAATTTACCCGCAAATGCTCCAGATAACGTAAGGCATCCTGATAAGAAAGCCCTTCTTTCAACAATTTCTCCAGGGGCTCGTCTTGCGGAATAGAAAGAGGGACATCGTCTACCTGGCACTCGATGTAAGAGAAAGTGCCGCTCTGCCAGAGAAACAACTCAAGAAGTGCCTCTTTTCCTGTGCCATAATCAGCCTCGACATGAATCGGCTGACCTTCCGAAAAATAGAGAAAAGCAGTTGTTGCACCCTGGGTCAGACAGACTTTTCCAGTCAGCTCACCATTGCGAACCAAGCGGATCAGACTTGCGAGATTCATCTTCGACAACTCGCCGGCTAACTGCACTTAGATACCCTCGAATGCTCCTGCATATAAGAGTACCCAATAAGCCGATTTGCTTACCGGAGATAAGCCATTGCTCCAAACCCAATTAGCAAGCCGCCGGCTGACGAGTACTCAGATAAATATCAACGCATTCACGTTCGGCTATTAGATCCAGATTTTTCTTAAGTTCGGATTGATTTATTGAAGGCGGGACCTGAATAACAGCCTTCATTTGGAAGAGTGGAGACCCGCTCACCGGTGCATTAACAACAACTGTTTCTACGCTTTGAATATTTATCGACTTATCTTTTAAATATGTCGAGATATTGTGAACGATACCCTCATGGTCAGCACCTTTCACCTGGATCTCATAATTCAGGTGATCTTTGAAACGCGCCGCATCATAGGTCGTTGTTTTTCTAGTAACTACTGAGATACCTTCGGACTGCAAGCGGGCAAGATCTTTCTCTAAAGCAGGAATGTTCTGAGTTGCGATTCCTACCA
Source organism: Obscuribacteraceae bacterium (SeqCode) (assembly GCA_044358055.1). Taxonomy (GTDB): domain Bacteria; phylum Cyanobacteriota; class Vampirovibrionia; order Obscuribacterales; family Obscuribacteraceae; genus JAIEPM01. The sequence goes on from JBIKOL010000163.1 coordinate 2,359, forward strand.
GCATAATTGCGGCAAATTCGCCTCCAAGAATCGCCATTCTGCTTTCTTCAAGATTAGCGCCATTTGCAACGAACACTTCTGTAAGACGAGCAACAATTCCAGGACGATCTTCTCCAAGAGAAGTGACTAATAGCTGACTACGCATTTTAATAAAACCCTGCTGGAAACGAACCTTTTATTGTTACTCCAATTAATTCAAGGTTCAATTCTTTACTGCCAACTAGCTTGCCAACAGAAACTCTCAGCGTAGAACTTGCGCAATAGGAGCAGCAGAGAAAGCTGGGACAGCAATTGTGCTCAGGGCCTCATCTCTAACATACTTCAACATCTCAAGAAGTTTTTGCTGCTCAGCCTGCCGGACCTTCAATTCCATGATCTTTTCGGTTCTGCGCAAATTTTTGACAAATTCAATAGCATCTTTTTCACTACAGCGCCTGTACGCTTGAAAAGCCTGTTCCGCAAAATCGACAGCCTGCCGGTACAAACCTTGTTGCGCAGTTAGATGTGCTAGCGTAAGCAAGATCTCAACAGTTTGCATATCTGGCGGAAGCTTGGACTTTCCCTTCAGCGCAAGAGCCCGAATATAAAGCAGCTTCGCTTTGTAAAACTGTTTCATTCCTTCATGGGCTTGTGCCGATTTCACAAGCAGTGGCAACATTATCCGTTCCTTCTGCGCCTTCGAGCCCGGCTCCTCGAAGACAGCCCTGAACATCTTCCGGGCGATGGCGAATTCCTTTCTATCCAGCGCAGCATTACCCATTTCGAAATACGTATTAATGACGTCCTCAACATACCCGCGATTGTTACTGCTCATGACCGAACACCCGTTTTTCCCGATTTCGTGCCGAGTTTAAGCTCAGATCCTGAAATCGAGTTGAAACGAGGGCTTTAGCAGAAGTCAGTTGGCCTATCATTTATGTAAAAAAGGGGTGGAAGAAAAAATGGCAACAAAGAGCAAGCTTAGCTTGAGTCAGCTTGGCATCAGAAAAATCGCGGAAGCTGCCGGCATTGCCGAATACAGGCTCAAGAATGGACTGAAAGTGCTGCTTTTAGAAAACCATAGCGCCCCTGTTGTCTCTTTCATGGTTGTTTATAGAGTGGGCAGTAGAAATGAGGCCGTTGGCCACACGGGCTCGACACATTTCCTTGAGCACATGATGTTCAAAGGGACCCCTAAGTTTAATCCTGCAAATGGCAGTGGAGTCATGGAGACGTTCAGCCGCATTGGAGCATTGTTAAATGCCACAACCTGGCTTGATAGAACCAATTATTTTGAGTGCGTGCCTGCAGAATATCTGGAGCTTTGCATCCAGGTTGAAGCCGATAGAATGCGCAACCTGAACATAACGCAAGAGGACCGGGATTCAGAAATGACTGTTGTCAGAAATGAATTCGAGAGAGGTGAAAACAATCCGGCTAGTGCACTTGGAAAAGAAATTACAGCTCTTGCGTTTAGAGAACACCCCTACCACCACCCTACAATCGGCTGGCGTTCCGACGTTGAAAGCGTTCCGCTTCAACGACTGAAAGAGTTCTACGATACATATTATTGGCCGAACAATGCCACGGCTATTGTCGTTGGCGATTTTGAAAGCACGCAAACACTTCGTTTGATTCATAAATACTTTGGAAAAATTCCCAAATCCCCACACACTATTCCTGAAGTCTATACAGTAGAACCTCCTCAGGAAGGCGAGCGGCGCCTGGAACTTCGTCGGGCAGGCGACTTGCCTCAGCTTATGATTGGCTATCACACGCCGGAGGCCAGTCATCCGGATAATTATGCATTAGCGGCAATGCACGCCATTCTTGGAGATTCGGGGAAGCGATCAAGCCGGCTTTACAAGGCACTTTTAGAGAAAGGACTCGCTACTTCATGTTTTTGCGGCAACGGCGAATTCAGAGACCCATTCCTCTTCACGTTTAGAGCAACATTGGCTCCCGGCAAGACTTTCAGTGAAGTCGAGCAAGCCATATATGCCGAAATTGAACGCATGAAAAAAGAAGCGGTGAGTGACGAAGAGCTGCAGAGAGCAAAAAGTTCAAATAGAAAGGGAACTGTTCTGGGCAGTGCTGATCCCCAGACTTTCGCCAATATGCTCTGCGGTGCAGAATCGGTTGCAGATTGGAAATGGCTGGTCGAATATGATGACCACTACGACAGTGTCACTCCAGAAGACATTATGAGAGTAGCCAGAAAGTATTTCCTTACAGACAACAGAACAGTCGGACACTTTATTCCGGCCGAGGGAAATGGAAAAGCGCTATGGCAGCCGGCAGAGATTCGACAGCCTGCTGCTGCTAAAGCAAAAGCCAAGAAAAGCAGCAAGAAAAATGGCAAGCAAACGAATCACAAAAGACTGGAACTACCCGCCCCCGGGTCCCATAAATCAGACTTCGCCGATCGCGTATTTAAGGAAGTTCTTCCCAACGGGCTGACACTACTGGTGATGCCGAATCGCGGAACGGGCTCCGTAGCAATTAACGGAGCTTTGCCAGCCGGGGACTGTTTCGCCTCAGCCCAATTGTCAATCGTTCCAACAATTACCGCATCCATGCTGACTCGTGGTTCAGAGAACTATTCGAAAGAATCACTCGCCAGAACGCTTGAGGAAATGGGCATTAGATTCGGATTTGGCGCCGATCGATTTAAAGTCGCTTTTGGAACATTGCTTACCAAAGATGACTTTCCAAAATTTCTCCCGGTGCTATCAGATCTTCTGCGCAAGCCTCTCTTCCAGCAGGAAGAATTAGGACTCGTTATGAACGAGGTTCGCGCAGGTTTGACACGTAGCATAAGCGATACCAGCAGGCGCGCTAACAATGCCTTGATGCAATCGCTTTATCCAGAAGGCCACGCTTTTTACGAGCGAAGTTTTGAAGATCGCCTGCAAGAATTAGATGCAATAGATTCTTCTGTTCTCAATTCATACCACAGGGAGCATTACGGACCAGCCGGTTCCGTAATTACGGTGGTTGGCGACGTCGAACCGGCAGATGCTTTTAAGCTTTTGAAAGAACTTTTTTCAGACTGGCAAGCCCAGGAGAGCAAAAAAATCATCGTTCCGGAAGTCTCAGTGCAAAAGGCTCCGCAAAGGATAGAGATAAACCTGGACGACAAGGCCAGCGTGGATATTTTAATCGGCCACGTAACTCCGCTTAGCAGATCCAACGAAGACTTTTTTGCAGCTCAGCTAGCTAATGCTGCGCTAGGAAAAGACACCATTTCTGCAAGGCTTGGAAAAGTTCTTCGGGTAAAGCATGGCCTCACCTACGGAATTTATAGTTATTTCGACGATAGCTCTTTTGGCTCGGCACCTTGGACTATAAGCCTCTCCGTTAATCCATCTAATGTGAGCAAATCGCTCAAGTTAGTCCAGGAAGTAGTGGATAACTACATGAAAAAAGGAATCAGCGCTCAAGAGCTAGAAGATGAAGCGGGACGAGCAGTTGGCTCCTTTCTAGTCTCGCTTCGAAGCTCAGACGGCATTGCCTCCGCTCTAACACGTTTTGAATACATCGGGCTAGGAGTCAAAGAAATGGATCGCATTGCCCACAACTTTATGTCGGTGAAAAGGAAGGATGTTGAAAACGCCATGAAAAAATATCTGCATCCCGAACTTGCCACCACTGTTATTGCAGGCACACTCTCTCGAATCGAATAGGTAGACCAAATGAAATCGCTCAGCACTGAACTGAAAAAGCTCGGGATAAAAAAAATTGGTGAATCCGCAATGGGCATCAGCGAATTTCAGCTAAAAAATGGATTGAAAGTTTTGCTTGCTCAAAATCACACAGCACCAGTCGTCACTTACATGCAGCTTTTTCGGGTTGGCAGCAGAGATGAAGGTGTTGGACACACCGGCGCTACGCATTTTCTTGAACACATGATGTTCAAGGGAACGAAGAAATTCGATCCCAGAAAAGGACTGGATTCTACAGAGCTGCTAAACAGAATTGGCGCAGTTTCAAATGCAACGACATGGTTTGACCGCACAAATTATTTCGAGGCCGTCCCTTCCGAGTACCTGGAATTTTGCGTGAAGATGGAAGCTGATCGCATGCGTAACTTGCAGCTGAGAGAAGAAGATCGCAACGCTGAAATGTCAGTCGTACGCAACGAGCTGGAACGAGGTGAGAACAGTCCCGATGAAGCTATGGAAAAGGAAATGTATGCCATAGCATATCGCGAACATCCTTATCACCACCCAACTATCGGCTGGCGAACCGACGTTGAAAGCGTTCCCATGTCGCGACTCAAACAGTTCTATGATGATTTCTATTGGCCAAACAACTGTACGGTGCTAGCTGTAGGAGACTTTGAAATCAGCCACATTCTCAAGCTGATTCACAAATACTATGGAAAGATTCCTAGCTCACCTGAGCCAATTCCTCAAGTGTATACGGAGGAACCTCCTCAAGAAGGCGAACGGCGTTATCAGATTCGCAGAGCAGGTGATCTGTGCAGAGTTTGGATCGGGCACAGAACACCTTCCTCTCAAAGCGAGGATCATTACCCACTCAATGTAATCAGTCATATTCTTGGCGGATCGCATGACAGAGGAAGTCGCTTGTACAAAGCACTAATAGACTCAGGCTTAGCGATGGATGCTGCCTGCCGTCACGACGAACTGCGCGATCCAGCTTTGATGATAATCGCAGCGACTTTAACTCCTGCCACTAATCCGGCTGACGTTGAGCGCGTAGTAGTAGAAGAACTCGACAAACTTTGCAAGGAAAGAGTTAGCGAAGAGGAGCTTTCTCCTATCAAAAGCGCTAATCGCAAAGGAAGCATTTTGGCTCGAGCTGATCAAATGGAGCTTGCTTTTGCAATTGGTGAAGCAGAGGCACGCGCAGATTGGCGCTGGCTAAGCGAATTTGATGAGAAGTTCGAGGCTGTCTCAGCTGACGATATTATGCGAGTGGCGCAGTTATATTTCATCAGCGATAACAGAACAGTAGGAACGTTCTTACCAATACAAAATGACGAAGAGGAATATGGCTTGGACGAAGATTCTGATGAAGAATCCGCGGAAATTTCCGCGAAAGTTCAAAAGAATGGAAGACACAAGAAAATTCCGCGTCTGAGTGCAATGGAACTGGAAAAAATTCTTTCACCTGGAAAACGTACAGCAAAAGCCAGCTTAAGCTCTCAAGCTTTCGAAGAGCGTTTGGAAAATGGGCTGACTCTTATCCATCTGCCAAACCCAGGAACCGGATCTGTAGCTGTGGCACTTTATCTGGCTGCAGGTAACTACTACGAACCTGCCAACAAGCACGGATTGGCCGATGTCGTTACAGATATGCTCATGCGCGGAACCCAAGGAATCAGCAAGGAGCAGCTTGCACTAATTTTGAAAGAGATCGGTCTGGTCGAAGGTTTGAGCTTGCATGCAGATAGCTTTGCCGTAAATTGCGGCAGCACTGTGGTGGCAGAAGATCTCAAAACCTATCTTCAAACAGTTGCAAAAGTTCTGCGCGAACCAGTTTTTCTAGAACAGGAGCTGGAAAAACTGAAGCTGGAATGGGCGGCAAGAATTGCAGAGCAGAAGAACAATACGGGGCCGATGGCGACCAACAGACTTTACGCCGAGCTTTATCCCGAAGGTCACCTTTTCCATCAAAAAGATTTTGACCAGCAGCTCGAAGAACTTTCATCGATGCAGGTGAATGATCTGGGATCGTTCCATAAAAAATACAGTCCTGACGGTGCCATCCTCACCATCGTTGGCGACATTGAAAGTGCTCGGGCACTAGAACTCGCAAAAGAGACGTTTGGAAACTGGAGTGGTACGCACCCTTCACCGGTGGAACTTGCAAATGTTCCGGTTCCTGAACAAGGCCGAAAAATTGAAATAAACCTTCCTGATAAATCCAGCATGGATATTCTCATGGGTTATCCACTTCCAGTGAAACGCAGTGACCCGGAATTTTACCCGCTCTATCTTGCCAGTCTTGCGCTGGGTGGTGACACCATAACTTCAAGACTAGGAAAAGTTATTCGAGAACAACACGGTCTTACATACGGTGTTCACTCGCGACTTGGGGACAACTCTTATGGCACAGCACCATGGACTATCGACCTTTCAGTAAATCCTCAAAACGTGACAAAAGCGATGACGCTGGTAGAGGAAGTGCTCAATAACTATAAGAAAAAAGGCATCAGCACGGATGAGCTAAAGAGAGAAGCTGGCGGTGCGGCAGGAATCTATACGGTAAGCATGCGATCCTCGCTGGGAATTGCCAAAATTCTGACGCGCTTCAAGGCGCTTGGTATGGGAATAGAAGGAGCCGATAAACACGCCGAGCGAATTCTTAGTGTGAAAAAGGCTCAGGTAGACGAGATTATCGATAAATTCCTACATCCAGATCGTTTTCTCACCGTCATTGCTGGGACATTTCAGTAACCGCTGCGCAAGCCGCGCGAACTGGCGTGAACACATGTGTTCACGGTTGCCAAGACGCGATGCGCTGTAATCATTCTGCTCGGCTTGCTGCGCTATCAGCAAAGTCGCCCATTTGTCCAGCGATTCGGGAGCTTAGCTGGTGCCAAACGAAGTGCAGGAGAAGAAAAGCTTTGTCGTTGCTGCAGGCACTTTAAAATTGCTGAACTGGATTTGAAAGTCTCAATCTCATAGGTTCAGTGCGGTTTTAATCTTCGTTGCCTGGCCCTGGAGGCAAATTCGCAGAACAAATAGCAGCCTCCCCCGCTGTCAGCGACTTTTTTCTTTCGACCCCTGGACTAAGAGTCCGGCAAAAACGAGCGGCGTTAAACGCCTGGAGAATATCATGACCAGCAAGATCATTGCGGCGCTGCCGCAATTTCCTGTTGCTCCCCGCACCAGCGCAATCTCCTACCTGTCACGTTTGAACAGGCTCTGGGAGAAGATGGCAGACAATTCAGTCTGTATTCTGGTTAGCAACCCCGAGTGCAAGCGGAGTAACGATACTCACTACCCCTACCGGCAATCATCGGAAATCGTCTACCTCAACGGTTTCCCTGAGCCCAACTCAGTTCTCATCGTCTCAAAACTCGGCGGCAAGCAGAACGTCATCATGCTTGTGCAGGAGAAGGACAAAACGCGCGAGACCTGGGACGGCATTCGTTTCGGCATGAGCGGTGCCAAGAAGAACTTCTTCGCCAACGAGGCCTTTGCGATCGGGCGCTTCGATGAGGTAATCGGCGAACTTCTCGGAAAAGCTGAGGCTGTTTATTACCGTTTCGGCCGGAACAAGAAATTCGACAAACAGTTCCGGAAGCTGTGGGAGAAGAAGCAGAAGACTCTGCTCAACCCCAGTAAAATCCTGGACGAACTCCGGCTCTACAAGAATGCCGAAGAGCTGGAGATTATCCGGCATTCCAGCAAGATCGCAGCCGAAGCCCACAAGCAAGCCATGCAGATTTGCCGCCCGGGTCTGCGCGAAAGCCAATTGCAAGCGGTGCTCGAATTCATCTTCACCGCCGGCGGTGCTGTTGCACCCGCTTACGGCTCCATCGTCGCCGCCGGCAACAATGCCTGCGTACTGCACTACGTCGAGAACCAGTCGGAGATCAAGAACGGCGACCTGGTGCTGATTGACGCAGGATGCGAGTTCGGCTCCCGCGCGGGCGGATATGCTTCCGACATCACTCGCACTTTCCCTGCCAACGGCAAGTTCAGCCAGCCGCAGCGCGAACTCTATGAGCTCGTCTTGAAGGCGCAGATGGCAGGCATCGCCACAGCGCGCCCTGGAGTTCCGCTTATCCAGGTGCAGCGCACCTGCGAGCGCATCTTGCGGCAGGGGCTGCGAAAGATGGGCATTCTGCGCGAGAAGCAGCAAGGCGAAAAGCAGCTTGCTTTCAAAGACTTGCTCCCGCATGGAACCAGCCATTGGATGGGCATCGACGTCCATGACGTCGGCAGCTACGATGATGCGAGCAAGACGAAGTCTGTGTCGCCGAAGCAACGGGTGCTGGAACCGGGCATGGTATTTACCATCGAGCCAGGTCTCTACATCAGCAAGACCAATACCCTGGTACCGAAACGCTACCGGGGTATCGGCATCCGTATCGAGGACGACGTGGTCATCACCAACGATGGCTGCGAAGTTCTCACCGCGGAGGCACCAAAAACGGTGGCGGAGATCGAAGCTCTGATGTCTCAGAAGAGCTAAGCTTCCCCTGCCCTCAAGCTGCCGGATGGGGGTATTCCTCGTCCGGCAGCTCATTTTTCACCAGCGAAGCAAAAACGAACAACGGAAACTTTGCAGATGAAACTCACTGAAAACCTGCGGCATTTCTTGCTGCGTCAAAAGGAGCGAGCAGACTCTCTCCTGTTCTTCCTCTCGTTTCTGGCTCTGGCACTCTTTGCCAGCAACGAGATTGTCGCAATGCAACCGCAGTTGATGCCCATCGGTCATCAACAGTGGGACGCATTGCAGCTTTTCGCACGCTTTGTGACCTGGCTCAGTTTCGTGGCTCATTTTGTAGGCTACGGCATACTGAGCAGCAACCCCTGGAAATATGCCAGGGAACACAAACTGCAGCTGCTGATTTGTCTGGCCTGGTTCCCACATCAGAACGCCAGCTTGCTGCACGACCTCACAAATGTGCTCTCCCTGGAGATGGTGCAGCTGATTGGCACGCTCGCTAACGCCGCCTTCGTCGTTCAGCACATCGTACAGAATTTGCGGAAGAACGCTCTTATTGCTACCGGCTCAGTTTTCCTCTTCGTCATCATAACTGCCTCAGAGCTGCTGGTGCGAGTGGAGCCGCAAACATTCCCCAATCTCTTCGATGCACTCTGGTACTCGATGGTGACTACCACTACCGTCGGCTACGGAGATATCGTTCCGCACAGTTTTGCGGGGCGATGCATCGGAATTGTTTTGATGCTGAGCGGCATAAGCCTTGCCGGTGCTTTCATCGGTATCGTATCGCAGTTCATGCAAAATAAGCTCGGACATCAGGATGGCGAAAAGGAGATTTCGAAACTCCAGAAGGAACTCGCGGATCAACGCGAAACCAACGCACGCCTTCTTGATGCTCTAGAGCAAGACAATCAACTGAAGGCTCGGCTGCTTAAGGTTCTGGAAAAAGAAGAAAAAACAAGCTGAGCATCATACATAGATCGCTCTGTTTTTTTCAGACGGAGGCAAGCCATCGCTCCGTCTTTTTTCCAGAACTTTCTACTTGTTTTTATAGTATGTAATTTCGAAAAGCAAAATCGGACAGATGAAGCCCGATTTTGCCTGAACATCATGTTCGGGTCCACGACTAGTGAACTCCACCCATCAGCTTGCGCAGCCGAGGCGCAAGAACAGCCAGGAGCGCACTAGCAGCCAGAAGTGCAGCCGCCATGCCTGCGAACAAGACCGCGTTACGTGACATATCTTGTCCGTCATAGAAGCTCGACAGGTAACCGGCGAAGAAATTGCCGAGCGCCACGGACAGGAACCAGATTCCCAGGGTCAAGCCAGCGAAGCGCTTCGGCGCGAGTTGATCTACGGTCCGCAGTCCCACCGGCGAGAACATCATCTCACCGAGCACTTCCAGGAAGAAGAGCAGTACAAGCCAGACTGGACTGATCTTCCCGGAAGCTGCCAGCAAAACCGCCGGCACTGCCACCGCAATTCCCAGCCCAAGGCTAAGTAAACCAAGGCTGAACTTGATCGGGCTACTCGGCTCCAGATTCTTTCGCCCGAGGCGCAGCCAGATCCAGGCGAAGACCGGTGTGAGCAGGAGCACGAAGAACCCCTGGAAGGACTGGAACAGTGTCGAATTGAACGAGATACCCAGGAGTTCCGTGCGAACATGCTGTTCGGCGAACACGTTAAGACTGGCACCTCCCTGTTCGTACACAGCCCAGAACATCGCGCTGAAAAAGAACAGAATGCCGATCACGGCTATCCGCTTCCATTCGCTTCCTTCTTGTCCTGTGCTCTTCTCCTCAGTCTTGATCGAGACACGAACGAAGCGCTTCCTGTGCGCCAGCAGTTGCAAAATCCCCGCAAGCATGCCGACTCCGGCTGCAGCAAAGCCAAGGTGCCAGCCAAGGTTCGGATCGTAACCATGCCTGCTCAACCAGCCCTTCAGCCACTCACTCTGTGCGAGTGTGCCACAAATGACTGGCGCCATGGTGGCACCAATGTTGATGCCCATGTAGTAAATCGCGAAGCCGCTGTCACTGCGCTTGTCGTTTTCCTGGTAAAGGGAGCCGACAAGACGCGTGATGTTCGGCTTGAGCAGCCCGGTGCCGAGAACAATCAGCACTAGCGCCGCATAAAACGTGCTCACTCCATGAAAGATCATCACGAAGTGCCCGATGGCAATGACGATTCCACCGACTAGCACCGCGTTCCACGCACCGAACAGGCGGTCCCCGAGCAGGCCTCCAGGCATCGCCATCAGGTACACCGAACAGCCGTAGAGTCCGAAGATGAGCGAAGCTGTCTTCTGCGAGAAGCCAAGCCCGCCGTCCTGGATCGCAGCCAGCATGAAGAGCAGAAGGATGGTCTTCATGCCGTAGAACGAGAAGCGTTCCCACATTTCTGTGAAGAACAGTGTGCTGAGCCCTTCTGGATGGCTCTTGAAGAAACCCTTGCGAATGGTGTTCATCAGAATTCTCCCAGTAAAAAACCGAGAACGCGTTGAATGCGTTCCCTCAGGGTTGTTGTTTTCTATCACTAATGGCAAAACAACGCGACGTTGTTAGTTAGCTATTTACTCCAGGTGAATCAGTCAGAAAAGAACACACTCAGGCTATAGGAACTGGGTTCGGTTTCCATAAAGCTTTCATGGTGACTACACGAAACGGATTTCGTTTGGCTTTGTGCGAGCAGAGCATCCCGCCTAATGAAATGAGAAAGGCGCGACGGCACAGATGGCGCAGCTTGGGCAAGTTGTAAAGCAGCACTTAACGTCCTCCGGATACAAATGTTTTGTTGCTCGCAAGCTCGCGTTTTCTTAGCCTGAGTCAAACCCCTTTCCACCCCAGTAAGCGTCTGCCCAGAGCCTAGATTTCAGCATCAGCAAGAAGATGTCTCTGCAGCTCAACTGCTGGTTTTCTAACGACCTGAAAAAATCTCTGAAAAGGAGACCATGATGTCTGTTTTGATTTTCGCTGCGAAGTGCTTCATTGGCGCTATCGCTGTCATTCTGGCGCTCGCCGCCGTGCTTGTTATCGCTTACAAACTCGAGAAAAAACTCTACGCCCGCAAGCGCAACAGTGCCCTGCAAAAGCTTCGCCAGCTCAAAACTGAGCTCGATACCGTGGAGTCTTTCGCTCTTCGTGAGAAGATCGCTGGAGAGAAAGTTACCCTTGCATTCAAACGCGTACACCGTGCTCTGAACATCATGGAGCAGCGCGCTGAATTCCTGGACCACACGAAAGACCTTCGTCTCGACAAACCGCAGGGAGCCAACTGGAACGAGCTGCGTTCCGCGGCAGAAGAACTGCGCCCGCAGCTGGAACAGTTGCGTTTCTTTTCCCAGCTGAGCAGCATCACTCCGGACAACTGGCCCTTTGTTGAAAGCGCGAGCGCGATCTACAATCAGCCAGCGTTTCAACCGCGAAATGCGACACGGCGTGTTCGCGGCGCGGGTGCTCTGGATTATGATTGCTTGCCCTCTGCTGCCGAGCGTGCAATTTCGCAGAGTAGTGGTCGTGTTGTTGCGCTGGACGCCGCCTCCCGCGCCCGCAAACAGCAGCAGCAAGCAAGTGCGGCATATCAAACCAGTGCGCGGGTGATTCCTTTCCGTAAAGGCGGCAGGGTGGATATTCGCGTTTAGCGAAGCGCTCACGGAATATATAAGAGAAGCAACAGGCCAGGCTCGATATTCTGCCTGTTGCTTTCTCTTTTTCTGGAGCATTCTATTATGTCTTATAGTTATAAAGTCGCCAAAAGCAAAAGCGGGAAGGGCGGGCGCTATCCTGTGTTTCCACAGAAATAACACCCGCCCACCTGCTGAGTAATTAACTCAACAGCCCGCTACTTGCCGCCGACTTACTTCTTGTCGGTCTTGGCGCCCGGGATGCTCAGCGGGTCGAGGTGACCGCTGTTGTAGGCATCCGTGGTGCTCTGGGTCAGCACGATCAGGTACATCTGATCGCGAGCCTCGGCGCCGTGCTTGATGCTGGTGCCGATGCGGGCCTCGAGGTGGTTCGACGGGAAGTACTTGCCGAGCACCATGCTCTGGAAGATGCCCGACTCACGCCACTTGTCGTACGAGCGCAGCATGTCGAGGAGCTTCGACTGCTTCTGCTTGTACGCATCGCGGCCCGAGTTGATCAGGTCCAGGATCCGGTCGTAGTGCGACAGGTCGATGTTCGGGTAGGCTTCCTTGATGGCCGAGAAGAGCTGCCCCTGGCCGACCTGCGCCGAGGTGTGACCCTCGTAGCGACCCTTGACGGCGTCCGTCAGGATCTGGTCCATCTTGTCGGACTTCAGGTTGGCGATGCCGACCGTCTCGTAGAACTTCGAGATGTAGGTCGAGAGCTCGTTCTGGTTGTCGAGGTACTGAGCGTTCAGCTCGGTCTCGCGGGCGACGCCTTCCATCTGGAGGCTGTTGGCGTAACCGTAGATGCCGATGGCACCGAGGACGAGAGCGCCCAGGATGGCGCCGACGATGATCAGGGTCTTCATAGGAATTTTCCTTTCGCTAGCGAAGTTTGAAGGTTGAACTGAAGAAACGCGGGTTACTGACGGAACGAACGGTAAGCAGGAGCACCGTGCATGATGCAGATCCCCCAGCCGATGCACCCGAAGATGCCGGTGACGAAGAGGATCCAGAACTTCTGCCAACCCGTGGGTTCGATTTCCCTCAACAGGTACGCGTATCCCGTCGAGGCTTTGCCGTCCAGCGAACCCATGTGAACGCGCTTGTACTGATGCTCACCCCAGATGATCGTCTCCAGCGCGCCGCCCGTGTGTGTCCACTGGCGAGTGCTGAGGTTGACCGTCGGGGAACCAAGGACAGAAGCGACGTCGAGACTGACGCCCTTCATCTTGTTGCGGATGTCGACGAGCAGGTCTTCGTTGCCTTCGGGCATGCCGGTGGCGGCACGGGCCCACTCGACGGTTTTGCCGTCTCGCGTGCCGAGGACAACGACGATGCCGTTCTTCGAGAGAGCATCTTTCCCGAAGTGCGGAGACTGCCAGTAAGCGACCAGCGAACCCGTGTAATTGTCGGGGTCGTTCACCTTGTTTGCGTCGACAATGACGAGGTGGAGGTCGCCCTGAAGCGTGTTGCCGAGCGCCGCATCGAAACGGTTGATCGCGCCCTGCCAGTCGCCAGCCGGATGAACACCCACGAAGTACACGCGGTCAGCGTAGTACCAATTGTGGATGGGATTCTGGCTGAGCTCCGGCATGAGACCCGACTTGGTGTACGTGTCGATGTCGCCGCTGAAACGCTTCAGGATGGTGTGCTGCGAGGCCAGGATGTAGTTGTCGTAGCTTCGCCGCGCCGTCACCGGACCAGGATTGCCCGAATTGACGCGCTGTTTGGCAGCCGTCCAGAAGGGCGGAATGCCGTGCGGGAGGTCTTCCGGAACCGAAACCCAGGCGCGGAACCGGTAGGCGTTGGGGTTCTCCGGCAGGTTGCGATCCGCGATCACATAATCCCCGACCGTAGTGTGGATGACGAACGTCCACTCCTCACTCGTGTATGGAATGTCGTGATAGCGGGTCTCTTCATGCCGAACGTGGATGGTGGTGCACCTGCGGTCTTTACCCTCGCCGGTACATTCCTCCTCGTCCGTGTACCAGACGTACTGATACGGGTCGCCCTTGTAGGACCACCTGCACGGACCGTCGCGGTAGCATTCGGTCTTGATCCACTCGGCGCTGGTTTCGTAACCGCCCCAGTTCTCGTTGTAGCTGACCTGACTGTTGATGGCTACTTTCGTGCCAACCCAGGCGGTCAGAGGCACAACAACGAGAAGAAGCACGGCGGCCGCAATACCGAGCTCCTTGTGATTAACCCGGTAAGCTGATTGCTGATGGTCGAGCCAGTATTTCGCAATCAGACCGAGCACAATCACCAGGGCTGCGCCCTCGATGATTAGCATGAACATAGGCATCTCCAGTTCTGACACAGGCGCTTCTGGCGACTGCATCGGTGTGTTGAAGAACCTCTTGCGAGGAAGCAAAAACAGCCCCTGAAGGACAGAAGTCCTTAAGATTTGGGGCTAGCTGAATTGGATTCGTTGCCTGGTGGCTAGATCCTTAAGTTGTTGAAGGGAAAAAATGGATAAATCGATGTTGCCAAGAAGAGAGGACAGGAATCAAGCTTGCCTGGTCCTGCAAAAGTAACAAAATCGATGCCCCTACGCGTTTCACGCAGAGGCATTGAGCAAAGTCGGTGAGCGCAGCTATGCCAGCACTTTACCTGGCGAAATATTAGCGCAGTTCAGCTACCTGGTAGGTGTGGAACTGGCTTGAGCCTCAAAGCGCAATCCACCCATACATAGATCAATTGAACGCGAGCGTTTCTGTCCATCGGATTTGTAAACCAGAGCATAGAGTTTTACATATTTGTGTTTCTCAACAGCTCCCCAGTTCACGGGAAACCCTCGCCGACCATCAATCGATTTTCCAATAAGCCTTGGCTGTCCAACGGACTTTCCACAAAAAGGAGCATCCACTGGTTCCAAATAAACTTCGACCTTAGTTGATCCAGGTGCCTTCACATAAATAGTTGTCGGTTCCACTACCCGATCCACAACAGCACTTCTAACAATGGGCTCAACCCTGACTTTAATCGTCTCATCGAGATCCAGATATGGCTGCTCTTCACCCATGGAGGCCTTGCTTCTTGCCTTGTCCGTGAAATCAAATAGATCTAGTTTGCTCTGTTCTTTCGCTGGCTGATCAGCTGGCTTTTCCGCGGGCTTGGCCGCAGGAGGCGTTGAAGCCGGCAACGGAGATTGTGCAGCTACAGGAATGTATCCACAGAACACTATGATCGAAGAGTAGTATAGGAAATTATGCTTGCGCACAGCCGTACCCAGAAAGCCGATTACACAGATATTCCCGTACAGATATGCGCATCTAACAGTAAGAGCCGCCAGATCATACTCAGAATCAAAAATTTGGCGTCTATTTTTTCTTGCCTTTGGCGGCTTTGCGCTTAGCCTGCTCCTCCTCAAAGGCAATGTGCTCCATGGCACTGCGATAGCCTTGAGTCAGTTCTGGAGTCGAGCCCTTTACGAGAGATGCGGCTTTGTAAGCTTTCGCAGCCTCATCCCACTGCTGATTGCTCATCAGAGCATAAGCGTAAGCGGCCAACAAATCACCATCACGAGGAGCGCTTTGCGAGCCATTCTTGTAAGTCGCCAGCGCATCAGATTTACTGCCGGCATTCCACTGAATCGAAGCAAGGAGCCTGTAGGCTTTTCCGTCTGCAGGATCAGCTTTTATCGCATTCTTGTAAGCTTCCATGGCATCCTGGTGTTTGGCTTGACCCATTCTGATTTCAGCTACTTTGTTCCAGAGCTCAGCTTTATCTTTGGCAAAGGGGGCTGCCTTTTTGAATTCTTCAACGGCTTCATCATATTGCCCTAGCTTGGTCAAACTTTCCGCAATTAGCACATGTGCTTCCTGATGATGCGAAGGGTCGTCTTTAACCAGTTTTCCGTAGGCCTCAATGGTTGATTTCAGGTCGTTGGCTTTGCTCGCTGCAAGAGCATAACCTTCCAAATATTGAATGTTGCCTGATTCAATTTTCGAGGCTTCCCTGTACTCCGCTTCTGCCTGTCGATAATTTTGAGCATTCATTGCATCTTTGCCTTTTTTAGCATGAAGCTCAGCTCGAAATTTTCTTGCTTTTTCATCGTCTTGCGGAGAGAAGTCGTGAGGCTTGGTATCCGCTGGGGCGACCGCCGTCGAAGAAGCAGCTTCTACAGGATTGGCTGATGTTGTTGGAGCAGGACCAGGGTTCGGCTTTGGAGCTTCAACTGGAGCAGCTGACCCGGCCCCATCTCCTCCAGTGGCGGTGCCCATTAGAGATACCAAGTATCTTTTCAATGCCTGGTTTGGTTCGCCATAATATCTAAGTGTCGCCATCTTTTCTGGATGCGGATGATTGCGCAAAGCCGGTGGAACATTCGCTTCGAGTGCCCAACACTTTTTCTTATCCGTGCTCATTAGTACCACAATCCAATCGCCTTCAGGATCGGCGGCACAGCGCATAATGCCGGTTATATATTTATTGCCATCGAGAGTCGTTTCGCTGGCGGCGCCTCCGTTGGCATCAAGATCGCTTATCCAGGTGGGAATGCTTAACTCGCCTTTCAACATTGAGCTGAACGGCACATGATAGTCATGTTTTAGTTTGATCAACTCGACAATGTTGCCTTTCCCTTCCTCTGCGCAAACTCCAGAACAAGCAAATGACAAACTCAGGAAAGCACTAAGTAGAATTCCTTTTGAAAACCGCATTTGTTACTCCCACGCTGTTTCAACCATCGTACTCTAACATGAAATCGAGAACAGCCTTTTTAGCAAGATTGGAAGCTCTCTAGCTTTTACTTGCCCAGTCACAAGCTTCGTAATTCTTACATTGCCAGCTTTGTTAACTCGGCTTAAGCTTGAGCGTATCGGGGTGGGAGACCTTCAGCATGGACATCGAACAAAACGCAGAGCATGTAGGCAGAATGAGTACAAGAGATCTGGAAGCACACGCAGCTCTTGCCAGAGAAACTCTTTTGCAAGAATCGTTTGCTTCACATGACAATTACAGCTGGCAGAAGCTCGGCATTGCAGCTGGAGCTGGAGCCACGACCGGCGCTGTTTTATCAGCCAGCGGGGAACTGCTATTAACGAAAGCAGTGGAACCGCTGGCAAAAGGTGCCGGCGCAATTGCATTTGGTGTCATTGGCGGTGGCAGAGCAGCCGCAGAAATTTGGGCGGCGCCACCACTGCGCGCCATTGAATGTATAAGCCCGAAAACCGTTCTGGCTGGTGCTGCCATTGGCGCAGCCCTGGCGACCGGAGCATACGAATTATACCGAGGGGTTTTTGATAAATAACAGAATCTGAATTGGTCCCAGAACTTTGAGATGTACCCATCTCGGTAGACAGTGGCGTAGGCGAGAACCGCTCTACGCCACTTTTCTACCTTTTTCTTCAAATTCTTGGGGGCTGAGATATCCCAAAGCCGAATGAAGTCGGGTT
>JBIKOL010000164.1:0-19371 GCA_044358055.1 Obscuribacteraceae bacterium (SeqCode)
TGTACACTCTGTCAATTGAAATGCCCTCCGTTTGTTTGGTCTGTTGTCTTGGTAAACACAGATTCTGAGCCAACTGGCAGGGCATTTCAATTTACTTTGGTATCACTTCCATGAATAATGCGGGGGAACCTAACATACTAAAAGCAATAGTATAATCGGGATTGTTTTAGAAGAAAGGCGATGAATAACGGTCTGGCAGCTCAGCTCGCCGGAGAGAAGATTCTACGAATCTCGGCTGGAGAGATCTAGTAGAAGGCTCCTTTTTGATCTGTAATCAGTCGCATCGGTTCATGCTTCTGCTGCTCTTCAACTGGTGGATTTTTTTGAAGGTGCTCCCACAATTTAGCTGCGGCGAACATGCCGGCTTGCATTGCCAGTCCTTTGAAGAGCTCTTGTCGATTCCTTCTGCCTTCTTCTCCCTTTCTCAACATAAGCAGAAGAGCTTTGGCAGTGGAAAAGATGGTGTAAAGGGTCATCCCCAGATGGACGATGCTTAGCAGTTTTTCCTGGTATGTTTGTCTTCGCTGTCGCAATTCTGCCAGCTCAGCACTCAAGTTCATGCGCACAGCATCGATGTTTTGGCGCAAAGAACCTAAATAGCTCGCGTCGACTTTTTTCTCTTTCTTGAAAGGCAGAAGATTATTCTCAGTGTTGTCGCTGGGTGTTCCCTGGCTCTTCAGCGATTGCTCTTCTTTATGCGAAAAGAGATTTTTGAATCCTTGAACAACAGAGCTCTTTGGACGCTCGTTTTCACGCTGATTGGCGCCTGGAGGAAATGCATTTGTTTTTTGCAAGTCCGGAGAATCAGGAGATGGCTTAGTGGATGAACCCATGCCTTCTGCCTGGCGCTGAATATCTTCCTTAGTTCTCAGTGCATTTGAGTTTGTATCCATTGCAGATCCTCCCTGAGAGTCGTACGTGTTTCATCAAGAAGATTTGTCTCCAGTTGATTCCATGATTTCCAGGCGGCAAATCCCGCAATGGCAAAAAATACCAGCGCTAAAATTCCAGCGGCCATCGATGCATATTCAGGTGCAAAACTCAGAACAATGCACACTGCAATCAAGTTCAAGCCAAGCAAGGCGCTAACAATTGCTACTAAGCCTATTTTTGCTGTTTCCATTTCGGCGGAAATATTTGCTTTCATTTCCGCTTGTGCTAGCTTTATTTCAAGCTCAGCAAGGGCTTTTAGATCTTTTCCGATGTTCTTGATCAAATCTTGAGTGGGTAGATTAGAAGCGTTGATCATTCGCCCGAGCGAATTTGGTTCATTCATGCCAGTTCCCTCACCTCGTGATTTCGTCACGGACGGCTCGGGTGAACTGCTGGTTCCAAGTCTATGCTTGAGCTGCTTTCTGCTTGAGCTTAAGCCAGGCCGTTTAAAAGACGAAAAGCATTTAAAGGTCAAAAAGGCATTTAAAAAAGAAAAAGGGGAACAGGTTGCTTAGACCTGAACCCCCTTTTCCGAAAGGTTGCAGCGAAGCTGCTCCTTTACTTAGACGCCGGCCTTGAGCGCAGCGAAGAGCTTGGCATAATCCACAGGACCGAGCCCGCAGACTGCGTTGAAGATATCGCCGTCGTTGCAGCTGTAAGCACCGTTGTTGCCCTTGGTCACCGGCATGCAGACGTTCTTGCCCTCAGCAGCGAGTCGGTAGACGATGCCGTTGAGGTTAGGAATGCGCTTGCCGAGATCCGACTCGAGTGCAACGCAAGCACCCGCATGGAAGGGCGAGACCGCTGAAGTGCCACCGATGACGCTCACCGCACCGTTGGGTCCATAGACCTCGATGCCGGTGGACGGATCGGCGATGCCGGCGATGTCACCAACAACGCGACCAGGCTTGCCCGTGTCCGCATGAACCGGCAGTTTGATGCCGGCCTTTTGCAGTCGGATCTGATCGTCGGTGTAGTTCGGGTATTTCGAGCTGACACCACCACCGGTGGCACCGCCGAACATGCTCTTCCAGGCCTTCACGCTGGAGCCATTGTCCCAGACGCCGCTGCAGGCAGTGTTCCACGGCGAGCTGGCCGGATAGTCGCAGTGCGACTCCCCGTCAGAGGCGCCATCGGACGAACCGTCGTCACCAGCAGCGCAGAACACCGTGATGCCCATGGCCATGCAGATTTGCAGAGCCTGGTCGAAGAGCGCACGGTCGTTGTCCGTCCACTCGCCGTCCTCGCGGGCACCCCAGCTGATGCTGATCTTGCTGGGCTTCTTGTCGTGCTTGGCCAGGGCCAGAAGCGCATTGGCGAAACCGGTGATCGAGTTGGGACCGATCGCCATGATCTGCTCGGCAAGCGGAGCGACTGCAGCCTGGCACTGAGCGTCCAGGTAGTTTTCGCCGTCCGCACCGTCAAGCGATCCAGACGGGCTGTTCTTGGCACCATCGACGGTGATGATCGTGATCTTCGGCGCCGGCAGGCCAAGGCGGGCATTCGCCTTCGTGCAGACCGCCGGATCCAGACCGCCGCCCAGCGAAACGAACCCGACCGCGAAGCCTGCACCCTGCTTGCTCAGCGGAACGCCGTAATGCTCAGCAACAGCGCGTGCATTCCAGGACCGGGCCAGATTTCCGTGCGGATGGCGCGGGTCGCCGGCATCATCGCCTTGCGTGGGCTTCTTGTCGCCGTCGCTCGGCTTCTTGCCACTGTCGCCGGAAGGCGCGTCCTTATCGTCACGCGTGCCGAACTTCATGTGCAGCGGGCGCGCCTTCGGACGCTGGTCGATGCCGTGGATTGCCTTGACGTACTGGCTCACACCCCAGGCGCGAGGCAGGCTCAGGACACCGCGACGAGCAGTGAACACCGTGCCCTCTTCGTCCTGGAATTCGTTGAGGGTGGCGCCGAAGTTGAGGCGCACCATCTGCGCGCTGCCGGTGATTTCCAGCAGCCCGGTGAGCGGGTCGAAATTGCCGACCTCGAAGCCGGCATCGACGAAGGCAGTCTTCACCTTCTCAAGCACGTCGTCGGATACATAGCCGACCGTTGCCGCGATCTGCTCCGCATCCATCGGTGTAAGCAGTCCGTTCTTCACGGCAGCCGCCAGCGCTGGCAGGTTGTTGCTTCCCTCGCGCACATGCGCGTAGAAGTGAAGGCTCTTGCTTTGCGGCGTGACTTTCAGCCTTTGAAGCTGATCGGGAGCTTCACGCAGCGAGCCCTTCAGAAGGATCCCATTGATCTTCTTGCTCATAGATATTCTCCTCAGGTGTTGCGACTTTTGCCGCAGATGAGAAAGATTCAGAAACTCATTTCAGGAGAGAACCACCGCGCTGCAGGCCCGGTAGTTGTTCAGTCCAAACACAGCGCCAAAAACTCCCGCACAGCATCGCTGCAGGAAGAAAACTCGAGATTAGTAATTAAAGCTTGGTTTCTGGTGCTGGGTTTGAACGTGATATCTGAAACATATAACGGACTGATTATTCACCCTGAGCGCTGCAAAAATAAAGAGCCTGAGCCGTTTTGCAGTATCACTTTACAAGCGTTTCTGACATTTATGCTCTGCAAAATTTGCTGGATTCCTTGCTTTCACCTGTCTTTCGTGTGCCGAATTGCCGTGGCAGAGAGCCTCTTGCTTGTCGCGCTTTCTGCACGTGTCTTGAGTAAAAGAGTATGTTGCGATTTCACGCCTGCGCTAGCGGAGATTTGCTAACCGCTTATCCCGCCGTTCTTGCGCTAGCTGGCAAATTTCTAAATCTGTTATCGGCATTTTAGCGAACTGCCGGTTCTCAAGAATTGACCGTCTAAAAGCGCATGGGGATGGGCTGCCGGCAGGCTTTACATTGCTCGTTACACTTGTAACAGATCTGATTCATTGATGGATCTACTCCGATTTGCTTGGATCTCGGTCCACCTAGAAGAACACGTTCCATCTCATCCTGAGAGCCCAGATCCCGTAGAACAAATCAAGAATTAACAGCGGAACACTTACCGTGGGGCGTTGAACATGTTCGAAACAGTCGGGTAAACCCATCGTATCCCGACTGAACTCAGGCCCAATATCGGGCTGCAAGACCGATGGGAGCCAAAGATATACTAATGATCTTCAATAAGAACTACAGGAATTTCTTCCTGTGGACGGGTGCGGTGGCATTGATTGCTACTGCCGTCGGTTCTTTAGTGCCCTCTGGGCCTGTTCATCCTGCAAAGAATACTGCCATCGTGCGCGGTGCTACGCACACGGTGAGCAACAAGAATTTGAGTCCGCCTGCTAAGACTGCTGATACTGCGCCTTCGGCTCAGAATCAGAATTCTACTGTGCCTGTGAATTCCGTCGAAAAGCCCAGCACAGTTACAGCTGCTCCGGCCCAGGACAGTGCTCCGACGAGCATGTCTTACCAGAAGCTGAAGCAGTTGCTGGAGACGCAGCCTGAGAGCGTTGCTCGCTTTGCTTTCGACAACAACAACGACAGCGTCACCGTCATGAGAGCCAACGGCACCAAGTTTGTCGTGACTCTTCCGGACACTGACGCGAAGGTCGAGCTGCGTAAGCGTGCCGACGAACTCAAGATTGATTACGATATCAAGCCGGCCGACAAACCTGCACCGCAGGTGGTGGCTGTTCCCGTCTCGTCGGGTTCGGGTGGCGGCCTTGGAACTCAGCTCTTGCTCTTCGGCGGGCTCATGATCCTCGGCATCTTCGTCTCGATGTTCCTGCAACGCTGGATGCAAAATAAGGCATCTGGCGGTGGCTTCGGCGGCGGTTTCGCCAAATCGAAGGACAAGGACGTCAAAGCCCTCGGCGACCGTATCGAGAAGGTCACCTTCGACGATGTAGCCGGCTGCGATGAAGCTGTTGCTGAACTGCGGCGTACCGTGAAAAGCCTGGTCTCGAAGGGTGTCTACGGTGACTTTGACGGCGAGCTGCCCAAGGGCATTTTGCTTGTCGGTCCTCCCGGCACCGGCAAGACTTTGCTCGCGAAGGCGGTCGCTTACGAAAGCGGCGGCCAGATGAGCACCATGGCAGGCTCGGACTTCGTTGAAATGCTGGTCGGCGTTGGTGCTGCCCGCGTGCGCGATCTTTTCGAGAAGGCGCGTAAGACGGTGGCCGAGACCGGCAAGCCGTATGTCATCTTCATCGACGAGTTCGATGCGATTGGTGGCAAGCGCGGCGCCAGCCCGATGAAGGGCGGCAACTCCGAACAGGAGAATACGCTGAACGCGTTGCTCGTTGAGATGGATGGCGTGGAAGGCAACAAGGGTATTCTTATCCTTGCTGCGACCAACCGCGTCGACATGCTCGATGAGGCGCTTCTGCGTCAGGGTCGCTTTGACGCTCAGGTCGCTGTTGACCTGCCGGATATCGCTGGTCGCGAGAAAATCTTCGGCATCCACACTCGCAAGAAGAAGCTTGCTGCCGACGTTTCGCATGCCATTCTTGCGACGCGTACATTCGGTTACAGCGGCGCCGACATCAAGGGCATCTGCAATCGTGCTGCAATCATTGCGGCCGATCGCTGGATTGCTGATGCGGAAAAGCTTAAAGCCGAAGGAAAAAGCGAGCAGGAAATTGCTGCGCTGCTGCCCAAGGAAATCAAGCTCACCGATTTCGATGAAGGCATCGACTTCGTCAAGCTTGGTGGGGCAAAGACTGGCAGCCAGTCTCGCATGCCGGAAGAGGAGAAGCTCAACACGGCGCATCACGAGGGCGGTCACGCGCTCGTTGCTGCGGCGCTGAAAGATGCTGATCCGGTGGTGAAAATCACGATCATGCGTCGCGCTCGTGCCCTCGGCTATGTGCAGTACATGCCGAACAGTGATCGGTTCAGCTTCACCGATAAGCAGGCTATTGCGCGCATCATCTGCGCCATGGCTGGTCGCGCTGCGCAGGAAGTCTACCTCAATCGAGTGGACACCGGCGCGTCGAACGACTTCGAGCAGGCTTGCGACATGGCTCGTGCGATGGTGACCAAGTGGGGCATGTCTCGCCTCGGTCGCATCGCAGTGGGCGAACGTGGTGCTGGCATCACCGGCTACGGCAATGGTGGCAACCAGGCTTACGGCGACAAGCTGGCCAACGAAATCGACGTCGAATGGCGCCGCATCGTTGAGACCTGCTATCAGATCGCGAAGTACATCGTCACCGTCGAGAAGGCGCGTATGGAGCAGCTCGTGAAGGAGCTGATGGCTCAAGAGACGATCCTGACGCCGCGCTGGAAGGAATTCTTGAAAGAGATTCCGTCGGCTGTTGATGCTGAGCGTGTGGCGTTCGACGCTGCCGCTCCTGCTGTGGAAGGAGAAAGCCATGCAGGATAACGAGAACAAGAAGGGGCTGGCGACACGCGACGAAAAGATTCGCGGTTGCATTAGCCTGGTGCTCTGCCTTGCTTCTTTCACCTGGGCATACCATCAGACCGACCAGGCGATGATGGCAGGCGGAATCACGGCAGGCGTTCTCTATATGCTCACTACCCTGGCATTCGTCACCAAGGACATGTGAGAACTAAAAATAAGACGAAAGGAGCGGCGTTTATGCCCTCTGACTCGAGCAAGAAGTTTGCGCTAAAAGTGCAGCTTCTTGCTCAAATTTTTTTGGGAACTATCTACTATGCGCAATAGCAAAGAGGTTTTAAAAACAGCAAGGAACCTGATCAAGCCTTGCAGGCAAAGCGGAATTGCGGGAATTGAGTCTGAGCTCAAGCTAGCGTATTGCGAATTTGTCCCCTTCCTTCAGTTCCCAAACAAGCGCGGATTTCCCTTTGCCAGCACCATCTGTTCCAACCGTAATTTGAGGATCGACTTTGTGCTTGGACTCGACTTTGAGATCTTGATCCGTTGGCTTAAAAACCCGGACGGAGCCATGCCCCTGTACTTCGCCGATCAGTCGATCGCCATCCCAGTGGATGAGGACTCGCGTGTCGGCATCAATTCCGATAACGGGTAATTTTCCTTTGCCTATATCGTACAAAGCGCTGACGTCGCGGTCTTCGCGATGCCGTTGATGCACGTGTGTATCAGTGATTGCCCAGGGCAAAAGTGAGAAGCCTTCACTATGTGTTAAAGTTGCAGCGTTGCCACCGCTTATCATTTCGCTTGGCATAACTGCGCTGCCAGCGCTGTTTCCTGCGACTGTGGCGCCGTCGATAAGTGCTTGCCGGAGCTTGTCCACCTCCTTAAAGCGGTCTTTCAAAACAGATTGATCGCCACCGCCGAAATAAATCAAGTCGAACTTGTCCGGCAATTTGTCAGTCCAATCGTACTTGCAGCCCTGTGGCTTTGCCTGATTGCTAAGCACTGTTATATTTTCTGGTTTGATTCCGGAATTTTCAAAGTCTTTACCCAGAGCAGCCCCTGCAGCGGCTTCGTCGTCAGCAGCCAAACCAACAGCAACGACCTTTGCATTCTTTCCTGCTTTCGAAATCATGTCGTCCCATGTGGTATCAGCCGCGCCACCAATGAGGAAGAGCTGCCCTTTGAACTTGAATTCTGTCTGAATAGATTTGTCCGTTGTTTTATTGTCTTGTTCTGCTTTTTTCTCATGGCTCTTTTGCTTGTCGAGGCAAGAGAGGTATTCGTCAATAAAACTTTGATTCTTGCTATCGCCTGTTCGCGATAATGTATCAGGCAACTCGATAGATTGCACAGGGCTCATGTATTTCTCTTGGGGGTTGGTAGCGCACGAACGCAGAAAGCGTTGCAAACACGTAAATGTATTCTTTCGAGCTATTTATTCGAATGGTGATTCCACTAATCAGATCCCTTATTCAGCAGAAGCCCCTGTATCACAGGTTTGTGTTCTGTTTGCTGTTTGCACGCTATGTATTAGGGCATATAGCAGGTGGGCTTCAGAAAAAAATTGTATCGGGAGAAGAGCCAAACATGGCTCTCCCCCCCCCCCAAAAACTGTCTTAGATGTCGTGACTTTCGTCGTCGTAGAAGCCCCAGACATTGCGGGTGAAGCCCTGGAAGACGATCTCATCTACCGCTTCCTCGAAATGATCCGTGTCGGCAAAATCCTTGTGTTCGATGACTTTGTCTTGCGCGTCGAGAATATCCTCACTAAGGCGGCACCCAGGTGAACGATACTTACGAAGCAGGGTCATTCCATCGGCCCTGTGCAGCAGCACTTGCTTGATGAAGCGAGGCTTGCTCGCCGAGCGAAGATCGACAGTGTACTCGGCAAGCGGATGAGTGCCGGTAGCGTCATACAGTACCACAGCGCCAAGGGTATCGGCGGGGTGGCTGGCTGTCTTATCCCAGCGGGCATACCAGGTCTGTTTGTACGCGAGGGTACCGTCCTGACGCCTGTACTTGTCGTACGAGGTCAGCAGAGGCTCGGACTGTGGCCCCATGCCGTAGCTTCCGATGGCGGCTTCGCGAGTGAAGTTCAGATCGACTGGATTGCCGGACAGGTCGAAGGAAACATGCGTGTTCCCGTCGGTGCCAGTTTCCATCCAAACCGTCTTACCATCGCGCTTGTACCAGATGCGGCGAAGACCTTTGTCGCCAACCGAAACTTGCTCGAAACGGAGCGTCTTGCCGTCTCGCCGGAACTGCTGGAAATGATTGGTCCTCATATCGATGACTACGCCGACCGTGCCGTCCTCACGCAAGTAACGCTCTTCGACTTCTTCGTTTTGCGCGTTGAAATAGCGCAGGCGCACCTTGACGTAAACGCCGCCGCCAAGGTTCGCGTTCGGCTGGACGAGCCGGTCATGTTCCAGTGTTCCGTCTTCGCGGAAATACTCGTAGAGGACATGATGCCCTGTTCGCGAGAGATAGGGCATTTTGTTAGCCAGGATCCACTTCCTGACCCGTGGTCCGCCGCCACTGTGAGTGGTGTCATAGCGCGCGATGGCTTCCCCGGATTCCTGCTGGCATGTAGTACCGGGATACATGGTTTGCCGCGTGATGGTTACTGCTCCTGTAAGTTCAGGATCCTTCGCTTGTCCATCGATGTCGACGCCCTCGTCTTTATTATCCGGACGAGGCCAGAGCTGGATAAGGAAAAGAAAAATTCCTATCGCCAAAAGAATGAGGGGGATAGCTGGTATTTCCATATGTTTTCCTTTCTTCGAGCCGAAGCCCAAGGACTGCTTGGACGTTCTTTAAGCGATGCGTGCGCCTAGTTGAATTTTGTGATGACGGATGGCACTTCTCCGCGCCATCCGTCATTAGTGTGAACGTTTTACTTATGCGATCGGATTCACAGCACTCGAGCCAATCAGGAAACGCGGCAGGAATTTCTCGAGCGAGCGCCAGACCTTGGGCTCGTAGTCCGCTGCAGGCACAAGCTTCCAGCTGCCGCCATCGTTGATCTCGAGCACCCAGCTGTGATACTTCACCAGATCCGCACCGTTGCTCGCGGTGAGATAAGTGGTGCCGAGGCTCTTGAACAGCGTGAATAGCAGCTTCTCGTTTTCTGCTTCCATGGCGTTGGAAGCTTCGTCGACCAGGCAGTACAACGGCTTCTTGTTGATGATGCGAGCCAGCCCCAGTCGCTGTTGCTGCGACAGGGAGAGAATCTCGCGCCAGTTGTAGACCGTGTCGAAATCGAGATTCCGCTTGTCCTTGTCAATCAGGTCTCCCAGATCAACCAGGCGCAGAATCTCGGCCAGACGAGACTTGTCCGCCTGCGTGGCGTCGGTTTCCGGATAAGTCAGCGCCTGCACCAGCGTCATCGGCTGCATGAAGGGCTGCTGCGTGATGATCATCACGTCCTTGTCTGCGGGGCGCCCAACGGTTCCCTTGCCGAACGGCCAGGTTCCGATGATGGCGCCAAGCAGCGCGGACTTGCCGGATGCTTGCGGACCGCGAATCAGAACGCTCTCGCCAGGCTTCAGAACCATCTTCAGCTTGTCGATAAGCAGAGAGTTGCCGTCGGGGTTCGTCACAGAGAGATCAAGCGAAATCTGCTTGTCCTCGACGATCTGGATGAACTTGTCCGCGGGCAGTTTCTCGATGCCTGTTTTGCGGAAAAACTCGAGCAGCGTGCCAAGTCGATTCACGATGGCAGTGTAGAAGCTCAGCGCGCCGAACTGGCCGACGAGCACTGACATGCCACCGAACATCGAGTTGAACGTTCCCTGAGCCTTCGCGATGGTGCCGAAATCGAGGCTGCGATCGTGCAGGTAGAGCATGCCCATGATTCCGAGCGGAATCAGCGGAGCAAGCGGATAGTACAGCGAGGTGAAGAACTGCATGTTGCGGTTGACCCGCATCATGTCCATCAGCGTGTCAATAACGGCGCGCTGCCGGTTGTTCGCCAGACCAAGCGCGATGTCCTGCGCGCGGTAGAGCGCGATGAGACCGGCCTGGTTTCTCGCTTCAGTCAAACCCGAGCGCAGATCGCCTTCCGTCTTCTGCTGCTGCGCAGTAAGATTTACGAGGCGGCGTCCCAGGAAGTAAACGACAAGCGAACCGGCGAGAGCGTAAGCTATGTTGGTGCCGGTGAGCATGGGGCTCATGGTCCACAATACGTGACCCATGGTACCGATGGTCAGGAACGCATCGAAGAAAGAGAAGAATAAGCCGATGGTTGTGTTGGCGAACGAGTCACACTCGGCTGTCATACGCCACTCAGGATTGTCGATGCGCTTGTCTTCGGGCTGAGCCTGGTTGTGTTGCTCAAGACGCAGAGCCGCCAGACCGACGAAATAGCCGGCGAAGAACACCCCAGAAAGGAAGCCTCGCCAGAGCAATGCCAGGGTCGTTTTGAAAACGTTGCCCATGACGTCGGTCGGCATCAGCGCTACGATGAGCGCGACGTTCATGGCGAAGTACCACCAGAAATTGTCGCTGTTGCCGTCCTTCAGCGCCGACCAGACAGCACCGTTGGTATCGTTCACATAAACCGTGAGCACGATTTTCGCGATCACGCATGCCAGAGCGCCGCCCAGAAGACCAAGCGCACGCCACTTGTATTCGGAGGTCCAGAAGGGCTTGCCGACCATGATCAACCGCTTCCAGGGGAAGCCTTGCAGATTGAAGGTCATGACACATATCCGTGTTTCAAGAGTAAAGATTAGCCGTAAGTGGCTAGTTCAGCAGAAGCGTTGTGTGGGAAGGGGTTAGTTTCCCACACACGTTTTCAAAGGCTATGCCACCACAGCCGGTGCACGGATATGCCGCTTATGCGACAGACCCTGTGTGATGCAGCTATTAGCTGTTGGGGGCTTTCTGGGTCATCCAGATGCAGCCGGCGCGGCAGCCAGCGGCTTCGAATTGCCGCGACTCGAGCTTCCAGCGCCAGGAGAGAATTTCGGTCGCCTTCGCCAGCACATCGTCCTCCGGGTAGTCACCCATGAAGTCGATGCAGATGGTGTTGAGGTGCGGGGTGCCGCTGCGCTGCTTGTGGTACTTGTCCACCAGCTCCTTGGCGAAGGTGTGAGCTGCGCTATCGGCGACAGGGGCTCCGGTCTTGTAGTTCTGAGACATGCTTGTCTCCCTCGGTTTGAGTTGCACAAATTTCAGCAAATCCAGGTTCAACACGCACAGCCAATTGCTGCTGCAAATTAGTTTGTCATTCAAACTGCACTTAGAGATGCGGGTGCGCGTATTAGAACCTGAAGAGAATCACTGAGTAATCTGAATCTGATCTATCCATGTAGGCGGATGGAAGTTAATTTGGAAAATTCGTTTGCGCAGCCGTGCTGCTTTGCATTCCGCAAAACTCGCGCAATCGCTTGGCATGTCGGAGTTTAGCGAGTTGCAAGCTCGCTGCACTGTTCAAGAAAAGACACAAAGGAAAATGAAAGCTGTTTCGCTAGTTCACGCTGCGCTGATTCGCGGATCCGCTCTGTGATTATTCGCAGATCAAGCTTGAACCCATTCAACTGATTCCGCAATCAAATTGAACGCTGCAAGAGCGTACATGTAATTCCTTTTGTCACTGGCACGCAAATACAGTTCGTAGACCTTTCTTCCAGCTTCGTCAGCTTCCACATAGAGACAGCCGTAAAAAGCATCGGGTGTGGATTCAGCTTTGAATTCACCATCCACTCGCAAAACGGGCCGCCCGTTGATTAGCACAACCTGTGCAGTACGTAATTGAAAGTCTGCGTTATAACCGGTCAGGTGTGCTGGAAAGGCATACTGGTTAAAGCCGGTAGTATCCATGATTCGAGCAAGAGATTTTATTTGTCCAGGAGATAATGCTACAGGTGCTTCAGCTTCTTTGTTGCGTTCCAGAAGCAAATGGAAATTCTCGCCGTCTTCGACGCTTTCAAGTCTGCCGCGATAGAAGATGCCGATTTCAACCAGTTCTTCTTTGCCCGGCAAGTTAAGTTGCAGCAATGGCAATTCCATGTTGTTGCCCTGGGGAATGCGCAACATGTTTCGCCGCCAGCCAGGCGGTACGGTGATTTTCTTGAAAGGACCGATATCTGTGATTTCCATTTGAAAATCAGATTTTTGCTTGACTCAAGGTAGCATTGTAGAATTTTTGCACGTTCATTCTAGACAAGCGTTGCATTCCAGGTAACAAATGAGGGTTAAAAACTTTCATCATGCCGTATTCGTTAAGCATGACCACATTTACAGCATGATTGATACCATCCTGATAAGTGTCCGAGAGCAGTTTGCGCTCGTCGATAGCAACTGTTACCGGCATGGCTCCTGCCTCTTTTGCCTTTACCAGGGCTGCACTAAGTTCTTCCAGAGAACTGATGTGCACCAGGAAATTGTTACCTGATAGCCGATCGATAATTTCCGGGCTATTCGCAGCAAAAGATTTGTCGTTTGTGATGATGCAGTTTTGTTCACCGAATTCAAATCGAGCCAGAAGTGCCAGTTCGATCAAACTCAAAGTAGCGTATTTGGGATTGACCTGCTCACCTTCGACAACGCTGACAATCTGCCCGCCATAGTTTTTGCCTGGTCTACCCGGAGTCTCGCGATATACCATGGGAATTCGGCGCCTGAGCAAGCAGTTATTGAGTAAATAGCACTGCAATATTTTCACAGGGTAACTTCGCTTGTCCTCGCCGTTTACCCATTTGATTTCTTCGGGACCGGCTTTGAGGCTGTGTTCATCGCAAACAATTACTTTGCCGTCGAACGCTCTCCAGCTTCCATCAATGACTGCTCCTGCTAGCATTGAAGCAAATCTTGAAGGATTCTTGCTGAAAACCTTGTGCATCAAACAGGCAACTTGTGCGCCAATTTTGCGTCCCAGAGCGATTGAACTTGGGTCTGCGCAATGGGCTAGAAACTGTGACACAAGGAGTAGTCTGCTTTGCCAGGGCAAGGAGCGTGGGCCGGGCGCATCTGTGAGCACTTTGCAGAGATTACGGTAACAGCTATTGACCTCAATAACGGCAGCTTCGCTGAATTGCTCAATCATTCGCGATTCGAATTCTGCCATCAGGGAGGCACAGGCAAGCCTGTTGTTTTCATCAGCAAGTCCGCAAATGCACTCAAGCAGGTGCTCGCGAAATTCAGATATAGCTTTTGCTTCTTCCGAAAAATCAAGAAAAGCGACCAGGCAACGAGCCATCGCTTTTGCCATTATTTGTGGAGCCGGATATGGTGGCAACGAACGATCGACAATGACAAATTCACCGCTAGCTGTTTTGTCAGGCTGACGAAGTTCCTTCAGCATGAAATTCATAGTGTCGAAGCGCTTTAGCTTCTTGCGCTTGTCGAAAATCTCCTGTGGGTTCGGCGGCACATAGGCGCTTTCCTCACCACTGGTTTTCTGGCGACGTTCGGATCCGCTGAACGCGGTAGTGTTCGGGTCGACTGTTTGTTCGGACATATGCTCGGAATATTCTTTGTATTGATATGGCAATCATAAGTCATTAATGCTAAAAGTGAAATTATCTCTTTGTAACCACGAACAATCGCCAAGTGGTGGGAATCGCCAGCATTTGGTTCATCGAGAATTTTGACACGCTTTAGCAGAGCTTAAATATTTTTAGGAAACGCGAATTTAAGCAAGCAGAAAGGGTTTTACTATTCGTCGCCAGTCAGTAGTTCAATATCAATACTTCGCTGATTCGCCCGCGTCCTGTGGCTTTGCAATTTATAGCTCTTATAGCGTACACAGTTTCGATACGGAAGTCGGCGTAAAGCTCTCTGATAAATTCACAGTCGGAGTTGCTCAGCATTAATTTGCAACCACGCTTGTCCAGCGCAGCAAAAGTTTCTGCCAGACGTTTCTGGTCCTCACTATTGAAAGAGTTTTTTGTATAGGAAGTAAAATTCGAGGTGCTGTTTAGCGGATGATATGGAGGGTCAAAGTAAACGAAATCACCTTTTCTTGCCTGGCTCAGAACTTCCTCAAATGGCTGCACAAGTATATTCACATCATCGAGGCTTTTGCTGCAGGCGCGGAGGTTCTCTTCGTTGCAGATGGCGGGATTCTTGTAAGAACCAAAGGGTACGTTGAACTGCCCTTTGCTGTTCACCCGATAAAGGCCGTTGAAGCAGGTTTTGTTCAGATATATAAGACGAGAAGCTCGCTGGATCTCGCTTAGCCTGTTGGGATCAACAGCACGCAACTGGTAAAAATACTCTTCATCGTTGACATGTTTTTTTAGATCACGGATGAGATCCTCAACGTGATCACGAACCATCTTATAGCAATTGATTAGTTCTTCGTTTTGATCGGAAAGTTGTGCGCGAAAAAAATGATTGTTGTTTCGCAAGCGATAGAATAGTGCCGCTCCGCCAGTAAAAGGCTCGAAGTATGCTTTGAAAGTTTCAGGCAAATAAGCTTGAAAGCTGTTCAAGAGTTGTGATTTCCCGCCTACCCATTTTAGAAAAGGAGATGCTGTCCTGCCGATGCCTGGCAATGCCTTTAGCCGGCGGTCCTTGAGCAAATTCGCGCGTGAAGCCAAGATATATTCCCTTTATATACAACAAGAGACAAGGATTATATTCCCGACTTTAAATGCTTGCAATCGTATACGGTGGCAATATGCCTGCTTCGCAAACTTTTATAGGACAGAGATCTCTACTTATTGGCTTCAAAGCAAACGGTATTGCCCATGGTGCCCGCACGAATGAGCAAATGCTTGACCGCCTGATAATGCACGCGCCAGACCTCAGGACCGTAACCTCCGGCAAAGACCATCGCAAGGGGGATTCCGAGATCGAAAAACTTGTCTATAACAAAAGCATCTCTAGCTTGCAGGGTTTCAAGGCTGAGCTTGATGAATCGAGTTCCTGGCAAAGTGTCAAATTCATAGGGGTCACTTCCGGCGACGAAAAAGCAAAGTTCTGCTTGAAATTCTGAAAGCGCAAGATTTACCGCCTCCTGCGTTTTTTGGAGATAGAGATGTGCTTCGTTGCTGAGTATTGAAACGTCGAGATCGCTTTTTTGTTTTTCGTCAGGCCAGCCTTCTTCTGAATGGACCGATAAAGTGAAAACATCAGGATCGTCTTGAAATATAAGCGCGTTTCCATCTCCCTGGTGAAAGTCGAGATCTACTATCATTACCTTTTTTAGAATCTGGTCTTTCTGCAATTTTCGAATTGCAACTGCAATATCATTGATCACACAAAAGCCCCGGCCTTCATTGGGAAAAGCGTGGTGATACCCACCGCCAAGATTGGCCGACAGACGATCTTCCATGGCGGATTTTGCCGCAAGATATGTGCCACCACATTTCAGCAGTATGTCATCGAGAAGTGAGTGCAGAGGTTTATACTTGCCCGGAGGCAGCAGTTCCTCCGGCTTCAGTTCAAAAATGCTGCGCCAGGTTTCGTCCTGCTTAAGGGAGCCAAGATAAGCATTGCTATGTACGAGCGCTGCGTCTTCAAGAGAAATTGCTGCCGGCAAAACATATGGAACTGGTTTAGCGAAATCATGCTGAAGAGCTTTGAGAACCAGCTCTCCGCGATCGAGCGCGAAGGGCTTATTGAAGCCATATTCGCGCAGATCCATATTGTATGCCGGCGAATAAACAAGCATGACTGATCGATCAGTGAACGACGATCAATCTGCCGTCAATAGCGGCTGTTAGTTTGTCGGGCTCATCCGTGCCGATAAGAGCTCGTTTGCCATCTCGAAAAGCGATTTCCACAGCATCGAGGCCGTAGACATTGTAGAGCCATCCATTTCCAACCCAGTGCATTCCCCATCCTTGAAGAAGGCCGGTTCTCACTGGTTTGCATCCGGAGACTTCTGTCAACGGGAAGGATTTCTTGATCATGCCATCGCCGAATTCAAGTCGCAGTTCATGGTCGTCAACTTCGACTGTGAGCGAACGGAAAGTGTAAGCCGCGGCTCCCAGAGCGCCCATTAGCACGAGTCTTGCGATAAAGCCTGGTGGTGTGAGTCCAAGTGCAAGACCGCAAATACCAGCAATGGTCATTACTTTCTCGGGTACCTTCTGAGTGTGTTTGTAGTGCATTAGCTTAGCCTCAAAAATCAAATGCAATATTACATCAGCCGGTTCTAAACCGGATCAGGCGCGCAAGATCTTATTACTTTAAATCAGCATCGTTTCAACCAGGTGGTTGTCCAGCACCTGCCGGGGGCTCAGGAAAGTCCTGGTAAATGCGAAGAACCGTAGCCTTGTCTCGTTTCGTTAGCGCCGGCCAGACGGCACTTGCGTTTGAATAAAACATCACATCTTTATTACTTGGAGAGTGCCCAACAATTCCAAGAGCATGACCTATTTCATGCAGGCAGGTCTTCTTCATATCGTCGCTTGTAAGAGATGCATTTGTGTCTCTGTTTAAAACGAGAATGCGTACATGTGCGGACAGAATTGACTTGGTTCCGTCGGCGCCCGGTTTTGTTTCAGCGAAGACCTGTGCAACGCCCT
The DNA here is from genome assembly GCA_044358055.1 of Obscuribacteraceae bacterium (SeqCode). Lineage (GTDB taxonomy): Bacteria > Cyanobacteriota > Vampirovibrionia > Obscuribacterales > Obscuribacteraceae > JAIEPM01. The sequence continues at coordinate 16,713 of JBIKOL010000164.1, forward strand.
GCTCTACCTTATTTCCTTCATCATGAAGGAATGCCGGATCATCTGTCCATGTGCAGGCCAGATCAGCTTGCTTTGGATCGGTCACCAATCTGTAGGAAAGGCGGTGATGTGATGCTTTCATCCAATCATTTATTGCACCGAGCAAAATATAGTTGAATTCCTCGCGGAATCCCTGTACTGGTTGTCCATCATCGTTAGTACCATTGGAAATGTAAATAGCAAGCGGCATTTTATTGATTGGCCAGCGCCTCACAAATCCTTCATCACAAACACTCGGTACATAATCAGGAGAGGCTGGATCAGATTCGATGTGCTCTCGTTTATATTTTTCCAGTGCGTGGATCATGCCCTGAACGGTTTCTGCATCCTTGGAGTGCGAATTCTTCTTCAAATAATTGTGGAAAAAACTTATTGCCTCATCGGTTCTGCCCTGGACTTGATAGCAACTGCCAATATTGACCAGGCAATCCGTCATTTTTGGATCTATTTGAAGCGCCTTTTGAAATTCAGCAATCGCTTGATCGTATAGAGCACAGGCGTCATAGCAGCAAGCAAGGTTATAGTGAACTCCGGCGCTTTCAGGCCACAACTGCGCAGATTGCTCAAGCACTTTTCTAGCTTTAAAAGGCTTTTTTGCTTCAAGCAATCTGGTTCCCTCTAAGAGCAAATTGCAGGCTTGCTCCTGTTGTGGAGTTTTTGGTGAAAGTTCCAGCTTCTTGTTTGCCCAGGCCGCCAATGACAGGCTAAAACCAAGTGTCAATGCGACAATCGGTGAGATTATCAGATGCTCGACTCGTCTAGACAGCAATGGGCGGAAACTTTCCTCGATCTACTCGTGATTTATTGTGCCCGGAAATTGCTAAATGAGGCACAGCATTATTCACCTGTCAGGCTCAGGCAAACAAGGAGAGGGTCTTGCGTGGAATTCCCATCGACAGTGTCCAATTCGCTGGTTTAAGATTTGTAAGAGGGTGGTAGGGGCTCAAAAACCTCAAACAAGGAGCCAAGCTCAAAATGGACGTTTACACCTGGGTCATATTCTTATACGTAGCCGGCACTCTGGTAGTCGGTTGGTTTCTCTTGCATGAGGCAACCCCGGTTGGACTTCGTCACAAGGACAAGTCGGTTGGTCCAACTTATTGGGGCATCTATAACGGTGCTGAGTTCAAAGACCTGGAAAAGTCTATTAGCCTGCATGAACTTAAGGATGAGGAGCTGCAAGGACTTTGTGGTGGCAGCGGATATGCATCCGGCAAGGCCGTAAAAAGCGGTAGAGTCTAAGCGCTCTTCCGAGTAAATTAGCGGGGACCTCGAAAGGGGTCCTTTTATTTTGCTCTGCGGATCCAAATCTTCCAGGTGGACAAGACTTCGCTTGAGCTAGCAGAAACACTTTCTACCGCTGCATTGGTGTTTTTACCATCTTGCTTGCGGTACTGGGCTGTTTTGGCTGAACGCAAAGCTGCGAGGCTCCAGGGGACTCTTTCATTTCCTCCTCTCTCTTACGCTTCGAAAAAAACAGGCTAGCCTATACCTTCAAAGTTCTTTTTTTGCGCATGCAGCGCTTAGAGAACTCATGCTCTTCTCACGGAGAATAGCCATGCGACTCGGACAGTTGATCGTGCCGAATGGCTCGATCAAGATCCACCTTCCTGAGCTGCCCGCACTCGCGATTCGCTCTTCGCGGGCGGCACTGACTTCTCAGGGACTCCAGTTTGGGAAACGATCGCGTCCGCTTGCGATTGAAATTCCCGATGGTTCTATCTACGTTGACGCGCCGGATCTGAATCAGCCGACAAACTATTCCTGCGCGCTGGCCGCGGCGTCGATTGCACGTCTCTATGGTGTCGGACCCGGCACTGTGGAGGAATTTCTTCGCGGCATGAAGACGAAGCGAAGCGGTACGAATGCCATCGATATTGCTCGCTACATGAACGAAATCGGGCTCGATGCGAAAATCCACGAGAAGATGAGCAAGGACGATCTCATGGATTTGCTGGATGAAGAAGTCTCCACGATCCTCGCTATTCAAGCTTACGCCGAGGATCCGTCTGAATACGACGACCCCGACATTCACGACAATGGTCACTACGTTGCATCGATCGGTTACTCGCGTGGTGCACCACAGGTCGTGGCAAAGGCGCGCAAACTGCGAGCAAAGAAGGACGACTATTTCTACTTCATGGATCCCTCGCTGCTCTGCCGTTATGGCTATCTGGCATGGGCTGAGCTGGACAAGCGCTGGCACGACAATGATGGGACGCGTTCCAGACCAAAAATAAGCTGGCATCGCGGGATTGTGATTCGACCCAACGGACACAAGCCGGTTCACTCGACCGTCGCTGAACGGATTGAGTGATCAAGCCGAACGGAAATGGAAGATCGACTTGCGTTGTACGAGTCGATCTTCCATTTCCGTTCGCTTTCTTGCCTAATTTTGCTTTTTACTCTGGCTTATTATGAGGCTTTTCAATATTCGATGATGGTACCAACGCACGCCGATCATACACGAGCAATTTGGATTCGAACTCTGCAAAGATGATTTGCCACCTTCTTGTTTGCTCCCAGTCTATTCATGCATATAGTGGTTTGACAACGCATTTTTTCAAATCTGGCTTTTAAAGCGGGATATGGGTGGATCTGCAAGGGATCTTGAAATGCG
>JBIKOL010000034.1:0-63158 GCA_044358055.1 Obscuribacteraceae bacterium (SeqCode)
CAAAGAGGGCGTCCTCCTAACGCCGATGAAGCAGATCCTTTTGCTATTAATTAGAACCTATCAACTAAGCAGACCTTTTCGGCCAGCCTCTTGCCGTTTCTATCCGAGTTGCTCTTGTTATGCGCACGATTGCATTGAAAAGCACGGAATATTGAAGGGCGCAGTCTTAACAATATGGCGCTTGCTTCGTTGCCATCCATTTCATCCAGGCGGAATAGACTATGCGCCGGATGCTTTCAATCTAAGTGTGTTCTCTCTTCGCAAAATCGATGAGCTTGAAGCTGCAAAAGGCTTTGGCTTTCGTAAGCAGGTGTAATTGTGGATATCTCTTATTTGTTCATGCTGCCGTTGCTCGAGATTCTCGACAAAACTCTTGGTAGCTATGGATGGGCTATTATTGGCTTGACTCTGGCTGTTCGTATTCTCGTTTGGCCGCTTGTCTCAGCATCCACAAAATCGATGCAGTCGATGCAAAAAATGCAGCCAAAATTGAAAGCCATGCAGGAAAAGTACAAAGACGATCCGCAAGAGCTTCAAAAGCGAATGGCCGAGTTCTACATGAAGAACAAGATCAACCCCTTTGGTGGTTGTTTGCCAATGCTTGTTCAGCTTCCAATTTTGTTTGCTCTTTTTGGAACGTTCACAGGACCGCCGTTTCAGGACAAGGCTATACCAGTCAAGATCAAAATTGTTGCCGCAGACAAGGCTGATAAGACTGTTGTGACACAAAATCCAACTTCTTCTGCTGATAGTGCATATGTGAGCAAGGATGGGAAGCTTTCCAAACTAGTGGTACACCCGGGTGATTCTACGCTTGTCCTGGGACGTCAGGAAGGGCAGCCTACAAAAGATGGGTTTAGCACTATAGATTTCACCGTGGGAGCCAAGGAAGGTGAATTGTCGCCGGAGATGAAGCCCACCTGGAAAATTGCCGTTGATCCGGATAAAGCCATGCTGACACCTGAAGGGCAGGCGACGTTTCCGGCAGCAGGAGACATAACTATTGCAGCTGTGATACCGGCCTCGGTGACCGGTAGCACGGAACAGATCATACCCGTTAAGGTACGCGTTCTGCCGAAGAAGGAAGGCGAGGGCGGATTTCCTTTCCCTGGTGGAGGGTCATCTGAAGACGCGATAAAAGAAAAGAAAGTCAGCTCTGAAACCACTGTTAGTGGCACGATCGACGGAAAGGCTGTAAAACTAGCGGTTGAGCCGGGTGATATGACAATTGTTGCCGGCAAAGGGGCAAACTTCCATGTCCGAGCCGTGGAAGGCAGTCTGCCTGAGAGTTTTGTGCCGGAATGGAAAGTTGTTGACGATCCAAACGGAAGCATGATCGACGAAAATGGCAAAGCTGTTTTCAAACATCCTGGAGAAATCGTTGTGAATGCAATGATTCCCGGAGTGGCTAAACATGAGCCTTTCCTCTTCATGAGCAGTATCGGAAAAGTGGCAAAAGGAACCGATCTGCTTAAGCCGGAAAATTTCGATGTATTGTCTCTGATTCTATTATTTGGTGTAACCATGTTCTTGTCTCAGAAGTTCATGGTGACAAGTACTCCGGCCGACCCTGAACAGGCTGCTGTGCAGAAGCAGACTCAGCAGATAATGCCGTTTACGGTAACTGGTATGTTCTTTTTCATGCCGCTACCTGCGGGCGTCTACCTTTACATGGTCTTTTCCAACGTAGTGCAGACCTTGCAGACCTGGTTACTCATGAGATCTCCAGCGCCGGACCTTGATGACGGGGACGAGGATGTTCCGGCTTCAAAAGCAGTTATTGACGTCGTTCCTAATGACAAGAAGGGAAAAAAATCCAAAGCTCTCGAAAGCAGCGCCAAATCGGAGATAATCGACGCCAGTCCAAATGACAAGAAGGGAAAAAAGGGTGAGGAGTCTAGAGATTCCGACGAAAACCCTGTAAAACTAAATCTCACGGAAAAAGAACAAGAGGGGAAGAATAAGTAGTCATGAATACTTTGCATGATGAAAACGCCAGGAGCTACCTGGAAAAAATGCTCGCAATTCTGGATATCGATGCAGTCATTCACGAAGAAGACATCGACGAATCGACGCGTTGCTATCGTATTGATTGCAAACCCTCAGACGCCAAACTGCTAATTGGCAAGAAAGGACAAACACTGGAAGCTTTGCAATTTCTGCTCAGACAAATGTGCAAAGGTACGCGAATCGAGCAATCTCATTTTCTTCTTGACGTAGCGAATTACAGACAGCGCCGAAGGGAGACAATAGTTGAGCAAGCCAAAGAAGGCGCGGTTGCCGTATTGAATGGCGAATCAGAAGAAATCGAACTTCAAGCCATGACTCCCTTTGAACGCAGGATTGTGCATAAGTATTTGCAGGAACATTTCCCTGAATTATCTTCCGCCAGCAAGGGTGAAGAACCCGAGCGTCGCATCGTGATAAGTTATGTCGGAGAAGGTGAAGGCGCCGAAGAGGCTGAGGCAGCAGAGTAAGCCTCGATTCTTGCGTTAACTTCTCAAATTCAATAAACGCTTCTCGCAACTTGCTTGTCACAGCGGTGCAGCAGTGTCGGGCAAGTCTAAATGGGATTGGTGAGCTGCACCATATATGGTGAGACTATTTAAAAATCCAAACAATTGGCTTTGCCGAGCTTCCCTGCCAGATAGTCCGTAAAGCCAAGCAATTCGGCTCGTAACTGTCGCTTTCCGTTTTCCCCTCTGAATGGTAGAACGATCGAGTGCCTGATCAAATGGGTCGAGACAGCGAGCAAAATTGGCAGCGCTGCAATTCCTGTTTTGTTTTTCAGGAAAAAAAGCAGGCGATTTCTAGTGTGATAGTAAGAACGCCAGATCGCCAATTTCCCTTGAGTGGAAGCATTTCCCTCGTGGAATATTTTTGCATCCGGCACAAGTAAACAGTTCCAACCTGCCTGGTTTAAGCGCCAGCAAATATCGGTATCTTCAAAGTAAAGAAAGAATTTTTCATCAAATCCATTCATTTCTTGAAACGCGCTGGCACGGAAAAGCATGTTGCTGCCAGAAATCCATTGGCAGGCGATTTTTGCTTGTGTTTCATCGACATCGCCACGTTCAAAAGTTTTGCCTCGGAAGAAATCAATTTCACCTCTACCGCTTTTGTGATAGCCGTTAGTGGTCGGGGTGCAGACTCGAGCACCCAGGACACCTGCTCTCTCCTCACTGAGGGCAATATCCATCATTTTGGAAAGAGAATCTTCTGCAAGTTCTGTATCGTTATTCAACAACCAGATCCAGTCGGCACCTTTTTGAATGCAGTAATTGATTGCTGCGTTGGATCCACCAGCGAAGCCAAGATTATCAGCAAGTTGCAAATAATCATGAGTTGGATAGTTTTCGCGGACTTTTTCACCGCTCTTATCAGGCGAACAATTATCCGTAATTAGAATTCGAAGATGCGGATAATTCAATTTCTCGATTGAGCGCAGGCAGGAGACAGTGTTTTCGGCACCCTGATAATGCAGGACAGCTATCCAAACTGTAGGTTTTTTTGCTTGAGCATTTCCGGCTTGCATTGGACACCACGTAATTTTCCAGGGCTCAAGTCTATCCTAATTGATTTCTTGCTTCATGTGTTTTGCCATATGATCCGCGCTAGAACAGGCAGAAAGGCGATTCAATTCTGGAAGGATCGATCGAGGCGACTGGTTTAACCCTTGAACAGGTGGGCATGATGGGAGAGTAGGCAGGTATATGTTCTGACTGATAATAAGCATTCGCTGGGAGGATCTCTGTGGCTGAGTCAGATATAACGAAATCCGAAAATGCAGAAGCTGCCGGTGATGGTGACTTCGAGGGAGCTCGTCGCGGCGGTCTGCGGAACGTCATGGCAGCCATCAAACATATCAACGAAGCCTCTGTAACTGAGTCAGTAAGACAGAGAATCTCCGACTACGTGACCATCGGGCTGGTTGTTATCTGCATTATGAGCCTTGTAGCCGCGGTAGCATTACCTGTAGCACCAGGACTGAAGCTATTACCGCTACTTCTGACGATTCTTGCCGTCGTGCTGTATATGATCAACCGACTTGGAATTATCGTGAGCCTATCAGCCAGGCAGGCACTTATAGTCTGGCAAATTGTCATAGCCTCGTTCTGGCTTGGTGTAACTTCGTCAATGATGGTTATGATGTCCTGCTTCTATTTCTTCAGCGCGAAAATCGGCGGCTAATCAGCTAATCAGCTAATCGGCTAATCAGCTATCACCATAATATGGATAGTAGTCGGCCAAAGCATCGGTTTAGGCATTCGTAGGGGCGCCTCACGGGCGCCCTTTTAGTTACAAGCACAAATCCAGAGTACTGGAAAAAGGGAAGTCGAAAGACTTCCCTTAACAGTTTCTGCAATCGGCAATCAGAACGCTTAACAACCAGTTTTTCGAATAATAAATTATGTCCAATCTTCGGTGACGAAAATCAGCTGATCGAAAATGGTGTTTGGACGCTTACTGTGGTTTGCCGTTTACACAGAGTGGCTTATCGCCGAGGTGCTCATGGTACCAACGGAGGGCTTTCGCGTATCTGTGAACAGCATGACGGCGAGCACTCGGGATTGAGTACGATGGTGGTTTCAAGTGGAAATAACGTCCCTCGTCACCACATGCTTGGCTGAACGCTGGTAATGAAGCGGTTGTGGACAAAGCAGCCAGGAAAACTAGCGCCTTTTTCATTCTTGTCCTCTCCTTTCGATGAGAATTGCCGGTTTGCAGTAGACACTCTTGACTTGAGTGTTTTACTCCGTATCGATTGTACTACTGAAGATCGATTACGAAAATGTCAAGTTTGCAATGTAAATGTACCCGCTAATCAAAAGAATAACGCTTGTCTTATAAAGTAAGCCAGTTCTGGGTTTTCGGAACTGTCTCAAAAAAATAATTGCGTACAGTGTTTGTTTGTGGGCTTTTGCTGGCATTTACCCCGGTTATAAAGTGATATCGGGAAGGAATATTGTTTCTGCGAGCCACCGAAGCTGAATTTGCACAGGTTGCTTTCGGCTAAAGTTTTTAACGAAAAGCATTCCGAACAATATCAGACAGCACGCTTTGCTTCTGCAGGAGTCAATTTGGCAAAGGGTCATAAGAATAAGGGGAACAATCCTGCCATGGTGCCCGTGCCATCAGATTGGCGCGAAGTTCTGCAATGGTTTGTCAATACTTTTTGTCTTTATCACGGTTCGCCCAGAGGCTTGTTTCTCTCCGATTGGACAGAGGAGCAGGCTGTCAGTTTGGAAGCGGCCGTCATCAATTTGAAATCTCGCGGATTCAGTCCCTTTGTCATTAATGGTGAAACGCTATATCAGCAGGCGGATTTTCTTTTCAACGAAAGCAAAGACAAGGTGAGCTTTGGCAGACCGCTGGCAAGCAAAATGGAACTTGAACTGAGCGGAAATGACGTTGTTATTGTCGATGGACTTGAGGCACCAGAAAAGCCATCTCATATCTGGTATTTGCTTTACTACTTGCTATTTCCGAGAGCCATTTCTGGCAAAGTCTCAATTTTGACGACACCGCTTTCGTACCAGGAATTCATGCGATATGGTCATGCCTGCCAGGACTTCGACTTTTGCGGCAGAGAAGTTAATTGGGAAAAGCTTTCCTGGCTGATTGAGTCTTGCACGATTAATCAAGAGTTATTCAAGCTGGCAAGGGAGGAGTCTGTGCCCCCCATGCTGAAGCAAGAATATTACCTCTACATGACTTTGCGAGATCGTGGTTTGGAGATAGTGCCCCAATATGTGCTGGGGGATTACTTGCTGGACTTTGCTCTTGTAGACGGAGAGAAGCGGCTTAATATCGAATGTGACATGCTTTCAGCGCTTTCAGGCCATGACGTAAACACGCGCGAAGCGAAGCGAGATTTCGTTTTGCTTTCTGATGGCTGGCAAATCTTAAAATTCAGCACCTCGGAATTACTCAGTAATAGAGCGGCCTGCGCCGACGTTATAGAAGACATATGGAGAGGTGGTCGCAAAAGGCAGCAAGGGATAGGAAGGTTTTTAACAGGAAAGTCTTTACCACAAACTCCTGAACTGCCTGCCGACGATCTTCAAAGAAGTGCCATCTTATTTGGTGGCGGGCCGTTTGCACTGGTGGGAGGAAGCGGCACCGGAAAAACATCTTGCATCATTCAACGAGTTGTCTATTTGCTGTCGCAGGGCATTAACCCTGAATGCATACTATTGCTCAGTTTTAGTGCAGACACTGCGAAGCTTTTAAGAAAAGCTATTGAGACCAGTGTCGAAAAAACTGTTGGACAGCGCCTGAACATCATGTCCTGGCAAGACCTGGGCACGAAAATCTTGAGAGAGAATTTGCCGGCAATTAAAAGAAAGCCTCCACTAAAGTTAGAGCCGAGCCCGCAAAAAGTCATTCAAAAAATATTGAGCAAGGTCAGGAAAGAAGTAGATGCTGTGAAGCTCGAGATGGCTGGGGAGCTTGATGAGTTTTATGTCTCTGCAGTTATTGCTATGTACAAGTCGCATTTGATTTCTCCAGCGCAGGCGAAAGAAGTTGCGGAAAACAACAGTGAAGAAATCATCGCACGAATATACCAGCAATATGAAGATCAGCTTCAGAAGACGAATAGAATAGACAAGAATGATGTGAGCAGTCTGGCCGTGCAGGTATTACTGGAAAACGCGGAGTTGCGAGCTAAATACCAAAACAGCTACGAGTTTATTCTGGTGGACGAATACCAGGAATCGACGGTGGCACAGGATATGCTTGTTCGAATTCTTGCGGCACCGCAAGATAACTTGTTTGTCTGCGGCGATGATGATGAAACGATTAGTGAAAATCGCAATGCTTGCCCTGAGCTGCTTGCTGATTACAGCCTGCGTTTTCCCAATGCAAGATGCATGATCATGGAACACAATTTTCGTTGCCATCCAACAATTGTTGAGCATGCGCGCTGTCTGTTGGCGTATCTTGAACGAAGGAAAATTAAGAAAGAGTTTGTCTCCGCTTGGGGTGCGGCGCCTAGCTCGGCGGTGTTTGGTCCACAAGCTTTGTCTAACGAGCAGGAAGAGGTTGCCTGGGTAGTACAACAGGTTAGAGCACTGGTTGATGCTGGGCGAGGAGCTTCTCAGCTTGCGATTCTGTATCGCCAGGGGCATTATGAGGCGCTTATCGAAGAACAACTTGTGAAAGCCGGCTTGCCGTTCCATGCCAGTCATTCTGATAGTTCGATGATTCCAGATGAAGCAGGCGACATGGTGGCATTCTTGAAGCTGGTAATGGATCCTGATGGACCGCGTGCCAGAGAAGCCTTCGAGCGTGTCTGTCAAATAGGCACAAAGGAAATTGATCCCAAGCTCTCAGCTACGATCGCCAGTTTTGCAAGTGCGAATAATCTGTCATATCTCAAGGCAATTGAAATTTATGCGGAGGCTACAGCTGACCAGGGGTGCAAGGAACTTGAGCAGCTTGTGAAAGTCATAAGGGCAATGAACCAGGACAAGCTCCCGCCGGCTGAATCAATAGGCTATTTGCGCCGAACCCGCAGATTGAATGATTACTATAAGAGCGTGAAGATTCCGCCCGGACAGATCTACGAACCACTGAAAAGACTTGGTCAGTTGGAAGAACACGCGAAGGCGTTCAGCTCAGTAGCCGAGTTTGTCCAGCATGTGGAAGAACGTCTTGGCGATGAACAGCCGGGAGAGGAACAGGCTGTTTATGTAAAATCCATTTTTGACATCAAGGGCCATGAATTCCCGATAGTGTTTTTGACCGGGCTTGCGGAGGGGGTGAGCAACAGTCCAGATTTAGAAGAAGAACGCCGTCAGTTCTACGTGGCTCTAACAAGAGCTCGCGAGGCAGTCTTCCTCAGCTATCCCGTAACTGTGTCCGGCAAAGCATCGGGACCATCGCGCTTCCTTGTGGAGGCACAGCTTATTTCTGCTTCAGCTATGCCTGAACTCAGGCCACCTGTCGGTGAACCGATCTCTCCGGCTGTGTCGGCAACAGCTGCAAACACTGCTCAAACCGTGCAGGCTGCACCAAATGATCAACATCTTGGGCAGCAGTTGCCGCTTCAGCAGGTTCAGCCTACTGCAGGAATCAGCCCTGTTTCGCAGCAGCAGCCCAAAACAGTGTCACCGCAAGTAGTGGCAGAACCAAGCGGTCCCGCGCAAACCACTCAGCCTGTAAATCGGCAAATGACGCCGACTCAGCTTCCTCCAAATCAGCTTCCAGCGGCTCATCAGCAGAATGAAAATATTGTTCCAGCCGCGCAGGTCAGTTCGCAGCATGCAGCAGAGCATCACATGCGAGGACCTGGTCCTCAAGAATTTTATGAAAGTACTGTATCGAAACGGGATGACGATCCAACGCCAGCGGCAAACAATGGAGACCCATTTGCAGCAAAGGAAAAAGTCACAGGTCTCTCTCCCTATGTGGATAATCCAGAACCTGTGCCGAACAGAGGAATGAGTTATCTCCCTCCCCCAAAAGGAGCTGCTTCACCGCCTCAGGTGCCAGGAAGCGAACCAGCGTTGCCGATTCCATCCACTTCCTCTGACGAACCGAAAATGCCTGATAGCTACAGTCTGGTTCCACCAGGTCCGCCAGGTTTTGGCAAGGCAGGCAAAGCCCCCAGCGGGGCTGCTCCGTCGACCCCAGAGAACAGTATTCTGCCAGCCAAGCCAGGGCCTTCGGCTAATGCTATTCCACCGTCTAGTTACCCATCTCAGCAAGCACAGCCAGGGCCATATCCGACGCAAGCTTCGCAAAACTACGTGCAGCCCCAGGCTCACCCGCAGCCGGTGCAACAATATAAAGACGAGCCTGTTTATCCTCAACAACAATTTACGGGAGAGGGTTCGGCTCAAAGTTTTAATCGGGAATATCAAGCACCACATATGGTGCCTGAGGGTACGCCGATTTGTCCTGGTTGCGGGACTGGTCTGGAAGCAAATGCTCTCTTCTGCGGCGAGTGTGGTTATTCCTTGCCTCAGCGCATACCAGCATGTGTTGGCTGTGGCAATCCTCTGGAACCAGAAGCAAAGTTTTGTGGCGAGTGCGGGACACCGGTGCAGCAGGCAAACCCTGCTGCTGAGGGTGAGAAGAAACAGGGCTGGGTCGGCAAGTTTATGAAGTTCCTGGAAGAATAGTTGAAGGCTTGCTCGGGGACTATCCGAAATGAATAGAGACCGGCTTAGTGACCTGCCAAATATTGAAAGCATTGAGATCCTTGAACTGCTGGGACAGGGGGGGATGTCTCTGGTCTACAAAGCGAGACAGAAAGCCCTCAATCGCATTGTTGCAGTAAAAGTTCTATCGAGTATAAGCGCTGAGGATGCACTCAAACGTTTTCAACGAGAAGCAAAACTCAATAGCGTGTTGGAACATCCAAATATAGTTAGAATTATTGCTTTTGGCATTTCGCTTGAGCGCAAACCATATCTTGTAATGGAATATCTGGATGGATTTTCTCTTGCACAGCAATTGAAGGAACAAGGCAGACTTAGCTTGCAGCAATTCAAAGAACTATCAATTGCCGCACTATCGGCGTTAAATCATGCACATCAATCCGGAATAGTTCACAGAGACATAAAACCAGGCAACATTATGATCTGCCGCGACGAAGAAGGAAAGGAGACAGTCAAACTGGTCGATTTTGGCATCGCCAAATTATATGTTGATATAGGCGATGAGTCGCAGAAGCTAACCGCAACGAGCGCCGTTATTGGATCACCTACATACATGAGTCCTGAGCAGTGCCAGGGCAAGCCCCTGGACGGACGTTCTGATTTGTATTCATTGGCCTGTGTTATGTATGAATCTTTGTGTGGAGAGCCACCCTTTTCCGCTAACTCGCAACTTGAGCTAATGCATAAACACAGCGTGATGCAAGCTCCAAGCCCTGCTGAGTTTAGTACTCGGAGTAATATCAGCAAAGAACTGGCGGGGGTAATACTGTGGGGGCTAGCCAAAGATCCGGCTCTACGTCCGCAATCAGCCGACGAGTTTGCAAGCAGGCTTAAGATAGAACTTGAAAAACCGGCTCTGGCTAAGTTGTCCAAGCCCAAGTCTATTAAGGCATTTGCCTTGATTTTAGCTGCTAGTTCATTCCTGGTGCTCGGGTATCTGAGCTTTATCAATGCACCTAAACCCCAGCACATTCAGGATGGCGATACATCCAAAATAACGCAAGAATGCAGAGAGTCGTTCAGGAAAGGGGTTGAATTAGCAAAGAAGCAAAAGACAACAGAAGCAATAGATAAACTTAGAAAGGCACTAGAACTGGCTGACCCCAAGCAAGGGTTTTTCAGGCTTTCAGAGGAAAACTATCTTGAGGACATCCACTTCTTGGCTGAAGGACTCGTAAATAGGCGAACAAGTGCGCCTGATGCACCATATGACACTAGAACAATTGCGCAGTTGGTTTCGGGCTTGCAATTTATTGGATCTTACGCAAAAAAGAGTTACCACAGTGACTACAGTGACACGTTGAGAGCACTCGGTTATTTGGAACGTATCGACAAGCATTATGTTGAAGCATTGCAGTTTGACTCCCAGTTATTGGAGTATGAAAGGGGAGTAAACCGCAAATTGGACGTACCTAGAGTTCTGACCGCATTACAATCAAAATGCTTCGACTTTGTATACCTGCACAGGTCCGCGGAAGCCAAGCGAGCATTGCAAGAAATGGAATCCATCGTCGGCGAACTGGAGGAGGGGAATCCTAATTTGCTAATTGGCAAATACCTAATTGCGCAAGCATGTCTTGAGTTGTACCATTTAAGCAACGATAAGGCTTATAAAAACAAGCGGATAGCCCTTTTGCAATTCCTTGCTAAAAACAGCTCTGAACATGAAAAAGCAAACTCTGATTGCATCGCTGCTCGGGAAGAACTAAAGCGGCTCTCCCTGTCCAAATAGGATCCAGTAATATATAACGGAAAGTAAAAGGCACCATTGGCGATGCCAAAAACTACGCTATGTAACCTGGCTTAAGCCGCGAGCTTTTAAGATCAAATCTGTTCTTAACTTGTGCAGATTGAGCTCCAGTCCGACGGGATATTCGTGCGGGTTCAACAGACGTTTAATTGTCGGGTGAAATTTTTCCAGCTGCGATTGCAAATAGTTTTTTGTTTCGACTCTTCCTGCACTTGTGTAAACTTGCTTCCCTTCGCGAAATACAGGCACAAGCAAGTCTTCGAATTGCATTTCGCTAGGAATAATTTTTCTTCTGGTCATATCCAGAGGGTCCACCACCACAAAGGGCGATGAGAGTTCACCGTTCACATCATAAATAGCATCTGCTACATAGCGTCCATCTGTGTAAAAGCGCCTTATTTGTTGAATGCCAGGTGTCGAGATTTTTGCTGCCTGCTCTGATAACTTGATCGTGTATTTCCAGGATTTTCCTGGTGCACGAGTTGCAGCAAGCTTATAGACACCACCAAGCGCCGGTTGATCATAGGCAGTAACAAGTTTTGTTCCAACTCCCCAAACGCCGACGCAGGCTCCCTGGGTGTTCAAGCTGGAAATGATATTTTCATCGAGATCATTGCTGGCAACAATCTGCGCATCGCTAAACCCTGCTTCGTCTAGCAATTTGCGAGCTTCAATACTGAGGTAGGCAAGGTCTCCTGAATCAAGCCGTATTCCTAAGAGTTTATGTCCTTCCTTTTTTAGCTTCTTTCCTACTTCAATGGCATGTCTAACCCCTTGAAGTGTGTCATAAGTATCAACAAGAAAAATGCAGTTGTTAGGCATAGCTTCTGCATACGCTTCGAAAGCGCTTAGTTCGTCGTCAAAGCACATTACCCAGCTGTGTGCGTGGGTACCGGATACCGGAATACCGAATATTTTTCCAGCCAAGACATTTGAGCTTGCATCGCAACCGCCTACATGCGCAGCCCAGCTTGCTGTAAGTGCCCCATCCACGCCCTGAGCCCTTCTGCAACCAAATTCCAGCACAGGGCTCTTGCCTGCTGCCTGTCTGATTCTGTTTGCTTTTGTCGCAATAAGAGTCTGGAAATTCCAGATATTCAACAAAGCGGTTTCGAGCAACTGGCATTCGATAATAGGTCCTTTGATCCTTAATAAAGGCTCTTGTGGAAATGCTACGGTTCCTTCAGGTACACAGTCCAGATCACAGCTGAACTTCAGGTTTTTCAAATAGTCTAAAAATCCATCTGTGAAAAGAGCCTTTCCGTCTGCTCCTTTCAATGTGGCAAGGTAGGCTGCATCATCATCTGAAATGGCAAAGCGGTTTAAATAATCAATTGTATAGTTCAAACCGCAAGCAACAGCAAGGCCGTTGCTGAATGGTTTCTTGCGGAAATACAAATGAAAAATAGCTTCGTTATCTTGCTTACCGGAAGTCCAGTAAGAGTAGGCCATTGTTAGTTGGTAGAGATCCGTAAGCAGAGACAAAGATGGTCCGTACATGTTGCCGATAGTGCTAGGCATTATATCCTGCCTCTTTTGGAAATGGTATTAAAGACGGTATCAAGTATGCCTAAAGCACTCTTCGTGGCTGTGGCGCTGTTACCTTTTTCTGAGCATGCATAAATCCAGCATTTGCCTTCCGCCTGTTCCCAGACCGAGAAAACCAGCTTTATCTGCCCATCCTGGCTTGAAGACAGAATTTCTCCGGCGCTGCTGTTGAGGCTGTCGACGTGGAATCCACAGTCGGAGCATGAAGAACTCAAAGCCATAAGTACGTCGGGGTAAATCGCTTCATAGGAACGCAAGAGGGGACTTTCCGTTTTTTGATCGCTGCTTGATTTGAATTTCTCAACTGAAAGTTTGAGAGCCCGTTGTCTCCACGCAAGAGAGGCTTTCACTTTTCCCGCTGATCTTGGCACGGCTTCTTGAGCAGGTATTTGGGGCAAGTTGCTTCTATTTGGAAGTTCAGGTGGCAGCAAAGCGGGCTTGGCGACAGCCACATCAGATGTTTGCTCGTTGCTGCCTCGACCCGAAGGCGGCAGGGTACTTTCAACCTGGCAAATAGCCGCCGACTGGGCACTGCAGAGATATCCCATAAATATAAAAGCTGCAACAAGAACTAATTCGCGTTTGGCAGCAAATGCTTTTAACTCTCTTAAATTCAAAAAATGAACCATTGAAATACGTCCGAGTCGCTGAAATGTTAACCTCTCAAGCCAAAGCAAGCAAGTGGATAAACGGTTGTCAGTAGTCGATAATATTGCTCGGGGTCCTTCTAATCGTGCATCAGTCGCTTCTGGGAAAAAATATGAATTTGCAAAAAGGCGCACTTATTCTTGCGGCATTCAGTTTCTTTCTTCTTCCAATGGCTGCAAAATCAGAAGAAGAAACAAAGCTTGCTTCATCTGGAACATTGATAGCCCAGGGGGAAGGTCTTGCAAAAGGCGGCAAATGGGACGAAGCTCAAGAGTTATTTTTGCAAGCTTGCTCGAAAGATCCAACCAACAAAGTAGCATTGCATGATCTGGCGATGTCTTACGCGCATACCGACCGCCTTTCGGAAGCAGCAGATTGTGAACGAAAAGCGCTAGCGCTCGATGAAAATTATGTTCCATCGCATGTGGAGTTGGCCTGGATACTGGGTAAGCTGGACGAGAAAGATGAAGCCCGGGCCCACTTGAAGAAAGCCCTTGAGATAGAGCCCGATAATCGCACAGCTCGTAAGAATTTGGAAGCTATGAGCATGCCAAATTTGCGTCATTTCCGCAGAGAACAGCAAAGCACAACGTCCGCTAACGGAAAAGCCGGGGCCAAGATAGCCGCCACAAAGGTCACCGAGACAGAAGTTTCCAAAGCGCTCTGCGAACGTGGCATTGCTATGTACCGACAAGCTCGCTATGACGTAGCTAAAAGATTTTTTGAACAGGCGCTTCAAAACTGCCCCGACTCAGCTACAGCAAGAGTCTCACTTGGTGTTGTCCTAGGCAGCATGGGTGATTACGAAGGGCAGATCAGAGAAGAGAAAAAAGTTATACAGGCAGATCCGAAGAATGCAGCCGCTTATGCCAACCTGGCCTGGGCGCTTGCACAAAAAGGAGAGCTTAGTGATTCTCTTCTTAAATATCAAAAGGCACTCGAGTTTAATCCCAAGCTAATGGATGCCCAGGCGGGACAGGGCTTGTTGCTTTGCCGTATGGGCAAATATGAGGCCTCCCTGGCGATACTGAAGGAAACCGCAAAGCTCTACCCGGAGTCAGCGACCGTGCAGTTGGCACTCGGCACGGTTTTGGAAGAGGTAGGTCGTGGCAGCGAGGCTTTAAGCAGCTTGCAGGAAGCAATCAAGCTAGCGCCCAACAGTACAGAAGTAAAAACAAGACTGGCAGCCGCTTATCTGGATACAGAAAACTTCGACAAGGCTGCTGAACTTTACAAGCAACTGCTGGAGAAAAATCCTAATAATTCCGAGCTACGCATTGGCTATGGGCTAGTCCTGACTAAAACCAACGATTTGAATTCTGCATACCTTCAATTCAGGAAAGCAGCTGAGCTTGATAAAAATCTGGCTGCAGCTCATGCCTGTCTTTCCATGGTGGAAGAAATGCGCGGTCGACTCGTGCAAGCAGAATCAGAGGCAAAAATAGCCCATGAAAAAGACCCGCAGAGCAAGTTCTTCACTGATTCAGTTGAGAGATTAGCAAAGTCGCGTCGTAATGACGACATGTAAGCCTGGGAACATCACGAAGAGCTCTCTGGTGCATAAATTATTTACTGCTAGAATAAGGTTACTCGGTTCTGGCTAACATATGGTGCTGACTTTGCGAAAAGCGAGCCTGTCTGCATTAGTTTTCTTATCTCAATTCGCTGTCTCGGTTTCAGCGGCGCAGATTCAATCGCTCTATGAGGGCGGTCTAGAGAATTATCGCTCTGCTCACTATAAAGAGGCCGCAGATGCGTTTGCGGCGGCAATCAGACAGGAACCTTCAAAGCAAAATCTGCATTACTTGCTTGCTAATTGCTATGTCCATCTGGAACAACACAGGCAGGCTGTGCAGGAATACGAGGCTGCATATTACCTTGATGCTACAAGCAACATTGCTGAGTACTGCCGGCAGGCATTGTTGGCGTATAAAATCTCCTTGCCTTCCCCGGCAATGCAAAATACCAGCGCCACCACTGGCGGTGAGTTAGAAAAAGTCAAAACGTTGATCAGGCAGCAAGCTGGTTTTGAGAAAGACAAGCATGGTCAGCTTGCAGCGCGTAGCAAGGAGCTGATCAAATCTAAAATCGATGACGAAATTAAACGCATCGACATACAAATGCAAGCCGACATTCAAAAGCTTTATGAACCGTTGATATTCACTCCTGGTCCGCGTGCAAACCCAATGCTTGCCTATCCGGATCTTCTAAAGGAGAGAGAAGCTCAAATACGACAATCGGCCCAAGCAGAAAAGGCTCGACTGGCTCAGGAAGCCAGCACACGCTCTCAAGTTTATGAGACCTGGAAAAAAGATCGCGAGGCATTGCTCGATCAAACAGCTGATAATTTGCAAGATCAGCTAGACAAGCCTGTGGGTCCCAGTGGTATCAAGTTGCAGGCACACGGGACGGGGTTGTACGTACGAAATTACGCCATTACAGGCACGAGCAAGCTACCTGACTCCCATGCGGCTACAGCTCGTTTTGGTGAGCTTGGACGAAGCGCCCCTGAGCCTGCTGGCAGCCAGGTTCCCGTTGCTAAAGAAGGGGCGCAAGAGCATGTTAAAGGCACCATATTGAAAGAGCCTGAACAGTTGAAATCGAATGTAATTCAAATGTAGCAGAAGATAAAATTTTTGCTTTTTTGTCACGTCGTAATGCGCATGCATTTCAATAAAAGGCGCTTATAATAACGCTCTCGATCTGATATGATCCTTGATAGTCTCGGTCGTAGGATGAAGCTGAGTAAGTTTTGTCCTACAGCTTTGAAAATAACGGGAATCCGACTCAAAACGTTGAAGTATACCTATGCGTCCCGGGCGCGTATGTGCACCAGGAAGTTAGGAAACGGAATACGTCGCGGAGGGTTCCCACCTGGATGATTCCGGGTCAAAAAACTGCGGCTGGTCCCACGGCTGAGACAGCCTTTTAATCCAGAACAATATAAAAGGTTGAAATAAATAGATTTCGGCTTTTTTGATCATCTGCGATATTGTTGGCTGGGGCGATCCTCTCCGATCTGCGCCCTTATCCGACATAAATTGACAGTTGAGCCGGTGTTTTTGACAGGATTAAATCTTTGGATATTCATTTAAATAGCCACGAGGACACAAGAAAACTTGGCTCGAGTATTGCTTCGCACATAAAAGGTTCGCTTGTACTTGGCTTGATTGGCAAGCTTGGCGCCGGGAAGACGACCTTGACTCAAGGGCTGGCAGAGCAGCTTGGTGTCGAGGAGGAGGTCAGCAGTCCGACATTTTTGATGCTCAACGAATATCACTCTGGACGTATACCTGTGTATCACTTCGATCTTTATCGATTGCAGGAAGATTTAGATGCTGAGTCCGCGGCTACAAGCGCTTTGAGAGCAGAGCTGCAGGAAATAATGCATTCACAGGATCTGGTTCTTGCAATTGTTGAGTGGCTGGATCTCTATGAAGAATTCAGCGCGGATACGGATACTTTGTTTGTGCGGCTCGACTACAAAGGTGACGAAAGAGCAGCGAAATTATCAGCCAGAGGGAAAACTGCTGAGAATTTACTGGCTGAACTGCAAGGACAATACAGCAAGCAGGATGCCGAGCCCGGGAGCCCCGGCGGCTCGCCGGCTTCTTAAAGATCGGATCGATCTAGTGGGAGTAGAAGCCGGCGAGCCGCCGGCGCCCGGGGATCGGCTAAATACTATGAAAAAACTAGCCGCGTCGGCGCAGGCAGAAAGCTGAATTCGGTATGCATCGTCTGCATGATTTAAGTCGAGTTCAAAAAGCAATTGTAAATTTGATTAAGTAGAAAAAATTTTTCCCCTCCAGGGTTGGCTCAAAAAGAGCCCAAAATCAAGCAAAAATCGGAGCCTAGAAAAATTGAGCCTACATATCTATTGTATATACATAAACCTGCTCTCGTTTGTGTAGCCTGACAAGCAGGAAAAACGGCGTTTGTTGACCTTCTGGCTATCTTTGGGTTTGTTCTGCTACCCTCCGGTGAATATAGAAAGCTCACCCGCCTCGTAAACGTATATATAAGGAAGAGCGTGTTATACTCTCCGCTCGGCATGGTTCTTGACAGGTCGCATTGAGACTTACTCAGCTAAGCCAGGCACCAAGCCGCTTTCCGAACTTCGTGAATCCTTCTTCATTCAATAGTAGTAAGACAGCACATGGCAAAATCACTTGTAATTGTAGAGTCCCCCGCCAAAGCGAAAACCATAAGTAAGATTCTTGGCACTGACTATCAGGTCAAAGCCAGCATAGGACACGTTCGTGACCTGCCCAAGAAAAAGTTGGGCGTAAACGTGCGCAAAAATTTCGAACCACAGTATGAGATTTTGCCGGACAAAGAGCCCATCGTTAAAGAGCTCAGAGAAGCTGCAGAAAAGGCCGACAAAGTCTACCTGGCACCAGACCCTGACCGCGAAGGGGAGGCAATCGCATGGCATCTGTCCGAGATTCTGGACATTTCGCCAAAGAAATTACACCGCGTTGAATTTAACGAAATCACCAAGGACGCTGTTCTTGCAGCGATGAAAAAGCCAAGACAAATCGATGGTCGTCTGGTTGATGCTCAGCAAGCCAGACGTCTTCTCGACCGACTGGTGGGATACAAGATCAGTCCATTGCTCTGGCGCAGAGTCAACGGGCGCTCCGCTGGACGCGTACAGAGTGTGGCGGTACGCATTATTTGTGAGCGTGAAAATGAAATTGAAAGTTTCAATCCGAAAGAATACTGGTCGCTAAAAGCCGAGCTTTCTAAAGCGCGTGCCAAGCAAACATTCTTGTCTAGCCTCGTCAAGTACGATGGTAAACGTGTTATCTCTGCCTCAGACAAAGGCGGAACAGGCACAATGACGATTGATTCTGAATCGCAAATGAAGAAAATCATCAAAGCTACGCAGGATGAAGATTTTGTTGTTAGTTCAGTCACGAATAAGAACAGCCAGAGACAACCTCAAGCGCCATTTATAACCTCGACTCTTCAGCGAGAAGCAGCAAACACACTCGGCTTCACCGTGAAGAAAACGATGCAGGTTGCGCAGTCCTTATATGAAGGGGTTGAGCTGGGTGCGGCAGGACCAAGCGGTCTTATTACCTATATGAGAACTGACTCGACTCGTGTTTCGCAGCAAGCACAAGAAGAAGCAAAAAAATATATTGTTGAGCGCCATACCAAAAAATACTATCCGGAGAAACCGCGGATATATGAGCGCAAAGGGAAGAGCGTACAAGACGCCCACGAAGCCATTAGACCAACTAGCGTTTATAAAACTCCTGAATCTATCAAGTCATACTTGTCGAACGATCAATTTAAGCTATATAAATTGATATGGGAGCGTTTTGTTGCAAGTCAGATGGCAGCAGCGGAGCTCACCACACGAACTGTGGAAATAGCTGCAGGAAAGGCTTTGTTCAGAGCGTCAGCTTCCGAAGTAACCTTCCAGGGCTACACGATCGTTTTGAATCGTGAAAGCAAGGAGTCGGACAGCGATGAAGAAAGTGATGCAACAGATCATCTGCCCGAGCTAAGCAAGGGTGATTCTCTCAAGTTGAAGAATCTTGATCCAAAACAGCACTTCACTCAGCCGCCTCCGCGTTTCAGTGAAGCCAGTCTCGTCAAGACACTTGAAGAGCTAGGCATTGGCCGCCCATCAACTTATGTTGCTACAGTGGCTACGATTATCGATCGCAAATACATCGAACGTCAGGCTAAACAGCTCGTTCCCACTAAGCTTGGAAGAGCCGTCAACGAGATGCTTGTGGAGCACTTCGGCAACATCGTCGAAGTTGGTTTCACCGCAGAGATGGAGTCCAAGCTCGACCAGATTGAAGATGACAAAATTGATTGGCATGGAATGCTCAAAGAGTTCTATAAGCCCTTCGGCGAAACACTGAAGAAAGCCGAAGAGAGCATGAGCAAGATGGTCATTCTTTCAGATGAAATCTGCAAGGAATGTGGCTTGCAAATGGCCATTAAGTCATCGAAATTTGGACAATTTCTCGGCTGTACAGGCTACCCTGCTTGCACAAGTACCGTGAAATTGACCAAGGACGGCCTGCCCGTTCCTCCAGATAGACCCAGTGAAGAGGCTTGCAAGACCTGTGCCGCACCGATGCTCATTCGTTACGGTCGCTACGGGGACTATTTGGCCTGCACGAACGAAGAGTGCAAAGCTCAGCGTCCAATTGTCAAATCTACCGGTGTGATCTGTCCCAGAGAAGGTTGTGGCGGCGAAATAGTAGAAAAGAAATCGCGTCGCGGTAAAATGTTCTACGGGTGCAGTCATTATGGACTGAACAAGTGCACCATGGCTTACTGGTATCCACCATTACTGTCAGGCGGACCCAACGGAAGCACAGCTTGCCCGAAGTGCAAGAGCTTGCTTCTTTACAAGACGCTAAAGCGGGGTGACCAGGTCGCTTGCTCCAACAAGGAATGTGATTTTGCCCAACTCACATCCGGACAGGAGACTCACGCTTGACGACGCACCTGTCGTCCATTCCGTGGAAGAAACTATTAACACCATAGAACCGCGGATCGGAAGAAATTGTCCAAATTACAGGCTTTCCCAGGCATCAGTCTGGGAAGCTGGTGTTAGAATTAATTACATTAGGCTGCTACGGGAGGCGTAATTCGCCATGTTTGAGCGTTTTACAGAAAAGGCAATTAAAGTGATCATGCTCGCCCAGGAGGAAGCCCGCAGACTCGGGCACAACTTCGTCGGCACGGAGCAAATCCTTTTGGGTCTAATTGGCGAAGGGACGGGCATTGCGGCCAAGACACTTAAGTCGATGGGCGTAAATCTCAAAGATGCACGTGTCGAAGTCGAGAAGATCATCGGGAGAGGATCAGGGTTCGTTGCAGTGGAAATTCCATTCACGCCGCGTGCAAAGCGCGTGCTGGAGCTTTCCTGGGATGAAGCCAGACAACTTGGTCACAACTACATTGGTACAGAGCATTTGCTTCTTGGATTGATCCGGGAAGGTGAAGGTGTTGCTGCCAGAGTCCTTGAGAATCTGGGAGTGGATCTGACCAAGGTTCGCAGCCATGTCATTCGTCTTCTTGGAGAGAGTGGGGCTGCCACCGCCGGTACTACCACTTCAGCTGGAACGGGACGTTCCAAGACTCCTACACTCGACGAATTCGGCGTCAATCTCACTCAGGCTGCACAAGAAGGCAGACTTGACCCTGTGGTTGGACGTGAAAAAGAAATTGAACGCGTAATTCAAATTCTCGGTCGCCGCACAAAAAACAATCCGGTGCTCATCGGTGAGCCTGGTGTCGGTAAAACGGCAATCGCGGAAGGTCTGGCAATTCGCATTTCGAATGCTGATGTTCCAGACATTCTCATGGACAAGAAGATTGTACAGCTCGACATCGGCTTGCTCGTTGCTGGTACAAAATATCGTGGTGAATTCGAAGAGCGCTTGAAGAAGATCATGGACGAAATTCGTGGCGCGGGCAATGTTATGCTCGTCATCGACGAATTGCATACCCTAATCGGCGCGGGTGCTGCAGAAGGCGCAATCGACGCGGCCAACATATTGAAACCAGCGTTGTCTCGCGGCGAACTGCAGTGTATCGGCGCTACCACGATGGACGAATACCGCAAGCACATCGAGCGCGACGCAGCTCTCGAGCGCCGCTTCCAGCCGGTAATCATCGACCCACCCAGCGTGGAAGAAACAATCGAAATTCTGCGCGGCTTGCGTCCGAAGTATGAAGAGCACCACAGACTCATCATCTCTGACGAAGCCATCGAGCAGGCTACGAAGCTTTCAGATCGTTATATCAGCGATCGTTTCCTTCCGGATAAAGCAATCGACATTGTCGACGAAGCTTCTTCCCGCGTGCGCTTAAGAGCAAGCTCTCTGCCGCCGGAAGGCAAGGAAGTAGAGCGCGAGCTGAGAAAAGTTCGCCGTGACAAAGAAATGGCCATTCGCAATCAAGAATTCGAAAAAGCCGCTTCATTGCGCGAATCAGAAACCAAACTCTCTGAAAAAATTCGTGAAATTCAGCAACAGTGGAAAGCCAAGCAAGAAACTGAAAAGCCGATTGTTACCGGCGAAGAAGTTGCTTACGTGGTCAGCACCTGGACAGGTATTCCTCTGCTGAAATTGACGGAAGGCGAATCCGAAAGATTGCTGCATATGTCCGATGTGTTGCACCAGCGCGTCATTGGCCAGGATCAAGCAGTCGAAGCCGTATGTAAAGCTATCCGCCGCGCTCGTGTCGGTTTGAAAAACCCGAACCGCCCGATCGGCAGCTTCATCTTCTCGGGACCAACCGGTGTCGGTAAGACGGAACTTGCCAAGGCTCTGGCAGGATACTTCTTCGGTTCTGAAGACAACATGATCCGTATCGACATGTCTGAGTTCATGGAGCACCACACAACCTCGAAGTTGATTGGATCTCCGCCGGGATATGTCGGCTATCAGGAAGGTGGTCAGCTCACCGAAGCTGTGCGTCGCAAACCATACTCGGTTGTGCTCTTCGACGAAATCGAAAAAGCCCACCCGGATGTCTTCAACGTACTGCTGCAAATCCTTGATGACGGTCGCCTGTCTGACAGCAAGGGCCGCACGGTTGACTTCAAGAACACAATCATCATCATGACGTCAAACGTTGGTGCCCAGTTCATCGACAAGTCGAATCTGGCTGTCGGCTTCCAGGTTGCTGAAACCAAAGGCGAGCACTCAGAGCGTTATAAGAAGATTCGCGACCTGGTCATGGATTCCATGAAGAAGACATTCAGACCGGAATTCTTGAACAGAATCGATGAAATCATCGTGTTCCAACAGCTCACCAAAGAAGAAATCCGCAAGATCGTCGACATCATGTCTGCAGATCTGCAAAGCCGCATCAAAGCACAGGGCATGGAGCTCGTCATTACAGACGATTGCAAGGACTACATCGCTAAGGACGGTTATAACCCGACCTACGGTGCAAGACCGCTGCGCAGAGCCATCCAGCGCTTGCTTGAAGACCAGCTTGCAGAGCAAGTCTTGCAGGGCAAATTCAAAGACGGCGATACGATCCATACAATTCTCGACGGAGACAATTTCAACTTCGAGAAGGGTCCGTCAAAGCCGGCTGAGAAAGAAAAAGAAGCAGCTGCAACCAGCGGTGGTAAATCCAGCAAGCGTGAAAAGTCGGAAGACAAATCCGCTGATAAGGATGAGGACAAGTAATCGCTAGCAGCGATCATAAATAGTGAAAGGACTCGAGCAATCGGGTCCTTTCTTTTTCAAGCCAGGGCAGCCGTAGTCGAAAACCTGCCAGTGGGCATATGATGGCGCAATTCTTTCTTTCAATCAATGTGTCGGTTCGAATAGACAAAACGCCGATGGTTATTTCAAGCGAGGACAGTGCTTTTATTATCTGCAAAAGTATCAGCTTGCAATTGATGATTTTACAGTAGCGATTAATTGCAATGCGAGCAATTCAGATTTTTATCTCTGGCGAGGAGCGAGCTATTGCAAAAAAGGAGATAATCCACGAAGCATTATGGATTACGAGCAGGCTCTCCGAGTGAATCCGTCCCTCTTAAAGGCCGCTAGCGGAGCGGGTGCCGAAGCTCATACAGACGGCGGCATCAAAGCAAATGCTCAAACGGTTACAAGCCCCGAGAAAAACGTAAAAAATGAGCAGTCGGTACAAAATTATCTTGAAGCAGTTCGTATTGTAAACAGCAATTTGTTTACGAGTTTTGTGCCAGGCACCGTATTTGGTGGTATCGTGCGTCCGGAATATCCTGTTGATCACGAAAAAGCGTATCTTTGTCCGGAAGGCTTGGATGCGATAATGAAGGATCCAAAAAAGATTCTCGATTCCTCCAGGCAAGAGCTCGAAAGCAAGCCTGGCGATGCTATTGCCCTCTTTCGCCGTGGGCTCGCATATCAACAGATGGGCAAATTTCAGAAAGCATTGGATGATCTCGACAGCGCGATTCAGGTTCAGCAGAACAATACTCAATTTCTCCTGGCAAGAGCTTATTTGCAGCACATGAACAAGAATGATGCAGCTGCAAAGGTGGACATTGAGAAGGCGAGGCTTGTTGATGCTTCTTTACCGGCTGTGATCAAATTCTAGCTGCTAATAAGCTCTGGCTTTAGGACAAGAGTAATAGATATTTTTGTCTAAAATCAGTCTTTAGGATTAATCCTTTCGGTAGTCCGGAAACCTTATGCCTGCGCGAATCGCACACAATTGCGTACAAATGCTCATTCTTTGGATCAACTGTGTAAATGCCGGGCGAAGGAGCAGAATATTGAAACGAGCAATCGCAAGATTGAAAGGAGTTTTAAATCATGTCAATGTTCTGCTATCAGTGCGAGCAAACATCGCAAGGTACTGGCTGTACAACTATGGGAATTTGCGGAAAGGATCCGGTAACTGCAGCACTTCAAGATATGATGGTGTACATCGTAAAAGGAATTTCTCAGTACGCATACAGAGCTCACCAGATGGGAGCAAGCGATCCTGAAATTGATCGCAAGACCCTTGAGGCGTTGTTCATGACCTTGACGAACGTAAACTTCGATGCGGATGAGCACGTCTCCTACATTGCTGAACTCGCAGAGCTTCTTGAGCGAGCTAGATTATTTTACGAAGATACCTGCCATAAAAAAGGCGAACCTATAGAGTTAGTGACGGGTCCAGCACAGTTTCAAGCAAGTGCGGATCGCCTTGAGCTGATGAAGCAAGCATACGATCTAAATATCAAAGACAGAGCAGGCGGTGACGATATCGTGGGGCTTCAGGAGCTTGTAACCTACGGTGTAAAAGGTCTTGCGGCGTACGCGCACCACGCTCAATTGATAGGTTATACAGATCCACGCATTGTCTCTTTTGTCCATGAAGCGTTCGATTACATTTCTAAACCAGCTAACGAACAGTCAGTTGATGGTCTTTTGAAGTTTGCGCTGCGGGCCGGTGAGATCAATCTGATCACCATGGAATTGCTCGACAAAGCGCACACAGAAACATACGGGCATCCAGAACCGACATCGGTGAGAATCACGCCAAAGGCTGGCAAATGTATTCTTGTTTCGGGCCATGATATTAAATCCCTTTATGAGCTGCTCAAGCAGACGGAGGGCAAGGGTATCAATGTTTATACGCATGGCGAACTCTTGCCGGCATTGGCATATCCTGAGCTCAAGAAGTTTTCACATCTCGTCGGAAATTATGGCGGCGCCTGGCAAAATCAGGTTGCAGAGTTCGCTGATTTCCCGGGTGCAATCTTGATGACCACAAATTGTCTCAAGCCACCAGCAGAAACATACAAAGATCGCTTGTTCACTATGGACGTGGTAGGTTTCAGCGGTATTTCCAAACTCTACTCGTATGATTACACGGACTTGATTGAAGCAGCTCTCAAAGCCCCTGGTTTTGAGAAAGATGGCGAAGATAAGACCATAATGATCGGATTTGCACGAAACGCAGTTCTTGGTGTAGCTGACAAAGTCATCGAGGCTGTAAAAGCTGGCAATATTCGCCACTTCTTCTTGATTGGAGGATGTGATGGAGCCGAATTCAGTCGCAATTATTACACTGATCTTGCGGAGCAAATTCCGGCTGACTGTGCAATATTGACGCTGGGTTGCGGAAAGTATCGATTCAACATGGAGGAGTTCGGCAATATCGGAGCAATCCCGCGTTTGCTGGATCTTGGTCAATGCAATGACGCTTATTCTGCAGTGAAAATTGCCTCTGCACTTGCGGATGCATTCGGCTGTGGCATAAATGATCTGCCACTGTCTCTGGTGCTCTCCTGGTTCGAGCAAAAAGCAGTTGCTGTGTTACTTAGCTTGCTCTTCCTCGGAGTGAAGAATATTCGCATAGGACCGAACTTGCCGGCGTTTATCACCCCAGCTGTGTTAAACGTTCTTGTCGAATCCTTTGCTTTGACCCCTGTGGGGACTCCAGAAAAAGACTTGGACACTATGCTGAAATTAGTCTCTGTATGATAGAACTGCCAGTCATGACTGTGGTGATTCGCAGTTGTGATAGCGGCGCAAGCCGAAGAAGTCCCAAAAGCGCCGAGATTGCTTGATTGTATGCGGGCCCACTGTCTAAGGTGGGCTCGTAATTTATCTATGTGTTTCGGATCGCTTTAATTTGCACGAATAGTTCTCATCAATGACTGCAGCAACTTTAACGACTCTCGAAGGAGTCGCTGCTGTCGATCGTGCTTTTGAAGACCCGAACGCAGGAGAGCAACTTGGAGTTCACATGCAAGGCATCGTTTTCGCGGCTGTGGTGGTCGGCTGGATCGTGGTCGGCTGCCTCAACGTGCGGTTTTCTAACTGGTTTTGGGGTCCCCCGGGAGTATTCGAAAACCGCCAAATCAGCAATCTGATCAGCTTCCTCCTCGGTCCAATCTACTGGGTGTTTGCGGCGTTTTTCGCCTGTCTGGTCATCGTGTGTTCGGGCTTCGCTGAAGTCTGTTGCAAGATGGGCCACGCTCGCACGTGTTCAAAAAACGTGAGCAAGAAGGCTTGCTTCAAAAGCCGGAGCAACTCGAACCCGGTAACCATGAAGCTCAGCGTCAAGCCCGACCAGGACATGACGGTGAAGGTTCTCTACAACGGCAAGGAAATCTTCTCGCAGGATGTCCAGGCCGGCAAGCAGTACGACTGGGAAATTGCAATCCCCCAGGTCTCCGGCACCGCTACCGTCTATCTCGTTATTGACGGCGAGTGGGGCTGGGCTGGCGAGAAGGATTACAAGTTCTAGTTGCGTCGAAAGGGGAGCTGCGTCACTCAGGCTCAACTCCCCTTTCAAACTTTTTGCTCGGATTATACTATGTAAACTAGTAGAGTTGTCCTGCAAAAAAAGTCCTTAAAGCCGCCTGGCAGGAGAAGATTGATTTCTCGAATCCTCTCCTGCCTATGCGGAAAAACGCGAATTACTTGATTGCCTTATGCACCCAGAGGCTGGCGGGGGAAATGTTGTCCTGCGGCCAGACGAGCTCGCTGTCTCCCATGTAGAGATGCGGCGGGATGAGCTCGACGGGGCGGAGACTCTGCAAGACCACCACCCAGGATTCCTGCGGGCGAGTGAGCTTGACGCCGGCGTCCTTGATGCGTTGCAAGCCGGTCGTGAACTTCGCCATCGCCTGAGCGTGCTCCGGCAAGGTGTAGCTGTAGCCGAGCGAAGCGGTCCACATGCAGACGTGGTAATGGCTGTTAGCACCTTCAATGAAATCGTATCCCTTGCTAGCAGCGATTTTCCACATCGCTTGAAGAACCTGCTTACCGACATCGGGTATCGGCTTGCAATTCTGCCCCGGCGCGCGGTCGGAATTCCAGGCGCGGTTGAAGTAGTGCATGAACAGCTCGGGACGATCGAGGAACTCGAACGGCTGCTTGACGAAGCGATCGTATTCCTTGTCGCCCGTCACGTCTGCGACTCGAGAGAGCGGGTCGAAGCCGTAGAGCGATTGCTCGACGCTGTTCTTGTCGGCTCCAAGGAAGCGCCCGTTGAGCTTCTCGTCGTCATAGGGGAAGTCGACCAGCGCGCTGTCGTTAGCCCAGCTGGTGCCATCGTAGCGGCGGTCGCGCAGTCCAGCCTTGAAGATGAGCTGTCCTTTGCCTTTGAACACGTCGCCATACCAACCGCTGGCTTCGAATTTCGTGCCGTCGCGCTTGATGACGAGAGCGCCGTAAGCCGTTTTGTAGATCGTCCAGATGAACGGGAAGCGAACAAAGCCGTTCTGTCCACCATAGAGCTGGTGCCCGTTCAAGTTGGAGACATGGTCGCCCGGAAACAGTTCTTTCGTGGTTTCGCTGAAACCGCTTTCATGAGACTGCACCGGACCAAGAAAAGCTTTCACCATTGGTGAAACGATATGGTCCCAGATTTGCTTATCCGTGACCGTGGAGATTGGAGTCCGTCGCAAGACGAAATCCAAAGCATCCATGTGGCGTGGAAACTTCATTGCGTTCTCCTGAGCTAACAAGCGGGTTGCGCTCTGCTCGAGAAAAGTTGATCGATGAGAACCGGCTCACTTTGGCAGCCTTCTTTCTGTGCCGCAAATCCTGTGGCGCATTTCTGCGTCATAGAGAGCTTGTGTTGCTATTTTCGTCAGGTCTGCTGCGTAGATCTGTGATTCGGGTATGGAAGGAACTTGTCCAGAGATTACGTGCGTGCGTCTCCGTGAATCAACAATTGCTACGCCTGTAAAGCATGCGCGCTTGCCGCCCGAGATGTTTGTTCATATTTCAACTCGCGCTAGTCTCAGCTTATTCAGATTTCCGAATTTGTTTTCAGAGCTGTGCTATCTTACGAGCACTGCACAAATTACGGAGAAATTGCCATGCCGGAAACAGCGGTGGAAGCGCTCGATTTGTTGGCGCGCGCGCGTTCGATCAAAGCACAGCTTGTAGAATTCAGGCGTCATCTTCATGCGAATCCTGAGTTGAGCTTTAAGGAGTCGGACACCCATAATTTTGTGGAGTCGAAACTCTCCCGATTGAATTGCAGGCTCCAGAAAAACGTTGCGGGAACGGGCTTGATTGCTGAATTTGGCCAGGAGGGGCGAACAGTAATTATTCGCGCTGACATGGACGCTCTGCCGATATTAGAAGAGAATCAGGAATCATATGCGTCCACCCGATCCGGTGTTATGCATGCGTGTGGTCATGACGTGCACATGAGCTGTGCTCTGGGAGCAGCATTGTTGCTCGCAGAAAATCCTCCAAAGAGTGGCTGTGTTCGTGTTTTGTTTCAGCCGGCAGAAGAAGCAGTCAATGATGAAGGCAAAGGTGGTGCGGCAAAAGTAATCGAAGCGGGTGCCATCGAGGGTGCTGAGGCGGCGTTCGCTCTGCATGTCTGGCCTGGTTTGCCTGTGGGCTCGATTGGTGTCAGGGATGGTGCCTTGCTTGCCGCCTGTGAAACTTTCGAAGTAAAAATCAATGGTGTGGGAGCGCATGGTGCGCGTCCAGAAGAGGGTGTGGATCCCGTCGTACTTTCTGCACAGGTAATCACCGCACTGCAACAAGTAATTTCTCGTCGCAAATCTGCCTTGAGTCCAGCGATTCTTACAGTCGGTGGAATAAAGAGCAGCAGCTATGCCCCGAATGTGATTCCATCAGAAGTCTCGTTGATTGGAACACTGCGTTACTTTGATCGCGATTTGCAAGAAGTGCTGCACAAGGAAGTTGAGAACGCTTGCAGGATTGCTGAAGTGCTCGGTGGATCGTTCTCCGTTAATTTCAATTTTGATGCCCCGGCTCTGGTAAATGATCCAGAGCTTACGGAAATCGTTCGAAAAAGTGCAAAAAGGCTTTTAGGTGATGCTTCCATTGTGGAAGTTCCGCAAGCAATGGGTGCCGAGGATTTTGCCTTCATTTCTGATGCTATGCAATCCAGCTTCTTCTTGTTAGGAACCGGTATTGAAGGAAGTCCGCGAACTTTGCACAGCCCAACTTTCGATATTAACGAAGACGCCATTCCAATTGGTGCTGCAATGTTGGTTGAAGCAGCCCTGAATTATTTAGAAAGGTGATCCAACACAAATTGATCAAAGTGCTGTCTGTCAACCCAAGGGCGGTCGGACCGCGTTGTTCGAACTCTGAACTTCTTGTGTTATGCTGTGTAGTAGAAGCTCTTGCAAGAAAAATTGGTGGGAATAGCGGGGGCTGGATGCATTCTCGCTTCCAGCCCCCGGATCGTTACACGATGTTCTCATCTGATGTGGCTAGACACCACCGCCGCATCCGCTCGCTACAGAAGCAGTGGCAGGACTTGCTGGACGCGCTCACCATCAATGAGCACGCTTCTCCAGCCAGACGCTGACAGAGTGTTGGTCGTGGATGTGCTGGGGATGGTGATGGCGCGGCTCGAAGACATAACCCTTGCCGGTCAGCACCGCATGGGCAGTCTCGAGTTCTTTCTCGCCCGGAATGTAGTCGAGCGTGACTCGTGCGCTCTTGGCGATAGAGCAGTCCACCGTCAGGCGCATGAACTCGCGCTCGAGGTAGCTCGCCAGTTTGTTCGCGCTGCCGATTGAATGCGCACTGAACTCCTCATTGACGACGAGGCTCAGTGTGAATCCGTTGGGACGAGTGTTTCTCGCCGGCAGCGGATCCGTATTGTTGCTCACCAGATGAAGCACGGGTCCAGAGATGTTTCGCTTGGTCATTTCAGCACCTCATGTTGAGCGCGATAAGTGCGCTTGATGGTTCGTTTTTACGAGAAGCAGATTCTTTCCCGAATGACGGGATGCGAAAATGTCGGATTTTGTCTAGCTGCTTGTGTTGTTGAAGAACGCCTTCTGCAAATGTGGTGGATGAAAGAATGCTTATTTATCTCACGGGTAGAGGCGAGATCGAAATAGAAATCTTCGGCAAATACGAAAAAACAATTGATATTCAAATGGCGCAGATAGCGCGCCTGATGGCATTCTCAGCCATTTGATGTTCAATTGCGCAGTTGCTGTCAGCAATCATACGGCGATGACGCAGCGAAGTAATTGGTTTCAGAAGGATTTGGAGGCATCGAGCGGCGACTAATGATTTTCTACCTTTCTCTTGCGCCACCATTTTTGGTGGCGCAACTGTTAATGCGTATAGTAGGGTCTGGGTCAAGAAAGAGAGGCTGGAGGAATTGAGTTCCAACCAGCCCCTCTCGATGCTAGCTCGCGTCAGCCTTCGTTTGCTGGACCCGAGCAGCCTCTTCCGCTTCTTCCGTGTTTTGCAGCAGCGTGGCAAGCTCTGAGCAGTGCTGAGACAGTTTCTGCAAGTCCTGAATCAAACTCTTGCCACGTTTCCAGGGAAGGAATTCGCGACACTGTTTGATGCTTAGAGGACCTTGCAAGGACCTGGACAGCCGCCCTAGAGAGTCCTCCAGGATGCTCATCTCGATACTCGATAAACCCACGAGCTGAAACAGCTCGGTTCTATTTTGCATACAACTCCTTTTGCTGTGGTGCCCGGGAGCCGTTGGAGCCGCCAATTACTTCCCAGCCGGAGCCGCGAGAAACTCCCGCAACTTCTCCGGCTGTTGGAAGCGCTGCGAGTGCAGCGTGCGCGCGTTGATCAGCACCGAGGTGATGTAGGGCTGATTCTGCGGATTGCCGGGTTCCTTTGCGGTAATCGTCACGAGGAAGAAGATCCCTTGTGGGGAAACGGTCAGCCGTGGCTCGACGGTGCGGCGGTGCGACCAGTCCGTCTGAGTGTCGGAGGAACGCACCTGCTCGATGCAACGACGAGGACCGCTCAAGGATACGTTGTCCGGCACGACGTAACTGCGCAGCTTGCCGCTGGCGGCATCGAAGAAGAGCGCCTCGACCATGGCGTAGCTGTGCTCACCGAGCGGCTCAAAGCAGATTACTTCCTGGAGACCGAGCCCCTTGAAGTTGATGATGTACGGCTGCGGATTGTAACCGGGATCCTTCGAGTCGTTTTCGCTCACCTCCATGATGCCCGATTGACCAACCAGTGTCTTCCAGAAACCGCCGCGCCACTTCGCGTAAGCGCGCGCATACTGTTCGCCCAGTTCCGGCGGATAGAACACGGCGCCCGGGAAGAGCTTTTGCGCCTGGCTCACGCTATAGTCGTGGATGAAACCGTTTTGCTCGATCGCCATGACGCCGGCCAGGTGAGGCATCATCACCCCAGTCCAGAACGGCTTCTTCGAGATGTAGGGAACGAGCAGCACCCAGCTTTTGTCGGCGCGCCGGTAATAGCTGGATTGCGCCGGCTCGGAAAGCAGGTGTCGCGTCTGGAAGGCAGACTTGATCACCCAGCTCTCGTTGCCGAAGATGAACGAGGAGTCGCCCGTGTCTTCCTTCTGCTTGTCCGTCTTATCCGCATCCACCCGCACGATGCCCGGAACGTTGCCGAGGATGCGCCCGTACCAGCGGTCGTTGTGCAGAGGCGACTGCCACCAGAGGTTGCCTTCTTCAAGCAGGATGTGCGGCGCTTCGGTGCTGAATCCGGTCTGGTTGTTCGAGTCGCGCACATAATACTCGCCTGTGGCGCGCGGCAGAATGCGGTCGTTTTCAGTGTACGGCAGCTCGGTCAGCAGTTCCGGCTGCATCGACCAGCGCATCTGGAGCTCCATGCCAGATTCGCTGAAGTTGAGCCAGCACAGAGACGCAGTGACGGCGCCTTCGACAAGCAGCAAGCTGCCCACTGCGATGAGCTTGAGCAGCGAGTTGCTGGACTTGGGCAGCAAACGCAGTGCCGTATATCCAGTCAGCCCGAGAAATCCCAGCGGCAGCACCAGTGCCGGCAGGAAGCCATAAGCCCAGTACAGGGCCGGTTGCAGTGCCGGAATCAGGAATTGTGTCACGAGCAGCAGCAAGAGCGGGTAGCCGATCAAACCGGCAAGGAAACCCACAAAGCGCAAGCCGCTCGACTTCTTCCAGTACCAACCCGCTGCACCACCGGCGATGGCAGCAAGAGGTACGACAACAACGCTCCATACCGGTTGCCATGCCGGTAATGCGATGGCAGCGAAGAACGCCGTGAGGCAGAGCCCCCGCCGCCAGCCAGTGAAGCAGACCAGAGCCGGAGCCGCCGCAGCAGCACAGGCCCAGCCGGGGACTACGCTGAAGGAAGCCGCGAGCGCTGCAAGAGCGAAAACGGCAAGGCTCACAGACCTCCCGTGTGTACCCAGGAGCTTGCTGCTCCGCTCCTTCAGCGAGGAGGCGTTAGCACCTGTCGCCGGGGTGTTCCCTTCGGGCATTTTGTCGGAAGCGGCGGAGCCGGAGAGATGATTGGTGGAATCCCGGGCGCTGAGTTCGCTGGGCAGAACCGGCTGCTCATTCGAAGAATTCAGGTCGGCCATTTTGACTCCAGTGAAACCAAGTTCTTGAGCCTTGCGGAGAGACCTCATTGGGGAACACGATTCCTCATGAGGGTTCTTCCATGTGCTCGATTCAGGTTCGTAAAGGCTTGAGGCGAAAGTAATCCGTAAAGGGCAAAGAGAGAATGATTCGAGATTAGGCGCTGTCAGTTCTTCCTGTCTGAATTTCTAACTGAGCACTAAGCTCAGCTTTCTGGGGGGCGAAAGACAAAATCAAGCAGGACGAGGGTTTTCGGGAATGCCTCATTATTCTGAGAAAGTTCTAGTTTTTCACTGCAAGCTCGTGTGCTTCGCGCACCTATTTATGTTTGTATTCATATCAGTCGCTCAGAGCCGGAGGGCAAAGCTTTCCCGGGTAAAATAAAACTGCATAGAGATATTGGGTGCGATGGTGCAACAAGCAGCAGTTATTTTCGATATGGATGGAACTCTGGCAGATTGCCGCCACCGGCTTCATTACGTGAATCGTTCGGGCAAGAAAGATTGGGAAAAGTTCTTCGCTCATTCAAAAGATGACACGCCCAACGAAGAAATTGTGCGTCTGGCGGTGGAGCTTGCAGCCAACAATGTGATTCTCATCGCCAGTGGGCGTCCGGAGCATCTTCGCAAAATAACTGAGCAATGGCTCGACAAATATCAAGTTCCCTATGAGCGCATTTATTTGCGCAAAGATCACGACAGACGTCCTGATGGCGTAGTAAAAGGCGAGATGCTGGAAGAGATGCGTGCACATGGTTTTTCGCCCTGGCTTTCAATTGATGACCGCGATAGTGCTGTTCAGTCCTGGCGTGATCTAGGATTAGTTTGTTTGCAGTGTGATGAGGGTCGTTATTGATTCGCTTGCCAATCGGCACAGGAATTTTTATGAATTGGATCACCGAACTTGCGACGAATATTTTATATGGTGCATTGTCAGCGAATCGTTCGACTCATGTGACCATAGCAGGAAAGGAATACCTCTACTTTGGCGGATCAAACTATCTTGGGCTAGCACATCGTGCTGAACTTCTGGAAGAGGCAGTCAAAGCGTTCGAAACATATGGACTGAGCTCCGGTGCTTCGCGCCTCACCTCCGGCGAGAACGAGCTTCTGCTGAACCTGGAAAAGGAATTAAGTGCTTGGTCCGGATCTGAGTCTTCCCTGGTTTTTCCTGCAGGATTCATGAGCAACGAAGCAGTTCTTGAGGGTGTCGACGACAGGGTAGACGTCTGGGTGGTTCAAAAAAATGCACATGCAAGCATTCAGCATGCGGTTAAATTAACGCGGCATCCGGTCATTGTAGATCCAGGAATTGATTCCGACCTCCCCTTGCCTGCTCGATGGAATCTGAATCCCTCAAAAAGAATTGGAGTAATTCTGGAAGAAGTTGATCCATTGACCGGTCAATTGTTGAATACCGACAACATTATGAGTAAATTGCGCGAGCAAGATCTTTTGATACTCGATGAAGCTCATAGCTTCGGCGTTATCGGAGAGAACGGCAAGGGCGTGTTTGAGCACTACGCGCTTGAACATTCGCAAAATATGATTCGAACTGGCACTTTCAGTAAAGCTCTTGGAACGTATGGCGGTTTCGCGCTTGCGAGCCGCGAGATAACCGATCAAGTCAAAGAGAAATCTCTCTGTTTTAAGGGCAGCACTTCGTTGCCGCCCATGGTTTGTGCCGCAAGCATTGCGTCTCTTAAGCTAATTCAAGATCGCGGACTTGATCTGCTTGGGCAATTGAGACGAAATATCGATCACCTTTACTCTTCGCTGATTGCAGCAGGTTTTCAGCCTCTTAATAGTCAAAACATGCCAATCTTTTACTTGAATGCAGGCGAACTTAACGAGAAATGCACGGAGCTGTTGGGCGAAGAGTCTATTTCAGTTCCTCAGATGGGCGCTTATTTCTCCGGAAGCGGTCCCATCGGTATGAGATGGACTATTCAAGCGGGTCACAGTACAGCAGAATTAGACAAGCTGCTTGCTTTGCTGGCACGATGCAAAATGTAAAACAAGCACAATGCTATTCAATATCAGTAAATACAGCAACGTTTCGGTGCAGATGCAGAAACGATGCGGGGAAACTTGTGTCAATTCGTGCTTCGAAAAACCGCTTCTGCTGCTCTTTCTTGCGAGCACCACTAATGAGCATTATTATCTCTCCAGAATTTAGCAAGTCAGCCATTCCGAGCGTGATACCAAAGCTTGGTTTTGTTTCAGTAGAACCGATCATCTGATGGCTTTGTGTTTCTGCAGTAAGCTGTGCTACATGCACGCCGGGTTGAAGAAATTCCGCTGGTTCGTTCAATCCGAGATGTCCATTAAGACCTAAACCTAGAATGCAAAGATCAATTCCACCGATGTCCTCGATCTGTTTTTGAACCTGTTTGCATTCTGCTTGCGGGTCTGTTGCATCACCGCGGAAGCTTATATAGCGATCTTCTGAGAAGTTTAGCGGCTCGATGAAGTGTTTTTGCAAGTAGTGCTCACACGTGGCCGGGTGCTCTGGAGCTAAGCTTCCCCACTCATCCAATTTCACGGCTGTGCACTTGCTAAAGTCGGCTCGCTTCTCTCGTTGTGCTTGCACAAGAAACTCGTAAGTTCTGGCTGGGCTCGCCCCCGTTGCCAAACACATAACAAGATTGGGTTTCTCTTTCAGAGATCCTATTATCTGATCGGCTGCCGCCCGACTCATTTCGTCAAAGTTCTTGAATCTAAGTATCTTCATTGATAAATCAACCGCAGCCGACGAAGTAGAGATTATATCTGCTTTTCAATCAGCAAAAACCCCCGTCACAGTGACAGGGGTCTATAGCTGCAATTGTCGCTCGATTATTGATGTGATGCCGACAAATCGTCTTCGTGAGTCATTGTGGTTACGCGCGCTGGCGGAATATAAGGCTTAGCTGCCCAAGGTTGGGCTTGAGCCTTTCTGGAGGACTGACTGCTTGGACTTGAATAACAATAATTGACCTGCCCAGAAACAGTGTGTGACGCTGCCGCACCGCAGGAGCCGCCACCATAGCCAGGTTTGGGGGGATTGTTCAGAGTTGAGCTTGCTGTATTTGCGGCGCCTCCACCGCCAGCTGCTGACTTAGCACCAGGTGTGCCTGCCGCGCCGCCGACAGAGGTTTTTTTGTTGAACTGTTCTCCGCCTGGAGCCGGGAAATAACCGCCTGGACCGTAGATAGTGTCGCCTGGTCCGCATATTACCGGAAAACCGCTGCTGCAGCTTGCTTCAGAACTGGCAGCAAGAGGGTCGCCAAAAGCTGCGGGGGTTAAAGCAAAAGTGCTTGCAATCAGTAAAAACAAAGGGGCTTTTGTTTTCAGGCTCATCTTATACAATCTCCTTGGATCTCAACAGAGAATAACCGGGATACATTGAAAATTCCCAGTATGGAGCCAATATAACCTCCCCCGCCGGTGTGATCCTTACATTGCTGTTAATTTAAGGGTTGCATCTGTGCTCGCAGGCGATTTTTTCTCAGACGCTGCTTGAATTTATGCCATCTCCAGCTTGTTTCATCATTTGAATGCACTTTTTTCAAAAGTGTGCGAAATTCATCTACAACATGATCTTCACTGGCAAGGGCTGGGATTATGTTCAAGTCGAATAATGTGCACTGGTCCCAATCATTTTTTGTTTTGAGACGATTTTCCTTTTCCAGTCTTGAATAAAGAGGAGTTCCCGGAAAAGCTGTTTGCAGGGTGATCTGAACGTCAAAGAGTTCAGTTTCTCGCAAGAACTCATAAATCAATTGCGATGCATCAGGGTGCTGTTGATCTAGACCCAACATGAAGCAGCCAATCACAGCGATGCCATGATCCTGAATGTTTCTTAGAGAAGCACGATATCCGGAATGCATTCGCTGCTTCCAGTTTGCATTAAGCTCCAGTCCTTGCAGATCAGAGGAGAGCGGACTTTCAAGCCCAATAAGAACTTCTCTGCAGCCACTTTCTTGCATTAGCGCCAAAAGCTCATCGTCTTGCCCGACAGAAATATCGCATTCAGCAAACCAGCGCAAGCGCTTGTTATTTAACTCTTTCAGAAGAGATTTCCAGTATTTTCTATCAACCAGTGCATTGTCATCAACAAATTCGATAAAGGGGCGCGGCCAGATTCTTAATACCGCATCTAGCTCGTCTACTACTTGTGCAACTGTCTTCTGACGATGCTTTGGGCTGTAGAGGACGGAAGCAGCACAGAATTCACAGCGATGAGGGCAACCTCTGCTGGTTTGCACTGGTATGCGATTGAAGCTCGCTGGGTTGAGCAGTTCGTAAGCTGGCAAAGGAGATTTCGTGATTTCGCAAACTTCACCAAGGCTGCCGTAGGAAGCTTTGAGTTGTCCGTCATATGCATCTTTAAGAATAGCTGGCCAGACAAGTTCCGCCTCCCCGATGGCTGCAGTGAATCCCCTAGAAATGGTTTCATCCGGAAGCATACTGACGTGCGTTCCGCCAAGAACTACCAGGGCTCCGCTTGCTCTGAACCTGGCTGCGAGTTCGTAAGCCTGGTGTATTTGCGCAGTGTAGCTTGAAATTGCTACAAGATCGAATCCGTAATTTGACTCGTCCCAGCAGGAAATATCGGGGCACTGCAGATATTCCAGGCGGCAATCAAAGCCCTCTTTTGAAGCAGTCTCTTTTATTACCGCTGCAACCGTAAGCAAAGCCAGGCTAGGTAATGAGGCTACCGCTTTTAAGCGTGAAAGGGGACCAAGGTGCTCCGGCAGTGCATTAAGCAGCTCTGGATCGCGGATAAATGTTCCGCTCATGGCAATCAGTCCAATTCGCATAGCACCTGCCGTAAAAGGATATTCTTCTTTACTCTAATGATTTTTCGCTCGCTGCGCCAGAGCCAGGATCAGTTAATCATCTGTACTCTCGTTTCTGTTCGATCAGATTGATAGAACTTGGCGGCAAAAGGTTTTTTACCTCCTCGAGATAATTTCCTTTCAACAAAGAAAAACTGAGTGGTTCATCCGAGAGATGAAAAATAATATGAGTATTCGCCCACTCCTTGCGCTCTTCGATCGATTTTATGGATGACCAGGGTATACGAAATGCTTTGTGAAATGGCCCCATCATTAACCAGCCCGCAGGTTTTATGTGTAATCCGCTTGAGCTGATGCCTACGCACAAGCATCCGTTATATCGAGCATTACCGAATCTGCCGGACACAAAATTATGCCATTTAGGAGGTGTGAATGTTCCATCATAAGCATATTTGTCAGCTAATTTTGTCCAGTTTCCCATTCTTGCAATAAGAGACATTACTGCAATCCATGTTGCGATGAATATGAGCAGACCTGTTAGAGCCATCAGCAGACCAGGTTCAGTTTCACTCAAATTTCTGATCTCCTTTCCCCCGTCATACTCGTGCTAAGCCGATGCTGGATTGGGTGCTTCCTTGCTCTGCAATGAAACAAATGCCCAAATGTACAGGAACCCCATAATTGCATCGCATATTGTGAATGGCTGCCACATCTCAGGCAGGCTTCCTTGCACCCAGTAGAATGCAGTGATGGAACAATATGATAACTTCAACAAAATTCCATATAAAATCAGATCTATATGTCGTTCGGGTTGCTTGCCCACCATGGAAAACATAAGCGCGAAAATAAGCAGCAGCATGGCTGGGAATTGAACATAACCAAAGTGATTAGGCGGCGGGACGCGGAAGTAATCAAAGACAAAATTGGGGGCTAAGAGGAAGGCTAATCCCAACACCCCATCATATAAGGCAGAAAAATAGAATAAAGCGGAAATAAGTTTATTACTCACCAATTCCTCCTTCACTTACTGAAAAGCAAGTGGAAAACGAAGAGACCGACACCAGATACCAAGCTGCCAACAGGAATAAAAAACAAATGGCGATAGCGTTCTTCTATAGCTGATAGGTAGCATACTACTGGCATGGAAGCTAGACCAATGATGAGAAGGCGGCTGCTCCAAAATAAATCATCTTGCTTAAGCTGCAAACAGAAAACAGTACCGGAAAAGGCTAAATTAAGGAATGCAAGACCGAAAAAGGAAATGTGTCCTAATCGCAGCATTCTTCTTCTCCATGAACCATACCCGCCAAGCCAATTCTCGTCATGGAAAA
Source organism: Obscuribacteraceae bacterium (SeqCode) (assembly GCA_044358055.1). Lineage (GTDB taxonomy): Bacteria > Cyanobacteriota > Vampirovibrionia > Obscuribacterales > Obscuribacteraceae > JAIEPM01. Next base: position 38,021 of record JBIKOL010000034.1, read on the forward strand.
ACAATCCCTGCAGGGTTCCGCTTAGCAAGCCGAGGAAGATGGCAAGCCAGGCGGCTTGAAAGTTTGGACCAGCAATCAATTTGAACCTCTGCTCTAAGCCAATGTCATTATCGTAGCCGATCTGAAGCAAATTCTAAAATATGCAGGCGACTTAAGAAAGCGTTCGAAATGGACGAGCCGAAACGTCGTTTATGCTAGTGTTAGAGGGTTACGGAGTGATGATATATGGCTACTGAATTGCAGAATCAAGCTGTCCTCGTTTCCAGAAATCCTGCCAATAAAGAAGTTATTGGTGAAACGATGTCTACGCCGCTTAAAGAAATTCCTGCAATCGTAGAGCGAGCCAGGCAGGCTTCGATATCCTGGCGCCAGAAGTCTCTTTCTGAACGGCTGGACTGTGTAAAACAATTCCGTGATCTGCTTTCGCATGGAAGAGATTCATTAAGTAAGCTGATAACGACTGAGTGTGGTAAGCCGTTCACTGAAGCCATGGTTTCGGAGGTTTTCGGCATTCTTGAGACATGCCAATGGCTGGAAAAGAAGGCTCCTCAGTTGCTGAAAGATAAGCACGTGGATTTGAACCCGGTTTTCTTTACCGGCAAGAAGTCTTATAACACCTTTCAGCCACTTGGTGTTATTGCCGTTATCTCTCCTTGGAATTATCCGTTCTCCATTCCTGCCGCCTCACTGTTGCTTGCTGTCACCGCTGGTAATGGCGCAGTACTAAAGCCCTCACCAAAGACACCTCTTGTTGCTGCTGCGCTTATAGAGCTCATGGAAAAGGCGGGATTCCCGCGTGGACTGCTGGGCTTAGTACAGGGCGACCGGCAGGAATGTGAAAAACTCATTTTGTCCGGCGTCGATCGAGTAGTGTTTACTGGTTCCGTGGGTGGTGGCAAAGCGATCATGTCGATTGCTGCACAAAAATTGGTTCCTGTGACTCTTGAGCTCGGTGGAAAACATCCAGCAATTGTACTTCCTGACGTGGATCTCGATGCGGCAGTCTCTGGCATAGTCTGGAGTTCGTTCACAAATTCGGGTCAGGCATGTGCTTCGATTGACAGGCTTTATCTGGTCAATCCCATTGGAGAAAAGCTGCTTCCTAAAATTGTGGAGAAAGCATCAAAATTGCGGCTCGGCAATGGCTTGGACTCTAACACGGATATTGGACCGCTTGTTGATGCCCAGCAGTTTGAACGCATTCAAACATTTCTCAATGACGCTCGTTCAAAAGGTGCGCGAATTCTTTGTGGCGGCAAGGCGCGCGAAGACCTCGGTGGATACTATTTCGAGCCGACTATTGTCACGGATCTGAATAACGATATGTTGATAATGCAGGACGAAAATTTTGGACCTCTTCTTCCTGTTTTTACGGTGGCATCCGCAGAGGAGGCCCTGGCAAGGGCTAATGAAAGTGATCTCGGACTGACGGCCTCAGTTTGGACTGCTGACCTTAGTCGCGGTGAGGAGCTCGCCAGGCAAATAACGGCAGGTGTCGTCTGGCTCAATGATGGTCTGTATTCTCATGTTTGCCCGGATGCACCCTGGGGAGGCGTGAAGTATTCGGGGTTTGGGCGCGCGCATTCTGAATATGAGCTTCTCGACATGGTATGCATTAAGAATATTGGAGTGGCCGGACAGGGGTTAAGGGATTGGCATTTCCCCTACTCCGAAACAAGCCGTGAATACATCAAAGCGGGCATTGATCTGCTGCATAAATCAACGGTGAACGAAAAAATTGACGCATTGATGAGAATCATTAGCTTAAAACCTAAACTGAGAAAATGATTCTGTTGATGTCATGATAGCTTCAGATTTTTCACTGAAAAACTCAGAGCAAAGGCTCATGAAATCAAGCTTTGTCAATACTGCTGATTGCTGTCTGTGAAGCAAAAACCAAGGAACTAATTAAAGGTTCCGCGCTCACTCAACTATAGTGCTATAACTTGATCGATGAACCTTAGTCGCCAAGATGGAGGAGCGATGACGCCCCAACGTCAAAGAGCCTGGTTGCTGGCAGGAGCGCGGACAGCAATTGGTGGCTTCAAAAAAACTCTGCGTAGCGTGCCACCAGAAACACTTGCCCAGGAGACAATTCTTTCTTGTTTGCGACGCAGTGAAGTTCATGCAGAGGAAATCGACGGTGTCATCCTCGGGCATGGCTACCAGTCTTCTTATGCACCGAATACGGCTCGTTGCGCCGCGCTCGCGGCAGGCTTGCCGGCATCAATTCCTGCTCTCACAGTTCAGCGCCAGTGCGGGTCCGGGATGGAAGCGGTCAATTTAGCAACGAAAGACATTATTTTGTCTTACGGAGATTGTTATATCGCCGGTGGAACAGAGTCAATGTCGGGCGTTCCATATTTGCTCCCTGCTGAGATGCGGTATAGCGGACCGTTAGCAAAGTATTTTCCCTTTGGACCTCGTCCTGTCCTGGGCAAACTCGCTGATGATGGGCTGGTTCCTGCGGCATTGTTGTGGGATCCTAAAACGACCTATATGGCAGGCACAGCGCAACGGCTTTCTGATACTTACGGAATAAGCAGAAAAGACGCCGACGCTTTTGCGTTTCGCTCACAGCAGCTGGCCGCCAAAGCTCGCAAAGAAGGGCGATTCGAGCGCGAAATCGAATCTGTAGTGGTAAAAGGGCGCGGAGTATTTTCGCAAGATGAGCACATCAGGGCTGAGACCTCGCTTGAGAAATTGGCATCGCTTTCATCCGTTTTGAAAACCAGGGACATCACCGCAGGCAATAGCTCTGGTATCAATGATGGTGCCTGTACTCTTGTGCTGGCAAGCGATCGCTTCGTGCATAAAAAGGGCGCGGAACCCTTAGCCGAATTGGTCGACAGTGTGGTTGTAGGCGTTGATCCTGAGCAAATGGGGCTTGGCCCCGTCTTTGCTATAGGAGCACTCTTAGAACGTCAATCGCTCGGTTTAAAAGACATTGACCTATTTGAAATCAACGAAGCGTTCGCAGCGCAATATCTTGCTTGCGAAAAGTTGCTCCGGCTGGACAGGGAGAAGGTTAACGTAAATGGTGGTGCGATTGCACTCGGACACCCCATCGCCATGTCTGGTGCAAGATTGATCCTGACTCTTGCGCACGAACTCAAAGCGCGTGGTTTGCGCAGAGGCATCGCCTCTCTTTGTATTGGCGGCGGCATGGGAATTGCGACCCTGGTGGAGGTTCACTAAAGTGACCGAATCTGTTCTGGAAAAAGACATGCAGCTGGACGTGCTTGACTCAGGCATTGCTTGTTTGAGCATCAACTTGCGGGGCAGCAAGGTTAATACTCTTGGGCGAGAATCAATGAACGAGCTGTCGGAAATTCTTGCTAGGGTGAAGTCGGACAGCAAAATAAAAGGGCTTGTTATCAGTTCAGGCAAGCAAGACAGCTTTATTGCCGGGGCTGATGTAAAAGAGATTCAACAGATTCAGTCTCGGAGCCTTAAAGATGCGTACGAGGCATCAAAGCTCGGAAAAGAATTATTCCAGCAAATTGCAGATTTACCCTATAACACTGTGGCTGCCATAAATGGTGATTGTCTTGGTGGTGGAACAGAGCTGGCGCTTGCCTGCAAATATCGCGTTGCTTCCAAGAATGCCAAAATCGGATTGCCGGAAACTCAGCTTGGGTTTATTCCTGGTTGGGGTGGGTGTGTACGCTTGCCAAAGCTTATTGGTGTAAGTCGTGCTCTTGAGCTCATCATGAGCGGAAAAGTTCTGAGTTCCAGAGAAGCTCAAAAGTACGGGCTTGTAAATCTCATTACCGAAAGCGATAAGCTTCTGTCTGAGTCAATGAGGGTGGCCCGTGAGGGTGCTCCGCTGAGCATCACGATGACTACTCAGGAAAAAATCCAAAAATTGCTTCTTGAATCAAACACCTATGGGCTGCAGCTTATACGAAACATTGCCTATAAGGGCATGATGGCTAAAACAAAAGGCAAGTATCCGGCAGTCAAAGAAGCGTTGAATGTAATTATCAAATCCGCAAGTGTAGCTGAGCAGAAAGCCTATGATCTTGAATCGGCTGCTTTTGCGCAGCTTGCAATGAGCAGTGTTTCGCGCAATCTGGTCGGAATCTTTTTTGCCCAGCAGGAAAGCAAGAAACTGCCTGTGAAATTATCTGACTCTCAAAAAATAAGCACAGTAGGTGTTCTTGGCGCAGGTGTTATGGGGGCTGGCATTGCACAAGTAGCAGCCAAGGCGGGCTACAAGGTCATAGTCAAAGATGTAAAACAGGAGTTTGTGGATAAAGGCAAGGCTACAGTCAGCAAACTCTTTGAGGGTCTCGTTCAGAAGCACAAAATGACCCAGGAAGAGATGGACAAAACCATGAAAGAGATGGTATTCACGACTGATTACGCACCTCTAGCAAATTGTGAGCTCGTTATTGAAGCTGTAATTGAAGATCTCGATGCAAAGAAAAAAGTGCTCAGCGAGCTTGAGGCTGTGATCTCTAAAGACTTTGTATTTGCAAGTAACACTTCATCGCTGTCAATCACAAAGATGGCAGAAGCCGCACGCAAGCCATCTTCAGTGGTAGGCATTCATTTCTTCAATCCCGTGCACAAACTGCCGCTTGTTGAAATAGTAAAAGCTCCACAAACTGATAAAGAAACCATAGCAATGGCAATGTCATTTGCCATGAAGCTTGGCAAAACGACTGTTCTGACCGCAGATGCGCCTGGATTTGTCGTCAATCGCATCCTTGCTCCATACATGCGCGAGGCTGCTGTTTTAGCCGAACAGGGCGTTCCAATAGAAGAAATAGACAGAGCAATGAAATCCTTTGGCATGCCTATGGGCCCAATGGCTTTGCTGGATGAAGTTGGACTTGATATTGCCGGAAAAGTTGTGCATGTTATGTTTGATGCTCTTGGTGAGAGATTCGCAGAGCCGGGCTTGATGAAGGCAATTAGAGATTTGAAATTGCTTGGTAAGAAAGGTGGCAAGGGCATTTATCTCTATGACGAAAAAGAAAAGCCTGTCGGCGTAAATCCAGAACTTCAGGCCCAAATCAAGGCGGAGCCAAAGAAAATCCAAAAGTCACAGATTCAAGATAGGCTCGTGCTTTTGATGTTGAATGAAGCTGCGCGTATTCTGGAAGAAGGTATTGTGGAAGACCCGTCTCAGTTGGACCTCGCCATGATTTTTGGCACAGGATTTGCGCCGTTTGAGGGTGGCATTTTGAGGTACGCTGACAGCCAGGGAATTCGTCTTGTCTGCGATAAGCTGGAATTGCTGGTCCAAGTGGAAGGCAAGCGCTATGAGCCATGTGAGCTCTTGCGCAAAAAGGCTCGCGACCGAGAAAATTTTTACAGTTGATTGCAAATAGTAGATTTTAACTATTACGAGGTATATGAGCAGGTAGCTAGATGGGCACAACCCATTTAGCCCGCTTTATGCTATGGGTGCTTCTGGGAGCCTGTAATGGACACTACTCTTGACGATCAGCGCAAGCTGGACAAATTGGTTGAATTGGCGGATCGAATTTCTGATAAATCTCAGGAATCTTTCGAACGACAGGGCGAAGCTCTTCAAATGCAAATATCAGATTTGCAGAAAGAACTCGCAGCCATGCGGAAATTGATGCAGCGCTCCAACAAAATATCGGAAGCTAGACTAGCAATTGAGATGCTTGCAAGTCTAAATTGCAAATTCCAGTCAGATAATCTTATTGCATTCATAACAGCGCTAATGGATGGCGGCAATCTGGCGGAGGAAATACAGGCGCTGGTGCGAACTGATTCTGTTCGGATCTCTGAGCCAGCAATTGTCACTCCCTCGAATGTCGGCGCTGTTAATTCTGGCTCTGTCCCTCCAGTGCAACAGGCAACTGTTCCGCCCGCAGCTCAGCCGTCTGCGCATACAGTGAGCAATCCTGTTAGTTCGGCAGCTGGGGAAAAGTGGTTTGAGGAGGAAGTGGACAAGTTACGCTTTAATGAAGCCGTGGAGGCAAAAAAGAATGATTCTCCGCCTGCGTCTCCTCCAGATCCTGCTCTTCTTGAGAAAGCAAGACAAGCCAGCCATGATTGGTTGGCTGAGGAAGTAGAAAAACAAAAACGTGAAGACGAAGACAAACAAAAAATTGCAGAGGAAAAGTCACCTCCTAATGAAGAGAAAAAAGGAGAAGAACCTCTGAACAGATTGTTTCCTGAAAAAGCAGCTTCAATAAATGTTGAATCTGCCAAGAAACAGGAGCAAATGTTCGATCGAATTCGCGATGAGGAAGCAAGAAAGCTAATTGAGGAAGCCGAAAGCGCCAGGCCCGCAGAGCAACTTGACGCCGCGACAGAAAGACTAATTTCTCTTGAAGAGAGAGGTCTTCCTGTGGTTCCAGCATTCGAAAGCCAGATGACTGTTGAGCAGCCGTTTTCGGAAGCATTCACTCAGGATGGTAATAGACTTTATACATTGGGCAAATATGTCGAGGCCGAAAAGCATTACAGGGCAGCCTTGCCCACAATGGAGGAAATTCTTGGTAGAGAGCATCTTGCTGTTGTAGATATTCTTCATCGGATTGGCGATATATCTGTCCGTCGTGGTAAGTATGCGGAGGCGCTGGAAACGCTGCAACAGGTGCTTGTGCGTCGGGCCGTGGCACTGACCAGCAAGCATCCGGATACCCTTGCGACATTGAACGAAATTGGCGACTTATACGTAAAAAGAGCCGCATATGACGAAGCTAAGAATGCGCTGACCGATGCGCTTGATTTGAGACGCCAGATTTTTGGAGATGAGCATAAATCTACGGCAGAAACATGTCACAGTCTGGGAATGCTTTATCTGGCTCAAGGGGCTTACAGCGATGCAGCTGTCATGATTGAGCGTGCCTATGATATGCGTAAGAGGTTATTGACTGAGACCCACCAGGACACAATTCAAAGTGTGCTTGACCTGGGTAAGCTTTGTCTGATCATTGATAAACTTCCTGCTGCCGAAAGGTTTCTCAAGCAAGCTCTAGATTATCGCAAGGAAAAGCAGGGAGAAGACCATCCGGAATATGTGGATACCTTGCTTTATTATGGCGAATATTTGGTTAAGACCGGGAATTATGATGCAGCTGCAGAAGCGCTCGCGCACGTTCTCGATACAAGAAGGAAAACGCTCGGTGAGAGGCATCCAGACACCGCCGTTGCTTTCAATCAAATTGGAAGTCTTTTGCTCGAAACTGGTGATTATGATCAATCCAAGCGTAATCTGAGCCAGGGGCTTTATATAAGCAAAACATCGCTTGGAGAATCTCACCCTCAGACCGCTACATGCATGTATGACTTTGCAAGATTATGCTGGCGGCGTGGTGTTTTGGGTGATGAAGCACAGCTTTCGGAGAGTCTGGCGCTGTTCGAAAAAGCCTACAATATTCGCAAAAAGACGCTTGGTGAAAAACATGCAGATACCTTGCAGTCTGCAAATAACCAGGGCATCATCATGATTGGTGCAGATAAAGCTGCTGAAGCAGAAATTATTTTGACTGAGACATTGCAAAAAAGAAAAGAGATTTTTGGAATCAACCACCTGGGGATGGCAGAGAGCTGCCACGCTTTGTCCCTTTGTTATTTCAAGATGGGCAAGACAGCCGAAGGGAAGCAGGCGCTGGAAGAGGAACTCAAAATCAAGGCAAATGTCTTGGGTGCCACTAATCCTCTGGTGGAAAAAACGCTACTGGCGAACAAACAAATACTTGCAATGTATCCATAGTTTTCTGGTGCCCGTGCCGATAATGCAACAATCAGGCCTCGCATTTATTCAAGATAACTAAACCGGAATTGGTATCATATATGGTGGCGGCTTCAATCATGAAGCTAAGCTTTTGTTCGCTAGCGTTTTCCTATTGAATAGGAATTGGCCGCATGCTTATTTGGAGTGTGCGCAGATTCACGGGAACTGCGGTGGATTCGAGTTTGTCTCTGGTCTCAAGATAGGTGTTGATCAGGTCGTTCAGGTTGGACAACTCGGTCACCTTCCAGTAGCCGCCGTTCTCCTCCATTTTTATTTCGATAATGATGTTTCGTTGAAACTTATTACTGTGAAACCTAAAGCCAACAAGCGCTGTTTGTCCCTCTATCTTCAGGTAATCGATACCCTTATAGCCGTCACCAGAAAGTCCATATGCTTTAAGCGAGCTGCCTAGTTTTAGTTTCCTGGCATAGCGACCCACCATGCTGTTGTCGGAAAGTGCCAGCTGGGATGAAGATTCGCCAGAGCTTGTTGTGCTTGCTTGATTACTTGGCTCAGTTGTCGGTATCCCGGCTGCTGGCACTGCCGTCGGAATCTGTCCTGCCTGAGCCGCTTTTTTCCCTTCTTTTATCGCCTTTATGAGTGCTCCTGACTCAATAAATTTCAAAACCTGTGTCTTTGCAATCGCAGCGATTTCGGGCTTGAAGAGCCCAATTATGCCAGCCCCGATCATATTGTCCATATTGCCAAACATGCCTGATTCTCTGGCAGGTCCATGTAAAACATCATCTATGGCACGGTCCGTGATGCTTTCAACGTCCACGTACTTTTGAAATGTATCGACGTCACGGTTCTTGACTGCGCCGATAATTTGAGTGAGGGAGTATGTCGGGGTAGTTGTCCAATACCAATATGCAAGACCTGCAATTACGGTCAAGAAGAAGAGAGGATAAATTAATCGCTCAACTATTCTGATCAATTGGTTTTTTCAATAACGCGGTAGTTAGGTCTATTATTCCCCAAGCTGGCTTTCTTCGGTTAAATTCCTGATGCAATTCTGGCTAATTCGTCGAGGTTGGCAAAGCGTACGACTTGCCAGTGATTGTCTTTCTTTTCGAGCTCCAGCATGACTATTATTTGGGGCCGTTCGGGAGGCTGGAATTTCATACCAACGCGACAAAGATTTCCAGATACCTGAAACTCGGTAAAGCCCTTGAAATTGTCTTTGTTTATTCCCATGCTATGCAATACCTCACGCAAAGACGGAGGTTTTATTGCTTCTGCAATCTTGTGGACAAAACCTGTTACCGCTCTTTCTAAAGGACCCTCTCCTTTGACACTGGAATCTGAAGAAGGACTTGCTTCATTTGCCCCATCGGCTGAACTGTTATTTTCTGTGCTCTTATTCTTGTTCGGGTCTGGTGGATTCTCAACGTAGTCGATTATTTTTCGGGAAAGCGATTCGCTCAGTTCGGGTTTGAAGAATCGCATTACAGTGGCACCTACAAGTTTCTGTAATAAGCCAGCGCCTCCAATTTCACGGACAGTTTCAGAAAGGAGATCGTCTACGGCGCGGGTGGATACGGCATCTACGTTGAAGTAGTTGCGGAAAGCCAGTCCATCGTGTTGTCGAACCGCATTGCTTAGCTGCCAAACGGAGTATTGCGGCGTTCCTGACCAGTACCAGAAAGCCGCTCCTCCGAGCAAAGCAACGAATAAGAACATCAAAATCAACTTTTTCGCCATTGCTTTTTTGACCCGTTCCGGCAACACAGTGGCTATTATCGCAACTTATGTTTGTGAGTACGGGTTTTAGCAAGCTGCCGCTGTTATTTTTTACATGCTGATTATGGGATGCTTGCGAGGAAGAACTGTTTCAATCTGCACCGGAAGTGGTGTCAGTCTTTCGCTCAAATCTAGCCCGAATCCAGCCGCTGTACCCGGTTTCTTAATGGCGGATCATTTTTCTTTGTTTCGCAATTTGAAGAATCTTGCTCTTGTGTGATAGCTGTCATCTCGCTTAGAGGCTCGCGTAGCTGCGCTTAAGGAAGCTGTCATTTACTCAAGAATTTTTGTTTCGATTCTTATCTAAATCTGCTTTTTCTGTTGTTCCAAAGGGCTCGGAAACCGCAGGGTGGTTGCTGTCACCAATCATTTTCTTCTGTGCCTGAGAGCTAGCAAGCAAGCGTTTTAAATCCAACAGCGAAGTTTTTTTCATCGAGATGTCTCGGTGAGTCGCTGGCTAGCAATCCGCAGAAGACTTGAGGTGTGCGTTTCAGTTCACCACGCAGGCAGCAGAGATCTCCTGCACAAGAAAGGAAATCACCATGGCCACTCCGCGCTCGACCCGCAATCTCGCTGGCATCATTCCGCCCCACATGCTCCTCAGCATCGCCTCCAACCAGGCCCACGTCGGCACCCCGGTCGGCAAGTTCGCGCTCGCCACCCTTGCGACCACGTCGAACCTGTTCAACACCCGCCGCCCCCACGTCGTCGGCGCCGACAGCAGCGCGTCTCGCGAGGTCTATGACGCCAAGAACGGCACCACCCGCCCGGGCACCAAGGCGCGCTTCGAGGGCGACCCGGCGGTCAGCGACAAGGTGGTCAACGACGCGTATGACTTCACCGGCTTCGTTCGCGACTTCTACAAGCAAGTGCACGGTCGCGACTCGATCGACAACCACGGCATGAAGCTGATCAGCACGGTCCACTACGACCAGGGCTACGACAACGCCTACTGGGACGGCTCCCAGATGACCTACGGCGACGGCGACGGCACGATCTTCAAGTCGTTCGTCATCCTCGACGTCTGCGGTCACGAGATCACCCACGGCGTCACGCAGTTCGAGTCGAACCTCGAGTACCAAGACGAGCCGGGCGCGCTGAACGAGAGCCACTCCGACGTCTTCGGCAAGCTCATCGAGGCCTTCGCGAAGAAGCAGACCGTGGACAAGATCGACTGGGTGCTCGGCCGCGGCATCTTCATGCCCAACATCAAGGGCGAAGGCATCCGCAACATGATGCACCCCGGCACCGCCTACGACGACCCGTCGCTCGGCAAGGACCCGCAGCCGGCCCACTACAAGGACCTCTACAAGGGCTGGGACGACAACGGCGGCGTCCACTACAACAGCGGCATCGTCAACCGCGCCTTCGCGCTCTTCGCCACCGACGTCGGCGGCTACGCGTGGGAGAAGGCAGGCGTGATCTGGTACGCGGCTCGTGCTGCGGCCGGCGCCACTCCGTCCTTCGCGCAGTTCGCCTGGCACACGCTCGATCAGTGCGCCAAGGTCAACGGCGGCGCCCACGTCCAGGCTTTGAAGAACGCCTGGGACGCGGTCGGCGTGGTCCCGGCGAAGTAAGCGTTTAACGCGCGAACTTCACTGGCAGAGGCGGTAACCCCGCCTCTGCTTTTTTGACCGATCATACTATACAAAGCAGTATAAAACGCTCCGAAAACTAAAGCTCTGTCTTTTCACCAGGGGAACCGCTGTTCCCCTGGTTACTGGAACATATGAGTTAAATAGGACCTGTGGCTATTGCCCAATTACAAAACATCGCTGGACCTTGCCAGAGCAAGTCCGATGATCTTGGCTTTGGGATCCAGAGTGATGATCCTTACGCTTATCTTCGAAGCAAGAGCGGGCGCGCCATCCAGTGGAAACTGACTTTGATGGAGCAAACCATCCACTGTCGATTCCTCCGAAATGCAGACGAAAACTCCATAATCAACTTTACGAACTACAGTTCCAGTGAATACTTCTCCGATTTTGTGATCCTTGAAGAACTCATTTCTCTTCACCTGTTTTGCCGCACGGATAGAGAGAGACAGCTCGCTGCGACCCTCGGATTCACGTGCAGGCAATACGACCACATCAATCAGATCACCAATTTTATGAACGGCACTTATAGCCATTCCTGTTGCTCTCGGAATCTCCGATTTGTACACCAGCCCTCTGACACCGTTAACATCAACAAACAAGCCATATTCAGTAGCATCTTTGTTGCAGGCAATTCCAGTGATTGGAATCTGCTTCAACATTGTACCTGCAGGAATGCTTGCAATAACTTGCGCTCGTCTGGCTTCGTAAGCCAGTTTCTGTTCATCGAGAATCGTGCGCCTATTAAACACCACTTTGCCTGTTTCAAAAGAAAGCGCTTCTACTTGTACTTCTATAGTCTGGTCTTTCAAAAAATCTGCCTCTCTGGCTGTCGTTCCAAGCAAGGAGAATGGGATGAATCCATTTATCCTTTCGTCATAGCGGACACTAGCACCGGATACTTTTCCGGCTTTGCGCTGAATGCGCGTAACAAGAACCTGTGCGGTTCTCTTTGCTCTCTGGATCGAGCTCAGTTCGTTCCAGCTGAATCCAGCTTCTGCCGAGAGAACAAGATTTTCTTCATCTGCTGCTCCCACAACTTCGAACCAATGTGTATTGCCTATTTTTAGAGAATCATTGCCGGGTTTATCAAACGGTGCCAGCCCTTCTGACTTAGCACCAAAATCAACCCAGAAACCATTTCGGCAGCGTGCCACGACAGTGCCGTTCACCAGCCCGCCGCGGGTTGGTGTATTGCCCGGCAAAAAAGAATCGAGCAATGAATCAAAGCTCGGTTCTACGTTTTGTGTGACATTTGCCTTGTTCTTATAAGGTTTAATCATGGTTTCTTCCTCTTGCAAGATTTGCCATCCAGAGCAGGCCTGTGTGCTCGAAGAATCGCCCCCCTCAGGGCGAAAATTCGAGTTGGAATAAGTGCTTAAAGCGATGCTGTTTGCGTTTTATTCGCGTGCAGGTGAAAACTATGGATGCCAAAAGCTAACAAAGGGGAGCTTTCCAGGGAAACGTCGGGATATTAGCTGGCGCTTATTGACGCTCCCTTTCCTCTCGAGAGAATGCTTCTGCCGCCTTGTCGATGCGGAAAAAGAGTTGATGCTTGCGCTAATTTGCTAAGTTCAAGACTTAATGCGCGGTTTTCAAGATGAGATTCGCGCGGCAAGGCTAGCCTATTGAAGCCTGCTTTGCGCAGCTCCGCTTGGCTACTATTTTTCTCAGAAAGAGACGTTTTGTCCGAGGCGGTATGGCATGCGGCGATTTGCCGCTGCCCAAACCATTGATATTGGCATATATCCAAAGCAAGAATGAGATGTCATTTTCCCACCCCTCCGCACCCCCCCTAGATCCAGGAAATAGGCAGCTGCAGCACGTAATTGTGATTCTCCCTATCTTGCTTTACAGCAAGGCAGTAGATCCCATATTGCATGATGCAGAAATCTGAGGCTCTGATGCGTTTGGCATTATCTTCAGTCATCAGTGGCGCTCCGCGGAAGCCCTTCTGATGCCACCTTCGTTAGCAACAACTTAGTAGAAAGGCCCGCCCATGAAAATTAGTTCTTTCCTGGCTGCCGCTCTGGCAGTAACAGTCCTGGCCGGCTGCGCGAGCACCGGTACGCACCCCGCTCCCAATCCCAATCCCAATCCGAACCCGCGTCCCTATCCGGACTGCAGGCTCGATCCCTGGGATCCCGCATGCAGAAGCCCCTTCCCGGACTGCCGCATGAATCCGTGGGACCCCTGGTGCCGCGATCCGTTCCCTCCCGTCCCGCCCATTCCACGGCCACTGCCCCATCCTCACCCTCACTCGGAGCACGCTGGCTAAAGCAGCACCTGAGTGAATCTGCCCCCGGTGGAGCAGCGCATTGAAATTGCTGTTTCGCTGGGGACATCTTTGGAGAATCCCCTATGACCAATCTAGTTCTCGCAATCATCATCATCGTGGCTGGTTTTCTTGGTAGTTCTGCGAAAGCCGGCAATGGGCTCAGGTTGCTCATGCTTGTCGTGATCGGCGCTGTCCTGCTTTTCGTTTCTGGCACGGCCGCCTCCGCAGGTGATTTCGGTCCTGCTCTAGGTGTCGGTGCCTTCCTCGGATCGCTGGGGGCGATTTTCCTCTACCGTCGAATGCGCCGGTGACCTGAGTTCTCGCTCAAGCAATACAGCAACCCTGGTAACAGCCTGCTAAGCAGCTTTTCCAGGGTTGCTCATTGCTGAGCGAGGAGCAGAATCAAGCAAGAATCGCTGCTCTAAGTCGCTTTTTTACCTTTTTCCAAAAAAAACTCAGGCTGAGATTCCCGTGCTGAGTGTTCAAAGACGCTATTTAAGCCACTTTTTGCATTTTAAAGCGCATTTTGCTCATCAAAATCGTCTACTAAAGCGCCTGGATTTGAAGGGTTCTTTACAACGCTTAAGAAGTATAAGCCTAGATTACAAAGTCACTCAAGTTCTGTAATTCTGTATTATCAGTTCTCGAAAGACCCTCAAGAAAGGGGTTTCGGAGATTGCAGAGGACGAGAAAGAGGCGCCCGGAGCGACTCGTTGCAACAAAAACTTGACTGCATGTACTCAAACAGAAGAACAATGGAGATCTAATTCTCCTTCGCAATCTAGATCTCTCCTTCCACCAAAAGCAGCATTGTCACTTGTAGCTCTTTGATTCCGTTTTAGCGGGACGTCCTGCATTGCGACGAGTGGAAAGGCAAGTTCGACACCTCTCAACGGTGTGCTGCGGAGATCGATTATCTACGTCCAAACCCAGCAAGCACTCACAAAATTCTTTTGCGCGTGAAGAAATAGCTGGGCAAATAACTCGCTGGTTCTCGGAGCCAACAGGAACAGAAACATGACGAAATTCCTGAGGGTGTCTGTGGCTGCTTTCAGCATTTTGGCATCGCTTTGGGCGTGCCTCCCTGCCATGGCAGCAAGTAAGTACGAGGATGCTTTCATGCAGATTTGTGCGCAAGTCGCATCAAATCATCCTCGGGGAAATGCATTGGATTGCGCTGCGTCCAGCGCAGCCTTCGCCTCGACGGTGCAAACTGCCGAGCAACTGCGTGAAGCTCTTGCGCGGTCTGTTGCCGCCGCGGGGCTTGATGGCGTTAGGGTTATGACTGAGCGCGAGTCGCTTGCGGAAAGCTTGCGCGTTAGCAGTAGCCAGGTCGGTGTGGGTGTGTCCTTGCGTGAGGTCCAGCTTCTCGCCGGCTCGCTCAAGGTTGTCGGCGTTTTGGATGATTCCACCGCGCAAGCGGCTGGTATCACCGCTGGTGACGAGATCGTCTCAATAAACGGCAAGCGCCTTAGCTTGATGCCAGAAAGTGCACCGCGCGAGCTGCTTCAGGGTGAGGCTGGAAGCAAGGTGCAGCTTGGCATTCTGCGTGCAGGCGAGACGAAGGTGATTGCAGTCGAGCGTGATATCGACGGATTGCTTGGTCTGGAATACCGGGCGGAAGCGTCGAACTTTGAAGAAATCCAATCGCTGAACGACAAGTCCCCGGCAGCCCAGGCTGGTCTGCAAAATGGCGATGTGATTGTTTCAGTGAACGGTGTGGATGCTTCCAACAAGGGTTATGAGTGGACGCACAACGCTCTCGACAGCGGTTTGCCAAACACAATCGTTGAGCTGCGCGTGCTTCGCCAGGGCGTGTTTGAAACCCGGTCAGTTGTGCGGCGCCCGCTGCAGAACTTCATGCTCACCGTTCGGGACCTGCGTGGTCAGATGGGTGGGCGTGACGACTGGAACAAGATGCAGATTGAGCACTTTGACTGGGTTGGTCTTCCCGACTTCATCTCGGAAATGAGCGACTACCTGAACAAGCAGCATGACCTGATCTTGGACTTGCGCGGAGCAGGCGGTGACAATCCAGAATTAGCAGCTCGTCTGGCAGCCACGTTTATGACAGACGATTTCGTGTTTGCCACCGTCAATGGTGCCGGTGTGCAAACGAACTACAGGCTGAAAGATGGGGTTTTGACAAGGCAGGTGGCGGGTGGCGCTCAAGTCACTCTTGTTAGCAAGCCGGAGCGCTATCGCAATCGCTTGCTCATCCTTGTCGATTCCAGGACGAGCGGTGCTGCGGCTGTGTTTGCGGCTGCGCTTCAGAAGGCTGGTAGGGCTGAGATCTTCGGCGATAAGACTGAAGTCCCAGGCGCGTTCCAGAGTACCTACCGAATTGAGCTCGACGGAAACACCGTAATGCTTAAGTCTCCGGCAGGCAGATTCACCGCTGCTGACGGAAAGCCAATAGGGATGATCCTCCCTGATCATAAAGTCGGCGTTATGGGTGATGCGCTTGACCAGGCTTTCTTGGAGATCAGGGGTTACGGGATGTCGGGCCCACATGGCGAAGATTTGCTTATTGTTGGGCTCGGGGTGATAGTCATCATCTCACTTGTATTTGGTATCGCGTGGCTCATCGCTTCGCGCTTCGAGCCGAGCGGCGAAACGGAGGAGAAGAAGGAGCAGGTGAACGCAGAGCCGGAGCCCGGAGAGCAGGACAGCGCCACGGAATCTTCCAGCGAAACAGTCCCTGCATGGATGAAAATCCTCCTTGCTGTGCTTGCAATGGTGCTGTTCGGAATGATGGCTTACGCTAGTCGTTCTGGTTCATCATCAGCCAGGGCTGCGCGCAGTGAAATCGTTGTCGTGGCTTACCTGGACGACAGCGCTCTCAGCGCAAAGGAGGAGTCCGTTATCGATAAGCTGAAAGCACAGTACGCGGGAGACATCAGCTTCAAAGTCGTGCGGTCCACCGACAGTTCAGTGCCGGAGGGCGTCAAGCAGTTTCCGACGGTAGAAATTGCGGCTCTCTGGTTCGACAAAGACGGCAACCTTATCGCGTCGCATCGCGGTTTCCGTGCCAACTACGCACAGCGTAGCTTCCATCGTGATATCGGGATGTACACCCAGAGCTCGTATGGCAATGTTCAAGTGAAGCGTATAAAGCTGGACCAGGAGTCTGGCAAATAAGCAGGAGAAGAGAATGAAAGACTTTCTTACTGATGCTTGCGGCTTCGGCTTCGAGCAGCTGCTCGAGCAGGCTGTTTGTGCAGGGAAGGCTGCTCGCGTGCAGACCGGCATTGACGGGCATGCAGCGCTCTACGGTATGGAATACAACGGCAGCGACGAGATGCTGGCCATTCGCACCGCCATGTGCATCGCACAGGTGCCGATGAAGGTGGCAAAGGCTTTCGCCATGCCCTTCGAGCCCGTCAAGCGCTCGGAGGATTCCGCGAACGCCGGCTATGTTCTTCGTATTCCGGTGATGAAGCTGAACGAGGGCGATCACCCGGCTGTTGCGCAAGGCATCGGTGCTCAGGGGCTGCCCGCCCTTGACCACGCCGACCTGGCTCAGGCAGGAAAGCAGGTCTACGCCTATCTTCAGGCGAAGAATCTGCAGCCAGAGTTGGCCTATGTCTACGATGGTGACGTGCGTCGCTACTATGCGCATATCGTTATTTCCGTAGGCCCGACGGCAGTATAATCGGCTGAGTAGCGTAATGACGGGGAAGAGAGTTCGCCCTCCTTCCCCGTCATCTCCTGCGTTCAAAGGATATCCAACCAGAGAGTCTAAAGTTTTCTCCAAATACACTATATAAGATAATATAAGATGAATCCTATGGGTTTGATTCAAGTGAAAGATTGAGCCCTTGACCTTTTTCGGAATGAAGATCGCAAAATTACAGCTTCTGGATATTTCTGAGTTTGCCTTGCAAAAAGCTGCGCTTTTAGATCGCCGCTAACAGCTCAGCTTCCTACAAATAGCCCTTGTGCGGATCACAATATTTTCACGGATTAATACGGATTTATTTACACCTGGGAACTTAATCTTTTAGCAGAGCTGTGTAACCGGAGGCTTAGCAATGACATTTGATTCACCCGCCCATGCTGCTGCAAGCGATGACTGGCGCGCAATATACGAAACTCTGTGGGAGAATCCAACATGGGCGAAGCCATACATTGATGAGCTTTACAAGGCTAATTTAGCTACAGGTGATGTGGACGGACGGAAATTAGCTGTAGAAGCCGCGCATGATGATATGCACGCTGGAGACCCACGAATTTCGCAAGATAATCGGATCTGGGCTGATTTGGACTATGAAGCGTCCTATAGTCCGTTTAAACCACCAAATCCAACCAAGTCATCTTCACCAGCACTACCAGAGACGGAATTATGCTTTGGAGAGGTTGTGTCTCCCGATTCGGACCTGTGCAAGTTGAAAAGAGAGAAAGACTCCGAATTTAAGAAAAGTCAAACACAATGGCACCAGATATTTGACACAGATCCCCATTAGGGCTCTCTGGGCAGTTCGATCCTGGCTTGAGGAGATGCCCAGTTAATTGTTTTTCGATAGCTCACGTGCTTCGGTTCGTTGATTGAGGCGATTGGATATAATAGTCGAGCGAAGTGGTTCAGACCGCCGCGTCCGAAAGGATGAGGAAAGTCCGGGCACCACAGGGCTGGTTGCTGGGTAATTCCCAGTGCGCGCGAGCGTGAGGATAGTGCCACAGAAATGTAGACCGCCAGGCTCGTCCTGGTAAGGGTGCAACGGTGCGGTAAGAGCGTCACCAGCAGAGTCGAGAGGCTCTGGCTAGGTAAACCCCGCTGAAGGTGCAAGGCGAAGGTATATCTCGAGAAAACGGTGGCCCGCCGCCTCGAGTTGCCGATGCTGCTAGAGGGTTTGAGTAATCAGGCTCCCAGATAGATGGCGGTAAAAACAGAACCCGGCTTATGGGCCACTTCGCAATTTCTTGAATGGTTGATCTCAATCGAGTGAGTTTAAGAACGCGCGATCTTCTTTGCTGAGCTCCATGTTTTTCAATAGATCGGGTCTGCGTTCTTTCGTGCGAATCAGCGATTGCTGTCTGCGCCATTTTTCAATTTCTTTGTGATTACCAGAGCGCAAAACTTCTGGAACTTCCATTCCTCGAAACTCAGGTGGCTTAGTATATTGCGGACCTTCAAGCAAGCTGTCGACGAAGGTCTCACGAGCCAGGGATATGCTCTTTCCAATCACACCAGGAACTAATCGACCAACGGCATCAATAATGATCAACGCCGGAAGCTCACCTCCTGTTAGCACATAATCTCCGACTGAAATCTCATGAGTCGCAAGCGTGTGAATGCGTTCATCAAACCCCTCGTAATGACCGCAAATAATTACAATGTCTTCTTTCTCCGAGAACTGCCAGGCGAGCTCCTGTCTGAAAGGAATGCCCTGTGGACTGGTCATTACTACGGGGGTTCCGTCGCTCATTGGGATCGATTCGAAGGCTGCGAAAAAAGGTTCAGGTTTTAGCACCATACCGGCGCCGCCACCATAGGGAGTGTCATCCACTTTACGGTATTTGTCTTGGCAAAAGTCCCTTGGGTTATAGGTCCGCACGGACAATTCACCCTTTTCGATGCCGCGTTTGATGATACTCACGGAACAGTATTCGTCTATCAATTCGGGAAAAAGTGTGATGATGTGAAAATTGAGCACAGCTCTGAAAAACCTGTCTGAGGATCCAATCAATTGCAATCTAGCAACGCCAGCAGCATATCACCAGATCCGACTTTCTGATGTGATTCGGTACCCAGAACTTCATCAAAAGGAAAAAGACCAGGCATGAGCCAGGTCCTTTCCGTGGAAGGAGGGGGGTGGGCGTAAGACTAATTACAATGCGGCAATCGCAAAAGCCTCAGGTTGGCTTTTCTCACAGCATTTTTTGAATTCCTGAGCACGCTTCAGCAATGCATAGGCATCGCTGTGCTTGTTCAAAGTGCAATAGATCCAGGACAATTTCAACATGCGGCGGTACATGTGTGGATGAAGACCGCCATATCGTTTCTCATCGATAATCAATGACTTCTCAAAAAGTGGCTCAGCCATTGCATATTTTGCTTGTGAGAAATAGAGTTCTGCCAGGTTCAACAAAATATTTCCCAGGTGCGGATGGTCTTCCGTCAGGCGCTTCTCATATGTTGCCAGAGCGCTTTTATAGACGGCTTCGGCTTTCTTAAAATCTCTTTTTTGATAGAAGGCTGCGGCTAATTTGTTGAACACCGCCGGTGGTGGCAGATTCAAATGCCCAAGGCGCCTTGACTCTTCAAGTGCTGCGCCTAGCATTTTATCCGCGATTTCGGTGTGACCAAGTTTTTGTGCGTTGGCACCGAGATCTACATAAGTTGTCCAAAAAGTGTCTGATGTTTGCGTCTGCATGGGGGCGGAATCCTTAGAGTGTAAAACTCTGATGCCGGCCCAACCACCCGATAAGAATTCTATGTTGCTAAGAGCAGTAAGTGTATGTGCAATCGGCCATCTTAGACTGCATAATTATGCAGTTCTTCTAGAATTAGCTTTCACACCTACGCTAAGCGTTGCAAGGAACCTCTCATGTTCAATCGAATTTTTGTCGGGCGTCGTGGCTTCTCTCTGGGCCTGCTATCTACTTTTGTCGCCTCTATTAAGCAGGCCGGCGCCAGCGAATTGCTTCCAACGGCTTCCATTGGCGCCGGCGCTGATTTCAAGGGAACCCTCTATCCCATTGGAGGTGCGGCTGAGTCTTCCCTGAGGCGCTTTGCGGAACTTTCTGGCGGCGGCAGCGGCAAAATTACAATCCTTCCTCATTCCAGTTCGTCACCAAAAGAAACCGCAGAGGACCTTGCTAACACATTCATGGCGCTTGGAGTCAGAAACACTGAAATTATTATGCCGGGCGAGAACAAGAAATTGCCTGACTGCACTGCGGTCTTTATGACTGGTGGAGACCAGAGCCGCATGATGCGTCTAATCAGCAAGGAATTCATAAGCGATTTGCGTGCATTTCTTAAGTCCGGTGGACTTGTAGGCGGCACCAGTGCCGGCGCGGCTGCGGTTTCTTCTCAGATGATTGCAGGAGGAATGTCGGACGGACTGCCTAAGTCTAAATCATTGATGATTAGCGAAGGCCTGGGGCTGCTCCCAGCCTACATGGTGGATACGCACGTCGGAGCGCGAGGGCGTCATGACCGACTGATGGTTGGACTTTCTATGGAATCCGGCCTTAAAGGCATCGGCCTGGATGAAGACACCGCAGTCGAAATCAAAGACGGAAAAGCGACAGTGCGGGGAGTTGGTGTTGCACATGTTTACAGAAGGGCAGAAAATTTCAACTCGAAATTGCCGGAAACTCCAGAAGGTAGGATGGCCGGTGTTGCGAATATGATCTACTCAATTTACCCGGCTGGCGAGTCTTTTGAGCTGTAAAGCGGGGCTCGGTTTCAATTTCGATTTAAGCTTCCTTGAGTAATTTAGACATTAAAAGCTCAAGAGATTGTTTGCATTTCCGTCATTCAATCAACTGTGTGGCATAATTCACCAATTATATATTCAGGGGACATTTTCAGTACGGTGATAAGTCACCTGGCCGAACTCATAGTTGGTAGATACTTGGGATGGAGAATTTATGAATTCAACAACAATGGATAAAACAAACGCATTCGAGCGTTTTAGTGTGCCAATGCCGCAGACGCATCCGGATAGGCTGGCAACTATCGCTAGATTGTTTGGTGTGGATGCTCCGTCGCTGAAGGGCGCCAGAGTGCTTGAAATCGGTTGTGCAAATGGCGGAAACCTGATTTCATCCGCATTCAGTTTGCCAGGATCTCATTTCGTCGGAATTGATCAATCATCGCAATCAATCACACGTGGTCAAGCCGTTATCAAGGAGGCTGGCCTCAAAAACATTGAATTGTTTGTTTCCGATGCTCTACAAGTTGCTCCAGATCTGGGCAATTTCGATTACATCATCGTCAACGGCATTTATTCCTGGGTGTCAAAAGAGAAACAGGGACATATTCTTTCAGTAATCAGCGAAAGATTGAACGCCAATGGTGTTGCCTTCATCAGCTACAACACCTACCCAGGCTGGCACTTCCGCGGCATGATCAGAGACATGATGCTTTATCATGCAGGCAGCATCGATAACAATGTTATGAAAGTCGCACAGGCTCGCGCCCTTCTCGACTTCCTTGCACAGTCAGTTCCAGTGCAAGATAATGCTTATGGATTGTTGCTCAGAAATGAACTGGCTTTCCTCAGCGCTCAGCCGGACTCCTACCTGCTGCAAGACATCATGGCTGAGAAGAACGAGCCGTTCTACTTCCATCAGTTCATTGAAAAGGCCAATCAGCATGGTCTGCAATACCTCGGCGAATCCGAGTTCAGCACAATGCTGACCAGCAACTTCCCGCAGACAGTGCATGAAACTCTCAGCCGCATTTCCAATGAAATTGTTCGCACAGAACAATATATGGATTTTGTACGTAACCGTACTTTCCGCCAAACACTTCTGGTCAAATCTGATGTTCAAATCAACCGCAACGTCAGCTTCCAGAGCGTTGAGAAGATGCTTATTGCCTGCCCGCTTCAGCCAGTCAACAAAGACATGAATGTTCAATCCAACCAGGTTGAAACATTCAGAGCTCCGAACGGCATCGAAATCAATACGCCGCATCCGCTCGTCAAAGGCGCTTTCTTGCACCTGGCAGAAGTCTGGCCGCAAGCAGTCAGCTTTGAGGAACTGCTCCAGAAAGCAGTTTCACGTATCACCACTGGTGCTGTTGTACAGGGAAATGCCGACCTCGAAGTTCAAAAGCAACTGCTCGGCACAGACCTTCTGACAGCATACGCAGCCAATCTGGTTGTGTTCAGAACAGAACCCGCCGAGTTCGTCACCACAATTTCAGAGCGTCCTAAAGCAAGTGATCTCGCCAGAACACAAGCTGCAGCTCAGAACTTTGTGACAAACCAGTTGAACGAGCCAATCGTGATTGATGCATTCGCAATTGCATTGTTGGGAATTCTCAACGGCAAGCGTGATCAAGTGCAAATTCTCGACGAACTCGTTGAAATGGTCAGAAAGGGACAATTGAACGTTCAAAGAGATGGAAAGAACATTGCCGACAATGCTCAACTCCGTCAGACTCTTGAGCCAGTCATGAAAGAATGTCTCGAGAAGATGGCTAAGGCTGCGGTTCTCGTATCCTAGTCTCTGGATGAGTAAATCAAAAGAGAGCGGTGAAATTCATCGCTCTCTTTTCTTTTGGAATAGTTTGACGCCGCTCCTGAGCTTGATTGCTTCTAGTGTCGCATGCTTACCAGGGAACAACGCCTTCGTCATTGAAGTAGCCACCGGTGGGACCATCTTTGTCCAGGGTAGCCATTTTGACTATGATAGCAGCGCCTTGTTCTACCGTGCGATAACCCTGGTGCTCGTTTATGTCTGTAGCAACATAACCGGGGCAAACTGAATTTACTTTGAAATTCTTGCTTTTCAAAGATGCCGAGGCAACTACCGTCATCATGTTGAGAGCAGCTTTTGAACAGCAATAGCCCAGGTAGAGAAAATCGGTGAATTGGGAATTCGGATCGCTTGTTCGAGTTAAAGAACCCAGGCTGCTTGATACATTCACAACTCGTGGAGCATCTGATTTTTCTAGCAATGGAATTGAAGCTTGAAGCAATTTCAGAGGACCGAAAAAATTTGTGCTCATGGTTTCTTCTACGCCGGCAATATCTGTGCTGCTGATATCGGTGTTTCTTTCAGTCAAGATTCCAGCGTTATTAACGAGAACATCAAGGTGGCCGCATTTGCTCTTGATCGTATCGATGGCGGCTCTAACGGATGCCTCATCATTTACATCGAGAGACAATGTCTCGACATCGATATTCTCTTTCTTGAGCTCTTTTTCCGCCGCCTCGCCGCGTGCCTTGTCTCTGCTGCCCATAAAAACCTTGAAGCCCAAGTTACCCAGCTTTTTGGCAGTCTCTTTACCTAGTCCTTTGTTGGCT
Source organism: Obscuribacteraceae bacterium (SeqCode) (assembly GCA_044358055.1). GTDB lineage: Bacteria > Cyanobacteriota > Vampirovibrionia > Obscuribacterales > Obscuribacteraceae > JAIEPM01. The sequence goes on from JBIKOL010000034.1 coordinate 61,355, forward strand.
CCGGATACCAGGGCAATTTTCTTGTTCATGAAATGAGCCTCCTTGCTCAAAAGCGAGATGCATAGTCTGACAAGTCGTTCCGCTGAATTCAAGGTGAGATGTGTTTTGGCAGCAACTAAAGAAGATAGTATGTGCAGCACCAAAAGTAGTGGCGTATATATAGATGCGTCTCTGCCTCTCTTAGAACTAGCGCCGCTAAGCATACTTCCTTCGGACGGAGTGCTTAGCGAGATTAGTACCGTGGCAAACTTGAAGCCCGTTAAGTTTCCTTGCTGAGTTGGGCAAGAGCAGTTCTTCAATTGGAACAGTTTTCAATCTGTACTGTCGGCATATTTGGAGCCACAGAAATGTGAGTGAATGTAATCAGGTTACGCTTTGAAGCAGCTAGAAACGCAATAGAAGGAGCCAGAAATGAACGGCATCTATGCCATAAAACCAAAATTCCAGCAGGCGTTAAAACCTCTAGAGAATTTTTTTGTGAGGGCAAAGATACATCCGGATATTATTACGATTGCAGCATTTGTTGTTTCTGCGTTCGGTGGCGCTGCATTATGGCTTTCATCACAGCCAGGCATGCTATGGCTTCTTTGCACGACGCCATTTGTTGCACTGCTGCGTACGATGCTCAATGCTCTGGACGGCATGGTCGCTAAGCAGACAGGTCTTGCAAGACCGTGGGGAGAAGTTCTCAACGAGATTTTCGATCGCCTGTCTGACATCGCTATTTTTGCCGGGCTGGCATGTTCCAAACTATGCAGTGGACCATTGCTGACCGCATCGTTGATCTCAGTTTTACTGTCGAGCTACTTAGGTATTCTTTCTAAAGCGGCGGGTGGGCAGCGACAATATGGCGGTGTCATGGGCAAGGCAGATCGGATGATTCTCTTTGGTTTGCTCGGACCACTCAGTTTTTTTTGCCAGGACGTCGGGCTCTGTCCGGCACAAAATGTTATGAACGGATTCTTGCTAATTGTTTTGGGAGGCGCGCTGCTCACCTTCTGGCAGAGGGCCGCGAAGACTTATGCTGATCTCAAATCCATTGACTAGTTCGCTGTTTTTCCCTTTATCCAGTGTGTTTTCTGCACTTCTTGGATGCGGGCTCCTGGGCGTAACCATTGCTCGGACATTCGTGCAGGATACGATTTTAAGGAAGCAGCTATTGCTTCGCTGGGCGAGCTGGGCTGTGATTGCTCCGATGACCGTCCTGGCTCTTCTGTCCGGAAAGCTTGTGTTTGCAGCTTTAAGTTCTGTTCTCGCTCTTGTAGGCACTCTTGAATATTGCAAGATGAGTTCTCGCTCTCGCGCTGATCAGATAGTCTTGAGTGTGCTGGCGTTGCTACTGCCAGTGGTGGCTGCATATCAAGCGCAGCTCCTCCCCGTGATCATTTTTCTCGGCGCAATTCTTCTGATTCTTGTATCTTTCAATAATAACAGCAGTTTTGAACAAAGCGCAGTTTCATTGCTGGGCATGTTTTACGTTCCATTGCTGGCCAGCTTTTCTACGCTAATTCTAGGGCTTCAAAACGGTCCGGCAATTCTCATTAGTGTTATAAGTGCAAGTGCGCTCGGAAACATCGCAGCCTTTGTTTTCGGAAAACTATTCGCTGGTCCGAAACTGGCGCCCAAGATAAGTCCTAACAAGACCTGGTCGGGTGTGCTTGGAAGTGTTCTGGGATCTTTTGTGGGCTTCGTTCTTCTCTCATCTGTCTCTGGTATGGTTATCTCTAACGCCGCTTATTTTGTGCTACCAGTAGTGGTGGCTTTGTTTGGAGTGTTGGGCGATCTTTTTGAATCACAACTGAAA
>JBIKOL010000037.1:0-62192 GCA_044358055.1 Obscuribacteraceae bacterium (SeqCode)
TCAAACCTATTGAGTTCAGAAGGACATCTTGTGTTCAACTTTCGCGATAGCTTGCATCTTGGCGAGATAATTTTTCATATGAAGCCCGACCTGATAATCGTTTCTAATGAACTGCAAGGTGATGCTTCGGACTTTGTTAGAGAATGGAGGACGGATATTCATCTGCTCGATACTCCGATCGCTGTAGTTATGAAAAATGCAGAGCCAAAGATCCAAGAAGAGTACTTGAGCGCGGGCGCAAATATTGTAATTTCAAAATCAATACCAAATCTAGACTTCTTGGCTAAGGTCAAGTCTTTATTGAAAATTGGAGGAGAAATGGTTCCCGTCCAGGCAGGTGAACTTCGAGTTGCCTGATTTATAGACCGCAATTTTAACAAAGCCCGAGGCAATAGTTACGTGAGTAACTATTGCCTTTAACTATCTGGAATTAGAAACCATCTGAGCTAGTGGTCTTGAGCAGGTAGACTGCTCCTCAAGTCACGTCTGCTGTAACAATACCTTCCACCATGGCTTTCACTGCGGCCTGTGTTCGGTCCGCCACTTGAAGTTTCTCCATTATATGCCGCATATGCGTCTTGATCGTTTCAACGCTCAAATAAAGTTGTTCTGCCATTTGCTGATTGCTCCCGCCTGCTACCAGTAGTTTAAGTATTTCGATTTCGCGCTCAGACAAATTCCAATTCCTTGTCCGGCTATCCGCTGGTTTGGAACTCTTTGCTCTTGTGAGAAGCGACGCCAGATGTACAGACATCTTTGGATCGACCCAGGTAGCGCCTTCCATCACAGAATAAACACAATTTGAAAGTTGCTCTTTGGAAATACCCTTTAAGCAATATGCATCTGCTCCGGCCAAAAGGGCTGCGTTAAGATCCTCGCTCCGTTCGTGGGAAGTTATCACAATAACTTTGGTATCAATCGCTTCCTTGATTAACTTTGTAGCCTGGATTCCATCCATATCGGGCAAGCCAATGTCCATAAGTATCAAGTTGGGGTTAAGCTCTTTTGCGGCGGCTACTCCCGACGTTCCGGTGGCAGCTTCTCCAACAATTTCGATCTCCTTTATAGGTTCTAACATCTTTTTGAGCCCGAGGCGAGCAATCTCGTAATCCTCAACAAGGACAGTAGCGATACGATTCAACATTGATCCCCCTTTTCTAGTCTCTAAGTTCTCATTGAAGAATTTGCCAGGATTACCTGCAGTTTGAGAATCTCAAACCCTAAAACCCCTGAGACAATTGTCGTACTTTGCACAGTGAATTACTTCCGGCCGAGGGATGAAGAATAGATTGCGCAACATCCCCCATAAGTTATGGGAGACCCGACAATTGATATATCTGTGCGGGTGCGAAAGACTAACCCTCCTAGTTCAATGCATGAGATTGAAATTCATTTGGAAGGTAAAGGCGATCAGTGGACCTTTTCAATCAAGCTCAAAAACGTCTGGTTCATCAATAACGCTTGGACGTCCAATATTAACGACGGCTGTATAACCCTCTTCCTGTAGCTTTTGGAGCAGTGCAATCACTCCATGCTTGCGTTCGAATTCACGTTCATCAGTATGAATTGGAATGACTGTGTAGAGCTTTACTACTCTGTCGTCGTTGATGATTATTGGACTGCATTCAGCAAAATCCGCAAGTAGCATGAAACAGCTTAGCGTTGTGTTCGGAGCAAGGCGGCGTGGTTTTTCTTCGGGTGCCATAATTGCGGTGGCGCCACCAAGCCAGGTATTGTGCAAATGTGGATAATAGGCCAGTTTCGCCAACCACTCGAAGGGCCAGAACCACTCTTGTGGCTGCAAGGCGTCTTCCTGAGGAAGAGGCCAACCTGGAGGAAGATGCATAATCAATTCGCTATATTGAAATTGGTCTTGCCCTTTTGGAACATTCATCGCTTGATCGCTCATTCCTGTGGTGAATAAGGTGATGAACGGGCAACTCGCGGTTGGTGGAATTACATTGATTGAAATATTTAACCCCGCTTCGGCTGGAATGATTGCATGAATCGCATGCGAATGAACGTTGCCGAATTCCTGGCTTACCGTAGCAATAATGTGGTCAGCGTAATGTTCACAGCAGGTATGAGAAGTGCTCACATGAATTACCAGAGACGTTGGGAAGCACATTATACCACCAATGTGGCTCGTATGCTTGATACCGTATCTGGGCGCTCTCTCCTGTGCATCTGCCTCTGGCGGGAATCGTTACGTGCTCAAGGCTCAAGTCGAAATTCAAAGTTGTGCGCAATTGAAGACACGCAAAATTAATGGAGGGGTGCGCTTAAAAGCGTCCTTCTTAAGCATGAATTGGGTAAGACCCTTAATCGGGGGACCTTTTTCATGCGTTCAATTCATACTCCACTCTCTTTTATCCTGAGCATCAGCCTATGCGTTAGTTTCATTGCTCCGGAAGCATTTGCTGCTTTCATAAAGAATGGCGTTCTCAACATGGAGAAAGGCGAGAACGAAGATTCAGCTCAGTGCAACACTTTTGTGAAGGTTATTCGGCGTCCTGATGGAACGGTACAGGTCTTTTATCATGATCCAGATGCTGGAAATAAAATGGTGCAGAAAACCGTTCTTGCCGGGACAACTATGCAAATTTCCTATTGGAATAACTCCGGGCAACGCATCAAGCAAGTCATAAGAACTACTGGTGAAGCGGCGGCTCCTTCGATAGATTCAATTCCACCAGCTTATGGTTCAGCGGCAGCCAAGAAGAGCACGGATACTTCGTCGTCATCATCTGTGGCTAACACAAATTCGGCTGGCTCCTCGAGTAAGAAATCGCAGGATGATATTGCCTCGATTCCGCCCGCTTACACGCCAGAATCAAAAAGCAAGCCAGAGACTCCTTCATCCTCGTCTGCACCAATACCGATTGTCCCTACATTCTCTTCTCCTTCTGTTGGTTCCACCAGTTCTTCGGATCCCTTTGACACTGATAGTGATGCTGCACCTGACACAGGAAAAACACAGGAGCTGGCGATGTCTCCTTCAGGAATGAAAGCCATGCCGGCGACCTCAGCCCGCCCAGCAATTACTCCAGTAGCAACAAACGGTGACAATTTTATCTCAGCAACTGATACTTCTCTTGGTCCATGTGCATGGAAAAAATTCCCAGTGAAAGTATTTATAGAAAGCGCCGTGACCCCTGATGCTGAGAGACTAATGTCGGAAGCAAAAGAAGCGTTTCAGGATTGGACCAGGGTAACTGGAAACAAAATCAGATTTGCGTTCGTTTCCAATAAGAATGCAGATATCGTTGTTAGCTGGGTTTCTTCGACTGCCGGATTCAGCAATCCAAAAGAGGCAGGCAACGCCAGTGTTGACTACCACACCACAGGCAGTGGCAAGAAAACCCTCAAGAGTCCAGGTGATATTTCTCATGCGAACGTAAAACTGATGACAAAGGATATTGATCATCACGACTGGCGCACCGGTCAATTACGACAACTTGCTCTTCATGAAATAGGTCATTCACTCGGTATCTTCGGGCATAGTAATAACCCTGGCGATATTATGTATCACGAAAAAGGAGCTACAGAACTAAGCGCACGTGACATTAATACCGTCAATATTCTCTACGCCTCGGTTTCCGGAGACTAAGCCGATTGTATCCTAAGAGGGATTATGGTTCAATTTTTGTTTGGAGCGGGCGAATCTGGAATGCGTGAATTCTCTGCCCGACGTACTTTGTTGTCTTCTAAAATATCATTGGCAAACTTGAAGTAGTACTTGTGATACCAGGTGAGATCCTCGCTTGGTGTCCTGCACATCAAATCACGTGCCTGGACACAAAGCTCGTGCGCTTTTGGAAGATCTTGTTCGAAGTTATAGCAATTCGCAATCATCGCCAATGAGATACCACGCCAGAAATCACTTTTGGCGGACCCGGCTGCTGCTAATGCTTTTTCAAAATAGCCTTTAGCAGATTTGAATCTACCGTTTCTTTCGCCGAGAACTCCATAATCAAGTAATGCCATGGATTTCTTCAATTCATTAGTTTTGACTGAGTCAAGGGCCAGCACGGCATCACACATTTGGATTACTTTGTTTCCTTGCATAGAATCAGAATACGCCCAGGCTAGAGCAGTCATGTTGTCGTAAAGAAGATCTTCGTAACCAGGCGCCGCCTTACGATCACTCGGACTCATCAACTTCAAAACTGCAAGTCCGCGCAGCCCAAATTGTTCGGATGGTGTAAATAATCCTTGCAGCCTGTATCTGCCGGATGCATGTGTCAGATACAAAGCTATTTTGAGCCGCTCGGCACCATCCTTAGGCAAGTCGCTCAATTTGTAAGCCAGCTCATAAACTTTTTCGGCTTCGGTGCCGCGTTGTTTAGCTACGAGATTATCTCCTGCCTTGAGCAGGGCGGCACCAAGTTCAGCTTTGGGAATCGTTAAGCCGCTATTGGGATCCGTCGCTAGAATGTATACCTGTTGTGCTTCGGGGATGGTTTCCACTCTTGAGGCCCAGCTCAGGTATTCTAGTTTTTGCGAGGCATGCAGTTTGTCGAGATTGAGTTGAACTGCCAATGCAACAAGACCCGTGCAAGCAATAGTTACGGCTGTCCTCCAGGATTTAGAGCCAAAAGTTAAGGGCTTGGGTGCTGATTTACCAGTGGCAGATGACGCGGCGTAACGTGAGGGTATTACTTTTGCGCATGAAATGAGGTCATGGATCATTTGATAGCGCTTACGCAGCAGAAATGCTGCTAAAGCGAGAATGCTGAACGTCGCAAGCGCCATAGGCGCCCATTCTTTCACCATCAGGTATTTTTGGACTAACACGGCAAGTAGCAAGTATATTGCGCAATAGATCGTTTTGGCCCAATATCGATAACTGGCTTCGCGAAAGCTTAGCCGACCGAAACTGTTATTTGTACAAATAAGCCCGAGCACCTGCTTGCCGATAGTTCCCTGGAACCTGGATGATTCCAGCAAGGCGTGGTAAAGATAGATAGCTAAACATGAAAACAAGCCGATGCCGACCATATAAACTGGCGCATCGTTATTGATTATGTTTATGATTCCGAATGCAGGCATTGTTTGTTCTGCTAAGCCGTTGAGAGAAAGGGCTCTATTTGCACTGCTCAAAAGTCCATTTGGAAGAACACTTGCGAGGGCAAAAGATGGCACCGTGATTATGGCAAGGTCAATCACCCAGGCAAAAGCGCGCAAGACAAGAGTTTTTGCATAAGAAAACTCTGGCATCTGGATCAACTGTTTATTGCTAGCAACGTTCGAAATTGCAACTTGCATTTCACTGGCGTTTGAAAAACGAGCTAGCGGATCCTTTTCCATCGCCTTCATCACTATGGACTGAATTTCCGCTGGAACATCATTTAGCGGAGGCGGAGCTTCCGATAAGTGCTTCATAAGCAATGCCAGCGGATTATCTGAGTGAAAGGGGTGTGTACCAGCAAGCATTTCGTAAAACACACAACCAAGGGCGTAAATATCTGATTGCCTCTCCACTGGAAATCCCAGCGCTTGTTCGGGGCTCATGTAAGCAGGTGTGCCAAATACTTCTCCTGTTTGTGTTAGACGGGTGCGATTTGGGTCATCGGTTTGCAATTTTGCAATACCAAAGTCGAGTATCATGGGTTTTTCTAGATTATCTGCACCTTTTGTAATTACGATATTTTCGGGTTTGATATCGCGGTGAATAATTCCATGCTCGTGAGCATGAGCAAGACCTTTGCAGACCTCAGCAGCAATAAACATCGCTCTTTCTGGAGGGAGAGGACCTCGCTTAATAATCTCGGCAAGCGTTTCACCTTCAACAAAGTCCATAGCAATGTATGGATGAGAGTCATCGTCAATACCATATTCGCGCACGCTTACAATGTTTGGATGATTCAGTGATGTAGCGGCTTGAGCTTCCTTTTGAAAACGATGAATGTCCTTTTGTACCTGCAGTCGCTCAGTCTGGAGAATTTTTAGCGCGTATATTTTTCCAAGTTGAAGGTGCCTGGCTTTATAGACGATGCTCATTCCTCCAGCGCCGAGAAACGAAATAATTTCGAATTTGCCGGCAATAACTTTTCCGATCATCGGATTCGCGTGGTATTCACTGTCGCCAGCAGGCTTCTGCTCATTAGCGGGAGCAGCGGATTCTGCTTGAAGAGAAGAATCCGCCTGCTTCAGAACGATGGCAGACTCCTCTTCAAGATCTATCTCTTCCTTCTTTGCCATTTATCAGCCCGTCGTCACAATCATAGCTGTTGGGTTCGTGGCAACCGAGATTGATTACCCGCACTTACCTTATGCCCCCAGACCTGGAACGGCATGCAATTGCAGCAAAGAAAGATCTACTTTTGAGCATCTTCATCAATAAGAGAGCGGGTAACTCGGATACGGATGATAAACGGACGGAATGATATAGCCGAACGAATATCCCTGCGTGTAAGGATTGTAGTATCCCAGATTAAGATCTGCTCCTACTCCTTTGCGATCGTACAGATTTACTTCGTTGAGCAATAAATTTTGTGCATAGCGATTTGGACGCAGCTGAATCAAATCATTTTGCAAGCGTGCTGCTGCAAATTGAAAGTTGCCGGCATCCAGCATGTTTGCAACAATCAAACCTTCTTGTGCAATCACGTCAGTTCCCGGGAGATATCCGGCATTTATTGTTCCTGGATTGAACGCAATCGATTTAGCGTCGTAAGCCTCATTTTGCAGGCAGCTAAGCGCGGAATTTTGTTGTTCCACTTCATTGTTTTTTTCTTGTGTTCTTAAAGTCGCATCGAAATCCATAGCATCCTCCTAATTCCTTCCTCAGCGCATAAAAACGCGCTGCAGCTGAACTTGATGCCCCTGGCTTCCTGGCTGTGGATCCTTCTTTTTGCCAAGACGTGAAAGGGCAAGCAGCTTTTTACTGCCAGCCCACCCGAACTGCAGCATATATCTTGAGCAGCCTGAAATCAAGATTCCATCTCGTGAAAGCACGTAGTAAATCGCCAGGTGGATTTTACATAAAATGAATACGATAAGTGATGATTAACTTGCTGGTGGGAATTGCCGCATTGTTGAAACACTGATGACAAGCTAGCCTTGTCGCGTTCCCCAAACAAACAAATAGGAGTATTGGCTGTGGAGGATTTCAACTTCGCTCAAAATTTAGAGCAGGCCCAAGGATCACAACTTCATGCAGAGTGGCTGGACAACGCGGTTTTCGCAAATACACGATCAAACAAAATTGATCTTGTATTTGCCAATATCGCAAACGAGAAAACAGAAAATAAAAAAGAAACATCGAATTCCTCTGATCAACAGGAATCCGAAAAGCTTGATAGAGAGATACGAGCATTCGCAGATGGAAAAATAGAAAACGCGTCGCACAACATGCAACGCTTTCAAAAAGCAGTCGGGAAATTTTGCGATAGTAATGATAAGCAGACTGCGATGGATGCGTTGGGAGATACATATACCAGTCTTGATAAAATGATGGACGTGGAGAACGAGGCATTGTTCTACGCTGCTAAGAAGGAAGCAGAGAACACGCCAGGCCGAAAAGAACTTGAGGCTGCTTATAAAACAAAACAAAATGATTTCTTTGATAAAATGAATCATCAGCCCTTTGAAGAATCGGAGCGCATCATGGATATGATTAGACGTCAGGATGGCGAAACAAAGGACCAACAGCGCGAACGCATCCGCAAGGGTCTGTCGAGCAACAAGACAATGCTGGATGCATACAATGCTGAATGCGCTGCGGCTGACAAAATCGATGCGAATAAGGGACCTAGAGAAAAACACCTCGAGAATTTGCGCTCACAAATAGAAACCGATGCCGCGGTAATGAAAGCGCAAGTACAAAAGGCATACCTGCGTTCCACGTACTGATAATGCGATCTGCGTGCTGATAATGCGGGCCGCTCAGCGCAAGCATTTCTCAGAATAATAGGCTGTCCATCAAAGCGTGGACAGCCTATTTGATAGTTAGTTCATTACCTTATTGATCGTATTGCTTCGTTTCCAGAACCTTTCGAACATTTTCTGGAACATTGCTCAGGAAATGATAGCCCGTATGCTTCTCAATCTCATCGATCGTCGTTTCAAACTTGCGCCAATCATCACCTTTGATACCATTCTCATTTGGCATCTCAATTGCAATTACTTCAGTGTCCTTTGTGACATCTGCCAGTCCCATGCCTTTTTGTGGAAGGACTACGATAACCTTGAACCAGGTCTCGGGAACGTTAACACCATTTCCAATAGTTCCTTTGCTGCCTTCATTACCAGAGATGATGTAGAGCTCTTTGCCTTCATTCGCAAGTTCTCTACTGTAATTCTCGAGCTTTTCCCATGGACCACGATTATTATCAGGAGCCTGTGGGGCGATATCGCTCATATTGAACGTTGCTTCATTATCATCATGATTTCTTGTGCGATCACCTGATGGGCAGTTGTGCCCCCTATCATATCCTGAATGGTTATAGTCTTGCGGAGTAGCCTTACCAAATTGCGCTGGCAAGTTAGGGTCAGCGACAAATGGGCCTGTTCTTCCAGTATTTCCTAACCAATCAGAGTCCAGCTGCCAGGAAACCCAGTTTGGTGTTTTGTGATCGCTGTTGTACGACATTACGTACTGGTCTTTAACGTACAAATAATTGTCCTTATTCGATACATCCGTAGTCGCATCACTTGGATTGCCCATCTCCAGGTTTCTATTGGAGGCCGGAATTGGAGATCTTCTCACTTCCGGGCTGATTGTCATTTCAGGCAAAATCGATTGCTCTTTTGGTTTCGCCTGGTCTGCCGGCGGTCCAAAAATATAAGATTTTGCATCTTGCCAAAGCTTATAAGCCTGTGAAGAAAGGCTATTATCTTCTGTGCTTGAATTATGTTTTGGTCTGACTTCTTGAAGAAGTTCCCCTGTCGCAGCCATACTCATACCAGCGTCCCCCGTTTCATAAGTAGGCCGGACCTCATTCAGTCCATCAGTTAAACCTACAAAATCCTTGCGTATAGTTATCAGCTGATAATAATGAAAGCTGCAGAAACAGTCTATGCGGGAAAAGTGACGAACGGTGGCAAACTCATGGTACAAACCACACTGAACAAGCCATTTTTGAATTATATGCGCTTAATCGATCAAGAGGGCTGGATACGCCAAAGCCAATGTGCCTTCATCGCCTGAAATGATGGAGTATGCGATGGAGAATGGAAAAGTATTAGAGGGAAGACCTGGCCAGCTTGGGTCTGGCCAGGTCGCTTGGTTCTTGGCGGGAGGTAAACTCATTTCTCGATGATGGCCGTCGGCTTGATCCTGGCGCTTTGGCTCGCTGCATCTCAGCTCGTCCGTTCATCTTTGATGCTTGTATATTAACCATCCCAAAGTATGAATATTGTGAAATTGGAAGGACGGACTGATTCAGGAAATTAAACCGTGGCCTGAAAAGTCGATTTAATCTTCGCTACCTCACAGTAAAGCAACTGGGCGGGCACTTGCTGATGCAGCCGAGAATGAAAAGAACTGATTATGTCGATCGTCATCAAGTATTAGCGAATTCTTGCAACGCTTCTTGCGCGTATCTCATACGAGTATGATTTTGCGGCTTTCCAGGGCGCTCATATTGTTTTGAAAAAGCTAGTGCCGCAGACTGCGGGTTATTCGTAGTCTTAAGATGTTTTAGTAAGGGTTGATAATCTCTGTGCAACTCGTGCATCATGAATCCAACCTGTGCTTTCACACTGTTTGGAGAAAGCCCCTGTTGATGCGCAAACTGGTGCTCTTCCCGGCTTCTTGAACCAATCCACTGACAAAGCCCGACGCCACCGGAATTAGTGGCGGTGCTCAGTCCATTCTCTTGTTTCATATTTCCAACTACTCCTGCAGCACCCGCAGGGCTAAGACCGTAATCGTGCGTGAGTGTATGCATGATTTGTTGCTTACGACCATGCTCAGAGGACCCTGCAAATGATTGGTCATGCAAACTTAAAGCTGGTAGATGCCCGTTCTTCTCTTCTGCTTTTGTCATCTTTTCCCAGTTGGATTTAATCGCTTCAGAATGCTGCGATAGTCCATGATCATGAGATGTCCCTTGATTTTGTTCGGAATGATGCTGATCAACCGATTGAAGATGATGGCGTGAGTCAAAAGGTGATCTGTTATTTTCCGCAGCAGCATGAGAGCGGGAGTCGGACTCCCGTGAAGAAGCGTGTTCGTACATATTAATTTACTCCGGTAGCAGTAGCTCAGGCACCGCAATTTTGCCAACTCCAGAGTAGAACGGCGGTGTTTCTATCTATTGATTCTAAATGCGAAGAGCAAAACTATTGCGTTGTTTTGCAATAAGGTGGATGCGGGAACCGTCCCGCTTGATGATTTATGCTGGTAAAGGCTTATGCTGCGCGATCTCATCGATCATTGCGCAAAATGATGGATCAAGTCTCAAAATATAAAAATAAAAAGTCAAACGACCTCCCAAGACAACCTTGAAATATTCATAGTGTTTTTTTGTGGAACTTTTGTGACTAAATCGCCGAAAGGCTCATTTCAACTAAATTTCAGAAGGTATCTTGTCTACGCACTTCAGTTGATACCACATGGCTGAAACGCGTAAGAAGTTAACTACGAAATTGATTTGTATTTGCGTGCAATGCTATATGCCTTGCTCAAGTCTAATAGGCACTTAGTTCAGATTGGAACGGCTAAGTGCGCTGAAACATGCATAGATGCAAGAATGATTGGCAATCTCGGGTATATTGTACCCGGGTGCCATTCACCATGGCTGAACGGCGACAGGTGTGCAATGCAAATCATCGCAGAATCGACAATTATTGACGGGCGCTTTGAGATTTTGCAGGCGCTTGGCGAAGGTGGTATGGGCAGTGTCTTTAAGGCAAAACAAATTGAGCTTGGTCGCACAGTAGCCATAAAATTCATCAACGCAGAGCTCAGTGACGACACCTCACAGCGATTCCAGCGAGAGGCTCAGACACTCGCGCAGCTTCAACACAAAAACATCATTCAATTCCTCGCTTATGGAATCTGGCTGGGTGAGCGCCCCTATCTTGTAATGGAATTTGTCGAAGGACAAACTCTGAAAACATACCTTCAGCAAAAATTGACTATGAGGGAGATCATCACTTTATTTCGCCAATTGATCGATGCTCTCGTATACTGCCATCAAAACGGCATCATTCACAGGGATGTGAAGCCGGAAAACATTTTCGTGCAGGAAATTGGAGCTGAGAAGATAATCAAGCTCGCTGATTTTGGGCTTGCACGAATACTTGACCCTCATGCGCAGAAGCTGACGAAGACGGGGCTTCTGGTTGGCAGCCCCGATTATATGAGCCCAGAACAAGCCAAAGGATTGCGCCCTGAAGCGCCATCCGATTTCTACTCTGCTGGATGCGTTTTGTTTGAAATGATCAGCAGGCGAAAACCCTTTGAGTCCGATAATCCAATTGGACTTCTATATAAGCACATAAACGAAGCTGTGCCGGATATAAGTCAGCTAGTAAGGGCAGACTCAATTCCTGATGAACTAATTGCGCTGCTAAATCAGTTACTCTCCAAAGATGTACAGCAGCGACCATCCTCCGATCAAATTCTCCGGCAATTAGATGAGCTGCTACGCACTGAGAATGAATTACTTGACAAAGAGCTTACCGAGCCCGGCGACACTAGAAAAAAAAGCAATAAGAAAGCAATTGTTTTCTCCGGCTCAATAGCAATAGTGTGGGTGTTTATTGCTTTCATTGTCTTTCACAGCGTTGGATCGCACAAACACATTCCTTTGAGCCATGATCCTGCAAGAAAGACTTCGGAGAAAGTCCCTGAGATTATTCCACGCCATCCAGTCGAGCTAGCTCGCTTGCTTCCGAGTCTTGAAACTGAACAACGTCGCACTCTCTTGGGGAGCTGGTCAAATAAATACGGAAAAACTGCCCCAATCGACGAAATTGTTGAAGTTGATAAATTATTCTTCGGTAACGGTCTTAGTCTCGATGAAGAGATTGCCTATATGCAGGAATCTGCTGCGAAGAGGCAGGATATTGGCTCCAGGTTAAAAATAAAAGTCCTGCTAGCTTTGATACTTTCTGAGAGCGACAAGCATGGCCAGGCCTCTTTAGTCGCCAATGAAGTGCTCACTCAGGCTAAAATTGGAGAAAACGAATACAACTCTTTGCTTTATTCATCTTTGAAGAGAGACGCGCTACTTATAATTGCTAAGGCCGCAATTGCAAAAAATGATTGGGCTCAGGCAAAAAAGCTCATGAGCGAAGTGATCTCTCTTTCGAAAGTGCTGGATGAGTGGACTGGCCCAAGCGCAACCCCGGCAAAATCTTGCCTGATTCGAATCCTGGTGCACGAACAGAAATATGACGAAGCTCTGCGTGTCACTGACCAAGTTTGTGACGAAGTCAAACAAAGCCGTTACCTGATCAGGTCAAGCACTTATGTGGAACTTGCTAAAGCAATTGCAGCGAGTCCACAAGAAGTGGCTCGAACAAAAGCGTTTACGCTTTTTTTGAAGGCATCTCAATTGTTCGGCACTGACAAAAGAGCGGCAATTGGCGCTCTTCTGCCAGGCGCTGAATGCTTCCAAAAAATTGGGGATACAAGAAAGGCCGAAAGTCTGGTTTCCAAAATCGAATCTTTGATTGGAACAGTTGAAGTAAAGGGGCCAGATTGGGACGAATACATTTCGCGCTTGATAAACCTGGAACAAGGTGTCGGGCATGAGCAGCGCGCATATGAAAGATGCTTACAGGTGCTGGCACATCCTGAAGATTTTAGAGAAGAGAATACCTTGCTTAGAGTTTTAGAACTCGGATGCCAGTTGACTCAAAATGATCCAATCAGGCAAAAGGAGTTTCTTCAGAAATATGGAGAGAACAGTCCTTCTGCAGCAGTGCGTATTGACTCATTGAGAAAGCTGGTTCACCTGTATGAAACGGGCGGATCTCCAACACAGGCACTGGCTTCTTGCATGGAACTGCTGAAAATATTGCCTGAGAATGAAAAGGTTCAAACTTATGCTGATATCTTCAGACTGAACAGAGAAATGAAAAACTATGAAGCTTGTTTACCCTGGGCTGGCAAAAAAGTTTCCGCAATTCCACAAGCTATAGCGAGGCAGCAAATTGATTGGAACAATGGCGTTGATGTAATAAAAGAGTGCATAAGCTTAATTGCGCAGTTGCCGCAGAGCTCAAAGGAAGATGAGGTCGTCGCTTTTATTGAGAAGATATCTTCATCCATCAAGCTGGTTCCGGACGAGAGAAAATTATCTCTGACCCTTGAATTGATGAATCAGGTCGAGAATGCAAAACTTAGAATTGGAAAAAACAGCTTACATGAACTTACAGAGCTATATTCTGCGTTGCTCATTGATCCTGGAAGCAAATTTTCCTATGTTCAATATGTTAATGTCTCCGTGAAGACTATGAATTTGTTATTGGAAAAAAACGAAGCAGGCGCAGCTAAGAATTTAGCAGCTTTTGTTGATAACAGAATCGCACCCCTTATGGTGCTCAGTATAGATGACGAAACTGCCACCAACGCCCTCCTGGCAGTGGAGCAGAAATTGCAATGCCATGATTTGATTTTGAAACAATGCAAACGCATATTAAAGCAGAAAACCAAACCTGGCGATAGCAATTTCCTTACAGGACTTCTTGGTGTCGGGGCAGGGCTCTTCAATTCAAATCCGCCTGAAATGTTGAGGTTTCTTGACGAAGTCAAGACTGCAGATGACTCACGTGTTTATCGTCGGGGGTGGACGCTCACGCATGCACGTGCGTCGATAAACATGGCTGACTACGAACAAGCCAAAAATGATCTGGTTCAACTGGAAAAAGATGCTGATTCACTTGTGGAAAAGTTGCCCATCTATTCCTGTTTGTATGAAGTTGCCGTGGGGAGTCATGATCGTGCGCTGGTTCTGTATGCCGGAAACAAATGTGCGTCTTTGTTATTGCCGCTTGCAAAGGAACATCCAGATCTGGTGCCGAGCAACTGGGCACCAGGTAATGCGGTCGTCGTAATGGCGCAGCAAGGTAAGGAAAAGGAAGCTCTATCCATTTTGAATATTATCTGGCTAACGCTTAAGAGTGGATTAGCTGAGCAATACAAACGCGAGCTTCTGTCAGGCACAATAGGTCAGTTTGCTGTTTCTCCCGATCCTTTGACAAAGCCGCTTATGACCTTGATGGCGGAATGTTTCGAGAAGTCGTGGCAGTTGGATAACTCGAAGCTGGACCACTTATACAAAGCTGTGCAGTACTACAGCCATGCCGAAGATGCCCGTGCGAAACTTATTTTGCAAAAGCAGAGCCGGGAGGCTGATAAGCAATTAGTGAAAGGACAGATCGATGGCGTCTATGAACTTGCTAACAGCGAGAAGAAGATCGAAAACTATGCAAGTGCTTTGCAGCTTTGCCGGAGATCGCTTAGCCAATTGAAAAATCGTGCAAATGGAATGCCGTTTGCGCTGATGTTTTTGAATTTACAGGATGAATGTCTTGTCCACGAAGCTCCGCAAAAGCGCATAGACGAGATCAATGCGCTGCAGGGTCTTTTATCTTCGAATGATTACAAATGTGGCTGGCTAAAAACTCGTGCAAAGATCTATTGCGAGCAAAGGGCATATGATGCCGCTCTTGCGGATCTGAGCAGGTCCCTTGAACTGGCAGATTCGATTGACGATAAATGGAAAACGTACAATGCAATTTGCGAAATGTATACGCAAATTGCGGATTACAAGTCGGCGTTGCAGTGGAGCAGAAAACGAACCGAGTGGTCTGAAAAGTTTCCTGGAGCAAGCAAGACCCTGGCTGGCAGTTTACACGAAGAGGCAAAACTGGCGGTTTTAGCGAGTGATCTCGAACTTGCAGAAAAACTATATCGACGTGGCTTTGTCGTGCAGCCAGATTCTCCCGCAGGGAATCGCCCCTTCTTATTTGGATCTTTGCTAAATCAGAGAAAGAAATACACAGAAGCGCGCAGATGGTTGAACGAGGCTATTCAGACTTACACAAGATTGAATGAGCCGAAGGTAACAGAGGCCTACAAACAACTTGCCTTCTCATATGAGCAGGAAAAGCAATTTATACCTGCAATTGATTATTACTTAAAATGGGTTAGAGACTGTCGCTGGTACGATAGGCGTCTTCCGAGAAGAAATCCTGATGATGAACGTCAAACGCTTTTGCGACTTAAGAAGCTCGCTCAATCACAGGGATTAACAAAGCAATCGAAACAGATTAACGACCTTCTTTAGCTGGGACCGCTGTAGCTTCCTTTGACTTTCAGCGGCTTAGGCATTAAATCACCTTTTTCAGAAATATCGTGCGTGCTGAAACCTGGCTGCACCCCTAAATTGTCTTGCGCGGTTGCACCGAATTGAGCTGTCAAATCAACTTCCCCGAGCAATCCACTAGCGCCGCTGGCAGGCAAAAACAATGCCAGATTTCTGGTAACCAGCTTATTATCACCTTTGTAGGTGTCGAATGGTTGATCATATTGCCAATCACCTTTCAAATCCAAGCCACCGTTCTCAATTGGCGCAATCGATACTACCGTGCAATCTATCGCTGCAGGTTTACCCTCGGGAACAGCGTTTTGATTTGATGCTACCCATGGTGCCCTGGATGCTACCTCTCCGGCATTGGCAATCTTCAAAGCACCTATCGGTTGCCCTGTTTCCTTGTCGATCGTTCCATCCCAATAAATGTAGAGCGACGACCCCATGGGGATAGTTTCAGTGGTCCATCCGGCAATATCTTTGAGGTCCCCGCTGAATTTTGGATAAATCTGGTAGCAGCGTTCTTTCAAGCGCTCTAGAACACTCGAGTTTGATTCTTTGAATATCTCAGCCAGCGTCATTGGTTTTGTGAATTGCTTTTGCGTAGGCGGAAGAGGATTGCGTTGGGGCTGGAATTTTGCAATGCCGCTCATTCCTGGCTTGAGATCAAAGGGGTCTCCCAGTGCACCGGTCGATCTTGCTGCCAGCAGCGCAAAGCAGGCCGCTTCATAGCAATGCAATTGTTCACTCTGCTTCCTTGCCGCGCGAGGAACCCACTTGGTATAAGCATCACCTATTTCCTGTGGTACCAGAGGAGGAAAGTCTCTAT
This sequence comes from Obscuribacteraceae bacterium (SeqCode), assembly GCA_044358055.1. Classification (GTDB taxonomy): domain Bacteria; phylum Cyanobacteriota; class Vampirovibrionia; order Obscuribacterales; family Obscuribacteraceae; genus JAIEPM01. Next base: position 16,105 of record JBIKOL010000037.1, read on the forward strand.
AAGTGTGATTGTCAATCTTGTCACTTTTCTTTTTGAAGTCTTTTGCTTCTTGAAGATCCGCAGGTTTTTTGAGAGCTTTCAAATCACTGTCTTTCGGTAATTGCCTGTTTTTCAGCGCCCTGATAATGTTATCGATGTATGGATCGCTGTCTTTCTGATAGTGGCGTTGCGGCGGGCCTTCTGCGAATGCCTGCGGTTTCTGCTTGATGAAGTTGAATACGTCGTCTTTATGAGGTTCATCTGTATCAAAGCTGACGTTTTGTGGCGGCGCGTTACGAATGCGAATGAAACCGTGCGGAATTTGCGCATAGAACCCTTCTGTGGGTCGCAAAGATCGAACCACCGATGACGATGCTGTACTTGAGAGAGGGTCAACATATTTAGTGCCGGTATTCATGGTTATGCCGAAAGCATTCGGTACCGGCTTGTGCCAGGCGAGTGGTCCAGTATCCATGTCGCGTTTCATCGTTGACTCTGAAATTAGATGAGGCTGACAGCGGCTAATATCATTCAGGCTATTGCCCTCTTTAAGTGGTACGAAGTAGATTGGTTTTGATCCCAGGGGATTTACATCGTTTAGATATCCTCGAAGATAAAAGCTCTGATCTCCGCCAAAGGCAAGGGGCGAAACACCCGCAGCCCAGTTTTGCTTTGATTGGTCCCACTTGTTCTTGAAAGCTTTCGGGATTTGTTTGTCGTTCAGATGTACATTCGAAGGGCTTCCACGATCGGTGTAGCCAATTCTATAGTCGGTTTGATAAATACGAATGTCTTTATTGCTGCAAGTTTCAAGCATGCGGATCGAGTTTTCGTTTGCAGTGTTTTCGTAATAGGAAATCACATTTGCACGTGCTGCAAGCTGCTCGGCAAGATTGCCTTGAATGTCTTCCAGCGCATGGTGCAGCGCTTCGCTTGCCGTACCGATTTGCGGACCACTCGAATTCTCTTCGCGCATAGCTGCGCAATTTGCATCAATCAAAAACAACTCCGCAGCCATGCGATTGATATTGTTGAGGTTGGCGTAGAATTTCCCGTCGCGATTTTCAGCTACCTGAGCAAAAGCGCTCTCCGGCGTTCCCATGTTTAACGCCGTCGCTGGGTTTTGCACCACCATTCTAGCGAGATTAAGACTACCCGAATCTACTGCGTGCTGGCTCTCCCGAAAGCCACCGGAAAGAAACATGAACCAGGCGAAAATTACACTGACAAGAATAATAATCAAAATGCTGGCCAATATGAGAAAGAATAATCCTCCTCTGGCATTTCTGATTTTGTTTGCTTGACTCACTATTCTTGCTTGTCCAAACTTGTGAGGGCTGACGCATTCCCACAATCATTATACTAAGACCGAATCGGAAAGATTAAATGTAGGAGGAAATATGGAGATTGGCGCTTAGCACTTAGCACTAAGCGTTCCTAACTTGACTTGCTGCGATTGATTGAGATAGACTCAAGGTATTTCCAAGCTTTTGAAAGGAGGCGCGAATTATGGTTGAGAGTGTTTCATTGAGCGGAAGTTTCGCCGACGCGCGCTCCTTTGCCGCAATTGCTTAAAGACTAGTTTGCAATTTTAAAATTGTAGGGCCCCGATGCCGTTGACTTGCTTGCGCTCGCCAACTGGATCCTCATCGGCCATGCGTCGCCCGTAGGTCACTTTGCCCGCCCCGGGAGCGCCGGCGGCTCGCCGGCTTCTACAATGGTAATGGCTGCGCGTCGCATCTGCAGGAGAAAGCTCTCTGTAGAACTCATTCACACAGTTAATTCAATAAGGACCAAAAATGATACCAGTTAATTTTCAGGCGCTCGTAGAAGCGCCCAATATCTGCGCGCGTGTAACAACACAAGATCGTGAATCATACACGATTGAATACGAGAACAACACTGATCGCATTGCAACACGAGCCGAACTAAGTGGACGGTTTCGCCATTCGTGCACTTGCTTCAGCGATTTTCCTGTAGTAGGAGATTACGTTGAGGCAACGCTCTCGGGCGAACTTGCAATCATCAATTCGGTTTTGCCACGCAAAAATTTGATGGCAAGGCGAGGAATCTATGGCAGCCACGAAATGCAGCCGATTGCTTCCAACCTCGACAGGTTGTTCATTGTTATGTCGGTCAACCGTGATTTCAACCCGCGAAGAATAGAACGATATCTCGTTGCTGCATCCGCATACGAAGTACCATCTGCAGTAGTGCTGAGTAAAGTTGATCTCTGCGACGAACCTGAGTTATTTGTTTCTGCTCTTCAGGACCTTCTTGAAGATACTCCAATCCTTTGTATATCAGCTTTCGATAAATCGAGTCTTGCACAATTCGATCAGTTTCGAGGGCACGATCAGAGCATATCGTTTGTAGGTTCAAGCGGAGTAGGCAAGTCTACGCTCATCAATGCATTACTGGAAGAGAATCAGTTAGAAGTTTCAGCAATACGTGAAAACGATCAGCGCGGACGCCATACGACAACAAGACGTTCCTTGCTTTATCTCAGCGATGGCACTGCCGTCATCGACACTCCCGGAATGCGCGAGTTTGCACTAGCCGATGCCGAAGAAGGCGTGCAGCATATGTTTTCGGACATCGCTAATCTGTCACTGAGCTGCAAATTCAGCAACTGCAAGCATAATAGCGAACCGGGATGCGCTGTCAAGCAATCTGTCGATGATTCTCGCCTGGAAAGCTGGCGGAAACTTGAAAAAGAAGCCGCTTTTGAGGCAAGAAAGTCAAATCGCTTGCTGGCAGAGCAAGAGCGGCAAAAGTGGAAGACAATTCACAAGGCAAATCGCCAGCGCCAGAGGGAGCGCTAAGCCGGCCGGGAAGCCGCCGAAAAGCCGCCGGGAAGGCAGCGGTGAAAGGGATCATAAAGGGAACCTGAATTTAACTCAGGCATAGAATGTTATTCACAAACTCCTAACAGCGCGTGGATAACATTGCTAGTATGAGTTACATCAAATACATCCTTTTAATAGTTCTTTTCGCCAGCTGCCAATCCGCCTGGGCCTTCGATGAAAATGAAATGCGTGCCAGGGACATGCAACAACTCGAGCAAAGTGGTCCAGTCAAAGGTAGTGAACTCCATCTTGCAGACACCTTGAACGATCTTCATGGTGACTCACTTTTAGTTACCAAGTATCTTGGCTTTCAAGCAAGCGCTGACAAAATCAACAACAATACCGATGCGTTAAATGCAGGAGCTGTGAAGCTTACTCGCAGGCACGATTTAGATTGCCACGGACTCTCTTGTTTCGACACCGTCAATGCTAATGGAATGCCTGGCAGAGTATGGATCGATTTGAATTCAGAACGTCAGAACGGATTTTTGAAAACCTACATGTACAAAACATGGGCGATTCTTGCTCTTACTCCTTAGTCTGGCTCTGCTAGAAAGCGTGGGAGCGGATAATAATCTCACTGTTTGATCAGATGTGAAAATCGGTCGCTTTCTTTGCTGCCGACACAAGAAAAGACTATGCGCCTTTTAAATTCTTCCTCTTCTTTTGTCGACGGAGATGTATTTTCGGCGAGTGGAAGAATTGTCTTATAAACACTGTCTTTAGTCCTCGGTACATCAAAAAGTGTGCTATTTCCGAATTGGTGCTCAAAACCTATTTTCTCAAAAGAAGGAATGGCGAGGTTGAATTCTGTAAATGCAGCCTTTAAATTGTTTTGTGCCAGGAGAAGTTTCGTTCTGGCAAATCGCACGTAAAATTCATAGCTCTGGTTCACTCGCTTTGAAAGAAAGTTTTGAGCTGCCTCGACATCGGCGGCTGCACTTTTGTAGCTTTTGAGTTTTAAATAGCAATCTGATCGCTGAGCGAGGAACAGAATTTCCCATTTATTGTCGTCATTTGGAACCGTAAACTCTTTTAGATCGTTTAAGCCATCGCTTAATGTAGCAACCAGTCCCTCATAATTCTTTTGCTGAAGGAGAGCAAGGACCAGCGGAGAATATCGGTAGCGCAGGAGGTCGTCAAACTTTCTTTGAAAATCAGTTTGATGCGAATGTTCTCTCACCACTCTTCGTTCTCGCTGAACGTCGGCTGTCAGCTTCTTCACGTAAGCTTGTAATTGACGTTTTTTTTGCTCCTGCTCTTTTATCCTCTCCGCTTCGAAGTTTGAATTGGCCACATGGGAATTCTCCTTTACACGACTAAGCAATGAGCTTACTAGCAAAGATCCAATTAGCAGCGATGCTAAAAGGATAGCAGCGATTAATCTCTTTCTTTGGGATTCTTTGCCTGGCTTTGGAGCTGAAAGAGAGAGCGTGTCTATCTGGTGCGTGAATATACCTCGTAAATTTTGCCTGACTTCTTCCATGCTTTTGGGTCGCTTGTTCAAATCATTTTGCAGACAACTATCAATGAGCTCACCTATCTTCCGCCCTTCTTCACTTTTGGCGTGTTGCGCAAGAGAAGGCGCTGCTGAGTTCATACGCAAATAAAGAGTTTCAAGCGTGCTGGACGCTAACAAAGGGGGCGTGTTCATCAAACATTCATACATGATGCAACCCAAAGAATAGATGTCTGACTGCACGCCTGCTTCTTGTCCTCGACATTGCTCCGGGCTCATATATGCCGGCGTTCCCAAGACACATCCAGTCCGCGTAAGCGATTTTGTAAAGTCCAGGTTCTCTCTGCTAAAAGCTATGCCAAAATCAATAACTTTTGCACTCGGATGCCCATCGTCACTTACGCAAATAATTATGTTGCTGGGCTTCAGGTCACGATGGACGATCTCCTTTTCACCCGCATATGCCAACGCTGATAATACTTGATCCATTATTTGGAAAAAGCGCTCGGGCTCGATGTTTTGAGATGCCTTGAACTCTTGCGCCAGAGACTTACCGTCAAGAAATTCCATCACGTAATAGGGCGTGCCATCATCGGTAACACCAGAGTAAAAGATTTTGACAATATGGGGATGATCAAGAGAAGCCAGAGTCTTTGCTTCGCGCAAAAAGCGGGCATGCAATTCGTCGTCTTTCGCGCCCTCAAAGATGAGGAATTTAATTGCCACGTCTTTCTTGAGTAAGCCGTCTAAGGCCCGTGCCACGACGCTCATTGATGTTTTTGCAATTATCTGGACGTTCTTATATCTCGAAGGAAGCCTTATTGTAGTTCCTGCCAGCATGCAAGCGCCTGCAGGATCGGCAAGTTCATTCGATATGGTGAGGTCTTGATTCTCATCACTCATATCTTTTCATCCCAAACCTGGACCATCGTTTGAACGTTTCGCGTATAATCAAGTCCTGCGTTGAGCGGCTTTGTCTGAACATTATACTGCTGGAATCCAAGCATGAAAACACAATATTTCTGTGCCAGCAGCCTTGATGGGTTTATTGCTGACCAAAACAATTCACTGGATTGGTTGCTGCAGTTTGGCGATGGGACGGGAGAGTTTTATAGCTCCTTCATCGCACAAGTTGGCGCAATCGCCATGGGGTCCATAACCTATGATTGGGTGCTGGATAATGACACACTGAAAGATCCCGCAAATCCGAAACCATGGCCTTACAAACAAACATGCTGGGTATTCACAAACAGGTCACTTCGTACTCTTCCAGACGCAGACGTGCGTTGCGTCAAAGGAGACGTGAAGCCAGTTTATGATGAAATGCGCAAGGTCGCGGCGGATAAAAACATCTGGTTAGCCGGCGGCGGCGGACTCGTTGGTCAGTTCTACGATGCGGGCCTGCTGGACGAATTGATAATCGGAATAGCGCCCGTTTTGCTCGGCTCTGGCGCACCATTATTACCTCGACGAATAAGTAAGCCTCCACTGAAATTAATTTCTGTGGAGCAATTCAAAGACGGAATGGTGCAGATGCACTATGAACTCGTTCGTTAACTCCAAGTATAATTGCCGTTATTCAGAGCTCTGGTTGAACAATGATCCTGGCGAAATTTACAACAATACGATTGGCTGCCATGCTGCTTGGCATCATCCTCGCTGTACCGGTTATCAGGGCATCTGCAGAAGATGAGCAAGGAGCCTCAAAACCCTTCACTTTGCAAGGTGGTGTAGAACACAGCGAAAAATTGCCGCCAGTGGAAAAAAAATTTCGTCACGGTGCCAGGATAGATGCCAGCAAAGTACAAACTCAAAATCAACATAATCGCTGGTTTCGAGTTCCTGATTGGGCTGCTGGCACCTGGACTTCAGTGGAATCAACCAAGACATATGTTCGCGATCTGAAAAACAATCGCGAGCAGACAGCACCAGTTACCCGGCATACTAAGATGGAGTTTAGCTGGGGGTTTCAGCGAGATAAGGAAGGTCGCGTCTGGGAGTTTGCAAAAGAGCCCTATTCCCTTACGGTTGACTCTGCAGACTTCCGCGTAATTAAGCGAGTGATGCAGCGAGACTTCCTGGAATCTGATGACTCAAAAGTAGTCTTGAAGACAATAACTGAGAATGTTGTTGTGGACAGATTCAGCAATCAAGTGGTGAGAACGGTGCAATCGGAAAATATCCAGATATGCCAACCCTCGCCCAATCAATGTATGACTTGTTCTGCCTCCTATAAGCTCTTTGATGAGCAAGGAAAGCCCATCGAGTTAGGGAACGAAACTAACGTCTCACGCAAAATAGCTGCGTTCAAGAATATTGATGAGTACGAAGGCAAAAACATGTCTGAGTTATTCAAGGAGTTTATCGCGTCCCAGGCTAAGACTTCTCTTCCTTGAGCATGCTATGCTTATTCAGCCTGAATCGCTACTCTGGATACTCTTATGACCGGTTCGATAGTTTCTAAATCTCGTATCCCCATATTTATTGTTCTTTTCAGCATAAGCATCGGCACTGCGACTCCCGCGCCTGCTGCGGATAATTCCGCCGAAAAGCTTGCAAAAGCGACCGACTCGTTGAACAAGGGCAAAGCGAAGGCTGCTGCGGCGATTGCTCGAAGCGTCATTGCGGATAATCCGAACAACGCGCAGGCACATACAACCCTGGGTGCGGCGCTCGCATCTATGGTAGATGACGATAATTACGATGCTGCAATTGAAGAAGAGAAAACCGCTCTCAAGCTCGATCCAAACTCATATTGGGCACGAAAATTTCTCGGGAAAATTTATACGAATCTGCATAAAACTGATGAAGCCATAACTGTATTAACGGAAGCTTGCTCTGTCAATCCCTGCAGTTATGCTGCGCGGAGAGATCTCGCAATTGCGCAAACGACAGCAGGAAAAAACGACGAGGCGATGAAATCATTTCGAGCAGCGATTCAGATAAATCCTGCCAAAATGGATTCTCATTTGAAACTATCGGCTCTGCTAGTTAAAACGGACAATTACAAAGAAGCAATTGCGGAGGCGAGAAAAGCCGTAAAGCTGGACGTATCAAATCCTGAAACGCATCTTGCGTTAGCCAATGCAATTCTTGCTTCGGGTGACAAAATCGCTTCCATCGAAGAGTATGAGAATGCGATGCAGGCAAATGAGTCAAAATCTTATCGCAACGCATTAACACAAGCCGCTGCATTATCAGGGCTTGGCTGGGCATTCTCAGTGCCTAATGCGGGTAAGAAGGAGCTTTCTCAGGCTGTTTCATACCAGCAGCAGGCAATTAAAATGTTTCCTGGGTATGGGCCTGCATACGTGAGACTCGCAGAATTACTCGGGCGTCAGGGGAAAATCAAATCAGCTGAAGCTATGTACAAAAACTCGGTGCGTTTAAGCCAGGAAGATGCCGGCGTTTCTACTGCTTACGCCAAATTTCTCATCAAGAACGGGCGTAGCGAGGAAGCGCGAAATCTACTGAAGAAAGTTCTGGAAAAAACGCCGAATTGTAAGCAAGCTTCCGATGCTCTGGCCGAGCTGAACAGCGAAAAGGCAAGCTGATCATTTTCCGTATCGCTTTATCCAAGACTAAACTCGAGATCGTTCAGATTTCGTTTGGAATTGAACACTAATCTAATGCTTCAGGAAGGTCACTGGAGCTAGTATGATATGGCAAATGAAGAGTTTGAGTTGGGAGAAGCCCTCGGACGTAGTGCTGTAGCCTCAGCGATTGAAGGAATTGCCTCAAGCTTGCAAGAAGGTGTCAAAGGAATTACAAGCATCATCGCCAAGACTGGTGTCGACCTGCCACATTTGGAAATTGGCAAGAACGCTGCAGCAGATAGGTTTGTACACGTCATGAAATTTGATGGGGCAGAGAAAATGTTGAACCTGCTTAAATACGGAAATGATTACGACGAAGACAGAGCAGAAAAGTGCTTACAGCAGGCAGAATTACGCATGGTAAAGAGGCTGGTAGAACATACTAGTGCACTGGGACTTTCTGGCAAAGACGCGGATGCTCTCATCGATAAGAGATCCGAAGAAATTTCGAATACAGCCAAAGTCGGTCATATGATTCTAAAGGGCGATCTTGTTGGGCTACAGAAAATAATGGGAAGCGATGGGCGCCAGAATTTTGATCCCAAGCTCTTATCAGTACTCTTGAACGATGCTGGTATGAATATTCGAATCGAGAAAAAGCAATGCGATTTGATAATCTCGCATCCTGGTGATAATTTTGCTCTTGCAGTAGGAGAAAAAGGCGAATCAAGATTACTAGGTATCACTCAGGGTGAACACCCTCAATACTTTGAAGCAAATTTTGTTGATGAGAACCCGCAGAAAGAGCTCAGCGATATATTGGCTAAAGCGCAGGAACATTCGCGAAGACACTGGGAAATCGACCCGCATTATTTCCTCTTGAAGAACAACGCAGCTGTTTTGGACGGAGCCGCAGCCACCGGTAATATTCGCCGCCCTCACTCGAATATGGATGCGATGCTTCAACCGATTGAAGGGTTGGAAGAATCTTCAAAATAGCCGCTTCTAGCTTGCCAAAGAGACGTCGTTTGCTGGCACGAATTGATATACCTGGAAGCAAGTCGTTCAGCGACAAGCGGGGAATTCTCACTTTTCTCTAACTCTTCGCTCTTCTAGCCAGTTTGCAATACCGCGTGCGTTGAAGGTGTGATTGGTGATTTTGTTGTTGCTTATGGAGTCGTCGATTACGTGCAGCGATTCTTCAAACTCAGCAGGCACAATAAAATCGTGACGAGTTGCTGAGCCTGTACGATCGCTTGCCGAGAGCATGCGTCGGTGTAAGATGTGTCCGGAAAGGAGCAACAAGCGGTCACGTGTGGAAACGAACAAAGCTGTCGTTCTTGCATTATTTAAAATGTCAGGTAGATTTTCCTGGAAATCTCCTCGAGGTAAGTCTGCCCTTGAGTACACCTGTGCAAAAAACGGATCCAGATTTCGCCCCTGCGCAGCATTCTGGCGTTCGAGAGCATATTGAACAGCAAGCTTCGCTCCCTGGCTGAATCCGACAAGAATAACTTTGTCCGCACCGAATCGATTCGTAATCGCGTCCATCATTTTGCTGCCATTCAGACTCAAGCTGCGTTCATTCAATGATTGATCCGCAAAATAGCTCCAGACAAAGGGCGAATCTTGCGATGGCCATGAGTAAAGCACAACTGGAATTTTTGAATACTTTTGCAAGGCACCAGCGCTGGCTATGCTTTGATCGAAAGTCATACTGAACCCGGGAATGAATATGCAAACCTTTTGCGCGGTGCTTTGCTTTATGGCAACATCAATTTTGTCGAGGAAGCTTTCGAGATCTTTGTATGTCTCGTTGACCTGCATAGTGGTGACGATATTATTTTGGATGTGTTCATTCAATTCATCAGGAGGCGCAATTCCATGCGGCAATACCTTCGCATTATTAACCGAAATCTGTCCCAAAGTAACTGCATTGTTCAATTCACCAGGGAGGAATTTCAAGACCTGGCCGTTGCTATCGAATTTTATTGGACGATCAGTGAAGAAAAGCACATCTTCGGTTGAGCCAACTAAAGGTGACTCTGCCTGTTCGTGTTCAACCGTGCTAAAAAAGTCCACCCTGGATGCTGTGGATTTCAATCCGAAGATTAACGATCTGGCGACAGCTATAGGCTTCAACACCGTACCGGATTGAAGCTGGCTCGGAAATGCCGGCAACGACGACGACACTAGCGAGGTACTTAGAGAAATTAGCTGCAGTATTGCACGCACGATGAGGATTCCTGAAGTCTACAAACTCAGTCTATCGCCGGTCGCTTAGCATCGGAGTCTGAATGAACAGTTCTCAAATTGTCAGCGCTTCGTCCTGAGATTGTTAAATAGCCCGGGATTGCAAGATTAATGTACCCAGCCTTTTTCATTCGATATCCTGCATCCTCCCTTAAATTTGCTCCGGGCGAGCAAAGGTGGAGTAAAGGCAAGAGCAATGTAGCTCATGGGCGCCCATTAGGATTATCCTTCAAAGGGCAAACACCATCCGGGATCGCGTACGTCTCGCCCGCTTCTAAAATAAGCGATCCTGATCTTAAGCACGAACTACCACTCTCCATGCAGTCTTCTGACGAATCCAAATCGTTAGTATGCTCACAAAAAAGGTAAACAAGTCAATTGGAAGCCGCTTCTCATGCGCTTTTCAGGGGATTTTACAAAATCCAATTGAGATGTAGAATGGGAAAATAATCCTTTCAGAGGTCGTTCACAGTTATGTCGAATGGTCACGTAAAAACTCGGGTTGAAGAAGCTCTCGAGGCCATGCATGGTCCCCAAAAAGATGTCGGCGCACATCTTTGTTATCACCGCGTGTTGGCGTGGTTCAAGCCACAGAAGCACGATCCTTACTATTTGATGCGATTAGTTTCCGGACTATCGCGAGATCTTGACTGGGAATCTTTCGATTCCGGCATAACTCCACTCGTTTCAATTCACTGTGGCGCGATTTACAGCTTCAAGCAATTTGCGCATCAGCACGCGGGAATCAGCGAAGCCGATGCTGTTGTACTCGGCGCTCCGACACTTGCAGCCTTAGACAATGTGGTCACCATTCTTGAACACATGGGTCTACAAACGCTCATAAAAATAGAATTTGATGAGGATGCCATTGCCAAAGCAATGCTTGTTCTCCCCTTGCGAGGCATGCTCACCTACAATTTGTGGATTGAACCTTATCCATCAGATCCCGAGTACGAAAAAATCGACGAGTGCCACGAATTGAATTATGGAATTGAAGTAAAACGGCCACGCGATTGTGTCGAAGCAGAGCTCTTTTCTTCAGCCCCATCTGAGGCAGATGCATTGCAGGTATTGCTGAAAATCGTTTCGAGAAAACCAAGCAAATTTCAGATCCACAGCAATGGTGTAGTTCGATGTTGGGATTTCCTGCAGCATGCCCGTGAATTGCAAAAATATGGTGCTATACACGAAGCAGGTGTTGTAGCAGGGAAAGCACTAGAAGAATTATTGATTCCACTAACACAGTTGAATCATGATGATATAAAGCGAGATCGTCTTGTTCTCGGCAAGATAATCAGTATTGTCGAACGGCAAAAGAAATTGCACCCATCGCAAACCGCAATTTTACGCGGTTTTGCAGAACTCCGTTCCGACTGTGCGCACGCCATCATTTCTCAACCTCGCCCGGATCACAATCTGGAATCCGAAGTCGATAATTTCCTCAACTGGCTAGAAAGCTACGCCGACTGGCTCAAGTAATGCATGCGTCGCCCGCTGCCAGATCAAAAAAACTAAACACGATCAGGGTCACTCATCTCATAAAGATTAGCCACTGCGATTACTGAGTTCCGATCAAACTCGTTTGCGAAGACGGGTACAAGAATTCGCAGGTATTCCACGCCTTCAAATTCATCAAGCCTTTCCCATGCGGAGGCTAACTTAGCCGATCTCAACACGAATACTTTCACCGCTGGTCCACCAGGTTTGGGAAGAAATGCTGGGTACCCGATTGCGCTGCCCCAGCAAGAATCAAGTAAATCTCCTTCGACAAAACCTTCTGTCCAGTTACCGCCGAGAGGTTCCACAATATGATGATTTTTGCGACCTGGAGCCAGGCTTCCATAAGATGCAAGTGTTTCTCGAATTGCAAAAATTACTTCGAGAGTATCCTCAGCCAATTTGTTGGCAGGCGCATGCCCACGACGAGATGCATTGATCACGTCGAGCAATTCCATTAGTTCTGCAAGAGAAAGTTGGCTCACCATTCATCCTAAAAAAACGAGTGAGCAAATTATAGCTGAAGAAATTTTGTTTTTACTCTAATCACCTCAAAAAAATGGAGCGGCTAATGGGAATCGAACCCATGACTTTGCTTTGGCTAAGCGAAGTTTTTCCACTAAACTACAGCCGCAGAAATATGCCGGCAGGAGGATTCGAACCTCCAACCTGTCGCTTAAGAGGCGCATGCTCAGCCGTTGAGCTATGCCGGCACAAGCCCGCAATCAGAATCGAACTGATTTTACTTCCATACCAGAGAAGAGTTCTGCCATTAAACTATGCGGGCGCAAATGCCATCGAATCGAATCGAACGATCGACCTCTTGTTTTTCAGACAAGCGCTCTAACCAACTGAGCTACGATGGCGCAATTAAATACAAAAAACCTCCCGATAATATTTCGGGAGGCAAACAATTTCTGCTGAATTGATTTTCCCGCAATATTACCTAAAGCCAGTACCGAAGCCGGTCGGCTGTTTCGTAAACTTGAAGGTTGTCGTTAGAGTTAGCATGATAGTTTACCAATTAACTTCTTCATCTTATATCAGCCAGAGAATTACGTCAATTGAAATTTGCTCGGTTTTTTCATTATGTATCAGCTTTGAATGGGACTTGCGTCAAAACCAATGAGGGCTCCATCCTCGGTTTCAAACGTAATCTGGATCGGGTTGCAACATACTTCGCAATCCTCAACATATGACTGAGCGCCCGCTGAAAGATCAAGCAACATTGTGATCTCTTCCCAGCAATAGGGGCATGTGAATGAATACTCTTCAAGCATGCGATGTGCGTTCCTCTAAATCAATGAGCGGATGAAAGCCATTCTAAAATCATAGACTTACATTCATCAAGCAGACAAAGTGAGCGCAAGGCATTTGCCGCTTCAGTCGAAGCGATGTCTTGTTCTTCTCCTGACGTTTCGAACGAACGGGCCAAACTGAATGAGAGCCAAAATAACAGGTAAGCAAATTCGCCATGTAATGCCTCACCCCACGCATTTAACTCAGTCTTAGCGGCATTTGATCTTTTATATCCATTCAAACAGGCGCTAAAAGCTTCTCTGTCAGGGACATGTTCGGGAAACCCACTCCAATCAAGGCATAGGTTCAACAATTCAACCGCTGGGTTCTGCAAACTTGCAGATTCCCAATCTATTATTGATGGCTCATTGCTGCGCGACCAAATTACGTTATGTTGGTCCAGATCACCGTGTGATAAAAGTTGATTCTGTTGCAACGCAGCTATTGCATTATTTGCATCTACTGACCAGTCTGCAAGTTTTTTCGAATTTGTTTTCAGCTCATGACGAAGTGGATGCTTCTCTGACTCAGCTTGCTTCAAAAATCCATTCCATTGATCTGGATCTACAGTTCTATTCTTTGGACGGAAACCATTGTGTTTGAGATCAATCGCATAGATTGCACCAAGAACCTCGCCCATTCTTTCTGCGCACTTCGAATTGACAGTGCCAACCTTTAGAGGTTTACCGTCGACCCACTCGTAAAACATCAATGACCTGTTCTTGAACTCGTGCACGCATTTGCCGTCTCGCAGCAACGCGGGCACTGCAGGCACCTGGTGACTGGCAAATGATCTTGCTAGCTCCTCAGTTCGTTCGTATGCTGCGCAAATATTTTCTCTTTGCATTATTCGTTCGTTCAAAACTTTGAGCGCGAACATGCCCATTCTCGTTTTTATCTGCCAGGCATGATGAAGACGACCACCGAAAGCTGCTTCCGCCGGCGCAACTGGATCTCCCAGCCCAAACGAATGGCAGATCTCGTTCAATTCTTCGTGCAAGAAAGCAGTACTCATGCACCCTCTCCTCGGGGTGCTGTGCATTATAACGCGAGAAGATTAGAAGACTGCGTACTCTTCCCCATGAGCAACTTGCGAGAAAGATTAAAGTGCACTAAACTGCAATTCGGGTAAAGCGGCTTAACTCCGGTTCTTGACCTTTCGAGAGCAGATAAGAAATAATGCTACGCTGCTGTGCGCTTGTTTGTGTCCAAAATTTTCTCCAGGTTCCGCTTAACCGCGATCGAGACAACGAATATTCCGTCTTCATCTGCGAAGGATTTGATCTTCTCGAAGCCAGCATCTTTCACCAGCGCATCCATTTCTGATTGGGCTCTGCAACGCATTACCCAGGGTTCGCCGTTTCGATTTATCAGCACATTTGCAATAAACTCAAGCTGTGGATGCCAGGGTTGGTTCGTGTAAATCAAGTAAGCACCATCTTTCACTCGCTCATTGAGTAAACGCAGTGAGCGGCTGACCATTTCGTTGTTGGAGAATAGTTCATACAAGCCGGACACTATAGCAACGTCAGCCAGCCTGGCAGCATTGCTATCAGCGCATTTACTGAAGGCATCCTGCTTCTTGAACTCCACATTCTTTAGCCCCAGAGAATCAGCCCTGTTCTTGCCAAAAGCCAATCCCTTCTCATCAAGATCGTACAACCGTGCATACACTGCTGTGTCTGTTTCCGCCAAAACATCCAGAACATATCGCCCTGGCCCAGATGCAATGTCCATCAACTCAACCGGAATTTTGGGGTCTGAACTCGACTTATTGATCGCCCAGTTAATTGCCTTTTTGATATTTACACCTCTTGTGCGGATTCCGCTCCAGCCTTTGGAGTTCAAATAAGCTGAATCAATCAACTTGTCGATTGGTCCGAAACCACGCGCTTTGTTTTCATAAACGTAATCGAGGGTTTCGCCAGAATCGAATCCATATTGCAATCCGACTCTGACACCTTTGCTTGTACGTCCGATTGTATTTAGCAAGAACCTGAGTGTTGCGTATTTCAGTTTCTTTGCGTAGCATGCTTTGCAATTCTCGCCCTGAGTGGCGATACTTTCCTGAACTTGCACTTTTCTGTCCTCGTGGTTTGGGTTCTACACTCATTGAGAATAGCCCTCAGCAGATCAGCGAGAGCTTGTGAACGAACAGTTTATATACTGACGCGGAAGCACCTTTGTGCTTATAGCTTAAAAAGGATCGCTTCCGACCCTGGGGTGAAGGTAGCAGATCCTTTTTAGCGTTCGAATGATTTCAGGATTTCAGCAGGTCCTGATTTTATTCCCTCCCAAGCAATAAGGTCTTGAGGCCTTTAATGAATAGTGAAAGCAATAGTTCCTTGTGCGTATTTTAAGGCGGAGCTGCGTTGGAAGTGCAGACTGGCAAGCATGCGTCTGCCACCATTCGCGGTGCAGTCACAATCAAGCAATATTTGGTTTGATTTGTTCGACTGGTGAATAGGAACAAACGATCTGTTCCCCCGTCGGGCCCAAAACTTGGAATATCTATTAGGAAAAAGTGGAGGATCCGCCATGGCTGTAGAACAATCGAAAACATCTGAAGGATTAGCTGGTGTCATCGACAGTATTCTCGATAAGGGACTCGTTATTGACGCCTGGGCCCGCGTATCACTTGTGGGTATCGAAATACTGACTGTTGAGGCCAGAGTGGTCATAGCTTCTGTGGATACCTATCTAAGATATGCAGAAGCAATTGGAGTAACAGCCCCGGCTGCTGCACCACAGATGCCGCAAGCTTCATAAAAAGGAATAAGTTGATTTCTGCAAACTACACTGGCAGGCAGATCAAAATTTGAGATCGACCTGGACATTTCAGCAGGGAGGCGGCTATGGCAGCGGAGCCACATGAGAAAAAGAAAGGAATAAGGGATCTCCTAGATACCCTCAATGGTCTGCTTGATCTGGCAAACAGCCTTCAAGAGCGTGGCGACGAAGGAATTAATCGCACCGGAGAATTCAAGACGGATAGCGGTCTTTCCGCTCGCTATGGCGTTCATCTCAAGAGTAGCATTGGTCGTGGTGGCATACCTAGTGGCATCCCCGGCAGAACTCGTCCTGAACAATTTGGCGCCGGTCCGAGCCAGGCTGGGCAGACAGTGCGTCCGGAAGCCGTGATTGAACTGCCGCCAGTAGAAGTGCTACAAGACGGTGATCAGCTTACGGTTATTTCTGAGATGCCTGGCGTATCTGAACAGTCAATAAAGTTCGATGTGCAAGGACGAGACCTCGTCTTGACCGCCTCAAGAAAAGGGAGCCTTTTGGAACAAAGAGTAAGACTTCCCTTCGAGGTTTCAGATCAGGCCGTATCGCGTTCATACACTAATGGAATCTTTTCGTTGGTTTTGCGCCGTGCCACGTGAGCTAAACAAAGGAGGGCATGACGATGGGAGCGCCATCTAAGCGGCTAATGCTCATAAGAAGATTGAGGCAGAGGAAGTCCATGCTTATTGAGCGTGGGGATCCCAACCTTGACGTGCCAGATAAAGAGAGAATCAGGATAAAGTTTTCGAACGCTAAAGTAAAAGCGCAATCAGCACTGAAAAAGCAAGCTCAAAAAGCGCGGCAAAATATCACGGGAGGCTTGCAAAGGCAGGCTAAGCGCGTAAAGTCGAACGTCAAACGAGCTGTAAAAGCGCGTAAGGCTGAAGTGGTGAACACTGCCTACAACATTTATTTGCGCAAGCAGCAGTGGGGTCTATAAACGGATAATCTCCTAACGGCGGCAATTATATGGTAGGAACTAAAGCGAAGTTGACTTTAACGGTTGAGAACGCGACTGATAAAGACAGAGGGCGAGGACTTGTCCGAGTAGATGCAGTGAGTATGCGTGAACTCGATGCGTCGATTGGCGATGTGATTTCTGTTTCTTTTAATGGCAAGCAAACTGTCGCCCGATGTCTCCCACTTTTTGAGCCAAATGCTCTTCAAAAGATCTATATGGACCGTGTTCTTAGAGATAATGCCGGAGTAAAAATTGGTGAGAAGGTAAAGGTTGAGAAAATAAATCCTCAACCCGCTCATTCTGCCTCGCTGAGAGCTTTGACTCCAGGTGCTGCTCAACTCAAAGTTAGCGAAGTGCTAGAGGCGCTTGAAGGCAGAGCTGCGGTTGCAGGCGATCTTATTGAGTTGAAATTTCAAGGACTGTCCCCGGTTCAGTTCAAGATTGAGAGCACAGTTCCTGGCGGTCCTGTGGTTTTTTCGTCTTCAAGCGTTATTTCATTGCAAAGTCCGGCTCCATCGGCTCGGCAGGCAGGCTCAGCAACGAAGCACCGTACGTCCTACGAGGATGTAGGGGGGCTGGCTAACGAGCTTTCACGTATTCGCGAAATGATTGAGCTTCCATTGAAAATGCCTGAAGCATTTTCCAGACTGGGTATTGAACCACCAAAAGGAGTTCTTCTCAATGGTCCGCCTGGTAGTGGCAAGACCCTGATTGCGCGCGCGATTGCAAATGCTGCCAACGCGAATTTTATGATGATAAATGGACCGGAGATTATTCAAAAGTTTTATGGTGAGAGCGAAGCAAATCTGAGAAGCATTTTTGATGAAGCCTCAAAAAAGGCACCAAGCATTATATTTATTGACGAAATAGATGCCATCGCACCGAAGAGATCTGAAACTCAGGGCGACGTTGAAAAACGTGTGGTAGCACAGTTGCTAGCTCTGATGGATGGATTGCAGTCCAGAGGGCAGGTTATAGTCATTGGTGCAACCAACCTTCCCGACGCGTTGGATCCTGCTCTCAGGCGGCCCGGACGATTTGATCGAGAAATACTTATTCCTGCGCCCGACAAGGCCGGGAGGCTCGAAATTTTGCACATTCATACGAGGACTATGCCGCTCTCAAGAGATGTGAATCTTGAACAACTGGCATCAATAACCCATGGATTCGTAGGTGCAGATTTGCAATCTCTGTGCAGAGAAGCTGGAATGACGGCGATACGCGCGTTGATTGCTGGTGCTGACGGAAACGACAGCATTCCATATGAACAACTGATGCAACTCGAGGTTACAATGGCCCACTTCCTTGCTGCCTTGCGAGATGTTGAGCCATCTGCGCTGCGTGATATTTTGGTGGAAGTCCCTGATATTCGCTTTGAGGACATCGGTGGTCTTGCCGAGCTAAAACAAATACTCAAGGAATCGATCGATTGGCCGCTTCGCTATCCACAGCTTTTTGCCGAAGCCAAAGCAAAACCACCTAAAGGAATTCTTCTGTGTGGGCCGCCAGGCACTGGCAAGACTATGCTGGCAAAAGCGCTTGCAAGTCAGAGCGAAGCCAATTTTATTTCAATAAAAGGTCCGAGTCTTTATTCGAAGTGGGTAGGAGAGACCGAAAAGGGCGTGCGAGAATTGTTCAGGAAGGCGCGACAAGTTGCTCCTACCATTGTATTTATAGATGAAATTGATTCCCTGGCACCAAGAAGGACAAGCACTGCCAGTGATAGCGGTGTGGCTGAGCGCGCTACATCTCAGCTGCTAACTGAACTCGATGGATTGGAAGAGTTACGCGGCGTAGTTGTTGTCGCTGCCACTAATCGAAGAGATATGATCGACCCTGCCCTTATAAGACCAGGCCGCTTCGACTTGATTGTCGATTTGCCGATCCCTGATGAGGAAGCGCGCATGGAGATACTGAAGATACATACGCGAGGAAGACCACTGGCACCAGAGGTGGATTTGCGGCAGTTAAATAAGGAGTTTGAAGGGTCGGTAGGAGCGGAAATTGAGACTGTCGTCAACCGGGCGTGCATATTTGCGATTCGAGATTTTCTTGATTCGGGAATGAAAGAGAAACTTCAAGTCAGGCTTGATGACTTTCGGCGTGCTTTGGAATTCAAAAGCAAAGTAAGCAAAGGGGAGGAATAGAAATGGCTGCTACAGATGAAGATAAAAAAGAAGGTGGACTTTATCTCTATTGCGTGATTGAGGGAAACACGGAACCAGCAGGTCTGAAGGACATTAAAGGAATTGGCGATAAACCTCTTCGTTCTATTCCTTACGAAGATATGCAAGCTATCGTTAGCGATGTTGATACGAAGCCTAGAGCCAATCGTGATAACTTGCTCAGACATGCTAATGTTCTGGAGCAATTGCTAAAGTTTGGACAAATGCTACCGGCACGATTCGGATTAATTGCAGATGACGATGAAGATGTGTTAAACAATTTTTTGAAACCACATCATCAGGAATTTGATGAACTATTGAAAAAGCTACACGGAAAACATGAGGTAGACCTTAAAGTCTACTGGGACAACAACGCAGTTCTGCAAGAGGTCGCTAACGCAAATGAACAGGTACAAAAATTGCGAGAGTCGCTTGTGGGAAAGAGCCCCCAGGATAAGTCTGTTTATCAGCAAAAGGTGCAGCTCGGCGAGATAGTTCACAAAGCCGTGGAAGCAAAACGCACTAACCTCAAAGAAGAAGCTTTGAACATGCTGAAGAGCATTTCGGCCGATTTGAAGGAAAACGATTTGCAGTCAGAGAACATGGTGCTGAACATGGCATTTCTTGTGCCTGAAGAGAAGCAGTCTGAGTTCACGGCTAACCTTGAAAATCTCGACAAGAAATACCAGGGTCTGCTTACTTTCAAAGTCGTTCCCGATGCGCCTCCGTATAATTTTGTAAGCGAGCGAATAACACAGAAAGCTGGTTCAACGTAATGTACATTCTTGGAACAGTACTTAAAATCTTGAGCTATCCCGTGACAGGTCCTGTTGACGGATTTCTTGCCCTGGTTAAAACCATCAAGAAACGAGCGGAGGAAGCGCAGAAAAAAATGAGCCCCAAAGCCAGGTTAATGGAACTGGAGTCAAAATTGGCTGTAGGGGAGATAACGCCTGAGGAATATCAGGAGCAGGAGGACCAAATACTCAAGGAAATTGAAGAACAGCTCGATCAAGAAGGCTAGCTCTTTTCCGCCTGGCTCCGTTAAATCTATATGCGGAGCAGGAGTACGTTACTGAGAAAGCCGTCCGGGCGTTCTCAGGCAGACTGCAGAATCACAGGAGAATCGGGAAGTGAATACTGGTTTCTATTTGTATGCGTTTTCCCGAGAAATCGAAGCTGAGCAGTTCTGGCTGAGCATGCCCGGAATAGATCCACGATATCAGCTGCAAGCACTTGCTCGCGACGGACTGTTTGCCTTTGTGAGCAAAGTAAATCTGGAAGAGTTTGGCCGCGAAAGCCTCAGCCGTAATGTCAAAGACATAAATTGGCTTGAGCCGAAAGCGCGCATGCACGACCAGATTATTCGCACATTGAATGACCATTTAACCATTGTGCCGGTGCGATTCGGAACCATATGGCTTAATGAAGAAGGAATAGTTGAGTACCTCTCCAGTTTCGCCGGCAAGCTCAAAAGCCTGTTGGCAAAACTGGAAGGAGCAAAAGAAATGGGTGTTACCTTGCACTTTGAAAAAGCCCAGGTCTATCGTTCCATGGAGCAAACAGATAAATCAATCGCTGAATTGGCTTCAAAAATCAAGAACGCAAAAACCGGCACAGCTCACCTTTTAAGCAAGCAGCTAGAACAGATGAAACGTGAAAAGCTTGGTGAATACGTCGACAACTACGCCAACAATATAGTCGATACGCTCAGCAAACAGAGTGTTGACGTTAACAAAGGCAATATATCTTCCCCGCCGAATAATCCTGAGCACTTGTATCTTAGCCTCGCTTTTCTGGTATTGAATTCAGTGCTTGACGGATTTCGGCAAGAAGCTGCCAGGCTGCAAACATTGCTTGAAAATTCCGGAGTAACAGCACAAGTCACCGGACCCTGGCCGCCATACTCTTTCTCGACTGTAGAACAGGAAGAAGAAAAACAATTGGAGGCTGGATGACATGCCGGTTCCCAGAAGCACAGATGATGTTGCGCTTGTCGATTTGCTTGATCGCGTCTTGCATAAAGGTGTCATAGTGCTCGGTGATCTAACCATTTCCGTGGCTGATGTCGATTTGATCTATCTCAAGCTAAATTTATTGCTGGCGTCCGTCCATACATTGACCTCTCTTGCGAAGTCGGCAACTGCACCTCTTGATCTGAAAACGAGGCGCCAAACATGATGCAAGCCAATCAAGATAGTGAACAATCAAAAGGCGAAGCGCTCGCCAGTGAAAATAAAAGTTCAGAACAGTATTCCGCTGAACAAAAACACCTTTCCTTAAAACCAGAAAACGTCGAGAAAGGCATGGCGCAACTCGTCCTTACACTCATTGAGTTGTTGCGTGAATTACTTGAAAAGCAAGCTATACGAAGAATGGAAGCGGGTGAATTGACTGATGAGCAGATAGAAAGGATGGGACAAACATTCTCTCAACTGGAGGCCAAAATGAATGAGTTCATTGAATATTTTGGTCTGAGCAGGGACGATCTAAACATCGATTTGGGACCGCTGGGTAATTTACTTTAGGAAAGAATATTATGTCAGGACAGATTCAGCAAAGCGCAACTGGCAGTAATTTAGCGGATATTCTCGAACGCATACTTGATAAAGGTTTAGTAATTGCTGGTGATA
Organism: Obscuribacteraceae bacterium (SeqCode); assembly: GCA_044358055.1. Classification (GTDB taxonomy): domain Bacteria; phylum Cyanobacteriota; class Vampirovibrionia; order Obscuribacterales; family Obscuribacteraceae; genus JAIEPM01. The sequence continues at coordinate 37,523 of JBIKOL010000037.1, forward strand.
TCACAATTTCTCTTGCGGATGTTGAGCTCCTGAAAATAAAAATACGCCTGATAATCTGTTCGGTAGATAAGGCTCAAGAAATAGGTCTTGATTGGTGGAAGTCGGATCCTGCTCTTTCATCAGATGCAGCACACGCATTAGCAAATGAATCGTCGCCAGGGATCATCTAGTGAATCGTCACCAGGGATCTAGTAATAAGAAGGGACGCTAAATCCATGGTGACGATCAATTGCTTGTGCGTTTTTCCCGGGAGCGCCGGCGGCTCGCCGGCTCATAGTCCTGCCATATCTGCAGCCTGATCAAATCTGTTCTATCTGATCAGGCAGGCATTCTTCGCAGAATTAAATCGATTCGTGCGGTCAGTTTTAGAACCCGTTCCGGAGCAGCAAACTGTCCGTGTGCATAAAGTGCAAACATCTCCCTGCGCAGAGTCTCTATGTCCGAGATTGCCTCTCGAACCGGTTTGAAGCTCAGTACTTCTTTAATTTGTTTATTAGTTTGGTCTTGTTGGGTTTCAGCCATGATAATTCACCCGTCTAGCTCTAGCCTGCTTTTTTCACTTCTCCATGAGGCATCAAAGTGCCTTTGATCGCATTTGCACCCTCGCCCAATTTGCTGCCAGTCTGCGTGATTCGCTCTTTAACAGCAGATGTTCCTTCGCCAAGCTTGTGTTTAGCTTGCAAACCCAACTGCTTAACCCGGTCCACACCAAGTTCAGCGTTAAACGCCAGCTCCATTCCTTTCTTTACTACTTTGTCCTTAACCTCTGTCACCTTAGCGTTCACTTGCTGAACCTTCTCTTCTGTCATGCTCTTAATTTGCGCACGCAGTATCTCTCCTGGCTTGAATGCCGTCAGGAAGCCTGTTACCAATCCGGAAACTCCACCAATAACAAACCCTACAACGAAGTGCTTTACTGCCATAGTTTCGGTCCCTCCTCAGTTCCGCCTTTTTGACGGAAATCCATGCGCTTCGTTCCAGAGAAAGCGTGCTTAGTGGCACTACTTGCAGCTGCGCTGGAATAAAAATCGCACTTGAGCTAAGGTAATCACCGATGAACAAATGCAAGTATTAACGCTGCACATAGCACAACTGCGACCACTCCACCCGCTGCTATTTTGATAATCTTAGCCCGATGGCGTGCCGCCAGAGCTTCAGCAATTCGCATTTGTATTCTCCGCCGGAATACTTCCAAGCGTTCCTGAAACTTTGCAATTGATTCAAATCTGTCCTTCGGATCTTTTTCGAGGCAACGTTCGATTACTTCATCCAGATCGCTAGGGCGTTCGTTCGAGAATTTAATTGAAGAAATTCTAGGGGGAAGCTTTAGAGAGTGCATGTTCTTGAGCTCAAGGGCTGAGCCGTCAGTGAATGGCGGGCGTCCTGTCAGCATGAAATAACCGATGCTACCCAGGCAGTAAAGTTCGGATTTTTCGCTGTATTCTAGTCCGCGTGCCTCGTCTCCAGACATGTAAAGCACGTACCAGGGGACCTTGGGCTCTTCGCTTGCTTTTACCTTCGGAAGTGCAAAATCGGTAATGGAGATCGTAGGATCAGAATTAGTGTCATCAAGAAAAATAATATTTCCAGGGCGAAGGTCTCTGTGAAGAACTCCCTGTTTCATCGCATAGCTCAACGTCTCGCAGATACTCAAAAGAATCTTTACGACAACATCATAACTGGGAATTCCGTAGAGTGAAATGCACTGTTCGAGATTGAACCCTTCTTTGTACTCTGTCACCACATACGGTGTTTTTCCATTATGGATGCCTGAGTCGATTATTTTGGCTATATTAGTGTGGCTCAACTGTCTGTTCTTCCTCAATTCGCTCTCAAAGGTCGAATAGAGCGAAGGGCTGATTCCTTTGAAGAACTTGACCACGACACGACCGCCTCTTTGTTTATCCCGGCATAGAAGGACCAGAGCCCTTGGAGAATCGCCAAGGAAAGCAATTGGGGTGAATTTATCGGATGGAAAATATTCTGCCGGCATCTTCACGGTAGCGAGATCCAACGTAATTGGTTCTGCTTCATTTGGTTTTAATTGCGACGGTATTTTTTTCGGACTCGGATTATCACAAGTGCAAAGATCTTGGCGTGTGACTCTCTCCTTGGTCAAAGCCGCCACTCGTCTTTTACAGTTCAGGCAAACTTCAATAGAATATTGCGATTTAGGAATAAATGGACGATTGCATCGGCAAAATGATATCCATTGAACTTGCAGAGCCTCTTGCGCCTGCTCTCCCTGTGTTCCCCCGTCGGCGGTCAAGAAAGGCTGGAAACATGTTTGGCAGCAAGAGTTATTCGAATCGTTCATGCGGCAATTATACCAGGCCACTGATTGCCCGTGATTCCAGGCCAGTTCATTAGAATCTATGCGTTTTACTCAATCCAGTTCTGCGGTAGGATCTTAATGGAGTCTGTGGCAAGGTATTGATTATGGGCGGTGAACCCTGGCTGGTGCGGAAACCATTCTTTGAGAACCCCGCGCGCGTTCTGCAAAGATTCAAGCGCGATATTCTGAAGGCTACACCGGACTGGCCTGAAATTGTTATCAGCGAAGTCCCGATAAATCTCCCTGGCTGGCCCTACCCCACAACTGCATGCACAGTTTCGGCATTATCAAACGAGAATCTGCTGCGTCATTTCGGCAAAGAACAACCAGACTCCTCGCTAAACGAACTTGATCTTCGCCGTGCCTTGAGCGGCTGCTGGGAAGACATTCAACGTGGCGAAGGTCGCTTCGTTGTCCTGTACGATGAAGGCTTACCGCGAGAAGTTTGCTTTTTCGGCTACTCGTTTGATTAGTGGTGACCATGCTTCAGTGGCTTGCAAGAAAAAAATTGACAAGCACTATTGCCAGCTTTTGCATGTTACTCCAATACTTGTTTATTCCTTGCCAGGCAGAACAAATTCCTGCAGAAGCACCGCCATTAATACGTAAAGCCTACTTCGAGAGTTTGGAGCTAATTTCGCAGAAAAGCTATTCTGCCGCTGCGGAGAAATTAGCTGAGGTGACCGTGGGTGTACCGAGATTTGCAAAAGCACACTATGAATATGGGATTGCTCTGCGGAAGCTAAATCGAGATTCCGAAGCGCTTGAGCAATTTCGTGAAGCCGAAAAGTACTCTGAAAGCGATGTCGATATGATCTACAAACTGGCTTGCGAATATCAAGGCATGGGTCAGAAGGCTGATGCAATCCGTACCTTCGATAGATATGCTTTTCTTTCCCCTAACGGTGTTTACGGGGAGTATGCGAAGCATGCGGTTGATGCAATGAGGCTCGACGATTCCCGTTATAAACCCGGAATAGACAGTCGCGGCAAAGATAATTATATGGATGAAGAACTCAACGGATACAAGCAGTGCCGTCGCTGGTCACTCTCGGCGATGCCTATATTGGTTTATGTCGATAAAGCTTCTTCGGTTCCCTATCATATTTACGAAGAACTGGACAAAATAGTCAAAGAATCCTTCTCAGATTGGCAAACGTCCACTGCCGATCTCGTAAAATTCACCTTCGTGGAGGATCCAGGAAAGGCTCAGATACAAGTATTGTGGACGAACGATAAAGCAGAGTTGGAAAACGGTTTACTTGGTTTGTGCTCTTATCAAACAAACAGATGGCAAATCACGGGTGCAAGACTAAAGCTGCTGGCAGTTTCTGAAAAATTTGGAGAACTTAAAAGCACGTGTCTTCATGAGATTGGTCATTCGCTTGGACTTACAAATCACAGTCCGGAACCTTCGGACATTATGTTTCGGATTTCGTCTGCTGATCGAATGAAATTATCAAACCGTGATATCAAAACTATAAAAGCAGTCTATGCGTTGCCTGAGGTTGCTCCGAACTTGAATGCCGAAGCGCCCGTTGGCAAGGGTAAAGTCCCTGTGACATCGTCTTTGACGGGCAAGAAAAGCGGAATTCAACCCATTGGAGAAGCACAGCATAACGGTGAACGTTTGTTAGGCATTCGCGTAGAAACGATTACGGATCAAAACTTTGGCTGCCCCTCCCGCTTGCTACTCTTAATCCAAGAAGCAGACAAGGCTCTTAAAGATAAGGAATATGAGCGCGCAATTGCAATACTTTCCAATTTGCTCACACAATATCCTTATCACATTCAGTCCAGAAAAAAACTTGCCGACGTTTCCAAAATAGTTGCTGAAATAAAAGCGAAGCAAGATCCCGATAGAGCAGTTCACTTTTATTGCTTAAGTCTTTACTGTAATCCAGGTGACAAAGATGTGCTGAGGCATCTAAATAAAGCAATCAATCAAATTGGATACTCGCCAGACAGCTTTAGCCAGCTACAAAACCTCGCCGAGAAAGCTATTGAGAAGAACGAGCTAGTTGATGCAATTATCCACCTTCGTGCAGCCAACAAAATCCGCTACGAGGCGTCTATTGTTGAACAACTTAAGTCTCTGCCAGCACCAAAAAACTTGCCGCTATTCTCATCAAGCTCTCTGGACAAATTTTCTGATATAGAGCAAGGTGTAATCGAGATCGCTGCCCAGATTAATTCGGAAGACGAGCCGTACAGCAGTTATTCCAAAGAACTAGAAAAAACATTTGCCGAAAGATGCCAATTTCCAAATTTGGGGTCCAAAACAGCAAAGCTCTACTATTGCATGGACAGATCAGGCGAATGCGGAGCAAGTGGTATTTTGAGCTCATCCGGGGATAAAACTCTAGACGAGAACTGTTTCAAGATTATACAAAACTTCATCAGCTCAATGCCAAAGCCGCCTGCCAAATCAGCAAATTTGTTAGTTAGCATTGTGGAAATCGGTGGCAAGCCAGGTGGAAACATTCATGTTAAAGTATCAGCAGCCTATAATTTTATGTCTTACTTGAGCAGCATGATACCGCTCATCCGCGAATGGTCTTTCTTTCTCGAAGAACCTGCGGTAGTTTACCTCCACATCAATCCAAATGGCAGCACTAAGTTGCAAAAGACAGAGAATCTCAATATGAATTCTGAGTCAATTAAAAAGAAGCTGGAAGCAGCAAAGTTTTTGCCACTACCAAGGGGTCTCACAAACGGCCTTGAAATAAAAATATCGTCGGTCTATTTGTAGCGCATTTTTTCGAGTTCTCGGCTATACGCAAGGGCAGTAACCATTGGGTTAATGAAAAACAAATCCATAGTTCGAAATTGTATAATCATGGTTCTATCTCTTTCTTTCATTGGCGTTTTATACATGCAAAGCAAACAAATTGTGCGACTCGCAGTAAATGTAAAATCGCAGAAACTTGAGTTAATGCACGACGGATCTATCTTGAAAAGTTTTGTCATTTCCACATCTAAATTCGGAACTGGATCCGAAATGGGGAGCAAGAAAACACCGCTTGGTCATTTTCGTATTGCAGAGAAAATAGGGGACGGTGCACCAGCAGGCGAAATTTTCGTCAGTCGGGTGCCTACAGGGAAGTTCGGAAAAGATGGAGACCCGGCCGATTACGTTCAAACGAGAATCTTATGGCTTGAAGGTCTCGACACCGACAATACGAACACTCACGAACGATACATATACATTCACGGCACAAACTCCGAATCAAAGCTCGGTAGCCCGGCAAGTTACGGCTGTGTGCGCATGAGTAATGCTGATGTTATTGACCTGTACAATCGAGTTGATGTCGGCACACTTGTTGATATTTACGAATGAACGCCTCTTTGGCAGTGATAAAATAGACGCATGGATTCCGCGGCCGCAAATCACAAACCTGGACAATGTCTCTGGTGTCGAATCGATTCACCAGAGCCTGGTGGCTATGCCATAACCATTGTTAAGAGCGGAATCAGAGGATTCTTGCCCAGCAACACGGCTCTTGATATCGGACGTATCGTGCCGAGCACATTTGTCTGCATGACTGGTAACCGTGCCTTGTTTACGTTTGCATTCACGTTAGGAACTTCTGCACGTGTGCAGAACAGCACCGCAGGGGATCAAGAAAATGCATTTGTGGTTTGGACAGAAGCTCATGCAGATACAGTCGTATTCAGACGCGCAGTCGATATCATAATGCCACCGATTGGTGCTCCGCCGATTATCACGAAGTTGAACGAGAATTCTGTAAAGGAAATTTTTTCCACAGTTGAGGAAACCAACTTCACTGGCTGTATCAAGATCTATTGCCAGAGCACTTTGTCGCGCTCAGCTCTAATTTTGCTGAATGGAAGAGTGGTCGGCACTATCTACACAGCAAAGAATTCAGCCAATGCCGGACCAATCGCGAGCGAAATCAAGAAAATGCTTGAGGATCTTTCGTCGCCTGATGTGGATGCGAATATGGAAATGTACGAATTGCCGCGCCATATTGTGCTGTCCTTGTCATCGCTATTTTTGGGTTATGTTGATCGTCCTCAGCCGCATATAAACAATCTCAATTATGCAGAGAATATGCTTGCGCATCTTTCTGGGAACAGGGGGAATGCTTGTTTTAATTTGCTCAATCCCAAAACTGATTCGCCATTTGCGCTCGGTTTTGTAGCGGATGGAAATTTCAGAGGCATTTACACGATTGATCAGAAATCGTTTGCTGAAGAAAAAGGCTTTTTGCTGAACATTTTGCTTAGCCAGATGCAACTGAAACTGCAGACGCATATCCTTCCAGCTGCCATGACTACGGATGCTGTTCGCTTTGGTTACAGTTTGAGTTCCGGTCAATTTGGCAGCGCGCAGCCCTCGGATCAGAAGTGACTTTTAAGTAGCGGAGCCCCAGGATTGATAAGCTCGAATCGAAAATAAGCGAGTCAAGCGAGTCAAGCGAGTCAAGCGAGTCAAGCGAGTCAAGGGAGTAATAAGCTCCGATCCGAACAGAGCAGCGGAGCCCGGGAGCGCCGGCAGCCTGCCGGCTTCGACCCCGGTGAACTCGACCCGATCCTTAGAAGCCGCCAGGATGGCTGCGCTCCCAGGGATAGCTGCAAGTGAGTTCCTTAGAACCTTCCAGGAAGGCAGTGCTCCTTATCTCCCGCCGAAGGGGCCGGTACACGAGATTTACACAAATGAGTCCGTAATTAGTCACAACTTGTTCCGTACTTATTCCCGTCCGGATTAGTAGATTTTAAGACAGGGATGTGGGAGGCAATGGAATGAGCACTGGAGATAACCCGACAACTCAGGCTGATAAACCAAAGGAGAATCAAGCTCCTTCTAATGATAACGCCTGGAGCAGGGTGGCGCAGGACGTAAACGCTCCTGGAAGCAAGATTGATAGAACGAATTCCGATCTGAACGCATTCAACTCCAGCCACAAACTGCATAACTGCGAAATTACCGGACTTCAAGCCAACAACGATCAACTTCCCGGCACGGGGCATCACTCAGATGCAGTGCAGATGACTGAGAACGGAAAGCAGATCAACGCAACATACAACCCCGATTCGCACATTTTGTCTTATCAGCGGGAGAATAGCAAAGGTCCGGAAAACGTAAGCATCGATATGCTGACTGGTCAGGAGACCACTGTAATTGGTACCAAACCGGGAAGCAAAGGCGATGGCACAACAGACGGCGACGTTACCGTGGTTCGTAATCAGGCAGGTGGCGACGTCACCCAGTTCGAGCAAAACATAAACGGAAAGACCGTGTCACTGCTTGGACAAGATGGCAAGCCGCTTCCAGGTCTGTCCACCGACGGCAATGACCTGCACAATCATCCGATGGATGTTCAAGTTGATGCCTCAGGAAAAGTGAAGAGCTATAACACCGAGGCCGGTGTAAAAGTCACTCTTGGTGATGATGGAAAGCCAAACGCATACAATAGCAATGGTTTTACAATGTCGCGCCATGATGACGGTAATTGGTACTACCATCAAGACAGCGGCGGCGATTTTGTAAAAATCGGCGAGCCCACTATCGCTGCTAATGGCACCATTCACGCAAGCGAAAGTGGTGGATGGAGGGATGGCAGAGAACATGAATTGACTTCCGATGGTGAAAGAACAGGAAAGGAGGCCGCTGATCATTCCGGCGATCCAGCAAATTGCATCCTCAATGATCATCCAAAAACGATCGAAGAAGTTCTAGATGTGATGAAGAAGCTTGAAAAAGCATTGCCAGACAATGATGGACTCAAGTATTTCACCAAGATGTATATCGCTATGACTGACGGAGTCAAAAATGGCTTGGACGGAAAGGATTCATCCATGAAGTTTGAAGATCCCAAATACATGGAGAAGTTCGACGTCAATTTTGCCAATATTTTCCTGGATGCAGTAAGAGACAACCTCCAAGGAAAATCGGTGCCAGAGGCATGGCAAGCCGTATTTGATGCCCGCCACAAAGAGGGAGTTGAACCAATTCAGGACGCCATGGCAGGAATGATTGCACACATCGATCATGATTTGCCTTACGCAATCGTTCAAACCAACAAAGACTTTGGCATCCAACCTGGCAAAGACAGTCCCGAATATCGCGACTTTGAAAAAATCAACGAAATGATAGCCAATCAAATGCCCGAGGCAAAGGAAATGTTGAAACAAGGTGGACTTGGTCAGCTAATAGATCACGGTGGTGCAATGGGTGATGATGTCGCTAATGACGTAATCAAGACAATGCGAGAAGTCGCTTGGAACAACGCACAACGCCTGCAAGCTGGTGGTACCGAAGCGTCCTTGATGGGAACGACGTTGAATCAAGTCAGTGGTGAGATTGCAACGCAGATATTGAATCCTGGAAGTGTACCTATACCTGGAGTTGGTGATATCAAAAATCCAATCACTGAAAAACTTGTTCAAGGTGCAGATATTTTGTTTGGTGAATTGTACAGCTAAGAGTCAGTAGAAGAGAAATAAGTAGGGGCGATGCCATGCGTCGCCCAAGTTGAAGAAATATGTGTAGGGCCGATGCCATGCGTCGCCCGGTTTAGGGAGGTTATAACAAACATGAGTGACAATGTCCTTCCAGGACCCGCCGATAAACCCGTACAATCTGACCGAGATCCATTTGGTCCCAATTGGAGCAATGTGGCTCAGGATGCCTTTTCTCCTGGCAGCAAAATAATCCAGGACAGCGAAAATACTGCACACTCTTCTTCTAAACCTGCAGACCTGGAAATCGTCGGTGCAGCACCCCTTGGTTCCGATGGCTTGCCGCAGCCAGGTGGCGGATATGGCAGTTACCACTTCGGCTTTGAGTTTACAACCAGCGACAAATGGTCCCAAGCAGATCTCGCAAAAGAGATCGAACAAAATTACAATCGATACTTCGCTCTTACAGGTGACAAACCATCTATCGTACCTGGGGAAACAATAAATATGAAATTGGCGGCGCCACTAGAAGCGCTTGGATTAAGAGCTCCAGTCAAAGTGATCGCAGCAAATGAAAATGGCTTCGCGTTCGAGTCCTTACCAGGTCACTTCGAAGGAGCCGGGCGAACTATCGTTTTCCGATTTGTGCCGGAGGAAAGCGACACACCCGGAAGGAAAAATTGGGGATTACGAGTTGAAGCAGGCGGGCCCGTATCTAATGTGAGTTTGATACCGGGAACTGATCGTGGTGGCAAGGGGATCTGGCAAATTTTCGATAATAACTTGAAAAATAGATTGCCAGATTCACCATCGGGCAGCTAAAGCTGACAGTAATCGTCCGACGTTTTTTACAAGCCCCCGAGCTAAGACAAAAGGCAATTCCGATATTGCGTCCATCCATGGATCAGGTGGTGCTGAATCTCGAGAGATCACCTTTCACAATTTCTTTCACCATCTGGTTCAAGTCCACCTGCTCCCATGCTGCTGATTTTGGTTCTGAAAAAATATTCCCGAACGGGGCTTCCAGGTTTGAAAGCAGGTTGTCGAACCAGGGTGCCGATTTTATGCTTTCTGCAGTTGTCCAGGTGTGAGTTCCGGTATTCGTCTTGATGTGCGAAAGAACCGGCGTTCCGTCTTTTAGTGCGAAGCTATGCATCAAAGTGTTAGGCATGGTCGAGTGTCGCTTGCTAAAGATATCTTGCGAATCGTAAGGACTGAGACCATAGCTAATTTGATTTTCTGGAACAGATGCAAGCACAGCTTTATGACCGAGATTCGCTAGAATCTTCGCCTTGCCGCCTGCGCCTCCGTTTTGTAAGAGAGTTGGATCACCCATGTCTCTGACAAAGAGTCTGAATTGGCCTGGCTGTGCAGGCATCTCTTTCCCAATGACGGTACTGGCGACCGATACTACTGCATCGATTTTTGACGGTCCTAATTTTGCTGCAACCTCATTCGAAAGTATTGCACCGCTCGAATAACCAGCTAGAACTGTTCGAGCCGGCCTGAAAATATCGCTCAGTTTAGATTGAACATCCGAGACAAAATTAGCATCGCTGAACTTCGGTTTTGGAGAGAACCAGCCGCCAGGTTCGATCAGTCCGCCATCATGGTGCCATGCCGCCAGGTTTACTCCCGGCACAACGCGAAATCGGAAAGGATGAGTGAACGCAGCAACATAGTCAATCGAATTCTTATCCGCTTTTAAATTTGCAAGACCATGCTCGGGCGATTGAAGCTTGTCCAGTCGCCCGAAATCAATTTTCAGGCCGTCTTGAGCTATTAAAAGACCTGCATCCGACTTACCAATCTGCGCAAGTTCCGCAGGGTTCTTTATGTTGTTCGGAATATATAGATCAACCTGGCGAGCACCGCCTCCCTCGGGTGAAATGAATTTGTAGGGAATTATTTCGCCTGACATATGTCTTTGCCAGTTAGACATCAGGCTCTCTTTGCTCAGCTCCGGTAATTTGCTCAGACCAGGACCGGTCTTAAGACCAAAGTAAGATCTGCCGGCACTCTCTGCAAGACCAGATGCCAGAGCGTTAATGGCAAAATCTGATGTGAACTGCCCAATTTGATCTCTGGTAGTTGCCACATTGTGAGCCCAGTTTCTATCCGATTGCCAGGTGTCGGCCATCGCGGAAGAAACCGTATTTGCGCGCGCACTCATGTCACTTAAAAGTGGAAGCGCAAGCGCTGGACCCAGCACCCGTCCGGCGGTCCAACCCAGAGTTGGAGATCTCTTCAAGCAGCTAAGAACGACTGTGATGCCTGCCGAGAACAGCGCATTTTCCAGCGTGTGAGCACGCTCTTCCGCTGAAAAGGACTTCTGCAAGTGCTCAGGAGTAGAGGCAACGCCCTGCCAGATCAGCTGAGCCTCTCGCATGAGCGCATTAGACGATGGCTGAGTTCTCACATCAGCAGCGCACTGCAACAGTTCTGCATTATGGTCCAGCTTAAGCACCTAAGCTCCCCTTAATCCACGCCCAGCAAAAGTTGTCCGCAATATCAGGGTATGTCTGTGGCAAAAAATTGGCTATTCGTAAAAAACGCACAGGGCTTGCAATTAGCAGAAATTTAGGATGCCGAATGGTGTCTGTAATGCAGTACCTGCCTCCGGAATAGTTTCCTATTTCGAAGGTGAAAAGAGCGTGAAAAGACCTTCCGTTGATTGGAAATGGCTAAAAAATGTGGTGCAAGCTCTGGCGTTTTTTTCGGTGCAAAATGATATCAATCACGGTATCATCCGCCTTTGGATCTGCACGTCAAAGAGAGAAGCCAACATTTAAGGCGCAAATATGTCAAATGGCATATGATGCATTAATGAACTTAAATTCCATGCTCAAATTCGCAACGTTCTTTCTTGTTTTAATCGCTATGGCGGAATCCATTCCCGCGACAGCACAACAAGCTACAAGTGCTCGTGCGAAGGGCAACACGGCCGGCAACAAAAAGAATGCCGGAACATACCTGCTGGCTCCGGATTGCGACCCTAGCGGCACAAAAGTCAAAACCGCAGCTTCAGCCTTACATGAGGATACGCGATCCGGAAACTACAAGACTATGATTGTACAAAGCGAGTTCGAAGCAGAACCTCGGTATGTCAAGCTAATTCCCGATAATTGGTCCAATAGCAATGAATCAGCGCAATGGCACGATTGGATTTCTAATTTTTTCAAACAGCTGCAAAACCAATTTGAAGCAGCGCGTATTCCAGGCAAGGAAACCTTCCACGTGGTAATTTTGCCAGGCAAGCAAATTGCACTCAATCCAGGAAAAAACATTCTTCCAATCGGGCCCGACGATAACAGCGTAATGAGCGCCAAGGATACAGACTATACCGCTGCAATGGAGATGGTTTTTGATAAGGCTTTAGCTGCATGCCCGCCCCTCCCGATTACAAAAGCCAAATTCAAAGAATTCCGTTTTGATATTACACTCGCTGCTGACATAATCAACACACGAAAGAACTATCAAAATCTTGGAATAAAGCTAAAGGAAGCAGGAAATTTCATTTACTACTTAATTGGCGAAGAGTGTGCTGTGCACGACACTTCTCTAACTATTGAATCGGTAGAAGATGATGGAAGTGTCGTCATCGGCGGCAAAAGCCGAGGGATGAGAGTCAAATTGTCACTCCCGTGAAAGCCAGGGAATGAGAGTTAAATTGTCACTGCCGTGAAAGCCCAAACGCATCAGAACACCATGAAATGTTGTGGGCCTGATTTCGCTTCAAACTCGAGAATATTTGCATTGATGTATAGTATTTCGCTCCACTTTTTGGCTTCAACTGTAACGAAAAAGATCTCACTGCCGCCTCAATCGAGCTTTTTGATTACGATTTCGCTCCGCCTGACAATTACTTTCCTACGCCGAATATTTCTTATCTTCTAATGCCTTTCGGATGTCCTGCGGCACATTGGATAGAAACTGTAAACCGGTGTGCTGTTCAATGGCACCCATGGTTGTCTCATACTTACGCCAATCATCATTTTTGATACCGTTTTGATTCGGCATTTCTACGGCAATGATGTTTGTTTTGTCGGTGACATCTTTGGCACCCATACCTTTTTGAGGCAGATCCACAATTACTTTGAACCATGTTTGCGGCACATTCACTCCGGCACCGATGGTGCCCTTGCTTCCCTCATTGCCTGAGATGACGTATAACTCGTCACCCTTCTTCGCAAGGTCGCGGCTGTAGCCTTCTAATTTTTCCCAGGGACCGCGATTATTGTCCGGTGCTTGAGGTGCTATGTCGCTCATGTTGAAAGTGGCTTCGTTGTCTGCAAGTGATTTTGTGCGATCGGCAGAGGGACAATTGTGTCCCCTGTCGTACCCTGAATTGATGTAATCTTCAGGCGTTGCTTTGCCGAAGCCGGCTGGGAGATTTGGATCCGGCACGAAGGGACCCGAACGGCCCTGAGGTCCCAGCCAATCTTTGTCTAACTGCCAGGACACCCAATTGGGAGTCTTGTGATCGCTGTTGTAAGACATGGCGTACTGGTCTTTAGTAAAGAGATAATTGTCCTTGTTGGAAAGATCGGTGGTGGCATTGCTTGGGTTGCCCATCTCCAAATTCTTGTTGGTTGAACTCGCCTGAGTCGGTGGGTTTGAATCTCCTAGCTTAAGATCAGGCAGACTGGATGACGTACTGGAAGCAGAAGTATCCTGCGGGATTCTTTCCTTCATAAGCGAAAGAGGATCTATTGAAGAATCTACTTTTGCTGGCTGTGTATCTTGCTTCTTGTCTGAACTATCGGGTACAGGCGCTTCAATTCCAGAATTGGACATGCATTCCATCCTCGCTTTCCAATTCAACGATGGTAAGGCTTAGGACTTGACATATCTATACCTTAAATCGCTTAAAAAGCGTAAGTTTAATGTAAAGGTTTACGCCACAACGCAAATCGCTAGTTTCGCAAGCTGCCTGCCTCGGCAGAAGCGCGGCGCGGTGCGCTTTCTATCTTTGCGGTGGAAGGAATGCTCTGAACTTCGCCTTCAAGCTTTGGCATGATAGCTTGCAACATTGTCGCGCTGGGAAGCTCCTCTGAAAATTCAACCGTGACACTTGCCGCTGCGCGGTTGATTCGAACGTTCCTCACCTTATTCGCCGACCTTAAGAGCAACTGAAGTTCCGTGGCGTATTCGTCGTCCGCTTGGACGCGAGGAACCTTCAAGCGGATGCGGCCAGGGGTCTGGTGGAGTACTTGAACTTGATTGTTCGAATGTTCTGAGTTCTTGTTCAAAAATGCTTGAGCAATTGCAAGACTGCTTTTGATCGGTGAAGGCGGAGTGCGAAATCCTTCTTTTATCTCAAGATAAGTAAGAAGACCTGCAAGTTGTTTCTGCAGAATCAAAAGACGCTCTCTTGCTTCGAGCGTTTCTCCAGCGACTGCACGGTCAACGGCTCCAAGAGAGGAACGCACGACATCGCTGCGATACAGGCTGGCGTGCTCACTTTTCGGGTTGGAAATGTCATCCTCAAATTTATAACGTGGCACCGAAATGAAAATTGGTTTGGATGACATCTCTCCCGCCGGATGCAACACCGCAAGTCCTAGCGCCACTCTATCTGCCACACTAAATCGAAACGCGTCGCCTGCACATATTGTTCTACTCTCTAGAGTCTCACCAATTTCCTCAAACATTGATAGCACTCTCGGATCTCTGGTGTACTGCCCAAATCTAAACGTTATATATTCCCAGCCAAAGAACATACTTATGATATAAAGCAGATCGATCGCCGCAGGGGAAGCCGGCTCCTGTGCTTCTTTTTTCCGGCAATGTGTCAACTCGTCAGTTTCCAGAATTCTGTTCAAATGCTTCTGCAGAACCTGCATAGTTATGATCAAAGAATTGGTATAGTGAGCGGCCATTTCATCGCGTTTCAGTTGCCTCTCTGTTACGCGCTCTGACTTCCAGGTCCAGGCCGTCCACACTGCAGCAGCCAGAGCTGACAAGACCGAAAAAGTGGTCGGGTTCATAAATAGAGCGTCCTTTAAGTGAGTTTGAACTGCGATTGAACACTCTATACATTTAGCACGAGCGCACCCTTTAGTCATCGATCCGCGGGCGTAATTTGCTGGAATTAACAACGACTCTTTTCTTGGCAGAGTCCTTCCACACTTTCTTAAGCTCCCTGCTCCTAAAGTTTTTGATGGGGTAAAGCAAATTGCGACGGCGGACTTGATTCAGGGAGAAAATTAATGGATTTAGATCACAATACAAAGCTGGATGCAAAAGAGCCCCATGCACAGCCGGACAAACATGGCGATGCAAGCCAAGCTCTCTTCGATTGCTACTCAGAGGGTTCCGGCGGAATGAATGGCGGCTGGGGACCCAAGTACACCTTTTTCAAGAATGGCGAAGAAGTTGCGGATTTAAATAGCTACCTCTGGTACGAATTAGATCCTAAGAAACGCTCTGCACACGTCGATCATTTTCCTGCAGATGGCGAACGCTACACTTATCGTGATGGTCGTGTTGAAAATCCAGGGCTATTTCGGATGGATGGAAGCAAGGAAATACCTGTTGATCCAAACTCTGCTGAATATAAAAAAGCGATTGCTGAGCACAATAAGTGGACAGGCCTCGAATTCAATATTACTGATTCGCCAAAGTGCAAGTAACTAGAATTCAGTCTCGAGAAATACTGTTCTCTTCTGCTTTCAATTGAAGAGAGCAGTATTTTGAATACTCTTCTTCAAGCTGGATAGAAAGCCCAGCTGGCTCAAGCACATATAAATGCAGTCGATGACTGTATATGAATACATGATCAGAGCCATTTTTCAAACCTATTATGATGATGGCGATCTATAGGTTGGGGACAGGAAAATGGAACAGTATCTGGCTGACGAGAAAGGGGCTCTACTGGGTAAGGCTATTGAAAAGGGCAATGGACTGGAAGCATCGAGGCTGATGCAGGACTTAGGTTCATGCCACTGGTCACAAGTGTTTGATACTTTTAAAAAATTGAATCCAAACTCTCAGGCTGTAATGTCAGCTAACGGAAATGACGGTACAGGTGCAGAAACCATACACATCTATCTTTCTCCGCTAGCAATCAATTCATTTGCGAGAGCATCGGACAAAACTTGCAAACGGTGAATTTAGGCGAGCTTTTTTTGAGCGAACCTGCAACAATTGGGCTATGAAATTATAGCCAACGGAGGAGTCTTCTTATGGGAAGGGACTCAAATTACATTGTGTTCCATGAAGATGGCAGATCGCCTATCAAAGCATGGATTAAAGGTGTACAACTCGAAGATGATGCCAAACAGCAATTAATCAACATCAGCGGTATGCCATTCATTCATAAATGGATTGCCGTCATGCCTGATGTGCACCTGGGCAAGGGTGCGACTATTGGCAGTGTCATTCCAACGACCGGCGCGATCATTCCCGCTGCTGTCGGCGTTGACATCGGCTGTGGAATGATGGCTGCAAAAACCAGCCTGAATGCAAATAACTTGCCTGATAATCTTCGCGCAATCCGTGAAGCAATGGAACGTGCGGTGCCGCATGGACGCACTGACAACGGTGGTCGCAACGATCGTGGTGCATGGCAATCAATTCCCGAGCCACAGTCGGAAGCCTGGGCGGAACTCAAACCGACGTTCGATAAAATCTTGAGCAAACATCCGAAAGTCGGAAGCGCAAATCACGTAAATCATCTCGGAACGCTCGGCACCGGCAATCATTTCATTGAAATTTGCCTGGACGAATCTGACGATGTCTGGATTATGTTGCACAGCGGTTCACGAGGAATCGGCAACCGCATTGGCACATATTTCATCGAGCTTGCAAAAGAAGATATGAGACGCTGGTTTATCAATCTTCCAGATCAAGATCTGGCGTACCTGGCGGAGGGTACGGAACATTTTGATGATTATGTGGAAGCTGTGAGCTGGGCACAAAATTTCGCGCGAACTAATCGTAATTTGATGATGGATGCTACTGTAAATGCACTTAAATCAATCGCGAATTTGCCTGATTTTTTCGTAACAGATACCGTGGTGAACTGCCATCACAACTATGTTCAGCGTGAACATCATTTTGGAAAAAATGTTCTGGTCACGAGAAAGGGCGCAGTAAGTGCAAAGGCTGGCGAGCTCGGAATTATTCCTGGCTCGATGGGCACGTCTTCATATATTGTGAGAGGCAAGGGCAATCCTGATAGCTTCTCTAGCTGCAGCCATGGTGCCGGTAGAATGATGTCTAGAACTGAAGCGAAGAAACGCTTCAGCCTGGAAGATCACGCGAAAGCAACTAGCGGAGTTGAATGTCGAAAAGATGAAGAAGTGATTGACGAAACGCCAGGCGCATACAAGCCAATCGATGCCGTTATGGAAGCACAGAACGATCTAGTTGAAATCGTGCACAAATTGCGGCAAATCATTTGTGTTAAAGGTTGAGAGGTGGTGAGCGCGTTAGAGCAGATTAGTTAGCAAGCTCTAACGCGTCCTGCTTCGTAAATCCACTAGCCAGTACCGAAAACATACACAAATTATTCCGAAAATTGTCACGCGCAAAAATCATAATCGAGTCTTGCATTCCAGAGAAATGCCAGTCACAGGCATCTCTATACAAGGGGGATTCGTTTATGTTAGATCAGGTAAAGACAGAGGCAACTAGATCCGCAGTGGATAAATCGTGCGACCAGGCATTGCGCGAAGATGCTTTTTCTTTGTCGCTGGAAAAGTCTAGTGGTGGTACGAGCAAAACCGAAGCTGCTCCTCCTGTAAATTACGATGACACTACCGGTATTGATCGCAGACGCTTCTACATCGCTCAACCAAATAACTATTCCTGCGCACCGACTTCAATAACTGAGGCATGCTTTGATTTCAACGCGTCAGGTGGCGATTCAGGACTTCACTTTGACGGCGCGACCTTCGCGGACCCCCGCGCAAGAGAGGCTACGCGTCACGCTGTTGAAAGAATAACGAAAGAGCCGGAACAAGATTTTGGATCTATAGATGACGAAGCAATGTACGCCTCTCAATTGGGACTAGCCACCAAATTGCATTTCAATCCAGCAAGCGGCGTTGGCATAACACCTAAAAATGTTGATCAGGCAATGACCGAGTTAGATGCTGCGCTTGCCGCAGGTCACGGCGTTATCATCAACGTTCCGCACCACTTCGTCTATTGCGCAGGTAAGACCGCCGATGGAATGTACATCATGGGAGATCCTGCTGAGTCGAGAACATCCCTGTGGAATAATTGGAGAATGGCAAACGAAATGGACCACCAGTATGATCCGTTCAATAACAATAGCCAGTGGACTCCTACAGGATTTGTCGAATTGTGGAATCCGAACAAGCCGGTGCACGATCACGTTGTGAGCACAAGTAATCCTTTCGTGCCTTCTAACACACCTTCAACTGATGTTCCAGAAGGACAGTATCAGTCAAAACGGAAGCCTTAATTTCGAAAGACGCGTTGATGTGGACGCGGCATCGTGAGTACAGCGTTATCTACGCGCTGGAAAATCGTCGCCGCGTCCCCAGCCACGTCCCCAACCTCCACCACCATAATCTTTTATGGTAGTAGTGTCGAACTGAACAGAGTCGAGCCGCTTTCCTGAGGAACCGGACTTCAGACTTACATCATAAGAATTATGCTGGAATGTGGGTCCATCGTTAGTCAATTCAGTTTTGGAACTGGTGTTTAACGAAAGGCGCAAGTCTTTTCCTTCCTTTGCGAGTTGCTCATTTATCTTGCCGATCAGATCAGGAAGCGAGTCGGAATTTGCTGCTTGTTTTAGCAAGTCTGAAATTTGCTTGCGCTGCTCGTCATTTCCCATATTGCCGGAACCGATTATGTCGGTAGCTTTCTTGGCGGCTTCATCAATTTCCTTCTGCGACATATGGGTCTGTGCTTCAGACGATGAATTCATTCCCTCCAGGGGACCTTTTGCTTGAGTCTGAGCGTCGCCTATTCCGGGGAGTAGCGTTAACTCGGGCAGCCCACTACGGGTGGTGCCTTCTCTTTCAATGCCGGAATTTTTGATGCTATCGGTGTAATTTTGTAAGCCTGCAAGTGATTCTTGCATCAAAGCTTCCCGCCCTGTCTCCGGACGCCCTTGATTTAACTCTGCATTTTTCTCGTTATGAGTTTCCATTCTTCCAGCCTCGAATTGCACGGTCCAACCTGATTTCAAATTACAATTTCAAGCCGGTGAGGCACAATCAAATTTCCCGCAAACGTTCGGCGGGATTCCGCAAGAAGCTCATCTGTAGTGCATTTTGCCGCAGTACGCTTGCTGTAAGATTACGTCTGAGCAAATGCATATTCATACACCAGGATGGACGATAAATTCGAAACCGGCGAAGTATCTAGCTACAGCGATGAAGCCGGGCAATTCTTGCCGGCAGCTGAAGCGGATTTCGAGAAATCGAATTGCCGCCAGAAGGTAACAGCAGCGCTATCTAGTATTAATGGCGCTTCCAATCGACGCGCTGGTCCATGCGTTCGTTCAGGTTCATATCATAAGCACGTTGCTTATAGCTGTCTGGCGTCATGGTGGTGTGTGTCGTGCCCTCGCCCGGCTTGAAATCCGTCATGCGCACTTCCTGGGTTTTATTGTTGGTTTCGGTGCTGTTGCTTGAACCGTCGTGGCTATAAAATTTGTGCGACACCATATCACCATGGCGAGAATCGCTTGTGATGTCGCCATTCGCCGCGTAGTTTGTGTGGTAATTGTGCTGTCCGTTCCAGGTTCCACCGCTTTCGCTGGTGAGTTGCCCATTCTGACCGTATTCTGCGCGGTCCCAACCTTGATTGGTTTTGTGTTCGTCAGAACGAAGGGTTCCGTTTTGATCCCAGGTTCTGTTCATCTCTTCGCGAGTGGCGGATTCTGGGTTGAAAGAGTGCTGCTCCTTGACAGAACCGTTGTGATAAAAATCAGTTTCAGTTGTCGTTCCCTCGGATGTCTTTTGTGTGGTGCTTGCTAGCGATTTATCCTGATTATAAGTAAAACTTTGGTGGGTGCCGTCAGAGTTGGGGGCATCATATGTGGTGCTGCCATCCGCGTTCTCAGTTTTTTCAATCGGCTGAGGAGTCGGGCGATCTGCACCATTGCTGCGAGTATCACTTGTGACATTGCCATTTTCATCGTAGGTTACTGTGCCATCATTGGAGACCTGTGATGTTGGCTTACCGTCAGGCGAGTAGTTCGTTGTGACAGCTTTCTGTTGGTCCTGGGCGTTATCGGTGATCGATGAAATGTTGCCCTGGTCATCGCGAACTACACTGGTCTCGCTTTTTGTACGATCATCATAAGTGGTGGTTTTGTCGCCACCGTCTTCCGTGGTCTCTGTTTTCGCACTCGCAGGGCGCTCTGCGTGGCGAGGTTCCAGTACCGGGTCCGGACCTTTGGTTCCATCATTTGGTTGAACTACTGCCCCGCGTGTGGTTTGGACTTCTGCATCTTCAGGTTTTGCGGCTTGATCTTCCGCCTTGGGCGCCTGATCTTCAGGTTTGCTTGCCTGGTTCGGAGCTTTTGCGGCTTGGTCTTCAGCCTTCGGTGCCCGGTCTTGGGCTTTTTGTGTTGTTTGGTCTTCAGCTTTAGGTGTCTGCTCATCTCCACGAGGCGCTTGCCCATTTGTATTTGCCTTGTCCTGCCCGCCCATTGCCGAAGACGGGTTGTATTTAGTATCGTTGGCGGTCGCGCCATCGATAGTGGTGTTCGCAAATCCCAGATTTTTGGTATCGTCAGAGCCTGTGGCGCGGAGGTTATCCCCAGTCTGATACTGGCTCGAATCGAACTGGGTGGTCTGCGGAGCGGAGGTTTCCCTTGGGACGTCACGCGATTCTGGAGCAGACTGTCCTGCAGATTCTGCCATAGCCGTACCCCCCAACCCCTTCCCTGCCATGAATAATAGGATGGGTGGGCTTAAGGAACTGTGTCATCCGATTCTATAAAATGCTATTTAATCGAACGCAGCTGATGGAGAAGCCTGGTGTCCAAAACACCATCATTCTATGAACGAGGTCTGGCAGCCTACCGACTGCAACGATGGGAGCTTGCACGCAGCCAATTCGTTAGTGAACTGGGACAAAATCCGGGAAACGCTCTCGCATTGGGGATGATTGCCGCATGCTGCCTTAACATGGGAGAAATCGCTGCAGCAATAGAAAATGCGCGGGAAGCGATTAAGACCGATCCAAAGCTTGCTTATGGATACTATATCGTCTGTCTGGCCTACTTGAAGCAAAAGGATGTTCTCGAAGCTGAAATGGCTATCGAAGAGGCAATTAGCCTTGAGCCAAGAAACCCGGAGTATCTATCTACATGTGCTTCGATATTTTTCAGAAGAAAGAAATGGAGTGATGGTCTGTCCTTCGTCGATAGGGCGCTTGAAATTAATCCGCAACATTTACCCTCGCTGCATCTAAAACACTATGCATTGAAGCAGACCAAACGAAAAGAAGCCGCCGCGGAAGTGCGACGGCAAATATTCGCACTCAATCCCGAAGATGCAACCATGCATGCCGATAAAGGCTGGGACATGCTCGATGAGAATGCGGTGGAGGCGCTGAGCTTTTTCGAGGAAGCAGTTCGGATTAACCCACAGGAGTCGGCTTATATCGACGGACTTTATGAGGCGAAGTATTATGAACGATCAAGCCTGGCACGCGTTTTGAAGTGGTTCAGTGTGACCCGTTTAGTTCAAGCTGAAGCAATTTCGCTTGCTTGTTTGATGATTTATATGTTGTTCTGTCACTTGAGCAAAGCTGATATGTCGGTACCGGTTGTACTTTGTCTAATTGGTGCACCCTTGATTGTCTTTTTATTGGCAACTTTTGCAGGTGCAGTAAATAGGGGTGTTTACTTTGTTTCGATGCTTTTGGATAAATCTGAACGGGCTAGATTATCGAGTCATGTTGAGGGTTCTCTGCGCTCAAAAATCATAGGCGTAAGTGCTGGAATTTTAGTAGTTGGCGTAGCGCTTGTTTTGAAAGTCGACAAGATCTTATTGGTCACACCTCACTGGTTGTATTCAGATTGGCTGCCAATCTTTGGTGAACGTTATGCACCATTAGCTCCGATACTTTTTTTGATTGCCGTCATTGCATTCCCCTGGACTGCCTTTGTATGGGTATTGCACCATATAAGAATGAAGCCACTAAACACGCGCTATTTCGTCACAGCATACTCTTGTATCGTGTGTGGAATAATTCTTGCGGGCTTCGCAGTGGTCGGAATTTTGCGCCCCGGAGAGTGGTTCCTGGCTGTTATTCTTGTTGTGGAACTGGTGCTATTCTTGATTCCCGCATCAGAGAAAGTTCGATCCTGGGCTAAGAAGAAAATCAAGAACGATCAGCAGCGTTTACCGCTAGACAGGTGATTGGAAAATCCCCATGCATGAAAACTGGAAAGGAGTCGAAGATGAAAGAGTCAAGAAAGCTTCCTCGCCCATTTAAGCTTCACTGGGGAGGTGGAATGATTGTCGAAGAGATCAGCATACAATGCGAATATCATGAACCCTGCATCCAATTGCTGGAATTCGAAGAAGGATACGAAGAACTTCGATTTTGCTATTACGACTTAGAGGGCAGATTCCAGCGCGGACCCATGATGATATCGCCTGAGGAAATGAAGCGGCTATCGAAGAAACTGAAGGATGCGCCTCGGATAAAGAAAATACTTGCGTCATTTGTGGCTTAGCATCTCATGCTATTGAAATGCACCAACTCTATCTGAGGACTTTGCCGCAATAAGAGCAAACGGAATGTTCTTAATATCTGATAAGCTATTAAATGCTACATTTAGGAATATCTTCGTTGAGTAAATGGTTGATTTTCATAACCAGGTTTAGCTTGAATCTGCTGGCGTGTGACAGTGCAGCGTAAGTGACTAATAACGCAACAATAATTTCAAGGAAGGGACTGACATGCTTTACTGGATTCGCTGGATAATGGTAGTTTTGGGGGCGCCATTTGTCGCTTTCTTCATCACCCTTATATTAAGTATGTTTGTGCTTATGCCTTGCGCTCTCTTGCATATTGCACCAAAAGACAATTCCCAACTAATTCCGATTTTTAACTTAGCTGGTATCTCCATTTCGTTGTTGATCTATATGGTTAGCCTGGAGAAATATCGCTTTGGCGGTGCAATGCTTCTGGTCATTTGGTTTTGTATTCCGCTACTTTGGAGTATTATAACTGGACAGCAATTAAAACCAGGGCCAATCCGGTTTGTAGAGGCATTCGAACTTGTAGAGACATTCTACTTTTGCTGGTGGTATCTCCGGCTGGACAAGAGCAATATTTCGATGGCATCAGGAGCTGACTGGAAAGAGTCAATCAAATTGATGCTTGCCGAGGCGCCATTTCTGGGAGAGCTTATATTTAGCAAGAAGCCAGATTGTCCGCCAGAAAGCAATCGACTAATTAATGATGAAGAGCAGCTTTCATCCGCTGAAGACCTGGTCGAGCGTAAATCTCAGGAAAACAACTCTAATTAAAGCCGAATGCTCAATGTTTGGAGCTTATAAAGTCAATACTTTAGGTATTCAGCCGAATCAGGCTTTTGATCTGATAAGCTATTAGACCCTACATTCAGGGAGTGCCAGCGCATTGAGTAGATGGTTGAATTTCATAGCTGGGTTTAGCTTTATTGTTCTGGCGTGTGACAGTGCAGCGTGGTCACGTGCCGAGATCTTTTCGGGCTCTTCCCTGGAGCAAGCAAAGCAGCATGCTCAAAAAGACGGAAAGCTTTTTCTGATTGATTTTACGGCGTCATGGTGCCCGCCTTGCAAGAAGATGGAGTCCACCACCTGGGCTGACGCTGCCGTTCAAGCATGGATGAAAGAAAATGCAGTCGCGATTCAAATCGATGTCGATAAAGATGAGAAGATTTCCGCTAAATACAAAATAACTGGCATGCCAACGCTGGTCCTCTTTACTCCGCAAAGTGGTGATAAAGAATTCGGCCGGCAAGATGGTTATTTAAGTTCATCAGAATTAATGCAATGGCTCAAAGGAGCTCGAAGTGGCAAGACTTCAGCGGAACTGCAAAAGGATGCTGATACCGGCGCAGCGGTTTGGGAGCGCATGAGTAAAGCTCGTGAACTGCAGACCTCTGGGAAAGATGCAGAAGCTTTTGAGGAATATTTGTGGCTCTGGAACAACATCAATAAAGACGATCCAGACACCGGTCAGCTCAAATATTCCTTGCTGCCTTCCGAGCTGAAGAAATTGTGTGCAACAGTTGCTCCTGCGAAAACGAAGCTCACATCGATGCGAGATGCTGCGGACAAAGCTAATCAGCGTCAGGATTGGATTATCTTGAATGGAATTCTGGACGACCACCAACTTACGCTAGCCTGGTTCGATAAAGCCAAAATGGACCCAGCACAACGTCCATCATTAATAGCGGATGCAAAATTTTACGAACCCCTGCTCTTTGGAAAGTGTCGCTGGGATGATGCTGCTACTTATTTATATGCGGATCCTATGGCTCGAATAAAAGAATATTACAAAGACGCCGAGGATATGAAGCGACCTCGTCCAGACACGGAGTTTGCTAAAGACTTTGATCCATTCCCGAGCATGGTGCTTATGCTGTACGGCGCTTATGTTGGTGCTGGTCGCGAGGCTGAGGCGAAGAAGATTGCTGATGAATGCATACGCCTGGACGATACTGAAGGAATGCGTGAGGCTCTAAACAATATGGCTAATGCGATGCGGCAGGCAAGAGCAGCTCAGGGTAGCGCCTCGAATACGAACGCAAGTAAATCAATTGCTCCTCCCACTAAGCCTAACGCGAGCAAGCCAGTCAGCGTGACAGGTGTTCAAAAGAAGTAAGTCAAGATTCCTTAAATTCATCCACTGGTTTATAAAGCCGACTATTGATAACGTTGCTTATTAAGGCGAGTTTTTCCAACATAGAAG
>JBIKOL010000263.1:0-5592 GCA_044358055.1 Obscuribacteraceae bacterium (SeqCode)
CGATAAGACAAATTGGAGGAAGCATCGGGCTGGCATTAGCTAGCACTTCTTTGCTACTCATCTCGAGCCAGTTTCATTTGCATTCAGGAGCTCATTCTACTCTTTCGTCAATTCCTGATGGACTGACAGCTGTCTTTTACATTTGTGCCGGTCTGGCGGTCCTTTCTGGAATTCTGGACTTGTTTCTACCGGCACATTATTTGAACCTACAGCCAGTGGAGGCTTGACTCCTCACCACTTCTTAACGCGAAACAACCTATTCTCAGAACAGGTGCTAGCAGAAAGGTCATTTAATATGAAAATTGGATTTGAAGATATGAATTCCGCGTCTCCTAATAAAACATGCAAGTCGAACTCGATGTCGCACACTCCCGAGCAGATATTCCAAATTGCTCAAGGTCTTCATTGCTATCGAGATTGGCTGGCAGGAATAAGGGCGTTTAACGAAGCTCCCATCATGGATAAAGCACAACTCTATACGCTGGTGGCAGAGTGCATGAGCGATCCGGAATTCCGTAAAGGACTGTACTTAAGTCCAACCGGCGGCAGCACATCATCTGAGCCATTGTATTTTCCAGCAGATATCGCAGAGAACCATTTTCAGAGAGCTGCGCTGGCTTCCTACCTTAGTAAGACAGGAATTTTAACAAAGGACTCAATCGTACTCAACCTGTTCGGCAGCACATTTATGTACCGATCAGCTGAGATAATAAATGAGTTCTGTGAGCTTGTGGGTGCCACAGTTCTTCCAGCCTCCGCACATGCTTCCGATGCAGGCGCTTATAAAATTGCACAGCAATTCGGCGCCAACTGCATCGCAGGAACCAGCTCGCGCATAATTCAATTTGCCAAATACTTTCAAGAGAACAAACCTGAACATCGCTTTGAACAGGTCATTTTCGGTGGCGAACCACTGCCGGCGTACAAAGAGCAGTTCCTTAAAGATGTTTTGAATATAGGTTCTTTCAATGGAATCTTCGGATCAGCCGAAGCTGGAGTCTTTGGATTTAAATTACAGCAGGGAGCAGTTGCAAAATATCTGTGCCCGGCCGACCTGGTACATATAGAACTTATTGACCCAGACGAAGAAGGTTTCGGGACAATGATTCTGACCAACTTAATTAGAACTCGCTTTCCGCTGCTGAGATATAACACCGGAGATATTGTGCGACTCTCGAAAGAGAAATTCCAGGGTGCTGAATTTAACGTCATCGAATTTCGCGGTCGCACAGACAGATCTTTTCAAATTGGCGGCGAATATATTTTGCTGAGCCAGTTCTCAAAACTCTTTGAAGGATTGCTCGATTTCCAGATTACCTTGTCTTATGATGCATCATCAAAAATGGATCAAATTGATTTTCGACTTGTGCCAAAAGATCAGCCTGACGAACATTCACGCGAATTGATTGTTACCGGCATCCAGCGAACTATCAGCAATAATCCAAAATTATTTAGAACATCTATTGAATTCGTTGAGATGGATCAGCTAAAGAAAACGCCTCATTCTCAAAAGGTGATCAAAATCATAGACGAGCGACCGTAATCAATAGCGAAGGTTCGGAAATCTTGTTGAGCTTCGGACGTGATGATGATTCAGCCCTAAATTCCCTCGAATTGCGCGGCTCTCTATCGGGTTCCGCTTCTTACATGAGCCCTGAAGCCTATGATCCGATCAATCTCGATTAAGATTTACCATATCTCTAAGAACCGCATCTTCTTTGGGAATCGCATCTTTCTGGCAATCATTGAACTCCTTAAGCATACGCAAATAATATATATGCGATGCTTCAGGATCAAGCTGTATCTTTAAAGAAGGATCCAGCTCAGCGGCTCTTTGAACTTCTCGTTTTGCATTGTCTTCATCTCCTAATGCTTTGTCCTGACGATGTAGTGTTTATTTATCACTTGGAGAAGAAAGCAAAACAGAAGATTTCTTGCTATGCTCCCTTTCGCTTTTCATGAAGCTATGGAAAATAGGATCTTCTACTGTAAGCGGATAATTATCAGTTGAAAAATCAACCTTCATGGTGCCGTCAAGAAACTTCAACGGATAATCCATTTCATCAAAGGTTGAGTCAATTTGCTTTAGTTTTTTGATTGCTAGAGGCCTGTAAAAGCAGGCGTGATCTGAACAGATGACAGTTTTACTAAATCGGATTCTACTTAAATAATTTCGATAATGCTTAGATGATAAAGCTGTATTGTTCAATGCTTGATAACAGTTGCCAGCAAAATATTCTGAGTCTACGCATTCATCTGTTGTTTCCAAAAACAGCAAAAGGGCATTTGTATAACTATGTTGTTTATAAAAACAGCAAGCTAAATCGAACAAAATATCTGCATTGTTCGGGTCTTTTTTCGAAAGCTCTTCTAGCGACTTTTGAGCCCTTCCGTACAGGCCTCTTCTAAAATCCTCGGAAGTCTTTTGCAGCGGTTCCCAGAATTCGTTTGCTTTCAAATCGCTAGGTACGTATAGTTTCGCGATTGCTGGCGCTGGTACTGCCAACAGGATCGCAATCATCACAATGGAAATGGATAACCTAATCATAAAACACCTGAAGCCTAGGCTCTATTGTATTATTGAATTGTCAATAATTACAAGCGAACCGTGGGACGGTTTAGCTGACCAGAGATAAAAGGTTCCTTATCACTGAGTGAATGACATGATGATGGTTTGCGAAAATATTAATTTGTTGGATTCAGCTAGTAAGAGCGGCTACCCAGTCTGTGCAAATTTTTACAGCAAGGTCCTCAGACTTTGGCTTGAATGAATGGTCTCCAGAAACAACCTGCGATGCATATTCTCCAGTTAAAGACTCCAGGATTGGTTCGAGCTTTGAAAGCGGACATAGTTGATCTTTGTCTCCAGTGATGAACAACATCGGCGATGATATGCGAGCGAGGTGAGACCAATCTCTCGGTTTAGCTGTTGGAGAAGCTCCCTGCAAAGGCATTCCATAAAACACGAGGGCTCGAATATCTTTTCGCGCCAGAGAAACATTTGCACAAACACGCGCACCAAATGATTTGCCGATGAGAATTGGCGCCCCATATTCTTTCATAGCGTCGATTGCAGCAACGAGATCTGGTTCTTCTTTTTTTCCGCCGAAAGAAGGTGCACTTTTCTTGTCTATATATGCGAAATTGAATCGCAAAGTAACAAAGCCCAGCTCAGCTAGATTCTCAGCAGTCTTTTTCAGAATGCTGGAATCCATTCCTTTGCCCGCACCATGCGCAATAATAATGGGACCTTTGGTACCATTACCGCAAACGATCCCGCGCAAACCTGTACCGAATGTAATAGCTCTTTCTTCCAAAATCAAAATCTCTTTCGAATGAATAGCCCGCAATTATATCATCCGAGTCTTTTATAAATACCAGATCTGATGTTGGCAGAAAGATTTGGAGGATCAGTAAGATGCGTTGGTCAAGTAAGATGCGGTGGACCGGTAAGACCGCTAACATACTTAGAAATGAAATCGATGAAAGCCCCCGGGAGCGCTGGCAGCCTGCCGGCTTCGAATCCCGCAAGATCCGGAAACTTGAACTTAATACCTAACGTCTCCCGAACACTTTTCGATATACCGCCGCTCCCATCATCTCAATTCCTTCACCCAAAGTTGCATCATAAGCGGTAGCTGCGGCAAGACCTGCCCCCACAAGCAGTCCATACTTACCGAGCCCTGTCATCTTCAAAGTCGAAGCCAGACTCGCACCGCCTGCCGATCCCAATTCAAACGCGACTGAAGTCAAACCAACGCGCGCCAACTTCCCTGTTCCATGCTCCGGTCCCAACAAAAAAGCCTTATGAAGATCATTCACTACAATAGCAACGCCGAGCGCTCCTACAGCTGTGCCACCTCGAGTGAGTAGTCGACCAGCACCGCTCTCGGTCGCAGCGGCCAGGCTCGTTGCACCAGCGTTCTTCAGACCAATGGTCAATGCATTGGCAGTAGATCCAGAAAGGCTAGACCACAACAATGCCGTGGAAAGCCCAGCTTTCGATGCCTGCACAATATCAGCAGAGTCTATATCTTTGAAGTTCTTCCACAAATGTCCTGCTACATTTGCCAACGGAGGAGTGCTGCGCATAGAGCCGAAAAGAGTATTGCAATCGATGCGAGATTTCGTGCCGGTTTCACCAAAGTGGTCGCTTGAATGTCCCCATTGATTGTCCACAGCCACTTGCGCCTTTGCAGCATCAAAATCAACGATGGTAACAGCATGCGGTTCAAACTTACCGTTGTTTGTGTCTCCGGAACCAAATGGCTTGATTGATGCATCAACTTGCAGAAGAACAGGAAATTTGTTTTCCGCTTTCAATCTGGTCAATGTTTGTCTTAACTGATCTGAAGAATCTACACCAATGATTCCGTCTGCGGAGGAGCCACCACCGCGAATAATGGCAAAGTCAGTTTCCTTTTTGCCAACAAGCTGGGCATTGATATCCGCAAGTTCTTCAAGACCAAGTCTCGGATTGTCCGTAGCCTGCTTCTTCAATTCATACTTGCGCGGAGGATTCTTGGAAATATCGATCAACTGCTCGCCCGTATTTCCGGAAGACCCACTTGGAACCTGATCAAAATAAATCATGTTTTTTCCAGCGGCTGTGCCATCGGGCATCGTAGTCTGGCGATTCCAGTAGATATTTGCTGCAGCCAACTGAAACAATTGACTGGCGTAACTGCGCTGTCCATCCGGTACAGGGTCTTGCCGTCCTTCCTTATCGGGAGCCAGCGACAAGGGTCTTACCGTAGTACCATCTGCAGTGCGTATCTGACCAGTCAGGGCGAGATCAGCAACTAACTTTGACGGAATCGAAGGTGTTCGAGCATAGAGCCTGCATTCAAGAGAGGCAACATTGCACGTATTGTGATCACCTTGATCTATATAAGTCGGCTTGGCTGCATTACGAGCCACCTGACGAGCCAGTTTAGTGCGGGCACTCTCGTCGAGCTTTGCTGATGGTTCCCAAAAGCGCTTTATCTGAGCAAGCGTGTCGTACTTCTCTTTTTCCGACAAACGATGGTTCGAAGCAATTGTATCCAGGTCCCGCCGAAATTCCACTTTCTGCGACGAGTTTGCTATTTTGCTCTCAGCCAAAAGATTGAGCTCAGCTTTAATTCCATCCACACGATTGCGGGGAGCATCCACTTTTACCCTCAAAATATTCAGTGGCTCTATGCCCAAATCAGATAATGCAGGACTTTCGGACTGCTGTTTTGCCCGTCCCTTGGCTTGAAAACGAAGTTCACCCATTGGCGTTGTCTCGATAAGGATCGCACGCCAGCCTGGATTTTCCCGCTATCAATACCTTATAGTAAAACCAGCAGCTCCTCACTACATATTCATGCACTTCCGTTCGTAGTATTACCATCACAAACTTAGCGACTTTTCTGCGGGGACTATGCAAGTCAGAACCCATCGAAGAAACAGATCCCTGAGAGCACAATCGAGAAGCGAAGCCCGGGAGCGCCGGCTCCTAAGGAACTTTCGTTTAATGGAAATGCGGGTTTCGAGCTGTCAATGGTAAGCGACGGAGTAATTTTCCGAACGTAAATGAACCCAGCACTGAATTGCTGAGTAATCATG
>JBIKOL010000170.1:0-18529 GCA_044358055.1 Obscuribacteraceae bacterium (SeqCode)
TCAACTTGCACAACAACTTTTCGGCGGCGCAAATTCGAGCCAGTCAGGTACGTCCAATACTGCACAAGCGCAAGGGCAAAGCCAATCGTCCGGGCATGACGCCAGCTCTGGTACACAAAGTGATCCTACTTCTTGTATGTGACGTGTCATGCAGGGAAGTTATAAAATATACTCATTGCACTATAGCCCTCGGGTAATCTCAAAGAGCTTTTTAGGCTCTATGAGTCACAGGGAAAGAAACAGGACAAGGAGAATCTGTTAAACGAGCACTAAAGCAAGAATTTAACTATAATCGTCATGCAAGAACCGTTAGCCGGTATCCCATCCGTATTGAGCGCTCAATGTCTAGAGTATCGTCTGTAGTAATATTTGTTTGTTTGCTACTTCTTAGCTCGTGCGCGATTTCAAACCGTTGTGAGCAATATTGCCAAGACGGGCAAAGGGACTTGCAACTTTGGCTTTATGAGGAAGCCGCGCAGGCTTTCCGTAACGGCGCTGAAGAAGCAACAAGAAGGCAAAATGTTTTGGTTTTGGCGCAGTGCTTGGAAGGTTTAAGTGGAGCATATCTAAATGAAGGTATGTCTGATAAGGCTCTTCCTCTCGCGAACAAGGCTTTAGAGCTGACGCAAAAACAGCGCGCTTCCAATGTTGCAGATTATATATTTGCATTGCGAAAAGCTGGCCTGGTACACATGCAGGCAGGACGTTTTTCCGAAGCGGAAGACTTATACAGCAAGGCGCTAGAGCTCGGCAAGAAAAGCAACATTGTTGACACTTTAGATAGTGCATCAATCCTTTTATGCTTGGGTGATATAAATCGACGAAAAAAACAAGCCGCCAAAGCAGAAGAATGCTATGACGAAGCGGCGCGAATATACACGAAACTGGAGGGGACAAAGAGCCTTCATTTGGCGGCAGTGCAGTCGCGGCTTGCTCTATTGCGAATATCTGAAAACAAGCCGGTAGAAGCCACTTCATGCATATCCAATTTTTTGGACATTTGTCGCCATACGACTCGACAAAGCTTATATAAACGACCTTTAGAAGCGGATGTTCTAAACAAAGAACTGATGGTTTTGGCTTTGGGCATCATACCCCCAGGGACAGGCGGCAGCGCAGAACAACTAAAGCCTTTGATTGAAATGCGCTTAGACTATCTGGGGAAGGCTGCAAACATTTGTTCTCAGGCCGAAACTGCCGTGGAAAAGGAAGCTGGACCCAACAGCGTTGAAGTAATTCCATATTTACTTTGTCTTGCAAAGCTTTATTCTCTGGAAGAAAAAAGAGTTGCTTCAAGAGAAGTCTACAGGCATGTGCTTTCTGTGCTGAGGATTAATGGATTAACGCGTACGCAAGCTTCAACGCTGGTTTCCTGCGCCGACGAATATGGATCGGAGCCTAAAACACAAGAGACTCTGCTTCAACAGGCTGTATCAATTAGAGAAAAGTACTTAAGCGCCGAAGATGATAAAGAGCGTTTGTATGCCGTGTTGTGCTCGCTTGGGTCCTTATACAAAGACTTCCAGCTCTGGAATAGCGCAATCTTAAGCTACAGAAGAGCAGCAGAACTAACGGAAATGGATACAAACAGTCAGGCTTATATGGAGTTGAAGAGCTTGCTGATGTGTTGTTTGCGCTACGGCGAATTGTCCAAATTGCTAAAGATGGAATTGGCAAAGACAGCGGTAGATTCACCGGCTTATGGCTATTTGCTAAAAGAACTTGGAAAATGTGAACTGGAGCAACGGCATTATGAATCAGCTCGGCGCTATTTCGACCAATACCGAAATCTTCTTGGTAATCATAATGGTGCGGACAGTGCTGAAGTAATTGAATTACAGTTGAACTTGATCGAGCTTTCTTTGGCGGAAAAAAATATGATTGAAGCTAGAAGGCTTATTGAAGAGACACTTTCTTCTCCAGCGAAAAATTCAAATCATCGAGCATATGCAGTGGTTCTTCAGAAGACCGCGGAAAGTTGTTTGAAATTTGGCATGAATGAGGACGGTATTGCGTATCTGCAAAAATTATGCAGCTTTTGCGAACAACATTTCGGCTCGAGCGGCAACGAGTTTGGCGCATGTCTAAATGCACTGGCTGTTACCTACTGGCGCCTGGGGTGGAAGGACAAAGCCTTGATCAATTTTCAAAAAGCAAAAGCAATATTCGGGCGCCTTTCACCGCCCCCAGCTTTTTTTCTCAGGAATCTTGCTCTGTTCGAACAAGACAATCGTAACTTTTCTTTGGCAGAAAGTTTATTCAAGGATGTAGCGATAGTAAGCCAGCAGCAGGGTTCTTTTGCTTCTGAATCATCCGAGCAGAGCCAGTTAGATCTGGCAAGATTGCATATTGAACAAAAAAACTTTGATATGGCAGAAGCTGAACTACGCAAGGCTCTATATCTGAGTAGCGTGCCGCTTGTCATGAATGCACCAAAGTTTCCTGACCAGGCAATTATTAAAGAACTCATTTGTGTCTATGAGTTACAAGGAAAAAGGCAGGACAAAGAAAATCTGCTTAGCGAGCAGACGCGTTTGTTGAGCGTTATCCCAATGGATGAAAGTGATTACAGTAACGGTCCACAACAAGCATGCTCTGAAATTGCCTACCAATATCCAATCCGCATTAAAGAGGGAAGATTCGAAGTGAGCTTGAGTTCGCTAGCCAGTAATATCGATGTAGTCAGCTACCCTTAGTTGTTAAATAGCTTTCGTCTTATCTTTGAACCGTACACTTAGCTGGGCCGGACTTCAGGTTTAGAATTTGCCCTTTAGAGTCCACTGTTTGCGCTCCGTTCGGTATGTTTTGCATCACCACAGGTTGGCCTGTTGCAGGATCCTTCGTAACGTATGCCGGATAGTTATTGTAACCATAGACTCCAAGATTGTTGTTGGTAACACCAACGAGATTCAGAGTGGTGCCAGCCGGACCAGGTATAGTTTGTTGCAGCCCTGAGCCTGCTGGAGCAGGCCCAATGTTTACAATGCCGTTATTATTAACCGGCATGACGTTGGCTGCTGGATTAACGAAGGTTGCTGCTGGCTGATTCGAAAGAGAGTCACTTCCACCTTTGACATTGCTGCCACTGAACCAATTTATTAAGCCGGCCCAGGGGGTGCCGGAAATCTGTGATTGCCCGGTCGCGGTTGGAGCCTGTATCTGTCCAAACGAACCATTATCTTTGGATTGATAAGGACTATTCTGCAGCCCCGATGGATCGATTAAATTCATCGAATTATTTGACGCGTAGCTATACAGATTCGTAGCGGTAATTTCAGCAACACTGTTGTTAATAGTCCATTCAGGCTCACGCTGCAATCCGAATTCTCCCAATGGATCTCTACTAAGCCAGCGACCGAGCTTGCTATCATAGGCGCGGAAAGGCGTGAGGTACAGTCCACTTTGACCGAGTGCAACGTAAGAAGCATACTGAACGCTCGGGACAATGTTACCGCCTGTAACAGTTGGCTTTCCAAAGGGATCGTAATCGATTCTTGACTGGACGGTTCCATCTTGATCGATCATTTGTCTCGTTGAACCGAGGTGATCGCGTTGGTAATAATAGTTCTTACCATGGAGATTCTCTCCAAGTGTAAATAATCGCGTTGAGTGCTGTCCGCTGTCAGTGCGCTCTTCGCAGATTCTTCCGCTGTTCCAAATTAATGTCTTGGCACTTGTTATTTTGCTGCCAGCGGTCTCCACAATTCTTGTTCTTTGACCTAATGCATCATATTGAAAGGCGGTGTGGCTGCCATCTGCAAAGTCTATGCCAATTAGTCTGTTTTCCGCATCCCAGGAGTATCTTAGATTTCCATCTTTTATCAAATTACCATTAAGATCATATTCCAGCTTAGCGGCTGTTTCGCCTAGCGACTGCGGCTGACTACTGCCAGTATCCCTCGCCGCTGCGCTGATCAATTCATTCATGCTGTTGTAGCCGAGTTCTCTGATAGTGCCGATTTCGTGTGATTTGATACGGTTGGAAGCTAAATCATACGAGAAGTGATATTCTTTTGTTTTTCCATCAAGACTTCCAGTTTGGCTAGTAGCATCGGTTAATTGCCCGGCAGCATCATAACGCAAGCTTAGTTGCGAAGCTGGTTCATTGCCGAATTGCTCTTTCCACTCTGAGATTTGGCCTGCATTGTCGTAGCTGTAATCGAAACGACAAAGATTGTCGCTTTGTCCAAGCTTGGAAGAGATTATTGATTGAAGGCGTTCTTCACCCGAACTTCCATTGTATTTAAATTGAACTTCAGTTTGGTTCGGATATTTGATTGAAGCGATTCTGTTTGATCCACCAGGCTCACCGTTTTGCTCTGGATAGGCAAAATCAAATTCACCAAGCAAATTGGTTTCGGAAACGACTCTTCCTAATTGGTCGTATTTTATTGCAGTAGTATTGTCGTCTCCGTTGATTGAGCGCCTAATCAGGCGTCCAAATTGATCGTACACAAATTCGATTTTAGAGTTTGGTATTGCCGAATTGGATATCGATTTAAGCTGGGCAGAGCCGGGAGCCGCTCCTATTGGATTGTAGTCTAATATTATGGTGCCTTGATCATTTGTTGCAGAACGCAATACGGGATAGTCGGAATCATAAGAGTATCTTACGGACGAGGTAGGGTTGGTGGCAGACTCATACTTTATTTCTGCAATGCTGTCATCAGTGTTGTAGAGGTATATGCTTTTTTGTCCTAGGGCATCAATCTTCGATGATAGCCTGAAGCCATCGGGCTCATACTCATACTTTATTTCCGTTCCATTCGCAAATTTCTTTTGGATAGTCCGTCCTGCAACGTCATGATGCCATTCGGTTGCATGTTGTGCTGGGTCCGTGAGCTTGCGAAGAGCACCACATAAGCACCACTCATACTGGGTCTTACGTCCAAGAGGATCTTGTATTGAGCTCATCCTGCCCAGGCTGTCATATGTCCGTTTCGTTGATTTTCCTGCTCTGTCGGTATACGTAACCGCATCGAGACGTTCATATCCGATCTTCTCGGACGTACCATCTTCGAAAATCCTTTGCGTAATTCTATCGGCATTATCGTATTCAAATTTGAATATGTGGCCATCAGCGTCAGTGTTGCTGCTTATCCGCCCTTGATTATCATAGCTGTAAATTGCTAGTGGTTTTTTTCCAGACGGACCGTAGCTTGCAGTCAAGTACCCTTTGTCATCATACTGGCTAGTCCAGGTATTTTTATTTGCGTCCGTTATTCTAGCCAACTGACCGCGTTTATTGTATTCATACTGCGTTTCATTTCCCGCGGCATCTATAGCTCGCTTAACGAGGTGTCTATCGTCGTACTCGAATTTTGCCAGCAGCTCATTTTTCCCTGCACGTACTTGCCGACGTTCGAGCAGATCAATTCCATTAGGAGCATAGATGTAGGCGAATGCGCGGCCGACTGGATCTATTTGTCTCGTTATATTACCGAGATCATTATAAGCAAATCTATATGTTTGAGTTGCGGCTGCGGTCTTCCCCTCAGCAGTTCGTGCCGTCACCCGACGACTAATGCTCGAGGGAAGGTTGGAATTTCCATTAAAGCCTGCCGGACCCATTCCGATGTATGAATAAATAACTTCGCTCTGAAGAGGCTCCTTGACTGACGCCTTAACTGGAAGCTCTCTGCCTGATCCAGCCTGCGTTAACCACCTTGTCACAGTACAATGCGTATGAATTCCTTGTTTGGGATCATCTGGATAAAGTTCTATCGCGCGGCGGTTCCACTGATATGTTTCGTGAGCATCACCCTTCCAATGCTCAGTAACTGATTTGCTTCCGTCTGCGTGCGTGACGGAAAGACCCAGCGAGCCTGTCGGGCTCCCTTGTGGTTTGTAGCAGTTGAACCTGGTCGTTCCGTAGGGAGTAGTCAATGACGTGATTGAATTGTTGCTTGTAGATTGATACTCAAACTTCGATACCAAACCGATCGAATCGGTGCTGGATATAAGGCGCCTTGAATTGTCATAATCAAATTTCGCCTGCCTGCCAAAAGGATCGGTTATTTCAGCCACCTTGAAGAATCCAGCGCTCCCTTCCTGATCGGATGCGTGTTTGATTTTGCTTATCTGGCCCAATGCGTCCCTGATTGTAGCAATGCGATAAAATTCATCGTATCCTATGGCTGCGGCGGTACCAGATGCGGTGCGAATTTGAATCAGTAATCTATGGCCCTTCTTGTCCGAAAGATCGTAAAGCTCGCTTGAGCCGTCGGGCATTTGCCGTTCAAAACTGCCGTCAGGGCGCTCTACAAGAAGCGCATGCGATGCCATGTTGCGTTTGTACTTCTTTTGTCCACCCTCGGAATAAGCAAGGTAAAATTCGGTGCCGCCACCCGGAACTGCAACTGTGGCATTGCCATCCTTGTCTTTGCTAACAAAGGCAACCCAATTCAATGTCCAGCCAGCACCTAAGTTGCTGAAATCGCGCTTCGTGTTTTCTTGAGCTTCTAGATAATTGTAGTTTATTCGGAAGTTTATAGCAGGCCCGACAGGAGGTGTGTATCCCAATGGATAATCGAAAATGTTCAGTGCGGCAGTTCTTGTGAATACCTGTACAGATGCCATTCCGCCCTGGGGTTGGGCGACGGGTGCGACTGCTTCTTCCTTGCTTGTACAAAAAACTGGGTCGTGTTCCTGCAATTTTATTTTAGCTGCTAAAGATGGCTGATAAATCAATATGCTGAAGGCAAGTGCCAAGGGTAAACGCCAAGCTGCTTGGTTCAATTGATTCATCGTATTTGCACTCCTGTACGTGCAGCGGGCGATCTAAAGATCAAAGTACTTATAGATAGCAAAATCCAAGACAAGCTATCGCTGCGGTCGCTTTTGAATCGCTGCATTGGCTTCCTGCAAATATTTCAGCTATGACTTGTATAGTTTACAGCATCGTGTCACTTTTAATAGTTGATTGGTCCCAACAAAGTGAAATCTGATCTGAGCTGGAAAATAATCAGCTTGCTTGCATTCATTAGCGCAACTGGCCGACTAATATCGATGAACGCAAAAATAACGGAGGATGACTTGCGCCATCCTCCGTACCTTTCAGCTTCAGCTGAAACTCGGACCGTCGGGCGAGCGCGCAATGCGCGTCGCAGCAACTAATTCAATTACTCAGCGAGATTGAGCCAGACGCTCTTGATGTTGGTGTAGAGCTCGATTGAGTGCTTGCCGAGTTCGCGACCGTAGCCGCTCATTTTGTATCCGCCGAACGGCATTTGTGGATCGAACATGTTGTAGCAGTTGACCCATACTGTGCCGGCTTTGATGTGGCTGGCGAACTTGTGTGCTTTCTTAACGTCTTGTGTCCATACAGCACCGGAAAGACCGAATTGAACCTTGTTCGCTTCTTCAGCGACTTGTTCCATGCTGCTGAACGGAATGACTGAAAGTACTGGTCCGAAGATTTCTTCTTGAGCGATCTTCATGGTATTGGTTACGCCGTCGAAGATTGTCGGTTTGACGAAGTAGCCTTTGGCATTATCGCCTTCTTTGTTGGCTTCGCCGCCGCAAACCAGCTTGGCGCCTTCTTTCTTACCGGCTTCGCAGTAGCTGAGAATGCGCTCTTGCTGTTCTCTTGAGACTTGCGGTCCGATTTGTGTCTTCTCATCAAGACCGTTGCCCTGGCGCATCTTGCTGACGCGCTCGATGAGCTTGCTCATGAACTCATCATGGATGCTCTTCTCCAGGAAGAGGCGGCTGCCTGCGCAGCAGACTTGACCTTGATTGAAGAAGATGCCCATGATGGCGCCTTTGACGGCTGCATCGATGTCTGCATCTGCAAAAACGATGTTCGGAGCTTTGCCGCCGAGCTCGAGCGATACGCGCTTGAGGTTGCCCAGCGAGGCTTCGACGATTTTCTTGCCTGTCTTGTCTTCGCCAGTGAAGGCGACTTTATCGATGTCCATGTGCTCGGAGATTGCAGAACCAGCTGCGTTTGGTCCGAAGCCTGTGATGATGTTCAAAACGCCGTCCGGAATGCCGACTTCACAAGCCAATTCGCCGATGCGAAGTGCTGTGAGTGGGGTTTGTTCGGCTGGTTTCAAAACGACTGCATTGCCGCAAGCAAGGGCTGGACCCAGCTTCCAGGCTGCCATCAACATCGGGAAGTTCCAGGGAATAATTTGTCCGACTACACCGACTGGCTCACGCAGTGTGTAGGTGAAGAAATTTTCGTTAACGCGGGTGGTTTCGCCTTCCAGCTTTGTGCACCAGCCGGCATAGTAGCGGAAGGTTTCAACTGTCTGAACTACGTCGACCCAGCGAGATTCTTTGATGGGTTTGCCGTTATCGAGGGTTTCCAGTTGGGCAAATTCATCAGCGCGCTTTTCGATTTCGTCAGCGAGTTTATACAGGAGGCGGGCACGCTCTGCAGCTGCCATCTTGCGCCACGGGCCTTCTTCCACAGCCTTACGGGCTGCTTTGACTGCCTTGTCTACGTCTGCCTTGCTGCCTTCGGCAACCTTGGCGAGAACTTCTTCGTTGGCGGGGTTGATGGTTTCAAAGGTTTTGCCGGATTCGGCTGCGACCCACTTGCCATCAATCAAAAGCTTTTTGTCTGTCTTCAACCACTCTTCGCAGAGCAATTTCTTTCCTTCTTGTACTACAGCCACTGTGTAACCCTCCGGCTAAGTAATGTGAGCTTTGGCGCTGAACTGGCAGATGACGCATTTTGTCGCCCTGCCGCGAGATTCCAGGAATTCGACCGGCTTATAAACCGATCAGAGCCTGTCCCGCCCGCCAGAACATCAGATTCAGAAGACTGGCTCCTGAAGCATTGAGAATCAGGGTATCACCTAAGTATTAAGGACAAATATACGCTAAGCTTTATTTAGCGTTCGAGCTTCTACTGGCAAGCCGATTTGCTATGGTATGTCGTATCGTTTATTCTTGAACTTATGAGCAAAATTTCCACGCGTAAAAACGTTTATTTTTGTCTATTGTCTGCTGCCTTGCTTTTAAGCGCCAGTCAGACCACCCAGGCTGCAAGCAAGCCAACCTACAAGGGAAAAATGGAAATGGGGCAGTTGCTCTATTTCAATGGCAATATAGAGCAGGCGATCAGGGCATTTAAGTATGCTTCACAGCTAGACCCAAACGCATTTGATCCGCATCTTAATCTGGTCAATATTTATGTTCAGAAGAAAGATATGGCCGCGGCAATTGAAGAAGCGCGCGAAGGGTTGAAGCTGAAGCCAAAACATAGAGATTTACATTTGATTCTGGGTAATTTGTTGCGCACGCAGGCCTCAGAAAAATCCGGCGAAGAACAGCAAAAGATGCTCGATGAAGCCGCCGCAGAATTGCATCTGGCAGAAGAGCTTGGTGCAAACAAAGCGATGGTAAATAGTACGCTAGCAGTCGTGCACGTTCAGCGGGGCGATTTTGACAAAGCGCTCGAACATTGCGATAAAGCAATTGAAGTAAAAGAAGTATTGCCGGACGCTCACCTTATCAAAGGAATATTGAAATTCAAGAAGGGCGACAAAGAAACCGCCATGAAAGAACTCGATACTGCTATTAAGCAAAAGGGCAAAAATGCGGAGGCACGAAATACAAAAGCCGACATTCTGTTTGCTGATGGAAAAGTCGATGAAGCGCTGGCCGAGTATAAGCGTGCTCTGAAAGATGACGAGAAATATCATCAGTCGATGGTTGGTGTCGCAAATATTTTGATTAAAACCCAGAAGTGGGAAGAAGCGCTTGCCCAGCTGGAGAAGGCGCAAGAAATTAAGCCGGATGACGCCAACATTATCTATTCGATCGCAATCTGTCTTGAGAAATTAGGGAAGACGGCGCCGGCTGTTCAAAAATTCAATGAAGGGATTTTGGTAGATCCTAATCCGACTACCAAATCACAAATCATGAAGCACGTGCAGGATTTGCAGAATCAGAATTTCTTGAATGTTCCTAGTTTAGGTGGAATTGGAGGCGGTCTTGGACCAGGCATGTCGCAACCAGTCGGCAATGGATTGTTTGGAGTAGGTTCGAGTTTCTACACCCAATCGTTCAAAGACATGATCAAAATAAAGTCTCCTGACGAAAAAGAAAAAGAAGATAAGTCGAAGAAATAATCGGCGATGAAATTCAGGAAATTCAAAACGCCTCCTCGCCAATGTGAGTATCTGCCTGAGCGGCAAGCGCAAATGGCGCATGCCGAGGCGCTTGAGTTGAGCCCTGAAATTTACCTTCAGCTCATCAACGAGCGCTGGCGGAGATTCGGTTATTGGTTATTCCGACCTGAATGTCCAGATTGCAATGCGTGCCAGCCGATTCGTGTTCCGGTAAAAGAATACAAACCAAATCGAATTCAACGGCGTATTATCAAAGCCAACAGTGTGCTGCGGCTGGAAGTCGGTAAGCCGATCATCGATGAGGCGCGCATTAATTTGTATGTTGCTCATCACGATTATCATGTAGAGACTCGTGGCTGGCATGCAAGTGATGAAGCTTCTGCTGTGCAGGGCATTATGAATTTCACCATCAGTCCATTGCCGGTGCAAGAATGGGCTTATTATCTGGGTGATGAGCTTGTCGCGATCACTTATGTTGATCAGCTTCCTGACGGTTTTTCGGGGATCTATTTTTACCACTCGCCTGAGCATCGCAAGTATTCTCTCGGAAATTGGATTTGCATTTCGATGATCTTGCGCGCGCTGCAGTTGGGGTTCGACTACATTTATTTTGGCTATTACGTTCAGGGCAATATCTCGATGGAATACAAATCGGCATTTCGTCCGAATGAAGTTTTGCAAGATGGCGTTTGGGTGCCATTCTTGTCGATATGATCTGCTTTGATCGGTGCCGGTGTGCATCCCCGGGATCGCGGGCGTCCCGCCCGCAATATTTGCCCAGCTGGTTCGATAATATGCGGGCGAGACGCCCGCGATCCCGGGAGCGCCCGCGTCGCCTCTCCAACCCGCACTCGCTGCGCTTGCACGGGTCCCCATTACGAGGCTAGTTGCGGCT
Organism: Obscuribacteraceae bacterium (SeqCode); assembly: GCA_044358055.1. GTDB lineage: Bacteria > Cyanobacteriota > Vampirovibrionia > Obscuribacterales > Obscuribacteraceae > JAIEPM01. The sequence goes on from JBIKOL010000170.1 coordinate 10,981, forward strand.
CGCGGACTTTGCTTAGCTGATTGAAAAAGAAAAGGGGCGCCGTGGTGGCGCCCCTGGTATCGTAGTTTTGTCGGATCGTTTTACGCAAACGATGGTCTTAGCTCTGGTGGAGGATCTTGCGGTCCTTCTTTTTCACCACCCTTAAGCTCTACAGACACTCCTTCCGGAGTAGCCGTTGCCTGTCCCGGAGGAGGCGTGGCATCGGAAGATGAGCTGTCATCTTTGTCTTCCCATCCCTTGTCCTGATTCACGCGCTTCATTATTGCGGCGAATTCAGCTCCGTCAAGTGTTTCTTTGTCGAGAAGTACTTTGACGATGGCATCCATATGGTCGCGATATTTGATGAGCAACTCTTTGACGCGTTCGTACTGATCAGTAATTATGCGCTTCACTTCTTCGTCGATGACTTCCGCTACACGTTCGCCATAATCGCGCTCGTGGCCGAAATCACGTCCAAGGAAGATGTGCTCATTGCGTTTTCCGAAGGTCATCGGTCCGAGTCTTTCACTCATGCCGAACTCAGTAACCATGCGGCGCGATAACTTGGTTGCTTTTTCCAGGTCGTTTTGTGCACCAGTGGTGACTTTCTCTTCGCCATAGATGAGTTCTTCAGCAAGGCGTCCACCGAGGCACACCGCAATGGTGTCGATGATTTGCGCCTTCGTTGTGCTGAGTGAATCTTCCTCAGGAAGATACATCGTAAGACCAAGAGCGAAGCCTCGCGGAATGATGGTTACTTTATGCAGGGGATGAGCATTCTCGAGCAAGTGACACATCAATGCGTGCCCTACTTCGTGATAGGCAGTCATCTGCTTTTCTTTCTCGGGCATGATGCGGCTGCGCTTCTCAGGACCTGCGATAACCTTGTCGATTGCAACTTCGAGATCGTTCATCTCGATTTCGCGCTTGTCTGCGCGTGCTGCAATCAATGCGGCTTCGTTGAGCAAGTTGGAGAGATCGGCTCCGGTGAAACCGGGTGTGCGGCGAGCCAGGATTTTGATGTCCACGCCTTTCGCCAACGGTTTGCCTCTGCCATGAACTTTCAAAATCTGTTCTCTGCCCAGCACATCGGGTGGGTCGAGCACGACCTGGCGGTCGAAACGACCCGGACGCAATAAAGCAGAGTCCAGAATGTCAGGACGGTTTGTAGCAGCCACGACGATGATGCCAGTGGTGCCTTCGAATCCATCCATCTCAACAAGCAATTGGTTGAGCGTTTGTTCGCGTTCGTCGTGACCGCCTCCAAGACCAGCTCCACGCTGGCGTCCCACCGCATCGATTTCATCTACGAATACGATACAGGGGGCATGCTTCTTAGCTTGATCGAATAGATCGCGTACACGAGAGGCACCAACGCCCACGAACATTTCGACGAAGTCCGAACCGGAAATGCTGAAGAATGGTACTCCCGCTTCTCCGGCGACGGCTTTCGCCATAAGTGTTTTACCAGTTCCTGGTGCTCCGACAAGCAAAACTCCGCGAGGAATTCGTGCTCCGAGAGCCTGGAACTTCTCAGGATTTTTCAAGAAATCGACGATTTCTTGTAGTTCTTGTTTTGCTTCATCAATACCTGCAACGTCCTGGAAGGTGACTTTGACTTTATTGTCGAGCATAAGCTTTGCGCGACTGCGACCAAAGCTCAAAGCTTGATTGCCACCAGATTGGGCGCTGCGGAACATGAAGAGAAAACCAACCAGCAATAATATCGGCAGGAAAAACGAGCTCAGCATTCCAAACCAAAAGGTGTTGTTTTTCTCGTCGTGAGTCTCTATCGGGACTCCGGCGGTATTAGCCATCTCGATGAACTTTTCCTGGTATGGTACGGGAACGACCACCGACACCGGCTTGTCATTGCCTTTCATGGTAATGTGGACGTTCGGGTCGCCATTTGTAATTTCAATTTTTGATATATCGCTGGCTTTTTCTTTGGAGGAAGATTGGCCATCTTTGGATGGCTCAAGTATTTTTACAACGTCTGAAAATTGCAATGGCTTTGGCTGGGTAGTCGCGTTGTTAAGCGAGAACACAAATACCAAAAGCACCAATAGCAAGAAGAAAACGGCGCCAGTTGTTCCGTACTTCCGCATTTTAATACCCCGCAAGCGAACAGAAATAAGTAATACAAAATTATAGCACTGGTTGTGTAACGGCTTTCGCCGCATTCAGTGGGCATCTTCGGCGTTCCTTTTCCGCGAAAGGTGCACCTGAGGGCTTTTTGAGTCTAGTAAAAGGGGGCGGCCTTTGATCAAATCTCAATATTCAATCTATTAGCTGATCCTTGGCATTTGGCAACCCTCGCGCCCTCGCCCTGTGTAAGTTTTTGTATCTCTCACCCGCGTTGAACGCATTTTCTTTATACCCAGGCTCAAGCCGTGAGCACCGGGCATATGACGGAGCGGTGGAGATAAATTCTTGCAGCTGATGCGGTCCCGATGTCCTGCCGGCGCCGCATTTTGGCCCAAGCTCAAATCTTTAGAAAAGGGCTCGACAACCGCGTTTGTATTTAACAAATTGCGTTGTCATCTGGGCTTAATACCATCACCGAGATCCGGTGCGTAGCCTTGCTGGAAACTGCAATGCGCTGGCTAAGACCACAGCCTGGTACCCAGAGCACCTCACAATCGTTGGCAAGAACAAGGGCTCGTCCGCCAAAAGTTAATGTTCGGCCGGTCTTGTGTGTGTGAAGAAATTTCTTCAAGCGGACCATGCACTTCATGCCAAGCGGTTGTATTTGATCGCCTGCTTTCCGCAGCCGTATCATTAAAGGACCGACTGTCGAGAGATCGCCGACCATCTCATGCTCATGAGAGCCAGGCAGCGTAATGGAGTCAGTTTGAGAGTCCAGCTTTTCCATTTTGATCGCCAGACCCAGCTTATGAATGAACGTAAGCCCCTCTGCTTGAACTGGCACGGACAGTTCTTCAATCTCTTCAATGTCTGGGCTTAGGTCCAGCAGATTTACCCATTTGATTTCGCCAGATGAGATGCGCAGCTCCCAGCACTGGTTTAAGGTGATGGCGCTGTCGCCATCTTGATCGATCATTTCCAGCATTGATTCGATGCGATCGAAATCACATTCGATTTTGCGTTGCAAAAGTGATTGATGTAACACTCTTCTTCTCAAAGAAAGAGGTAATTCGTTGAACTGATCGACATGCCACGTATCAGGCAAATAGCTATTTTCCGAGAGCTCAAGTGCCGCATCTTTGCTCAAGCAGCTCAGTAACGCTTCATCCGCCTCCATCACTTTGCGCAATTGTTCTAGATGCTGTTTCAAGCAAGAGAAACGGCTTTCAGCTAGGGGGAGTATTTTATTTCGAATGAAATTTCGGGAATAGATGTCTTCTTTATTGCTGCTGTCAGTGCGCGCCTTAACGCCTCTGCGATCGAGAAAATCCTGGCAATCTGAGCGGTTCAGCGAAAGCAGCGGGCGCAGCACGAACAGTTTGTCTGAGAGGCGTCTGCATACTGGAATTCCGAGTAAACCAGATGGTCCAGTGCCTCTAAACAAGCGAAAAAGCATTGTTTCGATTTGATCGTCTAGAGTGTGTCCTGTTAGACAAATTTTGGCTCCAAGTTCGCCTGCAACTTCCGCGAGCTGTTGATAGCGAAGATCGCGCAAATCATTCTCGGACTTGTTGTTTGTTTGCACTTTGCGAACATGCAGCGGAATATTCCACTGCTTGCATAGCTCGCGGCAAAAGTTTTCATCTTCATCTGACTCGTCACCGCGCAGCGAATGATTTATGTGACATGCGTGTACTTGCAATGAACATTGCTTTGCAATCTCCGAGACAGCTGCAAGCAATGCAGTGGAATCAGGACCCCCTGAAAATGCCACCAACAGACTTGTGTTATTGGGAAGGCAAATGGAATTCTCCAATGCAGCAGTTTCCACAGCATGTCTGACCAGAAGGACGAAAGAGTCCTCGGTCGTTTTGCTGCTGTCGATGTGTTGCATAAAAAATCCACTACCTTATCCAGATCCTATCAGCCGGAGAGCAGATTTGGGAGCGCCTGAGACAACGTTTTAACGCTGATTCTTCACATTTCTAACACATTTGGGAATAAGAGAGAATGGAGGAACGTGATTGTCATAAACAGCAGTTAGCCTGTTCTGTGCCAGCGCTATTTATAACGGCTGTTATATACTGGGAAATGGAGGTCTGGGATGCGGCTATCGGCTCTGTGGTTGCTAACGTTCTGCGCACTCTCGTGCGTATCCGTCTCGTGCGCCCACGCATCTGATTGGGATGAAGACGGCAAAGATAGCAGCAAGAAGCAGGAAGTGGTATCAGAAACTGTCAGCAATGGGCGTCCGGCGCCTTTGCAAGGTAAAGTCGAAGAAAGCGCTGAAGCGGCAACGATGCGAATAAAACGAGCACAGTCAGGTCTTCTTAAAGAAATGACTCCAGCGCAAGATTCTGTTAACCCAGGTTTGCAGGGTAAAGCAATTGACGATGAATTACGGGGAATGACAAAGGGCAGTCCGTTAAGTAATCTCGTTCCAGTGCCTGATTCGCAAAAGGTTTTGAAAGGAAACGCCCAATTGCAGGGTGGCAAAGGTGCTAAAGATCTTGATCCGGACTCTGACGATCACGAACTGATGGTCGAGTGGGATCGCTGGCGCAATAGGTTTTTGCGTGCAGTGCAATTAGGGACACAAGAAATTTTGAACAATCCTGATCCCGAAGATTACGAACGTCCACGGGTAGATCCCAACACAGGCGGACTGGTGAGTGCCTACGGACTCGGCACCAGCGCTGCATTCTCGTGCCAGATAACTGCTGATGGACAGGTGCGAAATCTCGATATTATTTCACCATCGGGTCGTCCCAAATACGATCGAGCGGTATTACGGGCGGTGCAGCAGTTGGCGGGCACGCAAATACTTCGCTTTCCAAAAGGGTCTCACAGAGCCACTGTGACGCAGCCTGGTCGCATCACTACTGCAAACAGCAATGAATTTAAATACCACCACTTTGGCGATGTAGAGCGAGTTCAGGGTCAGAAATAAAAAACAAGCAGTCTCGGGATCGCGGGCGTCCCGCCCGCAAGATTTCAGTCCATTCATTTGATCACGTTATCGAATAACGATCACGTTATCAAATAACGCAGTCCAGCTTTGTTGCATACTGTTCAAGACCGCGAACAGTGCATAAAGATATGCAAATTCTAATAATAAGTGGTACCCCCAGCGGGATTCGAACCCGCGTCGCATCCGTGAAAGGGATGTGTCCTAGGCCTCTAGACGATGAGGGCGACGACCACAGGAAAGCCAGAATAACAAACATAACGAACTGGTGTCAACTTTAGAGCCATTCTACTGGTAACCCGTAGTAATATGTCCGAAAGTCCTGATCAGGTGAGTCATGTCGCTGCCATACAGAACCTTCAAGCAATATTTGCACGAGAAATTTGGCTGTAAGGTTTACCGGGTGCCGGTTGACGCCGGTTTTGATTGCCCAAACCGTGACGGCAGCAAAGCATTCGGTGGATGTACGTTTTGCGACGAAAGGGGCTCTGGAGCGCCAACAATAAATATGGCTAACGCCATTAAGGCGCAAATGGAAGAAGGAATTGAACGCATTCGTTTTCGTTACAAAGCTCAGAAGTTTTTGACTTATTTCCAGGCATTTACAAATACTTATGCGCCGGAAGGTGTCTTACGTGAGTTTTATGAAACAGGATTAGATCATCCGGATGTGCTTGGTCTGATCATTGGCACACGTCCGGATTGCGTTCCTGATAATGTTCTTGATCTTCTTGAGGAGTTCAACCGGAAGACATTCATCTGGTTGGAGATGGGGCTGCAAACGGCTCATAATCAAACACTTGATCGCATCAATCGCGCGCATACGGCTGAGGATTTCTTTGATGCGGTCAAGCGAGCAAAGCAGCGCGGTCTACCTGTTGCAACGCATTTGATCTTCGGTTTGCCGGGCGAGACGCGTGAGATGATGCTGGATACGGTGCGGCAGGTTGCTAGCTGTGGAGTGGATGCAATTAAGGTTCACCAGCTCTGCATCTATAAAGGTGCGCCCATGGAACTGGACTATAGACTGGGTAATCTGCATGTACTCGATGAAGATTTTTATGCAAGTCTTGTTGTTGATGCGCTTGAATTGTTGCCGCCGGAAATGATCATTATGCGCCTGGTTGCAGAGGGTAAGAAGGAAGAACTACTTGCACCGACATGGTCCTACGACAAATTCACCACGATGGATAAAATTCGCGAGCAAATGGTGCAACGGAACAGCAAGCAAGGGATTCTGTTCAACAGCTCGGCAAATGCTCTTGCTGCTCAAGTTTCTCAACGGGCGGATCGTGCAGGGCGCTAGAAGCCGGCAGGCTGCCGGCGCTCCCGGGGATAGCTGCAAGTCTCTTTTAAAATTCTAGGGTAGCTGCAGTTTCTTTCTTAATCCCAGAGATAGCGACCGCCGACGCGATCTTTCAATTCTTGGACTTTCTCTTCGTGCCATTTTGCGACGAAATCACTGCCGAATCGTTCGTTGAGTCCGATGAATACCTGGCGTTCGCCAATGCTGTCACCAATTGCTGCTCTGTAATCGAACCATGATTTGAGCAGAGGAGTTTTGCTAATTGCGGCAAATTCTCCAAATACATGTTCATATGCATCAAGCAAATCCGGATCGCTCAATGGGCTGAGATCACCAGTGGCTAGTTTCGCCATTACTGCTTCCCGCTCGCCCGGCAATACTTGGTTTAATACAGCAGAGAGTTTCTGCAAGCGCTCGATGACCGCTGACACCGGTTTCCCATCCTTTATATATAGATGGGAAACTTGAGAATAGAAGGCGTTTTGCGTGTCTTCTGTGCGACTGTCGGCTGAATGGATTGCATCCAGCATCCCTTGCTGAACCTTCTCGAAAGCAATCCTGGGTTCCTCATGCGATTGCAGGCTCTGGAACTCGTCAAATGAAGCGTTGAACTTCAAGCGCGAATCCGACAGTTTGCCGTAGTCGGGCTCATCACTAGTACTCTGGCTTTTGACGGCGGTCGATTCAATAAAAAGCGCAGGCATAAAGTCTGTTTCTGCTGCGCTGAACCCGGTTGCTGTTTCGAAGGGGAGCCAGTCGGTACTTTTCATGCGAATTCCTTTTTTTGCTACAAACCCAAGATTAGCAGAGGAATATTCGATGTCATCGGGGAAAATACGCTGTCTGGGCTGCGGCTTTGCGCAGTACAAGGCAATTAATCTGGGTTCGATCTGGCTTGGTGCTGCTCTCGGGTATTAACGTTCAATTAACGGGTACCGAGAGATTATAGAGCCAGGTCGAAGCTCAAATCTGGGGGAGCTTATGAAAAACAATGGCGATGACGGTTATGGTTCCAATGACTTCGCTGGTTTTATGCTGGCTCTGGTTTTGATAGGAATTGTCGTTTTTAACCTGGGCTGTGCCTTTGTCGATTTAAGAATGGCAAGCGAATGCAAGAACTGGCCGAGCTCTACCGGGCAAATCACCCGCAGCGGTGATTATTCAGGACAGAGGGGAGGCGGATACCATGTGTATGTCGGCTACAAATA
>JBIKOL010000099.1:0-32575 GCA_044358055.1 Obscuribacteraceae bacterium (SeqCode)
CAGAAAAGATTCGGAATCGATCGGTTAGCGCCGTCACGGTTTTCCTCCTCCCTGCACCTTTTCCCAACAGTATCTTGATGCGTCCATCACGACTGTCAAGACCATAGTAAGAGCGCCGGCGGCTCGCTGGCTTACTGCGGTTCTCAATCAGGGCATGTAAAGGTATAAGCCGGCGAGCCGCCGGCGCTCCCGGGCTTCGGACAGATCTTTCCGGTGAAAGTTATGGATCTACTGAAATAACTATGTGGTCGGAGGCAGCACCGCATATGGTGGTAGCATCGGAGCGCACGGGGAAGACTCGCAGTTCGTAGATTCCAGGCGAACGGAACTTGATTGGATCCGGTAGGTACTCGTGTTTGACGCCATTTAAGGTCTGGGGCAGCATTGCAACTTTGCTGTAAGCTTGCGGATTCTGTTCTTCGAAAAGTAAATTGGTTCGTGTGATTTCGACAACACAATTTTGCGCACCAGGGACTTTGCTTGCGTCAATTGAAATCGGATCAATTGATGGTTTACTGGATTGCAAATGGTAATAGCCTTTACTGCCAAAATATCCAGAGTTTTCGAAATTCAAAGCAGGCATGACTTTTGCAGGTTCGACGATTGCTACAGAATGAATGATTATATCTGTGTCGCGTGGCGGCAATAAACGGAAAGGGTGTGTTAGACCACCAAATGACCATTCGGGCAAGCCTCTTAAAGCGAAGAGCAAGCGTTGCTTTGTTTGTCCAGGCACAAAGTGCGTATGCACTCGGCGTTTTAATTCGAAGCCCGGGTACATATCATTGCTATAAAGAAGGTCCGCACCCGTGTTGGCAGCAGCGGGGCTGGCAAGCTCAACATTCATTTCGATGAAATCGGTATAAAAGCAAGAGCGAGATCCCAAATCGAATTCGGCGAATTGTGGCTGGTTTCCGCTGCTGAGCAAATGCAACTGTTTTTGCGCGTCAACGCTCATTTTCGGAGACGACTTTTGCTCGGGAATGGACACGATTTTTTGCAAGGCATCGCCGCTCCAGTTTGAGTCCGCTCCACTCCTGTCGGAAAGCTCGACCTGTTGGAACTTGCCTTTATCTGCATCCCAGCGATAAACGAATAAGTTGTTTTTATTTTCAGCAATTGATTCTTTCAAATAGCCAAATGGAAATATGGGTTCAAATGCATTTACCATCAAGCAGTTGCGAATGTCCCGATCAAGCTGGGGTGTTCTCGTCATACCATCAAGGGAATTGCGGCAGGTATAGGCGCCGTTTATTTGGTCAGGCAATCCGAGAAACAGAACCTGCGGGTCTCCGTTCAACTGCTTATACAAGGACTGCAATGAGGCTCTTATAGCGTTATTTGCTTCACCAGCCTGCTTCCATGGTTGGTTATTAATGAACAGAATAACGCCCGAGAGAACAAGCAGAGAACAAACTGATGTTGCAGAAATAAATTTCCAGCTGCTGAACTTTCTCAACGACTTATTACTCAACAGTCCAGTTGTAAGTAACATACAAAGAGGCACAGTTGCCAGATAAGCAAGCCTGCTGCCCTGCAAGTCATCGGCTATCGCAAATAATTTGTACACAGGTGCCAGACAAAGAGCAATCCAGCCGAACAAGAATAATGCATGGCGCCGATTGTTTTTCTCTACGAAAAAATTCAAGCCTGCGCAAACAATACTCGAAACAAGTGCTGCCGGCCAGAGCTTGCTAAGAATGTGGTGGGAACCAATCAATGATTTATTGATTGGAACAAGCAACATAAGCAAAGCGTGTTTCCATCCGGCAAGGAACTCGTTCATGTTGGCGATGAATAATAATGAATTGTCATAGCCGCCAACCATAGTTCCAAGGGAAAAATAACGCACAACGAAATACGCAGCAAGCAAAAGCCAGAAGCAAATTGTCTTCTTTACTAATCGCTGCACAAGCTCCACAGCTGAGCCTATTGAGAAAAGGTTCTTGCCGGCAGATTGCCGGAAATAAACAATCTCATAAAGCACGAAAACCGCAGGCAAAGTAATCGCCATTTCCTTCGAGAGCAGCCCGAGCGTTGCCGATGCCAGGGAAAGCAGCAAATCGCGAATCTTTCCGTTTTTACTGAAGCATATATAAAAGAAGACTGCGCCCATGCAAAAGGCTGTTACCACAGAATCAACTCGTCCGGTGATCCACGACACAGCTTCAGGATGAAGCGGATAGAGCGCGAAAAGAGCAGCAGCTGAAAGCGGCCAGAGAAGTTTAGAAAGGCCCTTATTTCCCTTGCTTTCAAGCAGCTCTAAGTCCACGGAAGCATCATTCGATGGTCCAGACGAATCCGCCTGAGGAGGAGGAGGAGCCGCCAGGACGGCGGCGCTCCCAGGGACAGCTGCTCCATGAATCTTTGAACTAGAATCTGTAATTTTCCTGGCGATCAAGTAAATAAAAAGAGTACTGGAGAGATGAAACATCAGATTCGTAATGCGAAAACCAAGCCCGTTGACGCCCCAGAGCGCGTAGTCGCTCACCATGAAAACAGAGATCAGCGGGCGATAAAACTTGGTAGTTGTTCCATCCAACCATGATGTATGAAAGTTCCGCCAGACAAGCTCAGGATTATGAATTGCCTGAGCTAACCAGGTGAGATGAACAAAGTCATCGCCATTGAAAAAGTTGAAAAGTACAGGCGAATAACAGAGCAGCGTAGCGGCAACGATCGCCAGAAACGCCAGAACCGGAACAGGACTCAAAGCGAGAGAGCCTCTCGGCCCATTCGCTATATTGCTTTGCTCTGTGCCCGATGGCGACGTCACCTGCATCTATCACTCCCGATTTGTCGATCAGGATTTCTGCAGTGACTCAAGAGCGACTTCGTAAGCTGGTCTGTCTTCGAGATGGCAGCGCACGTCTGCTTTGGCTTTCACCGCTTTTGCCGGTACTCCAGCCATTACGATCCCGGGCTCAACATTATGAGTAACTACCGAAGCGCCAGCGATAACCGCGCCTTTTCCGACTCTGACACGAGGCAGAATGAGAACCTTGGCGCCGACAATGACACCGGATTCAAGATAAGGACCTTCACGTCCCTTCTGGCATGGCGGATGCAAGCTATCCACAGTGCAAGACATTGGATAAAAATGCACATTGTCTTCAGTCGTGGTGTACGTGGCGATAAATACATTGTTGTGAAAACGGCAGTTGTCACCAACGTTTATGTATCCATCTGATTGGGACATGGTGCCGAAGCTGCAAGATTCGCCGAACACGCTATTCTCACGAATACAAGCTCGGTGACCGGTTTGGAAGCCACGTCCGAAACGGCAGCTCGCATAAATAATGGTGCCGGAACGAATGGTGCTTTTTTCGCCGATAACTGTATCGGGATTATTATAGTTCGGATCAGTTCTAAAACCCGATAGCCTCTCACCGAGAATGCACTGTGCGCCGACAAAACAATCCGCACCCAGTTTGACGTTTTCATAAATGATTGCGCCCGGTTCGATAATGCAGCCGTCACCGATTTCGGCGCCGTCCATAATGATTACATCATCATAGATTCTGCAGTTCTCTCCGATTTTTGCCTTGCTGGAAATTCTGGATGAGCCTTGCTGTGTATTTTGCATTTAGTTCACCTAAATTCCAGTGATGAACGAGCTGGGCACCACGCTCGGTGAAACAGCCACTTTAGCAGTCATTATCTCAGTGATTGCTGCCGCGACTCGTTCAACCTGTTCTTTGCTAAGCTCAGGATACATCGGCAATGAGAGCACTTGCGCTGCAAGTCTTTCTGAGACGACGAAATCACCACGCCTGTAACCGTAGGACGAAAAAGCTTCCTGCATGTGCAGAGGCACAGGGTAATAGCACATCGAAGAGATGCGACGCTGAGCCAGTTCTGCAACGAGTTCATCGCGTAAGCGAGCATCATCTTCGGTATTCGTGCTGCCGGTGTTTACACGAATCGTATATTGGTGCCAGACGTGGGTGTTACCACGCAGCACTGTCGGTGTGATAATGCCCGGGCAATGCTTAAGTGCTTCATCGTACCATTTAGCGACCTGGTTTCTGCGGCTGTTCCAATCGCGCAGATAGGGCAATTTTGCCAGAAGAACTGCCGCTTGAATTTCATCGAGGCGGCTGTTGCGTCCAAGCTCGTCGTGATAATAACGTTTGCGCATTCCGTGTGCGCGAACAGCACGCAGGCGTTCCGCAAGAGCGTCATCGTTAGTGACGATCATTCCGGCATCGCCAGCCGCACCGAGATTCTTCGTTGGGTAAAAGCTTATGCAAGCCATGTCGCCAAAGCTGCCGGTTGAGCGGGCACCTTGCATCGCGCCGATCGCCTGTGCATTATCTTCAATAATTTTGAGTCCATGCTTTTGAGCAAGTCTTACGACAGGCTCCATGTTCGCTGCCTGCCCATAAAGGTGCACCGGCATAATAGCCTTAGTGCGGGATGTGATTGCTTTTTCAATAAGATCGGTATTGATGTTGAACGAATTCGGATCGACATCAACAAATACCGGAGTAGCACCACGCAAAGCTATAGCCTCTGCAGTCGCAGCAAATGTAAAAGGCGGAGTAATTACTTCATCGCCTGGTCCGACATCGGCAGCCCATAGTGCCAGCTCAAGTGCGTCAGTTCCGTTTGCAACCGCAATTCCGTGTTTAACTCCACAAAACTCAGCGACATCTTTCTCCAGTCGCGCTACGTTCTCACCCAGAATGAAATGTCCACTTCTGAGAATCTCGATGATGGTTTGTTCGAGCTGTGCTCCGTAGAGCTTGTACTGTTCTTTTAGATCCAGAATCGGAATTGGTGCTAAATTGCTTGCGTCAGCCAATGTTTCCACTCCTGTACTCGGAATTCCCAACATTGCAGAGATGCTGGGGACAGTCCAAAGTCTAGTACGCAGCTTGCCATGGTCCAAGGAAGACCTTATAAGGTTTCCTTATTTAGAGTTTGATTAAGTTAAAGATGCAATGAGATGAATTCTTGACAATGGAAGCAATTGTCGTGTTGGCAAGCCTCTGAGTTTATTAGTGTTATCAAGTATTTGATTTTATAAGACGTTTAAAACTTTACTAATTGCAAAACCCCTATTTGAAACTCGCTTAATCTCGCAGCAAAGCCGATCTTAAAGGCGGGCACCACCGGCGAAGACAGCTATAGAGACAATATCTTCTTGTGATACCGCGGGTGGTCCGAGAACCGCGCGTGGTGCCGCCGCTTAAGAACCGTGCATGGTACCGCGCTCCGAACCGCGCGTAGTACCGGATATTTCACCATTTGCGGTACCGGAACCGAAGCCATCCGAGCCGAGAGGCGAATCCCAAATGTTTTGCCATTAAAGGCTTTCCATCCACCGGCTTGCGCGGAGGGTCCACCAAAAATCCCCTGACATATGAAGAGAGAAAAAGCCCTTCCTCACGGAAGGGCTTTGAAATTTCTTAGAGCTTAGCTCCGCAGCAATCTTACTTTCTGCGACCGCCAGGAGCGGCAACAGTGCGTGAAAGTGCGTTGGTGACGAAGAGATTGAGGCTGACGCCTTCTTTCTCAGCTCTGTCGACCAATGCCTGGTGGAGCGATTTCGGAAGACGAACTGTGAATTTGCCACTGTAGCTCATGAATTCGCTATCTGTACGGGCTACGCGAGCAGTTTTTGCATTGTGCTTAGCTGCTGGTTTGCGAGCCGGAACAGCCTTCTTAGCAAGGCTCTTGATCTTGGAAGCCTTGCTTGCTGGCTTCTTAGCTTTCTTGGTAGTTGCCATGTTTTCTCTCCTTGTCCGAACCGATTTGTGTTTTGAGTCCCCTGGTGCCGTGACGGCAATTGCTTGAGGCACCTTGTTGAAATGCATTTGCCTCTGTTAAAGGCAATGCTGCTTCGAAAGCGATTTAGACCGCCTTCTGAAGAAAGTATGGAATCTTGCCACCTAGTACCACCCCAAGTGGCATGATCATTCTAGCAGAACTTATACCCTGTAGATCTATTGGATATGCATTAATATCCTTGTGAGGCACCCCCGCGAATGATAAGCTGTCTTGGTTTTCGAAACGGGCACCAGCTGTGGGGCGCACCGTTTTTGATGGCTGGTATCACGGGCGACACTTAGCATTAAATTAGCAATTCAGGCAGGAAATTTAGTTTGAAAGTCTTGATTATCAGGCTCAGCGCTATGGGGGACATCATCCACGGACTTCCCGCGGCAGCGCTTTTAAAAGATCGACTGCCGGGTCTTGAGCTGAGCTGGCTGGTCGAACCAGCCGGAATCCCTTTGCTAGCAGGCAATACCGCCATCGATAAGGTCATAGTTTTTCCCAAAAAGCAATGGCTTAAGCAACTACGTTCGGTATCAGGCATCCCTGCCACCGTAGCTGGCGCCACGACTTTTTTCAAAGACTTGAAGAGCTCTAAATACGAGGCTGTGCTTGACTTACAGGGATTGCTCAAGAGTTCGGTGCCCGCATTATTATCTGGTGCTAATCTTCGCTTCGGTTTTAAAGGCACCAGGGAAGGTGCCGATCGTTTACTAACGCACCCTCTGGATGTGGGCGATTATTTCGGAAGCCAAACTCATGTGGTCGAACACAACCTCAAGCTCGCAGAATACGCCAGCCGCGTGCTTTTGGGGAAGGATACGTCCGATATAAGTGGGTCCCCAGGCCAATCATATATATATGATGCGCTCAGGTTTCCGCTGCCGGCACCGGGGGCGGAGTCAAGACAGAAACTTGACACATTGATTGGGGAATCCGATAGCCAGCCTCTACTTGCCTTCATCCCTGGTACCACATGGCACACAAAAATCTGGCCGGTCGAAAAGTGGATCGAGCTAGCAAGCCTGTGCCTGTCTCAATCCGGCTCCAAAATTGTGCTGATTGGAGGTCCCTCAGAGCGTGAAATGAATGCCCAGATAGCGTCGAAGTTTGCTGAGGGCGTGATTAACCTGACTGAAAAAACGGAAATCGCCGATCTTATAGGGTTGTTTTCAAAAACAGCGCTGGTGGTGGGCGCAGACACAGGTCCCCTTCACCTGGCGGCAGCTGTAGGTAAAGCTCCAGTGGTGGCAATCTTTGGGAGCACTCCGGCAAGCAGGAATGGTCCTTACGGGGCTCAGTGCAGTTCAGTCAGCCTTAAGCTGGAATGCCAGCCCTGCTTTGAAAAGGTCTGCCCGATCAAGACATTAGCTTGTTTAAAAGAACTAGCTGCCGAAACAGTGTTTCAGCAGCTAGCTCCACATTTGCTTGAATAGAGCGGTTAAGCCCTTGCCGGAGTAGAAGCCGGCGAGCCGCCGGCGCTCCCGGGTTACTCGACGATCCAGGGTTACTCGACGATCCAGGGTTGGTTGGTGCGGTTCCAATCAACAAGTTCTTTGTCGGAGAAGAAGATTCCAACTTCGCGTTTGGCACTGTCAGGACTGTCTGATCCGTGCACCATGTTGCGTCCGATCTCGAGAGCCAGGTCACCACGTATGGTGCCAGGTGCGGCTGTCGATGGGTTGGTGGCACCAATTAGATTGCGGCAAATAGCAATGGCATCTTTTCCTTCCCAGACCATAGCTACGATTGGACCAGAGGTGATGAAACTAACAAGACCATCGAAAAATGGCTTACCTTTGTGTTCGCCATAATGATTCTCTGCGAGCTCTTTGCTCACTTGCATGAATTTCATTCCAACAAGTTTCAATCCCTTTCTCTCAAAACGCGAAATGATTTCACCTGCCAGTCCGCGCTGCACGCCATCAGGCTTAATGGCAACGAAAGTTCTTTGAAGGTCCGCCACTTGCTATCTCCTTAAACAGTTTCCGAGGCTCTTGAGCATACACCAAGAATTCAAGCAGGCTCTTATCAAGCACGAAGAACCCATATTTGAACGCTCTAAGCAGTCGCAAGTGCTCAGAGCAGCGGCAATTCGTCGTAAGAGTAGACTTAATTGAACTTTACGAATTTTGGTTACTACTTTTCATTTCACCTTGTTCATCCGGGCCATTGTATCGGCGGCTTCCTTTTCCATTCCCAGAGTCAAATACATGACAGAAAGGTCTTTCATTCGCGCCTTGGTTTTTTCGCTTCTTGGACCATAAACCTTAGACGATAGTTCAACCGAACGTTTTAACAACTCCAGAGCTTCGTCGCATCTCCCCTGAGAATGGCATACTTGCGCCAGACTAACCAGATGATCAATCTGTTTGTTCTTTTCAGTTTTTTCAGCGCCAGGCGAATTGGCCTGGTTCTGAGCAGCCTTCTCATTCTGAGCCTGCTCTTTGGGAACAGCAGCCTGCTCGGTGTTCTTCGCCGCCGCGGCAAGCTGAATATTTGATTTATTTGCATCCACAACATTTTTGTTTGTTGGCTTATTGTTGCTAGCTGTACGAGTTTTAGGCACAGCAATAATCAGAGCCATTAAGAGTCCAACAATCAACGCCGAAGTGCAAATCAGCAGTGTTTTTCCAGATCTCTTTGGAGCCGACGCCGCTGTCGAAGATCTTGAATCCTTTCGAAGCTCATTAACAGCCAGTCCTAGAGAGTTTTTTATTTTCTGCTCCACTGACGAACCCTGTCCAGCAGAAATTTTGGCTTCGAGCCGCAAGAGTTCATTCGCGATCGTTTTCATCGAATCAGGTCTGTCCGCAGGATTTTTTTCCAGACATTGCATAACTAATCGTCCAAGCTCTGGATTTTGAATCGGCTTTAACTGTGACAGGGGCAGCGGTGGTGAACTAATATGCATTTGCAGTGTTGCCATAATATTAGTGCCCATAAGCGGCAACTCACCAGAGAGACACTCATACATCAAACAGCCAAGCGAGTATATGTCAGTTGAAGCTGTCAGAGTTTGCCCAAGACATTGCTCAGGGCTCATGTAAAATGCCGAACCAAGAATGCAATCTTCTTGAGTCAATTTCTGAATTGCAGATCCATCTTGCAGGTGAAGCATGCCAAAATCGATCAGCTTAACTAGTTTTCGATCGGAACTATCAATGATAACAACATTGCTTGGTTTGATGTCGCGATGAACCACACCCTGCAGGTGAGCATGTGAAAGCCCTTCAGCAATCTGCCTGAATACACTGATGGCTTCAGGTTCAGACATCAATTCGTTCTTCTGAAGCTGATCTTCAAGACTGGGCCCATTGAGAAGTTCAGTCACAAGAAAAATTAGATTTTCCGATAAAACTCCAAAATCAAAAATGCTCACGATGTTCGGGTGAATCAGCTTGCTTGTGATCTTTGCTTCCCTGAGAAAGCGTTCGTGAGATTTGTCTGTCTTATCCAGACTACGAGTCAAAACCTTAATCGCTACTTCACGCTCTAAAACAGTGTCTAAGGCACGGAAAACATCGCTCGTGGCGCCCTGTCCCAATAATGAGTCAATGCGATAACGATCGAGAAGTAGAGTTCCAATCATTTGAGAAGCCGATTCAGCCATAGATTTTAATTACCCGTCCAGTGAATATCCAAACGCCTGAGCCGGGACAGAATACCATCAAAAGGCTTGCTGGATTGAGATTCGGGAGACTGAAAGCTACACTAAGATATAACTTAAAGGGCTCGATGCTTCTCAGTTGCCAGCGCCACCGCTCTTTTAGCCTCCAGGCTGTCTGTCCCGAAGATTTTACGCACCGTACTGCTTAGCCCCTCAGTGAGCGGTTTATGACGCAGATTTTTATTCCTTTCAAACAACTGAAGAACATCGGAAAGCGCTTTTTTGGCTTCAGCCGTGCGCGTTTGTTCGCCACCGCTTTTCAAATATAAAAAAAGTGCTTCCAGATATCTCTCTTCGGGCTTGAGCTGATGCATTGCTTCATAATCAAACGCAAGTCCATACAAAGCCAACAATGTTAGTAAACTTTGGTTCTGTTCATGCCTTTCTAAAATCTCCATCGCAGAAAGAAGATCACTCTCAGATTGCAGGAATCTTTTATTCTGCATTTCAATGAAGCCAAGCAATGCAAAGGACTCTCCCAGTTTAAACTCAGCAGTTTGAATTTCGCTTCGAATCGCATCTAGCATAGTTGCTCCATCAGCAGATTCATTAACAGCGTTATAAAGAGCCTGGCGTTCGCTCAACAATTCTCTCGCGCAGCTCTCCGCTTCATCCAAATGAATTGAAGAGCTTGAAAGATGGTTACAAAGACAGATTCTGGCCCTGAGTTCTTCCTCGCTGTTCACACCAAATCCTTTTGGCGCCAATTCAATACATTTCCTGATGCAGTCAATGTAATATTCTGTCTTTTCGTTCAGGGAATCCAATACTTGCGCTAACCCTGCATATGTTCTTGTAAGAATTGCAGCGCTCTTCTTCTCAGAAAACAACGGAGCCCAGTTTTTCGATCTGCCGATTATTTCCTGGAATATTTTCTTTGCCCTGCGCATATGTTCGCCAGATTTCTTGGGATCATTTAGTTCCCATGAGTGCCTTCCATCCTGCATTTCTCTAATTGCAGTATTGAGATTAGCTTCCACAGGATAATTGCTTTCTGTTTTTCTTGTCGCCATTTTCTGGGCACCGGAAAAGAAAAAAACAAACAACGGCAGCAGCAAAAGAGCGCACACTATTGCTGGAAAAAGAAAATGCTTGTAGGAGCCTCGGCAATTTTTGTTGCCTAAAAGCCGAGACTCGATGCATATATCATCCGCAGCAGAAGCGATGGATGCGGCAATTTCAGCCACAGTCGCCGGTCGATTAGCCGGATCAATATTCAAACAACTAGCAATAAGATTAGCCAAAAGGGGCGAAACTTTTAGATATGGATTAATTTCAGCGAAGGTCTTTGCCGGCTGCATCGTCTTCTGCATCATCAGTTCCATTGTAGTTGCAGCCGAAAAAGGAAGTTGCCCGCTCAGTGCATGGAACATTACACAACCTATCGAATAGATATCAGATCGTGAGTCAATTTCTTTGCCCATGCATTGCTCTGGGCTCATATAGGCTGGCGTTCCAAGCAAGCTTCCTGTGCTGGTCAGACCTGCAGATTTTTCTTGATCAAAGAACTTTGCAATTCCAAAATCCAAAACTTTTACGGTGCAATTGGGCGGGTCTCCCAGAAGCATGATATTGGCTGGCTTTATGTCACGATGAACGATTCCATGACTGTGAGCATGCGCTAGAGCAGCGCAAACTTGCCCCAATATCTGAATAAACTTCTCAGTGGAAAGAGGACCGTTCCCTTCCAGCTCAGCCGCCAGAGTCCTTCCATTTACGAATTCCATAACCAGGTAAGGACCAGAGTCCGCAATACCGTAAGAGTAGATCTTAGCTATATTTGGATGGTCCAGGGAACTGGCTATTTTCGCTTCTTGCTGAAAACGCTTCAAAGCAAGATCGTCAGCCGGTAATGATGCATTGAGAACTTTGATGGCCACGTCGCGCTCGAAAGAAAGCTGGCGAGCTTGATAAACGATACCGGTTCCGCCTTCTCCAATGGTCTTTATCAGCTCATAGTTGTCCCATATTTGCAATGCCCGCACCCATAGCTCCTGGCAAATAATTACACTGTGGCAGTGAAAAACTCGTGAATGCTGATTCTACATCCAGATAAAGGTATACCCAGATTTTCCCTGAGTTGCGCTAGGGGCATGCAAGGCATGCCCGATGGACGGACAGGCTCCTGACGGGCACGCAAGGCGTGCCCCTACCTTGCACTTGAGTTACGTCAATTTGACCAGGCGGGCGAATCGTGGGTCTAGAATGCGCTTTCCAGCACTCTCAAACTTTACGGCATAAAGTTCTTTGTCTCCATCACCAATGATTTCAGCTACGGTGCCGACACCAAACTTGGTATGCATCACCTTTTCGCCAACTTTGAGTCGTTCGAAATCAGAGGCAGCACTGGCTGTACTTCCCGTTGAATTGAAGGTATTGCTCGGCGGCGCAGGCGTGTTGTTTCGAGAATCTGCACTTTGTGGTCCAGTGCGAGAAAGAACCCTGGGCTTGCTCTGAGGCGGCGTAGCCCCCGGACGAGATTGAGCTCCGCTGTCTGAGCGATAAGGGCTTCTTGCGGCAGGCTGCCCATATCCTTGTGAGGAAGACGAACTTCCATATCGATCGCGGCCACCACCTGTGCCAGCACCGCGTCCATAGCGATTTTCCTGCCAGTCAGCACCACGTCCGTAGCGATTCTCTTGCGAATCACCGCCACCGCGTCCATAACGGTTCTCCTGCCAGTCATCACCGCCGCCGCCACGTCCATAACGGTTTTCTTGCCAATCACCGCCGCCACGCCCATAGCCAGAACGTCCTTCTGAACGTCCATAACCGCTTTCCAGATCTTTAATATCCGGCAGCGCTTCGAGTCCCATTAAATTCTCAGAATCAATTTCATTCAAGAAGCGGCTTGGAATTGTGTAATTGCTGAATCCACCGTTGCCTCCGCTCATATAAGAGGCACGCTTACGAGCATAGGTTAAATAGAGACGCTCGCCAGCACGAGTAACCCCGACATACATCAAGCGACGTTCTTCTTCGAGCTCCTTCGGCGAATCAAGTGTGCGCTTGTGTGGAAATAATCCATCTTCCAAACCAATTAAGAAAACGTTTTCGAATTCGAGCCCCTTTGCCGAGTGAAGGGTCATCAATTTAACCGCATCTTCTCCTGCTTTCAGCGCGTCGAGATCGCTCACCAGCGAGATTCTTGTGAGGAACGCCTCAAGCGTCGGTTCGTCCGCGATCTGTTCGAACTCTTCAGCAACAGCAAGCAATTCTTCGACGTTTTCTACACGCCCTGCAGCAAGCTCGTCTTTAGCTTCAGCAGCGTCTTCCTTCAATTTCTTGAGGAAGCCGGACTGGGTCAAGACAAGCTCTAGAAGATCTTTAACCGGCATCAAACTAGCCATGTTGTGCCAGCGTTCAGCCAGAACGCCAAACTCAGCTAAGCCCTTCGAGGCTTTTCCAGCAAGAGCCGGAATCTGGTGCGATTGCAAACACGCTTCAAGAGGTCCAATATTTTGCTTTTCGGCATATTCGAGCAAATGATCCAGACTGGTTTTTCCAATCCCACGCTTCGGGCTACCGATACAGCGCAAAAAAGCTTGCGTATCCAGCGGATTGTAGATAAATTTCAAATACGAAATCACATCTTTAATCTCCGCCCGTTCATAGAATCGCGTGCCACCAATCATGGTGTATGGGATGTGACTGCGTACCAGAACTTCTTCGACTGCGCGGCTGAGAGCATTAGTTCGATACAGAATGCTGCAATGTGAAAGTGAAATTCCTCGTGCCTGCAATCGCTTAATCTCCTCAGCGATGAAGTAGGCCTCATCGATTTCATCAGTTCCCGCATGAACGCGAACTTTTCCGCCTTTGCCTTTATTGCAACGAAGAACTTTATCTATACGCTCGGTGTTGTTTTTGATGATGCTATTTGCTACATCGAGAATGGTGCTGGTTGATCTGTAGTTATGCTCCAGTTTAATCAGGCAGCTGCTTTGATAATCGTTCTGGAACCCAAGAATAATTCGGAAGTCAGCTTTACGCCAGGAGTAAATAGACTGGTCAACATCGCCCACAACCATGAGCGTGCGTCCGTTCCAAAACTGAGTCAGATCCGTACTCGCGCTCTTTTCCGCCGGGCTCAAAAAGCGAATCAATTTATACTGCGATTGGTTCGTGTCCTGAAACTCATCTACAAGTACATGCTTAAAGCGTTGCTGAAGTCGCGCTCTGACTTCTTCATTTTGCTCCAGCAACTGAGTGAAAATAAGAATCAAATCATCAAAATCTAGCGCGTTGTTTCTGGCTAGCGCTGCTTGATAGTTAGTGTATATATCAGAGAACTTCTGATCGGCATACCTACGCGCATCTGCCGCATATTCAGCAGCAGAAATTCCATCGTTTTTGAAGGATGAAATTCTGTTACGCATCTCTCGAGGAGGATACATTTTGTCGTCGAGATTAAGTTTACCGATGACATCTTTGACGATGCTGAGAGTGTCCGTCTCATCATATATAACGTAGTTGTTCTTCCAGATATATCCTTCTGCAGATTTGAAACTCTCGATATCGTTTCTCAAAAGCCTGGCGCAAACGGAGTGGAAAGTGCCGATAGTCAGCTGCTTTGCCGTTCGCTCCCCGACAAGCTTTTCAAGGCGCTCTCTCATTTCACCGGCTGCTTTATTGGTGAAGGTGACACACAAAATAGAAGATGCCGGCACCTTGAGCTCTGAAAGCAGATAGGCAACCCGCCTGGTCAGTACGGTGGTCTTGCCGCTGCCTGCTCCGGCGATAACAAGAGATGGTCCCCATTTCAAGGAGACGGCTTGCTTTTGCTCAGCGTTTAGGCGGTCGAATAGTTGTTCTGTAGTCACAATGGATATCGGGTTGCTGGTACTGTGCATGTATCACCTGTAGTCAAGTTTGCAGCAAAAACGGAGAAACCGCTAATAAAGCAGAATCTCTTTACAATTATCGTTCCTTGAAACGTTATCCCGCCGCAGCCCCTGGTTTGCTTTTCCGGGAAATAGCTTCTGACAAGTTGCTCAATTGAAAGAAAACTATTTTACGACTTGTAAACTGGGACTGTGAAGGCTTCCTAACGGCGCCAACAAAAGGTACTCTTAGAGGCGATCGGTTGGAGAGGCCAGAATCATAGCAGAGGCACTTAGCTTCTTGTCTCAAGAATTCCTCTTGAATTGGCTTACTTCTATTTAGGATTTAGTAGGACTTAGATGGTGACTAGATGAGTTCAGGTGAACGAGGGCAATCGGCTACAGTACCCACGGTTGACGAGCTTGCGCAGGAACTGCTGCTTATCCAGCAGTCCGGGCCAAGACGCGTAGCCATAATAGGATCACGCAATCTTCCACTTACGCATCAACAGCTTGTGGAAATGCTTGCATATGCACTGGTGCTATCAGGCAACCAGGTAGTCACCAGTGGTGGTGCCAACGGAACAAATATGGCAGCCATGCGTGGTGCACAAAGAGCCAACCCTGACAGGCTCGAAATCATATTACCCCAAACAATTGGGCAGCAGCCGCCCGAAGTGCAAGATTTGCTTATCGGGGTTCGCAATATTATTGAATATCCAGACCGCCGTGGCATGACGCTTGCTGACGCAAGTAAACTCTGCAACCACGAAATTATTGATCGCTGTCAGCAGATTATTTGCTTCCTCTGGCACACAAGTTACACGCTAATGGAATCAGTAAATTACGCGAAAGATCACAGGAAGATAGTTACTAACTTCTATCTGGATTGAGGTTTTGCCTGATTATTTAGCACCGGAACCATATAAGTCAGCGCTGATCGCTGCAGTGCTAAGCTTTGGGCTTTGTGCCATAATCTACCCTTTCTATATAAAATGGCTGCGCTCGAAACAAATCGGGCAGTATCTTCGCGAAGAGGGTCCAGAAAGCCACGCAGTAAAAGCTAAAACACCGACCATGGGCGGATTGTGTTTTATAACAGTCGTTGCCGGCATCTCCCTCTTTTTTCTATTTTCATCAAACAGCATTTCTTCCGATGAAAAATTCAGGGCAGGTCTTGTGATGGCATGTGCTACCGCTTGCGGCTTGCTTGGCTTCGTTGATGATTACAGCAAAGTGACGAGTCGATCTAACCGCGGGCTCTCAGCGAAGTTCCGGCTTATGGCCGAGATCATTCTAGGGCTTCTGCTTGGAGCCGGACTTAGCTACTTGCATCAATCTCCTCACCTGGTTTTAGGATTGAGCCTTTTCTCCGGCATTCTATATTCGCCAGATTTCGGCCAGGCATTCCAATTGGTTTATACGTTCGCTTTTATTCCATTTATAATGGCCGCTTCCAGCAATGCTCTTAATTTACACGATGGCATGGATGGATTATGTGCGGGAACCTCTCTAATCGTCTTTGCTTGCCTGGCACTGATGCTAGCGCTCCTGCCTGAGGCTGCCACTTTGAGCTGGCTGGCAGCGGCTGCCGCTGGTGCGATGGCAGCCTTCCTACTCTTCAATAAGTATCCCGCCAAAGTATTTATGGGCGACACAGGCAGTTTGTTTATCGGCGGACTCATGGCGGGGCTTGTAGTAGCCGGAGGGCTCGTCATCTGGTTTGTTCCTCTTTCATTGATTTACATTATCGAAACTATTTCCGTCATGGCTCAAGTATCGTATTTCAAACTGACTAAACCATTTCAGCCGCCTAAACCAACGTCGCCCCTTTCTCTTGCATTTTATAAACTCACACACAAACTTCCCGGCGAAGGAAAGAGACTTCTGAGAATGGCTCCGATACACCATCACTTCGAGGCTCTCGGAGCCGAAAAAGGCTTAAAAGAATGGGATATAGTTCTGGCTTTCTGGCTTGCACAATCAATCATTGCCTGTCTGACTCTGGTATTCTTTTGCAAAATGTTTTAACTGCATAAGCCAAATTTTCGCCGCAGAGCTAAAAAGGCAAAGCTGCCCATAACTGCTAAAAGCAGACCCATAAGCGAGAGAGCAAGCCCCACTCGCAATGAATCAGGGTCGAAAACAAATTCAATCGAATGCTTGCCTGACGGCACTGGAACAGCTCGATTGAATAGATTTGCTTTCAATATTGGGACCTCAGTCTTATCGATTTTGCAATGCCAGCCTGGGTAATATTGGTCGCGCAGAACCAGCAAGCCTGGCTCTTTCTTTTGCATTGAAATCTGAATAAAACCTGGTTCTTCATGAACAATAGACAGCTCACTCATTTTAATAAGCGGATCAGCTTTTACGCCCTCCAGACGCTTTTTAAGCGCAGATAGATCATTATTATGAATGAAGGTAAGATCGTCATTTACCAGAAACAAATTTCTTGCATCAGCATACTCGCTGCTCAATCTTAACCATGAGTCAACAGCTTTTATCCTGCTGGCAAAGTAGAGCCGGCTGCCTATGTTCCTAACTCGATAAATACGCACGTTCAGAGAACTGTCAACTTGCAGCAGGTCAAAAAGATTTTTGTCCAGGAATGCTACCGGTAAATTGCCGAGAGAAGAATCTTTGGTTAAAACATAGCTTGTACAGGTTAAGGCAAAAAAACGAGCAAGAGGGAAATCGCTGTATACCGCATTGCTTTTTTCGGCACTTTCAAGCTTGCTTCTTGCTACAGCAAGCGAAAATAGTTTGTCTACCTGTGCAGTTTCCGCAAGTGCATAACCATTGCAAAAATTGTATTCAGACGAAAAATGAGTGTCTGCCGACAGCACATCTCTGCCCAGATGCTCAATACTGAGAAAATAAGGAGTATTCTGTTTAAGCAAATAATCTTTTGTCGCAAAAAGCGGGTTTTCAATAATATTTGCAATGCGTTCGGAGCCTGGCTTTATATCTTTTGCTGTTTTTCTCAAGATCTGTGAAAGGGCCGGTTCAGCCTCATAGTAACCTCCCGGAGCTGCTTTATTTTGAAGGTACATTCCATAAAAGAACATTGGCAGAATTGAGATCGAAAGAGAAAGAATTGCAAAAGGTTGCTCCCGCAAAAGCCCTTTCCGATAAAGCCAACAGCTAATTACAAAAGCGAGTCCAAGAGCGCCTGTCAAACTAAAACTAAAAAACAAGCTTTCCTGAGTGGAGTAAAAAACGCTGGTATCAAGTTTTGCGTGACAAAACAGGCAAAGATAATTGAGAAAAGAGGCAAATCCTTTGCTGTAGAAAAGCGCTGGTCCAAGCAAGAGGACTCCCGTCCACAACACAAGCAAAAAATAAAGCCTCTTTTGCCCGAAAGTACGCGAATCAAACAAGCTTGAATATCCCTGTGCCGCAAGAACTATACAAGGCAGAATCGAAAAAATTACACCTTTTAGTGGATACCGCAAGACGGCTAATTTTGGAAATACGCTCAACAACATAGGCGCAACAGGAGTTTGGTCGCCTGCAGATACAATTCCAGCAAAAATAGCCAATGACACAAACAAGCAGCGCATCTTGAAAGACTCATCGAGACAACCAAAAATCAAAAGCGAAAAGAAAGCAGGTCCCATGTATGAAGACGAGAGAAAGGGCATGGTTACCTGACCTTCGCTCTGAAAAATATTATTGATGGCCCCAATCGGCGAGCCTGGTCGGTCTAGATCTCCAAATGGCTCAAAAAAGATCATCGAAAACCAATCTTGCCAGCAAGTACTCCAGGTAAATACTTCCCCGGCTCCAAGACCTCCCGCGCGAGAAGAAAGTGAAGACCATTCAGCAATTGGTAAAAGCATTGGAGCAGAAAGCAATAGGCCAGCCAGAAGAAATATGAGCCAGAACAAAAACAAAAATGCGTTTCGCTTCTGGGGGCTGCCGACTTTATACGAAGAATACAGTTCAATGCTGGTGTATAGGAAAAGCAGCATGGTACCAGGAATGAACAGCTCGGGTCTTCCGGAGAGATAAAGAAGGGCCGCTGAGATAAAGAAAAACAGCAGAGCGATTGCCTGCTTAAACGCAGTTTCACGAAAGAAATAAGCTGAAGAAGCCAGGGCACAAAGAAAAAATGCGATAGCGGCAGTGAAATCCGGATACTTGAAACAGGAAAACAAATAACCACAAAATATTGTAGAAAGACAAGCAAAGGCTGCAGCAGCCCTAGACTTCAAAACCTGCAGAGTGAAGGCAAACGCAGCTACTCCTGCAATAAACTGATGCAAGAGCAAATAGATCCCTTCACCGCAGCTGAAAGGCAAGAGAAAAAACAAATAGTTGAAAGGATAAAAAATGCCCGGCGAGCTGACAGCCAACTGCGAAAAACCACCGTAGTTATGCGGATTCCAAAACGGAAACCAGCTGTGCAGCAAACACTTATGAATGAATGCGGCAATCGGTTGATATGTGTATTGGCAGTCAACAATTACAAAGTCTTTTTGCCCTGAAATAAAGGGAGCGTAAGAAAATAACAGCAAGAAAAAAGCCAGTACGCAGAGCGTAATAGACTGCTTGCGTCCAAATGCCGAATTGCTGTCAGGTTGCGCCACTTGCCTGCTAATTAAAAACTGATTTCATTGTAGGCAATTAGCAAATCGAAGTCAACGAAGCAGAAAAAATGGGTGCACGAATCTTGCTTTTCGGTCGCCAGGCTGCATATTGTTATATACTTGCTAATGGTTTCCGAAAGATAGAGCCTGTGACTGCCAAGGTCAATCAACTGGTGAACGAGCTTTTGTCCCAAGGCCGCTGGGATGAGGCTTATTCTGTGCTGAGCGGCATTCTGCAAAAACAGCCAAACGACCCCGAAGCATTGTTTCAACTTGGCAGCTTCTGCTATTCGGCGGGACGTTTTCAGGAAGCAGAGCGCTGCCTGAAGCAGGCAAGTGAAGGACCAAACGGCGCGGAAGCCCAGTACATGTTAGGTCTGACCCTCTTGAAGCTTTCAAGAGCAGCTGAAGCCGTCGGAGCATTCCGAGAAGCCTGCGAAAAAAAACCAGGGTACGCGCTGGGCCATCTTCACTGGGGTTTGGCTCTTGCCGCTATGGCGAGCTGGAGAGGTGCTCTGGGTCAGTTCAAGCAAGCAATCAAACTAAGCCCAGAACTGCAGATTGCTTATTATCAAGCTGGTGTGGCAGCCTATAAGGTCCAGGCCTTTAGCGAGGCCCTGGAATTTTTTACGCATGCCTGCAAACAAGATCAGCTTTTTGCCGAAGCCTGGACTGCGCTGGCTATGACTCAAGCTGCCATTGGTGATACGCCTGGTGCGCTGACAAGTTTTGAAATGGCTTGGCAAGCTGACCCATCGCAATCTGCAACTAAAAGAAGCTGGGCGGCTATGCTCATGCGCGCAGGGCGAAACGACGATGCTACAAAACAGTATCAAGATGCCTTGAATATAAATACGCAATTGCTGGAAGCCAGAGACCGCAGTTTGATTTATAACGACTGGGGCGTAAATCTATTTCAGCAAGGCAAGCTGGATGAGTCAGCAGAAAAATTGCTACAAGCGGTAGGGGTCGATCCTACATTTCTTGAAGCGAGAATAAATTTAGGGCTCGTCAAAACAGCAATGCAAGAATTCGAGCAAGCACATGAAGAATTCGCCAAAGTGCTGGAAATGGCACCAGATAATCCGGAAGCTCATATGCAGCTGGGCATAAATGCTTTTCTGACCGGGCATTATCCTGACGCAAAAAAGCATCTGGTCTTTGCTCTCAGCAAAGGTCTTGATGTACCGAATCTCAGACTGTGGCTGGGATTCTCGCATATGTCATTGCGAGAGTTCGATAAGGCCGAAGAATGTTTCAATAAAATTATTGCTGAGTTTCCTGAAAGCGCTATTGCACTTGATGCACTGGGAGCCACATTGGCATTTCAGGACAGACACATAGAGGCTGTGCAAAAATTCCAGGCATGCATACAAAAACGCCCCGACTACGCGCTTGCTCACCTGCACCTGGCACGCAGCTACGAAGCTTCTGGACGCGGCAGCGAAGCTATGAACGAATACCGCATGGCTGTAACGAAAGATCCAAAATGTTTCGTGCCGGAAAAAGAGCTGATTGAAGAATTGCTGAAGCATTCTCAATTCGAACTGGTCCAAAACAAAACAAGGAAGTTGCTAGAACTTCTCCCAACTGATACGGAGTCTTATCTTTCACTGGCGCGTGCTTACAAAGGTCAGGGAAAAACGGAAGAAGCGATGGAAGTACTGAATTCGCTTAGCGTAGTTGATCCAAATTGCGGTGCAGCTTTCGTCATGCAAGGTCAGCTTTATCTCTCGCAGGGACTTCTTCTTGATGCTGATGAAAAGTTCCGCGTTGCATCGCAGCTGTATGAAGGCGATGTCGTACTTTATTACGGCTGGGGAAAAACACTGGGACTGCTCGGTTTGCATGAGTTAGCCTTAGAGAAATTCGAAAAAGCAAATGAAATAGATCCGTTCGATGCTGATACATATGAGGCATGGGGTGCGACGCTGAAAATTCTCGGTCGCTACCAGGAAGCTGCAGAAGTTTACAGAAAAGCCGCGGAGTACATTTAGTCTGTGCCCGCCAGATCTCAAAAGCTTCAGGATCTTGTCGTAAAGTCGAGACATCTGACATATTTCAGGCTGGCATTTTCGCTGGTTGTGCTCATTTTTTCGCTTTTTCTGCAGCATTCAGGCACGCAAGACATTGATCCGGTGATTCTGCTTGCAGCAGGATTTTCCGTACTCGCAGCCAATGCAATTGGACTGGCATTTTTCTCAGAAGCGCATAATTTTTCCAGCGCGAAAGCAAATTTTTTCAACGCCGTTTTGTTGTGTGTGGATATTGCGGCACTTAGCTATGCGGTGCATGCGACTCGGGGAATTGAGTCAGATCTCTTCTTTCTTTATTTACTTCCGATTCTTCTGGCAAGTAACGTATTTGATCGCAGCGGAATATTTCTAACAGCCCTCGCGTCATCTGCTGCATACTTGAGCACAGTGGTTCTGGAAAATGCAGGCTTCATACCATATTTAAGCGGCGGAGCCGGGAGCTCCGGACTTGCAGCAGCTTATGCGCAGAAGTTGTGGGCTCAGGCTGCCTCCAGAAGCGCAACTTTGTTCATCGTCTCCATGATCTGGGCAGCATTCTGCCACCGCATGTCGCGAGTGGCCCAGGAGAGCAATTTACGTCTTGCCGAACAGCTCGATGCAAACACGGAGTTGCTTGAAGAACTAAAGATACAATCCAAGAAAGAACAGCTCAGCGGCTCCATCAGCCTTGCTCTGAGAAGAACGCTTGAAATTGAAACAATACTCAGCACTACTTGCAGCAGACTTAGCGAAGCTCTTGACGGAGCTCATTGTTTGCTCCTGAGTAAAGGAGAAGCAGCATCAGAAGAACGAATCTGGGATTCCAAATTAATCACCGATTCTGGCGTCAGAGCTGAGACAAGCAGGTTCACGTCGGTACCGCCAACATTAATAAAGCATTTTCTGGAACACTCTTGGAACCGAAAAGCAGAGGATGGACCAGAAAACAAAATACTGATCAGCCGGGCTCCATTTTTGGATAACGATGATCTTCGAGAAATAAGTTCAACTCTTAAGGAAATGGGTCTGACAAAAATTCTCGTTCGACCGATTATGTATGGCAATGAGCTCAAAGGCTTAATCAGCATTTTGATCAGCGACTATAAGAAAGAATGGCAGGATTCAGAACTCGAGTTGATCGACTCAGTTGCAGGACAGGTCGCCATTGCACTAGAACATGCTGAGCTGCTGAGCAAGCTGTCGCAGACCAATGCCGATCTGCTTCAAAAAAACGAGAGATTGGATGCCAGCAATCTAGAACTCAGACAGATGCAATCGCAACTAATTCATCACGAGAAGATGGCATCGCTGGGCAGAATAGTGGCAGGTATCGCCCATGAACTGAACAATCCCATTAATTTTGTGCACGGAAATTTGCCGTATCTCAAAGAATATGTGACGGAGATGAAAAACTTGATTGCTTGCTTTGACAGTTTGCCGGATGAGCACAAAAAGGTCGCCGAAGAAGCCAAGCGAAAAATCAACTACGAATTTGTCGTAACGGATCTCGACAACATAATTGCTGACCTCGTCGAGGGAATCGATCGGATGAGACAAATAATTAGAGACTTAAGAAGTTTCAGCCGGTTGGATGAAGCTGAGTTAAAGGAAGCTTCTGTTGAAGACGGCATTGAGTCGACTTTGAAAATTCTCGGTCAATTCTTTGGAAGAGATAAAATCCCGGTTGAGTTGAGCTTCTGTGGCTTGCCGCCGGTGCTTTGCTATCCAGGAAAATTGAATCAAGTCTGGATGAATCTGCTTTCGAATGCGGCCCATGCAGTTTCCGGCAAAGAAGATGCGCGTGTAGTGATAAGTACAAGGCAAGAGGGCGAAAATTTTCTTGTCACTATTGAAGACAATGGGTCTGGCATAAAAAGTGCAGATCAGAGTAAAATTTTCGAACCGTTCTTCACTAGCAAACCTGTCGGGCAAGGCACCGGTCTGGGACTTTCCATTTCACACTCGATTGTGGAAAGGCACGGCGGCCGAATCTGGTTCGAAACGGAAGCTGGCAAAGGCACGCGCTTCATGGTCAGACTGCCCCTCAAAGCTCTTCCTGGCGAACTACACGAGGGGCAGGCAATCGAGAACTAAATGTAAACGGCCCGCCCAGCTCCTCCTTCATGAGAGACTTGCAAGCAAATGGATTGTCCCCGCCACAAAATATTGCTTATAGACGATGAACCAGCCAATCTCAGGCTTTTGCGCCGCGTGCTGGGAAATGAATATGATACTTTGCTTGCCGAAAGCGGAAGCGAAGGAATCTCCATTCTTCAAAACGAGCAAGTTAGCCTAATAATTACTGATCAGCGCATGCCGGGCATGACCGGCGTGCAGGTTCTACAAGAAGCGGTACAGCTCCAACCGCAGGCTCTGAGAATTCTCCTTACTGGATACACTGATATCGAGGCGCTAATCGATGCGATCAATTCAGGACAAATTTATAAGTACGTGCAAAAACCATGGGACAGTGAAGATCTAAAACTTACGGTAAGACGTGCAATCGAATCGCTTGAATTGAAGCAAGCAAACGATCGCCTTATTGTCGAGCTAAAAACAGCTCTCAGCCAGCTGGAAAATTTTTCCGTTGGAACCATTGTCTCACTTGCCAATGCTCTGGATGCAAAATGCGATTACACTTCTGGGCACAGTTTGAGAGTGAGCCGCTATGCAGTCTGCATAGGCAGACAGCTGCGACTTTCCAATGACGAGTTGAAAGATCTCGAACTCACAGGCATCCTTCACGATATCGGCAAAATCGGAGTGCCAGAATCTATATTGTGGAAACCCGGCCGTCTGAACGAAGAAGAACAGAAAATTATGTCTATTCATCCGCTAAAAAGTGCAGAGATGATTCAAGAAATCGAGCAATTCGAAAGAGTCCGGCACTGGGTCAAGCACCACCATGAACATCTTGATGGTAGCGGTTATCCTGATGGTCTTGCAGGAGATGCGATTCCGTTGGGTGCAAGAATTGTGCTGGTCGCTGATGCCTATGACGCCATGACAAGCGATCGGCCCTATAGAAATTCTATCGGCTATAGCAGAGCTAGCGCAGAGCTTCGCAAATTTTGCGGACGGCAGTTTGATCCGCAGATGGTCGATGCCTTGCTTTCCGTTCTTGGCGAGAACGGCGAACATATCAGTGCCGATGGAATTCCAGAGAGCTTTCTTGGACTGAAGCTCGGCTCAATTGATCCATTGCAGTCTGGTAAACAATATCTAGCGGAATCTGCACGCAAGGCTCAGTCGCAGACGTAGATTCTGAAGATGCTTCAGCGCCAGTGATAGCGACGACCCGATCGCTTTCCAGCAGCAATTTCTTGGGATCTGTAGGTCCGAACAAAGCAATGAGCCGTTTTTGCAGTGCAGCAGCGATATGCATGGGCGCGGAATCTACACATACGACAAGATCGGAAAGTTCCATCAACGCAGCAAGCTCTGTAATAGATTTAGTCTTGCCATAGGCGTTCACGAAAAGACCGCTTGCATTGTCCGACAACGAGCCCAGCTGCTCAATGATACTAGCTACAGTGGCATCGTCGTCTGGTCCACCACAAAGGAGAACTTCACAATCCATGGAAAGAAATCTCTTAATAAGCTCACTCCAGTTCTTGCTTGACCATGTCTTAATGATTCCCTTTTGTATTGCCAGCCGGCTTGTCCCCGGATGAACAAGCACCAGATACCTGCGATTTTCAGTGTTCGTCTTAGCGCGTACCTGCCGCAAAAAATTTGTCATTGAAGAGAACGCACTTGCATCAAGATCGATCTGAGGTGCCGCTGGTATCGCTTCTATGTCTAAGCCTTTGACCAGATCGTGATACATATACGCAGCATATTGTTGTTTATTCAAGGGGACTGCTTTGCTTAGCAAGAATCTCGACAAGGCGCCAGAATCATAACCGACCTTGCAAGGGATGCCTGATAGAGCCAGCAGAATTGCTACTTTCGCGGAGGAACCGGAGGACAAAACAATATCGTATTTGCCTTCGCGCAGTAACTTGATCAAGGCGAAAATATCGCCGGGCAACAAGGGCGTCTTCTTGATGTCAAATACAATATTTTTATCGATGAGCTTGCTCAGTTCTTTGATTGCTCTTGAACGTGGTTCGGTGAGCAAAGTCAGCTCCCAATCCGGGTGTGCAGACTTTATGCTTTTTAAAGTAGGCAAAAAGAGAACCTCATCGCCGAGTCCCCCGAAGTTAATAGTGAGCAGTCGCATGTGCTTGTGTCCTCAGGGCTTTCAGGAATGTGATGGGCGACGTAGACGGTATACAGCTTATAATATGCCAGAGCCTGCTGAGTTAGAAGATTGAATTCTCAAACAAAATGGTTGTTTATGTTCATAGGCTGCGCCCTCCTCGGCATCGCCATAGGTTACATTATTACACTTCTTTACCGCCCTCAGCTTATTCCACCCGCTTTTCGTCTTGGGGGTCTGCAACGCCAGTGTACAGTACTTTTGCTGGGTGTTGATGTGGTCTATTCAGGTGACAGGCGTCATATAAAAGCTGACCCGACATCTTTTCAGGGGCGCTCAGACACAATAATGCTTTCGCTTTTCGACCCAATGCGAAATTCTTTCTCTGTTCTGTCAATACCGCGTGATACCAATTGTGAGATTCCAGGTTATGGCCGCCAGAAAATCAATGGCGCAAATGCTCTTGGTGGAGAGCAGCTTGCCATGCGGACGGTAGAAGGGCTCACTGGAATCCATTGCGATCATTTTGTGGTGTTGAATGTGCATGGTCTTGTGGAATTAGTTGATGCACTAGGCGGCATCACCGTAAATATTCCCAAGAAAATGAAATATCGCGATCGTTCAGCCAAGCTAAATATAGATCTAGAGCCAGGTCCTTACACTATGAATGGTACGGAGGCGATGGGATTTGTGCGCTTCAGACACGATGCTCTGGGCGACATAGGCAGGGTCAAGCGGCAAGAACTGTTTATTCAGGCCGTAATGGACAAAGCCTTGAGCCCGTCATCATGGGCAAAAGTGCCAGAACTTCTAAATATCGCTCAAAAGCACGTGAAAACAGATATGAGCGCAGCACAGATAATGCAGGTGCTTACATTTGTGCGTGGGGTAGCAAAGCCAAATCAGCATATGGTTATGCTTCCAGGCAATTTTTCAGGCAGCGGCGACTGGGCAGTAGATAGCGATGAGCTGAATAAAGTTGTCTCCTCCATGCTGGGCAGACAGCTAGCAGCCGGGCTGCGAAGCGAGATGCGAATTACAATCGAAAACGCCAGTGCCAATCAAGGGCTTGGGCGAAAGCTCTCACGTTATCTCAGCACGCTTGGCTACTCGGTGGTGGCAATAAGTGGGAGATCGGAAATATTTTCCAGCCCTCAGAGCGTGAGTAAGATCATCGCAGAGAAGCACAATCCGCAAGAAGCAGCTCTTTTGAAAGCAGATTTGCAAAATCGCGGTGAGATAATCAACGCATCTATAGGCGATATTCAGAGTTCAATTACTCTGGTGGCAGGCGACGATCTGACACCACTGGTGGAGACAAGCTCGCAGGATAATCGCAGCAATTACACCCGCCGGAGAAACTGAACTTGACACACAAAGCCAGCGAAAGAAGCCAGGACTTTTCTGAACATTGCTTCAGATGATAGAGAGCTAAAACTGCAAAAACAGTTTTCTCCAGGATGAGCTTCCTATGCGGCTTGGCATAGCAGAAAGCTGCGCATTCGATCGCCAGCTTGAGTGGAAAGATCACATTGTGTAAACGAAATTAACAGGAAACGCGCACAAAGCTGTAGGAATTATTACAATTGGATGTCAGAATTTGCTTCGGGCTTATGTTTAACATAGCTTTTGGCACAAGCGGCGGCGGTACAGACTAAAAGGTGACAACTATGATCCATTATCTATATGCAACACGCGGTGGTTATTTATACCTGGTTGGACGCTACAATTCCCAACCTAAAGCAGAAAACGAAGGCGAATTCGTTCTCTCTGTTCCAGAAAAGACATCGCAAGCTGCTATAGATGGGTTGGCTCATAAACGCTTCATGGATCACTTGAGACGTCCTCGCCGAGTACACAATCATCACCACCACCATCAGACCGCCAACGTCTAAAAATGTTCAGGCTAAGCCTAAGAAAAAGGGACCATTTCTGGTCCCTTTTTTTGGCATTCTTAAATTTTGTCAAACTTGTCAAGGGAGTACAGTTTTGATCACATTCTCATCACAGACGAGCGCTATTCTGGAATATAGAATCCTAACAAACTCCCCGAGTTTAAGTTAGCAAATGCCCCCCGGCAAAGCTCACGAATGGATTACGAAAAGCACAGATGCTGCCTGCAGCATATCTGTGCTTTTTTGCTTGAAATCCAATTGCTTCCAACAGACATGTTTACCAGACTTTCCCGACAATATTAATGTGCTCCCGCTCGAACTGATTTCCAATCTGTACTGAGCTCGATCTAATTTCGCAGCGATCTTGTTTACGGGCTGACATGCTTTGAAGCTCGTGAAACGAGCGTTGTCCAAAATGCTTGAACCGCGGAGAATGCTTGTATGAATAAAAGTAGAAAGAATGATGGTGGATTTACTTTGGTTGAGCTCTTAGTGGTAGTTGTGATAATTGGCATCTTAGCTGCTATTGCATTGCCAAATTTCATCGGTGCTCAAAAGAAGGCCAAAACAGCCTCAGTGAAAGGCAATATGCGTACGATTCAAATTGCTTCTGAATCTTACGCGACAGATACTGGCGGAGCATATTCAAACCTCGCCGGCACATGGGTAAACTACCTGCCAGGCGGCAGCAATGCATTAACAGGCAGCAAGGGTAACATGCCGATCAACCCAGTCACTGGCTCTGCCCCTGCAGCATTGAATGACGCGGGGCTCGCCACGACAACAGCCATACAAAATCAGAAGACAAGTCCTGCTTCAGGTGCCGGCGGAAAAGCTGCTGCCGGTGACCCGGCCTATTGCCAGGCAGACGCTGGCAATAGCTATGCCGTATCCGGGTCTGATCCTGACGGTTTTTACGTCTCCGGAGTGGGGGGCTTTTGTCTTGTACTGTCCAACCAGTAAAGCTCCGGTTGGCAGCGAATGCTAATTGTTGGCAGCCGGCCAAAGCTAATCGTATATATTGAAGAGCGAGCTGCCAGACAAGGCAGCTCCATTTTTTTTGAAAGCCTTAACTTTGTTTAATGCTAATGCTGTTACCCACCGATTTTAGTTGGGCAACCTCCTTATATAGGAGTCGCATGCAAGTTCAGAAAGCATCATCCGATGAAAAAGGGCTGCGCGATCAAAGAGTCAAGAGTTGAAGGATGGCGGAGAAAGAAATGCTCAAATCAAAAAATATCAAAGGGTTTACCCTCGTTGAACTTCTGGTGGTTGTTGTAATCATCGGTATTCTTGCGGCTATCGCGCTACCAAACTTCATTGGCGCGCAGAAGAAGGCCAAAACAGCCTCGGTAAAAGGCAATATGCGTACTATTCAAATTGCGTCTGAGTCTTATGCTACTGACTCAGGCGGTTCTTACTCTCCCAACGCAGGAACATGGGTTAACTACCTTCCTGGCGGCAGCAACCAGTTGACTGGTAAACCGGGCAACTTTCCAACAAATCCTGTAACAGGAAAAGCTCCTGCGGCACTTAACGACGCAGGTCTTGCAACCACAACTGCAATTCAAAACCAGAAAACAACTCCTGCTTCTGGTGCAGGTGGAAAAGCTGCTGCAGGTGACCCAGCATACTGCGTAGCGGACGCTGGAAACAGCTATGCTGTTAGCGGCTCTGACCCAGATGGTAACTACATCTCAGGGACAGGCGGTTTCTGCTTGATCCTGTCTAACCAGTAATCAATTGTTAGAGGGTGCCATCAGACATGGTGGCACTCTCTAAACGGCCGACAAGGCACCTTGATATTAATTTGCCGGGGGGCAATTTAATTGGATGCCACCTTTAAAGGTGGCATTAGTCTTTGGCGCGGTGACGTCGTCGATTGGCTAAGTGATAATGCGGGGGGAAATGATCTAGTGCATAGCTCGAGGAAAGAGACAGGGTTCACTCTGGTGGAGCTCCTTGTAGTAGTAGTGATTATAGGAATTTTGGCTGCTATTGCTTTACCGAATTTCATCGGTGCTCAAAAGAAAGCGAAAACGGCGTCCGTTAAGGGAAACATGCGCACAATTCAGATTGCCAGCGAGAGCTACGCCACCGACTCAGGCGGTTCGTACTCACCCAATGCAGGGACATGGGTCAACTACCTCCCTGGCGGTAGCAACCAATTGACTGGCAAACCGGGCAACTTCCCGGTAAA
Source organism: Obscuribacteraceae bacterium (SeqCode) (assembly GCA_044358055.1). Lineage (GTDB taxonomy): Bacteria > Cyanobacteriota > Vampirovibrionia > Obscuribacterales > Obscuribacteraceae > JAIEPM01. The sequence goes on from JBIKOL010000099.1 coordinate 29,184, forward strand.
CCCTGTTACGGGGAAAGCTCCCGCAGCACTGAACGACGCGGGTCTTGCAACATCGACTGCAATTCAGAACCAGAAGACCACCGCTGCTGCAGGTGCTGGCGGCAAGGCTGCTGCCGGTGACCCGGCATACTGTGTGGCAGATGCTGGTAACAGCTACGCAGTAAGCGGCTCAGATCCAGATGGTAACTACGTTTCGGGAACAGGAGGCAGATGCTTGATCTTGTCCAACCAATAATTTCTAAGGAGAGAAGTGCTCCTGCGTAAGCAGCCATTTTTCTCGATTGGAAATGTGGAAATAAAGTCCGCACCACCTACCTTCTATTTATTAGGGCAGAGGGATGGAGGAAACACAATGTGAGAAACACAAAGAGCAAATATGGTTTTACACTGGTTGAACTTCTCGTCGTAGTCGTCATTATTGGCGTGCTCGCTGCTATCGCTTTGCCTAACTTCGTTGGCGCACAGAAGAAAGCGAGAACGGCATCTATAAAAGGAAATATGCGCACAATCCAGATTGCAGCGGAAAGTTATGCAACAGATTCAGGTGGCGCTTATTCAACTCTTGCGGGCACCTGGCCAAATTATCTGCCCGGTGGCAGTATAAATCTGACTGGCAAGCCTGGCACTATGCCGACAAACCCGATAACCGGAACTGTGCCAGCCGCATTAAATGATGCCGGACTGGCAACAGGTACAGCAATACAGAACCAAAAAACGACCTTAGCTAGCTCAAAAGGTAAGGCAGCCACCGGAGATCCAGCATACTGTCAGGCAGATGCGGGAAACAGCTATGCGGTAAGCGGCTCAGACCCTGATGGCAATTATGTCTCTGGCGTGACAGGTAACTGTTTGATTTTGTCAAATCAGTAAGCCTGAAATTCGGTTATCATTTACTCGTCTACCATTTGAAAGCCGAAAATGAAGGCATGGATCATTCTTGCTGCTTTTGCACTCATTGCAGAAGTTTGCCATATGAAATTTATAAACGACTCAACCGAGGGGCGATTTTCAGCGGGCTTGATTGTGCCACCAGAACAGGCAAAGGCATGCGCACTTGGCTACGATCGCCTGCTGGCCGACTTTTACTGGCTTGTTTTCCTGCAATACTATGGAGACAGACGCAGCGGTATCCAAGATCTCTATGCCCACGCACCTGATTATCTGAATCTGATTGTTACTCTAGATCCTCAGTTCACCAGAGCATACTGGTATGTTTCTTTTGTCATAGCAGGCGACCTGGCAGGCAGCAAGGTTACATCACCAACGCCGGAGTCACGAGCAAAAAGGCTTAAACAAGCCAAGGACATCCTTGACAAAGGGATTGAAAACAATCCTGATAGCTGGGATCTTCCATATATAGCGGCATTCAACCAATATCTCTATGCAAAAGATCCCGTGGAAGCATCACGTTATTACAGATTGGCTTCCAAAATGAAAAATGCACCAGCATTTCTGAGCAGAATGGCGGAAATTATGGCAGAAGGAGCACTAGATATAAAGAAGGATGCTCAATCTTGGACAGATGCAGCAATTTATGGCTCCAGTCCAGCTGTTCGAACGAATGCTCGAATCAAAGCACAATATTTGTGGTCCAAAATATATTACAGCCCCAAACTGCCGAAAAACTATAAAGACGCAGCAGAGCAGGGATTGAAAACTCTCGATCTACCTCTTCTACCTAAGGAAGAAATTGAAGCAAACCAGAACCCTGCTGAAGCTGACAATTCCTGAAAACCTCGATATCGAGCAAATCTTTGCAGCTTGCGCTAAGATTGTTTGTTCTTTACTGAAAGGCTGGAGAGATGGAAACTGACAATTCATCAAATTTGAAATCTGATGGCTGCAAGAAAATACTTCAAGCAAATTTCTTGATTGTCAATCTCCTGTTTATTCTTTCGGGCTTGAGCAGTCTCATTTATCAGGTAATCTGGACACGATTGCTGGTTTTCGTTTTTGGCTCAACGACTCTGGCCAGCTCAACTGTTCTGGCAGTTTTCATGGCGGGACTTGCATTAGGGTCTTACATCGCCGGGCGCATCGCGGACAAGACTAAGCGCCCATTTTTACTTTATGGAATCTTGGAAGGATTTATCGGCGCCTGGGCCTTGCTTGCTCCTCTACTATTTGCGGCAGCCATACCGGTATATAAAAGTTTTTTTGAACCTCTCCACATGCAACCCTTGCTATTCGGCATGCTTCGTTTTCTGGTAGCAGCAGTCATACTGCTGCCTCCGACCGCCGCAATGGGGGCTACCCTTCCTCTGCTGTCCAGGTTTGTCACACGAAAACTCAGTGAAGTCGGCAACCGCGTAGGCAGCCTGTATTCCATGAATACACTCGGTGCCGTAATTGGCTCAATCGCGGCAGGATTCTTTCTAATACCCACATTCGGAATAAGCGCTACAACATTCATTGCAGCATTCACTAACATAGTTCTAGCACTGCTGGTAGTGTCACTTTCGAGAACTAGTACCTTCCGGGACGAAGGGAATATTGATTCATTTGAAAATGAAGAAAAGAAAGACGTTTCGAAACTCGAGAGCAGCACGAATGCGGCGGCAGACGCGCCTCCGGGAAAGCTCCCGGCTCTTGTCTTAGCCGTTATGCTTAGCTTCGCCGTTTCAGGGGCAGTAGCAATGCTTTACGAAGTTGCCTGGACAAGAACACTTTTAATGGTGATTGGCTCCACGACCTATGCTTTCACAATCATGCTTTCTACCTTCCTTCTGGGCATCTTTCTAGGCAGTTTAATATGCTCCCGCTTAGTCGACAGAATTTCCTCCCCTATAATCTGGTTTGCGATAGTCGAAATCGTTCTTTGTTTTAGCGGAATTATTTCGATTTATTTGTTCAATTTCTTACCATATGTAAACGTGCTTGCAGGACTGCATTACGGCAAAATCCCTGAGTTAAGCATGTTGTTTCGTTTTCTTGCTGCCGCAGGCATCATCATGCCAATCTCACTTTGCCTCGGTTTCATATTTCCTCTCGTCGTAAAAATATGCGCAGTCGATCTTGAACGCCTTGGCAAATCAATTGGACAGCTCTATTCTGTGAATACGGTTGGAGCTATAATTGGTGCTTTTCTAGCTGGATTCCTGATTATTCCTAATCTGGGATCCGAACAGGCTCTCATATTCGCCTCACTGGCCAACCTGATTCTCGGAATAGTACTGTTGCTCGCATTTGCAACACAGATCAAACCCAGTCTCAAGATAGTTTATTCAGTTTTGACCCTTCTCATTATTGTGCTTGTTTGCAAGGCTCCTCCACAGATTTGGGATTATAGAGTAATAGTCCAAGCTCAGACCGGAAGAAGAACCAGCACTGCCGCTGACGAGGATATGTCCTATTCTCAATGGAAAGATAAGGTTGTCGGCGACCTCTTGTTT
>JBIKOL010000148.1:0-22049 GCA_044358055.1 Obscuribacteraceae bacterium (SeqCode)
GGAAGGAAAATCTTCAAATGTAGCAATTGTTGCTACTGCCAATAATCAGCAACACAGTATTTATACAAATGGACATGTGGATGCTTCGGACCACATCGACATGGAAAACCAGGCTATGCTAGCGGCATATCCACTATTGCTCAAACCAAAAGCCAAAAATGTCTGTATCGTTGGCTGGGGCAGTGGTGTCACTGCCGGTTACGCTTTGCGCTTTCCGATCGAGAGCATGATATGCGCCGAAATTGAGCCAGTAGTTATTGAAGCATCGAAGTATTTCCATCATGCAAACTTCAAGGCCGAAGAAGACAAACGTACAAGCATCGAACCATCAGATGGAAGAAATTTCCTGCTGGGAACAAAACAAAAATTCGATGTGATAATTTCAGAGCCTTCGAATCCATGGCAAGCCGGAGTTTGCAATCTTTTCACCGCGGAATACTTCAAAATTTGCCGCGACAGTCTTAAAGATGGCGGTATTTTTACAATGTGGAGCCAAACCAATGAAATAAAGGACAGGAACCTCGCTCAGGTGTTTTCAGCTCTGCACAAGTCATTTCCTTACGTATATATTTTTGACACTGGTACGGACATTAACGCTATTGCGTCCAGCACGCCATTAAAAATCAACTACGAAGAATTAAAACAGCAGCTGGCCATTCCGGAACTAAAAGCAGCGCTGGCAAAATTTCATCTTCAATCAGCAGAAGACTTCATCGCGAAAATAATGGTCTGTCCTTCGGGTGTGGATGCCATCACAAAAGACAAGCAGCCAAATTCAGACGACCACAATTATCTGGAATATGAAGTGGCAAAAACCTATGAGAATATGCTTTTCCACGAAGCAAACTTAAAGTGGCTAAATCTTAATAGCAACGGCACCTGGAATTTTATTGATTGGGGCAAATTAAGCGATAAAGAGAAAGCAAAGGAGATGGTCAAGGTTGCCGAAGCTACATTGCGCTATTCTCCAGCTCGTGCCCTTGCCTGGGCCTCTGAGTCCATGAAGGTTGCCCCCAATCCAGATGCACTCGCCTTTATCGCTCAGCTGCAAATTTCAAATCGCGCATTTGCAGATGCAGGCAAGACACTTGACCAGGGCGACAAGCAATTTCCTGATGATTCTCGCTTCGTCGGTCTCAAGGGAATCATATCTCTAAGGCGGGGAGATTTTGTTCAGGCACGAAAATTATTCGAGCAAGCGCTGAGGCTCAATCCAGAGGATTCGAATTTCCGCTTTTACCTGGCGTCTACCTATTCCAACGCGTTGACCGATGATGCATTCTCGATACCAGCAAAAGAAGTTGATCCTGAAAAGGTCATTGAGTTATTGGGCAAGTGCACTAGTGACACGAAGTTTATAAAAGCAAAACCGGACCTCCTCTTTGTTCTGGCTGATGCTTACAAGGAATCCAGAAAGCTGGACCAGGCTGAAAACACTGCAATTAACTTATTGAGAATTGCTCCCAAAGGCTATCTTAACTGGCAATTGCTTGGCGAAATTTATATGATGGAAGGCAAAGACAAACAAGCGAGATACTGTGAGAACAAAGCCTTGCTGCTTGCAGCTCCACATGTCTTCAATTTATGTGGTCGCATAAGTAGATCTCTTTATCAAAAGCAAGATGAACAGGCGCTTGAATGCATCAAAAAAGCACTGCGTATTTCACCGGCAAACGAACAGGCAATTAGTTTTTTGCAGCAGCTTTCCAAACGGAACACAAAGGCTAAGGCATATCTGGACTCAATTTCTACAGATGACACTATATTGAATCAAGGCGCTGCAAGTTCAGCTCAAAAGTAAGCTCGGACTCTTTAGTCGCTTCCTGCTGAGTATGGCTCCTCAATAAGTTCATTCTCTAATTTTGTCATAGCCACAGTTTCGTTATCGGCACCAAATACTATCTCCTGGCAAGCAAATGGGAGGGGCAATATTATGGAACGCCGGGATCAACCCCGGCTGTTTTCCGCGAAGGCATTGTGCAATTGGCCGCAGGCTGCATTGATATCAGTTCCGCGCTCGAGGCGAATTGTAACTGTTTTTCCGCTGGACTCAGCGATCTTTTTGAAGCGCAACTGTGATTCCATGCTCGGGCGCTCATATAAAACAGCGCCATCTTCTGCTTTGGTTGGGTTGTAGGGAATCAAGTTGATATTGCAGTGGAGTTCTCTTACCAGCTCCGCAAGCAACTGTGCTTGCTCCGGAGAATCGGTAAGATCAGCTAAAAGCACATACTCGATGGTTATGCGGCGGCCGGTTTGATCGTAATACGCATGCAGGGCTGCCATAAGTTCATCAATTCCGAACTTCTTATTGATAGGTACGATCTCATCTCGAGTCATGGTGTCGGGCGCATGCAACGAGAGCGCCAGAGTAATTTGAAGGTCTTCCTCTGCCAGGCGCTTGATACCGGGGATAATACCAGAGGTAGAAACGGTAATATGCCTCTGCCCGATGCCTACGGAATCAATAACCGTGTGCAGAGATTTCACAACCTCTTCCGTGTTCAGAAGCGGCTCACCCTGCCCCATGTACACGATATTGGAAATACGCTTGCCAGATTCACGCTGTATCGACATGATCTGGTCAACGATTTCCTGAGAACTCAAATTGCGAATGAAGCCGAGATAGCCCGTAGCGCAAAATGTACAGCCAACTGCGCATCCAACCTGGCTCGAAACACAAGCAGACAAACTGCTGCGATCTTCAAAAGTCATCAAGACTGACTCAACCATTTTGCCGTCGGGCAATTGAAAAAGATATTTGCGCGTGCCGTCCCTGCTGACTTCAAGATGAGCCAGCTTCAGATTAGAAATACAGGCTTTTTCGGCTATCTTGTCGCGCAATTCTTTGGAAAGATCCGTCATTTCATCAAACGAATCAGCATATTTGCTATAAATCCAGCTGTGAATTTGCTTCGCTCTAAACGCAGGAAGACCGAGTTCTTTGACGAACGCAGTAATCTCAGCAAGATTCAAACCGGACAGGGCAATCTTTTCTTGTGAACTCATGTCATTGCAAACCTCTTGCCAAGTTTACAATGAAAGCTGCCTAAAAGCAGAAAAGCTTAGAATTTGCGACAGCTGAACCTTCAACAAAGGTTCACAATTAAAGCAATTTACAAGACTTCGTTTCAATCAATTGCGTAGAACGGCATTTCTTGGCGATCGCTAACGCAAATAAACCCATATGGCAGTAAGCTTTTAGATTGGCAGGACTCTGAAGAGAAGCTGACGAGACTCGGATGTCAACATGTGGCGTGCTAGAATTTAGGGCTAGAGTCCCGTTGTGCTACAGGGCGGCAAGAGCTGCCAAATACAGGAGAGTTTCAGGAAATGGATTTCGAGGACAAAGCCAGACAATGGTTCAAAGGGTTGTTTGGCGATACCAATGAAAAAAAGCTTAAGATGCTGCAAGAGAAGATGGTGGCAGCCAATTCTTTTACAGATCAAACAGCAAAACTCTCCGATGACGAACTCAGAGCCAAAACAGCCGAGTTTCGCAACAGAATAGACAATGCGCTGAAAGGTCACCCAAACACGGAATTACTCCCGCCAGACGCACCAAAAATGCCGGGGCAATTCCGCCGCTCTCATGATCGCATTCTTGCCGGCGTTCTCGATGACATCCTTCCGGAAGCTTTCGCTGTATGCCGCGAGGCAGGCGGGCGCATTCTCGGTATGCGTCACTTCGATGTGCAGTTCATCGGCGGTGCAGCGTTGCACTACAACAAAATTGCAGAAATGCGAACTGGTGAAGGTAAAACACTCGTCGCCACTTTGCCGGCTTATTTGAACGGCTTAACCGGGCGCGGCGTGCACGTGGTCACAGTCAACGATTACCTGGCTCGCCGTGACTCTGAATGGATGGGACGTCTCTACAAATTCCTGGGATTGACCACTGGCTTGGTTTATTCCCATCAACCTGATGACGAAAAACATGCAGCTTACCGGGCTGATATTACATATGGTACCAACCATGAATTCGGTTTCGACTACCTGCGCGACAACATGAAGAAGAGCCTGGACGCACTTGCACAACGCGATTATTACATGGCTATCGTTGACGAAGTCGACAACATTCTCATTGACGAAGCCAGAACACCGCTTATCATTTCCGGCTTCCCTACAGAGTCTTATGTAGAAATCTACAAGACAATGGCGCAGGTTGCTCCAATGCTGCAACGCGGCAAAGACAAAGATGATGAAGATTGCGACTACTGGGTTGACGAAAAACAGCGCAACGTTCTACTTACAGAACGTGGGCACACAAACGTAGAGAAGATTCTCAGCGTGCCAGATCTTTACGACGTACGCTGGAACCTGGCTCACCACGTTTGCCAGGCCCTTCGGGCGAAGGAACTGTACAAGCGCGATACCGATTACGTCATCCATCCAAACGAAGAAGGCAAACCAGAAGCCGTTATCGTTGATGAATTCACCGGTCGTATGATGGTGGGTCGCCGCTGGAGCGACGGCTTGCACCAGGCTATTGAAGCGAAAGAAAATGTGCCGATTCAAGAAGAAACGATGACCTACGCTTCAATCACTTATCAAAACCTCTTCCGTTTATATCCGAAACTCGCTGGTATGACCGGTACTGCAATGACCGAAGCGGCTGAGTTCCAGAAAATCTACAACCTGGAAGTGGTGTCCATTCCAACCAACAAGAAATCGGTCAGAGAAGATCTTTCCGACGTTATTTACAAGACGGAGAAGCAAAAGTATTACTCAGTAGTTGAAGAGATTGTGCAAATGCACGAACTCGGGCGTCCGGTTCTTGTCGGTACAACAAGTATTGAGAAATCAGAGCTTGTTGCCGAATTGATGGGCACTCCGCAACGTATGGGTGAATACCTCAACAGGAAGATCAAGAAAATCATTGACGAGATTCGCCATAAAAATCTTGAAGGCGCATCCATAGCTCAATTGAAGAAAATCTTCGAACGTCCCGGTTTGATTGACCCGGCGAAGCTGGAAAAGGCTTGCCAGGCATTCGAAGAAGAGTATCCCAAAATGGGCGATCTTGCCGACTATCTCTACTCGATGCTGAAAACAGCGAAAGTGGTGGCATCTATAAGAAAAGGTGTTCCACATGAAGTATTGAACGCGAAGCACCACGAGAAAGAAGCTATGATTGTCGCTCAGGCTGGGCGAAAAGGCGCTGTCACTATTGCCACAAACATGGCAGGTCGTGGTACGGACATTCTTCTGGGTGGTAATCCAGAATATCTGGCAAAAGAGAAATTAAAAAAAGAAGGAATTGTTCCAAAAGATCCAGTAATCGATCCTGAATACGACGCGATCTTGAAAGAAACATTGAAACCATTCAAAGAAGAGACTGACAAAGAACACGATGAAGTAGTTCAGCTCGGCGGATTGCACATTATCGGTACTGAGCGCCACGAAGCACGCCGTATCGACAATCAGTTGAGAGGTCGTGCAGGCCGTCAGGGAGACCCGGGCAGCTCGCGCTTCTTCCTTTCCCTTGAAGATACACTGATGAAGATTTTCGGTGGAGAGAAAATTGCTCGACTCATGGATTTCATCCAGGCTGATGAAGAAATGCCGATTGAATCCGGCATGGTGACTAAGTCTATCGAAGGCGCACAAAAGAAAGTAGAAGCGCACCACTTCGACATGAGAAAACACGTTCTGCAATATGACGACGTGTTGAACACTCAGCGTGAAGTGATTTATCGCGAGCGCCGCCGAATTCTCGAGCAAAGCGAATTGAAAGACGCGGTTCTGGAGCTGCTCGACGAATACATTCAAATCGTCGTCACTTCCTACATCGATCCGGAAAGCCCGCCAGAATCGTGGGAAGACACGGCTCTGCCTGAGCTCATGAAGTCGCTGACAAATGACATTCCGATGTTTGCTGATATTCAACTGTCTGAATTGCAGGGAATTTCATTCATCGATCTCGAAGCAAAATTGCGTGAAAGTGCAAGACTCGCTTACGACACCAGAGAGCAATTCCTCGGTCTTGAAGTTTGCCGAGGCATGGAGAAAGAGATTCTGCTCCACACCATAGACAGCAAATGGATCGATCACCTGCACAATATCGACCTTGTGCGTGAAGGCATTCACTTGCGCGGTTATGGTCAGAGAGATCCGCTTCAGGAGTACAAGAAGGAAGCCTTCGGAATGTTCGAGCAATTGCTCAGTTCAATCCGCCAGGAATCAATTCAGCTCTTCTTCCATGCGCAGCCGACACCAGCACACTCCGGTATGGAAATGATGGAAATGGATATTCCGCCAGAGCTTGCAGCAATGCTTGGCGAAGAAGGAATGGCCATTCTCCAATCTGGAGATCCGGATGCGATTCAGCGCTACATCGAGAACATGCCTACCGAGGGCGGATTTATTGAAGCTCAAGTAATCAACAATGATGAGAGCGATGATGAGGATGACAATGCAGCCGGAGCTCCCGTGCGCAGAGAGCCAAAGTTAGAAGATACGGATCTTCTTGCAAGTGCGACAACACAGAGTGCAGTTCCTGCAAATTCTGATGAACCAAATGAATCTGCTGAGAGCGAGAACAAGTTGCCGGTGAATAACGCTCGCACTACGGGTGCGGCTGAACCAGCGGTCAGTGAAACCAATAATGGTAACGGTCGTCACGATTCAGTTCACGCAGAATTACAGGCCGCCGAAAAGGATCAATCAAGTCCTAGCTGATGCATATTTTATCTTTCGACACGAGCGGTCCCGATGTGCAGATCGCTCTAGCCCAGGATGAAACGATTCTGTTTGAGCAGGTGATTCCGCCTGCGCAAAAAAATCGGCAAGAAGCTGCATCTGTGCTTTTGCCCTCTATTGATGCGGCTCTCAAATCCACGGGCTGGCAAAAGTCGGATATCGATCTGCTCGCAGTGGGAGTAGGACCCGGCAGCTTCACCGGGGTTCGCGTCGCCGTCATAACCGCCAGAAGCATCGGACAGGCGCTGGATTGCGGAGTCGTCGGCATTAACACGCTCGAATGCATCGCTTCGCGCTCGGCTCGACCATCCGCCGTAATTATGAATGCCGGCGCCGGCAAGTTCTACGTCGGCGCATACCAGCTCGATCTCAGCGGCAAAGAAAGCAGCCCGCAAATATTCGAGCCCTTCTGCGGCAGTGCCGAAGAGTGCCAGGAAGCTTGCAGTTCAATTGCGAAGATAGTTCTGGAACCGGGGCTTGATCAGTCCGTCACTGGTTCGGATAAGCAGATTTTGCCATTTCCGGCAGGCGGGAATCTCGCAGTGGACGCAGCTCTCATCGCAAACGAAAGAATAAGCTCAATGAAGCTTAAGCGAGAATCGCTAGCTAAGGCATATCCATGGGATAATGTGCTCCCGCTTTATCTGCGGAGTCCTTCCGTAACACTAAAAGCAAGCAATGGAAGCGCAAATAAGACAACTGCAAATTGAAGACCTCGATCAAGTTATGGAGATCGAGCCTGTTGCATTCGGCAGTCACCACTGGTCGCTTCAGTCTTTTATCAACGAACTCAATCATCCCGGCGGCACTTACTTTGCCGCGGTGGAACCCGGGACAGGGCTAGTACTAGCATATTCGGGATTCTGGCTTATAGATGATGAAGCGCACATAACCACGCTTGCAGTTAACCCGGATTATAGAAGGTTAGGCTTGGGCGAATTAATGCTCATAAACGATATACATTCGTCCATTAAAGTTGGTGCAAAGCGCATGACTCTTGAGGTTCGGGTCTCGAACGAAGCGGCACAAAAGCTGTATTATAAGTACGGTTTTACCAGTCTTGGTAAAAGGCGAAAGTATTATCAGGACAACGGGGAGGATGCACTGGTACTCTGGACGGATAAAATCAACACCGAAGAATTCGCGGAATTGGTCAAGAAAAATACAGCGGCTTGGGAAAGCAAAAAGAACCGCGTAACCGTGAACTTCGCTTTATCCATGCCACAGGGCTATGCAGCTCACTGAGCCTTCAGGAGAATGAATTTGCAATCAGGATTTTCTAAGAACCTGCGAAGTTTGAAAAGAAGATCATTTTTGGGGCAACTTGTTGTCACATTGCTTTCTTGCGAATTGCTGTTTTTTGCTTCATTTGTTTCTCTGTCGCTGCCCACGCCGACTTCTCGTAACCTCGAACGCTACGTGCATAACACGGCGGTGGATTTCGTAAATCAGCTTCCTTCAAAATGGCAGGAGCGCATCCGCGAAAAGCTGCCGGCAACTCGCGATCGGATGCCGGATGTCCGCTTCAGCTCATATGTACCACTTCTTCCAGTTGCGATGGCTGTCGCTTACATGCTCGGGCTGCCTCTGGCGCTCATCGCAAGCTCCATTTATTTTGGGCTCGGCATGCTCGGTGCAAACAGCGGACTTTTCTTGTTTGCGTCCGGCGGCGGTAGTTCATACTGCCACGAACCTGGGTTCGGCTATTTGCTTGGTATCATCCCCGGTGTCTGGTTCGCATCCTGGCTGACATCAGATGAAGAACGGAAAAGCTGGAAACAAATGCTTGCCGCCACAGGTGGTATCACAATTACGCACATCTGCGGACTGGCCTATTTCTTCGGCAGCAGCATAATGGTCTTGCTCTTTGAAGGGGAGGCTGCTTACCTGCATTATCAGCCCTGGCTTGCCGAGCAAATCAGAAACCTCAGCTGGTACACCCTGCCATATGATCTGCTGTTTGCTACAATACTAATTGCATTGACTTTCCCGCTGCGCTGGCTCTTTGGAATCCTTATGAGTCCGGACATTGCAAACAAGAACCGCCCCACGGTAGAAACGCAGCTGGAAGTACTTCAAGAAACCTCCTACTAAAGCGCTATGAAAAAATTCTTTGAGAATCCGCGCAATCGGAAAGTGCTATATGCTGGAGCCGCGACCGTCGCAGCCGCAGGACTCGGCACGTACTTGTATGCAAGTCTGGTCGAGGCTCGGCGTTATCGTCTTGATTCGGTGCGCGTAAATACGGGGGCGTCAATCGACTTAGAGGGTCCCAGCAGCGATGAAAGCAGGCTTCAACGGCTTCGGATATTGCATCTTTCTGATTTGCATTTGTCATACCCGGAGTCGCATAAAATCGAGTTTTTGAGGAAAGCCACCGAAGCTCCTTATGATCTGGTTGTGATAACCGGTGATATCTTTGAAAACTATTCAGGGCTGGAATATGCATCACAAATAATCGCAAGAAAACCCAGGCTTGGCTGTTTTGCCGTCTTAGGCAATCACGATTATTATGATTACACCATGGTACATCGCACCATCGGCAGAGTGTTCAGACGCTGGCGTTCGCCTAAGGAAAAAAGAGATGTTACGCCAATAATCTCAGCTCTAGAGTCATCCGGAATACAGGTATTGCGCAATTCAAGCATAACTATTCCAGAGGAAAAGATTCATATCGTCGGCATCGATTATCCCGGCATTCGCGATGAGCATTTCGATAAGCTGGTAGGCACGGCGCCGGACGATCATCTGAAATTGACCTTGATGCATATGCCGGACAGGCTCGATCGCTTGCACAGGGCAGGTGTACACATTGCCTTCGGCGGACACACACATGGCGGTCAGGTGCGCATGCCATTTTATGGGGCACTCATCACTAATTCTGATCTTCCGCGACATGAAGCCTCCGGACTCATCTGGCGCGGCGCAACAGCGATTCACGTATCGCGCGGAGTTGGAGCGGATCCACGCACAAACTTCCGTCTCTTCTGCCCTCCCCACGGCAGTGTAATCGAGCTCTGCCATAGGAAATAGTTTCATAAAGCCATTCGCGTTTAGAAAACAATGCGCCCCGTGGCATATAGGGGTGGGGGAAGGCGCATGGAAAAAATTGTCCTTGTAGCTGAGAAAGACAATCAGCTCGCCAACATGGTTACATCGATTCTGAGCCCGCGCGGAATCAAAGTCGAGGCTCGCAGTTCGGGGCAGGAATGCCTTGTTTTTGCCAGAGAGCAAAAGCCTAAACTGATCATAATCGGCGAGCAGCTGTCTGATATAGATGGAATTGGCTTGATTGCGAAGCTGCAAGATGAACACATAAAGACGCCAAAAGTCTTTGTAGCCAAACAGTGGCGAGATGAAAGCTTCTACAGAACTTTGCGCGAAGATCTAAAAGTTTCACTGGTGGTTCACCGACCCTTACGCGCTTCAGTGTTTTCGATTCAGATACTTAACTATATTGATGACAGCACCTCAAATTATATGGAAAGCGGTGCTCTGCTCAAAACACTCTCCTCAACGGAAATGCCGCCTCTCATTGATACCGGAGCAGCGAACCTCCCGGTCAATTATCAATTCGAGAAATTAAAATCGCGATTCATCCATTCCATTCCAGAGCGACTGGCAAAATTGGAATCATGCCTTGCTACTTTTACGGAGAACGGCTGCCCACCTGCCTCTGTCGAGCAAGCAATAATTGCGGCCCACAACCTGAAAGGCACGGCTCTGTCGTGGGGATTCGAGCAGCTTGGAAAAACATCAGAACTCATGGAAAAAACGTTGAAGGAAAATCGAAACAGCCAGAGCGTTGATTTTGTCCAGCTTTCCAGAGACATACTTGCTCAAATGAAAGAACTGGGAAACAGCATTAATGATCAATTCAAAGAGAGTGGCGATACCACCGACAATGGCAGTGCATTAGAGGAAGATACATCTGCGGCAAAAATACTTATCGTCAGCTCCGAGCCTCCACCGGAATCTCACGCACGAAGCGAATCAGGAATTGCACTGGACATTATTCATGTAAGCAGTGAAGATGCAATGGAAAAGGCGGCTCAGGTTACTCTCGATGCCGCGCTAATCGAAGTAAATCCACAGAATTCCGCGCTCGGTCTGGCCAGAAAATTGCGAGATATAAGTGGTTACGAGAGTTTGCCACTCGGCTTCATCTCAACTCCGCAAGCCAGCGACGCAAGAGCTGATGCTGCGCATGCTGGCTCATCGGTGTTCCTTCCAAAGCCGCTTGATTCCCAGCTCGTGCAAAAGGTAATCAACCAGCTCATCTCCATGCGTGAAGGCGGAAGGTTTCGTGTACTAGTAGTCGACGACGATGTGGATCTGGCTAACCTGACAAGCCGATGCCTGGGACAGTTCGGCATTCTCACAAGAACAGTAAATGATCCACTAAACGTTCAAACTGCAATGCAGGAATTCAGTCCTGATTTGATTTTGCTTGACGTGAACATGCCCGGCATGAGCGGATTCGAAGTTTGCCGCGCACTTAGAAACACGGCAAGATGGCGCGATGTTCCAATTCTTTTCCTGACCGCCCAGACGGATCTCAACTCGAGATTAACCGCATACGAAGCCGGTGCCGACGATTATTTGCCCAAGCCAGTCATTAACGTAGAGCTTCTCACAAGAGTAAAAGTTCGACTTGAGAGAGCAAGAGAACTCAAAGAACGCTCGGAGAAAGACCTGCTTACAGGGCTCTTCTTGCGCCGAGCCTTTTCAGATCAGGTAGATGCATTGATAGCTGAATGTTTGAGATACAAGTTCCACTTCTCGCTTTGTTTAATGGATGTAGATCACTTTAAGAAGGTGAACGACACCTACGGACATCATGCCGGAGATGAAGTTCTTGCTGCTCTCGGGAAGCTTCTACGTAAGCGCTTCCGCGTGGAAGATTTGCGCGGTCGCTGGGGCGGAGAAGAGTTTATTCTAGCCTTCAAACACGAGAAAAAGGATCTGATGCAAATGGCACTTCAACGCGTAATGGAAGAGCTTATGCAGATAGAATTTAAAGGCGAGCAGGGCGAGATATTCCATGTTTCCTTCAGTGCAGGCCTGGCTTCCTACCCGGATGAAGGTCACACGCTTCAAGCACTCACCAAAGTAGCCGACAAGCGTCTCTATTTAGCAAAAGAACGCGGGCGTAGGCAAATTGTCAGTGATGATTAGTGTCGCCGGCGGTGCACAGGATGATATCCCGGATGTGATGCATGCCGGTAGTGATGGCCGCCGAAATGATTGCCACCAAAGAGATTGCCGAGGCTAAAGCCGCCGTTATTCCAGTTGTGGTGATTATTGTGGCGGAACATTCCGCTAAACAATCCACCCGCAAGCAATCCACCAAAGATCGAGGCGATGTTGCCGAAGTTAAATCCGCTGCGATTACCATAGCCATAGTTGCCGTAATCGTCGGGATAATAGCCCCTGCCATAGCCGCCATACTGGGGACCATAGCCATATTGTGGTCCGTAGCCATATCCAGGCTGGGGACCATATCCATCATAGCCGTAATTCGGACCGTACCCGTCATAGCCATAATTGGAACCATATCCGTGGTTATAGCCTCTGTCCCACTGGTTCAGCCCAAAAAGATTGCCAAAGATATTGCCTATGTTAAAGCCCGATCGGCTTACGACCTCTGGACCAGGACCTTGCTGGTAGGGACCATAACACTCGTCGTAAACCTGAGGCTGTTGATAGCAGGGCTGACAATCAGCCTGCGGTACATTCCTATATATAGAATCCATGGATAAGCCACTCCGCGCCGAGAATCCTTCCTTCCCTGCGCCCTTACCCAGTATCAAAATTAGCAAAGGGTCCACGGAGTTTCAACCGTAATTCCCGCCGCCCGGGTCAGTTCACCGTTCTTATGTCTAGGAGACGCCATGCGTCGCCCCTCTTATCGAGCCGAGCCGGTCTTCGGGCGGGCGAGGCATGGCCTCGACCCTACACATTGATCCAGACTGCCTGATAGATTAGTTAAGTTTAAACCCAAAGTAAGCCAGGCTTCGATTTATCCACCTCTTTCCTAAGAAAGCAGAAAGAGAACTGCGTTGTGCAGTGAAAGTATATTTCTTCCCTTGAAGTTCAAATTGTCCCTCGAGATCATTTTGTGATTTCGTTGCGGTCATATTCATCACAGGCCCGACGAATTTTGCTGCAGATTCCACTCCTTCAAGATTCGTTGGCATCTGTGATTCAACAATTTGCTTGCTGCCGCCCTTTGATGGAACACCGGTGATGGAGGTTCCAGGCGCAACTTTTTGCAGAGTCATTTGCATTTTGTGATCATCGAGCATTTTGCCGTCTTCAATTTGAAAACGCGCTCTGCGCGCAATACTGAGAGTGCCGAATAACTGCTCGTGGTCTTCTTGAAGGTTGAGGATCATTTCACCGATGGGCGGCTGGCTAATGCCCCTGTAGCTGCCCGTGATTTCAGCATCCATAATTACTGATGCCAGCCAGAAGATCCCCGCGATGGGCAAAAGTGGTATCACTGTTTTGAAAAGAAAAAGCAGCAAGAGTTCGCTTGCACTCATCGAGAACTTCTTCTCGCCTGCTGCTCCCTTGCCAAAACTACGCATCTTCAGTGCTCCCGGAACTACGGAGTGAGGTCGGGATTGTGGTGGTAAATGTAGCGGATGGAAGCAGCATCATTTGCAGAAATTACACCGTTGCCGTAATAGATACTCATTAAATCAGTCCGATTTGGACTGTGTCCATCAATTCCCAGAACATGCCCCATCTCGTGCGCAGCAGCGGCAACCATCTTGCCGGGCGGCATAGGAAGCGTGTTTGCACCAACTTGATCTGTAGTACGCAAAACAACAACAACAGGTCTAATACTTTTGATTACATCTTCAGCTCTTCCTGCGTTCAGCGCTGCTGCTACTTTGCTGTAAGGCAAAAGATTCTTCGAAGTGTAACCGCGAATATCATTTGAAAATAGCGCAAGTCCCATTTTGTTCACGAAGTGATGAGTCCAGAAAACGAACACACTTGCTTCTTGAGGGTCATCAGTCAGGTCGAAAGTGAATAAACCTTCGTTCTGAAAACGTTTCCATTGCCCAATTCCTTGAGCCGCGGCCTGCCACAGTTGTTCGTTATAACCATCGGCATTGCCGAGCGATTTTAAGCCGTCATTGGCAGGAGAATTCTCATCGTCAGGCGCTTTAACCAGCGGATAGACAAGAAAGGGCCAATTAGCAACGTTATCAACATTGCTGAGTGGACCGCCCGTTGTCTGGTCTAAACCTATACCGTCAAGGCAGGTGCCATGACTGATGTAAACCTTGAGAGGCATGCGCTGAGGAATCCAGCGAACGACCTGGGAACCCTTGAACAAGCACTGAGGATATGGAGAACCACCACCGCCTCCGCCTGCCGGTCGTTTTGCCGCAGGCTTGGCTGCTCCTTTTGCCAGAAGTCCCCCATTGCTCAGAGTGAAAAGCAGCGTCGCGGAGAAAAGACAGACAAGCACTGAGGGCACTTTGCTTGAATTCCACTTTCTCACAGCTGACTCCTTTTACGAGCACCCGGTAGGACTTGGGCCGTTGCCTGGCAATCCTGCTTGGATTGTACACTGTTCAGGCGTTCCAGAGTTCGAACTGCGCCGCCTACATGACAACTAGAAGCGCCTGTTAGTCTCCCATTTCCAGGCGCTTTCCAGGATTTCCTTTAAAGAATAAGTAGGCGACCATCCAAGCATTTCCTTTGCGCAGCTGTAGTCAGCAACCAGAACCGGTACATCCCCGTCCCGACGGGGGAATACCTTGATTTTTAGTTCTTTACCCGAAATCTCTTTGCAGAGATCCGTAATTTCCTTAACGGTGGCACCATATCCAGTGCCGAGATTAATCCCAATAGCGCAGTTTTGTTTCCTCAGCAGATCAACTGCTGAAACGTGAGCCGTGGAAAGATCGTTCACGTGAATATAATCGCGAATGCATGTGCCATCTCGAGTGTCGTAGTCTGTGCCGTAAAGCTCGAGGCATTCTTGTTTCCCAGTGATTGTTTTCAGCACATTAGGAATTAAATGCGTTTCTGGATCATGACTCTCGCCTATCTCCATGCTCTGGTCGGCACCAGATGCGTTGAAATAACGCAAGGCAATAAACGAAAAGCCAATCGTTCTATTAAGCGACCAGAGAATCTCTTCAATCATCAACTTGGTGTGACCGTAAATACTGAATGGTTTTTGCGGATGGTCTTCCGTTAGCGGCAGCTTTTCCGGCGTGCCATAAGTTGCACATGTAGAGGAGAAAACCAGTTTGCTCACAGCTGCATCTTGCATTGCTTCAAACATGCGGATTGTGTTCACAACGTTGTTTTCGTAATACTTAAGCGGATTCTTCTCAGATTCGCCCACCTGAATGCTGCCGGCAAAGTGCACTACGACGTCGACTTTGTGAGCAAGCATTAGTTGCTTCATTGCCTCACGGTTACCGATGCTCTCATTGGCAAAAATCACTCGATCAGATGAAGGAAGAGCTTCCCTGTGCCCACTTGAGAGATCGTCAACAGCGAGAACTTTTTCGTCAGCATGCGCTGAGAGAAATTGACGTACGAAATGGCTGCCAATGTAGCCTGCAGCGCCTGTGACTAAAATCATAAATAGCTTGGCCTCAGGAGTTGTTATTCGTCAGACATTTTACGGTCTTGATTTGCTCTTAACGCAGCATTTCGTCTGCCTTTTAACTCAATTACAAACAAAATTAGCATCCAGCTAGCTGATACAGCTGCTAACGCCAGGCCCCAATAGAAGCTGGCAGGACGATAATTGAAGGAAACGAGATGCTTTCCTGGCGCCAGTTCCACTGCTCTGCCAAAACAATTAGCTCTGAGAATCTGTGCGGGCTTTCCATCGACCTGCGCAGTCCATCCAGGGTAGAACTGGTCAGCAAGCACAAGGAATCCCGCTTGCGATGCATTTACTTCAATCAGGAGAGAATTGCATTTATCTTCCTTGATGCTTACCTGACTGTTCCTGCTAATTTTTTCTAGTACTGAAGTTCCGCCATCCTTTTTTTTCTCATCTGGGGCGAATTCCACTAGTGTTTGTACCGCTGGATCAAAACCAGATTTCCCTGGGTCGAATGCATCTTCGAGAGCTTTCTCATGCGACTCTTCCCAACGCCAGGAATCTGCAAAATAAGAACGAGCCAGGCTCTCATTCACTTTGTAGATATGAATGTTGAGTTCGGGAATTCGAGCAAGATCGGCAAAATATTGTGAGTCCAGCGGCGGAACTGCTACGAATTGATCGGCTTTTTCGCCGAATCTATATATCTGCGTCAGAGCATATTTGGTAGCAGTCATTTTGCAGAAGCAAGCAAGAGCCCGGTCATCTGTTCTAGCAGGCGGAGGATAGGCTTGACTCGATCGGTCGTAGCAATTTTGAAAGAAGTGAAAATATTCGCCAGTAGCACTTCCTTCAAAACCGAATGATGATGCAATTTGAGAATCGATATTCGTGTTGGGGCGCAAGACCTGGCGACTGTACTGATAGGTGTTTATCGAGGCTTGTAAATTATCCTTTGGCAAAAATCCAGGCGGAACTGTGAAATGCTCCTGGTACAATCCGAGATAGCGTGAATCTTTTAGCGCCGGACCCGCAGGTGCAACCTTTTCCAGTTGCTCAAATGCTTTTGCCAGCGCGGCTGGCTTCTCAAAGAAATCAGCCGGAGCTGCGCTGCGACAGAACGCGCATGCAGCATACAAAAGAAACCCTGTCGACAGAACAATAGCCGCAAGCGCAAATTGTTTTGCAGACCTTTCTTTTTTGAAGAGAAAAGTACCGAAACCGCTTATAAGCAATCCACTAATCGAAGCAATTAGAAGCTGCATCCCCAGCGGATACTCCGCTTTCCGGACCAGCTCTGAACTGGGCAAGAAATTATCCAGAGGATGCAATCCATTTATAAGGCTCAGCGAAAAAAGAAGGATCGCTAGCCAGAAAATTAACGACAGTTTGCTATTAACTCGTCCCTGCAAAAACGCAAACAATCCCCGCGCCGACATTATGGCCAAAGCGGCAATTGGAAAAAACATTTGCTTGATGGGAAATCGCACCGGCGCCTTGACGATAGACATAAGCAAAGGCACAAAGAAGGTATTTTCACCGAGCGATAACAAAAGAGTAAAAGCAAACACGCTCAGTACCCACCAGCGTTCTTTCCATTCTTTGTCAGACAGGGACCAGATCGCAAACGTAAGCACAACAGGTCCGACAAATGATGAGGCAAGATACGGCACCATTTGCCCGGGCATCACCAGTGGGCGAAACTCAGCCCAACGCATTTGAAGATCACCCAGTGGTTGCGGAGCGATCATGCAAATGAGGTCATACCAGTTGGCACTGAGCAATAAAGCTTCTTTTGGATCAAGTCCTGTTGACCTTCTCGATAAAAGCACCCATTCAAAAGTGGGAAGCAGAGCCGGGAGTGAAAGCAGAGTTCCCAGGAAAACAGCCCGCAATCTAAAGAAAAGAATCGGCAGAAATGATTTTTGCGATTGTCGCCAGCCGTTGAATGCAGATATTAGAATAAAAGCTCCAATCATCAAGCATTCTGTTGAGGTAATGTCGTGATAGCCGGACATGATCAACATAGCCAGCATCAAGGCAGCGAGGAATGTCCACTTAGCGCCATGAAGCGGATGTGTTCCATCATCCGACCAGTTTTCCTTTTTACCTGCTTCGAGAAACGCCCAAAGACTGAGCAATCCCCAGGAAGAGCTTCCCACCAAACTAAAGATGGAGCTCAAAGAAAACGAATATCCACTAAATGCAAGCGTACTCCCGCAAAGCAATGAGGGCAGCAAGCCCCAGCCGAGGCTGGAAACAAGAAGAAAGCCGCCCAGACCACAAAGGCTCTGATGCAAAATCATGTTGCTTGCCAGAGCAGATGCAAATGGCATCAAGGCGAACAAGCAAGTAGGTAAATAAGAGATTCCTTGCAGGCTCAATCCAACTTGTGGCATACCACAATACAGCCAGGGATTCCACAGAGGCATCTCGAGTTGCCTCATGGAGCCGCCCGTAAACCTGGCCAGAGGCTCAATGAAATGAGTTAGATCGCGGAAAAAATAAGTTTCTCTGTTGCTAAGCCAAGGGAAGTAGAAAACCACAAGAATGACAAATTGCACCAGCAAATAGGCGACGATTTCAATGCTGTGTTTTTGTTCGGAAGTATTTTTGCGCACGCTGCCAACTTGCAATAGACGAGGTGATTATAGTTGAAAGCTCTTAGGAGAGGCAAACCAGTTGGTGTATCGATGGCGGTGCCAATGTGTCAGAGCGCAGGGATTTCAAGATCCTTCTTCTTGAACGAATGCATACAGGGGCTACGCATGGCCGATGCAGATCCAAGAAGGAGTGAAAGCGAGCCAACGGATCCTCATAGGGTTCCCTGCGCATATTGATTCATGAATTGGAAACGCAATCTCTTGTACTTGATGCCCGTGGTACCAAATATGGCGGCTCGAAGAAAAAATATTTTTCGCAGATCAAGAAAGCCATAAAAGCTTGGAGCCAGGTTCTTTTGGGATAATTGCCGAGTCTCAAGTTAGAGAAAACGATCCAGATGCAGATAAAATTTCCTGGACAAGATCGATCCGGCCAACCATAATGTGCTCGAAGCGTTACACGAATTATTCACATGCTCAACACAGAAAATTCACAAGTTCCCTGCGCCGAAGATATAAACTTCGACTCTCTTGAATATCTCTTCGGCTCTGCCTCAAAGACAGCTCCTGAAGCACAGGTTCCCTGGGTAGCTATTGAAGCAGAATCAGAAAGCACAACACGGGAAGCGCAGCTGCAAGTTGCTGTCAAAATCTTGCAGAAACAAAATCATGAGCATTTGAATCACATAAACACACTCTATATTTTGATTGGATATATGCAAGCGCACTTGCATGAGAAGGACGAACAGCTCAAACTCTTGCCTGACTTGCGCTTTAAGGCTGCAGAATCTGTAGCCTGGCGACTTGAATCAGAACGAGTTAAAGAAAAAGCGGAGGAACTGCAGCAAGAAATCACACGTCTGTCACAGATCATGGAAGGCAATTCGGAGGAAAAAGTTAAGAAGACATATGCTCAAGCTACAAATGAAGAACTGGTATCAACATTGTTGCCGTGGCTGGCCTTGCTTGCTCTATCAATGATTCTGGGTTTTGTTTATTTGAGTTCATAAGCAGGTTCAATACATTCGTTTACACAAAGCTTAATGGAAAGCTTAATCGGTCCAAGATTTCGATAAATGCGGTATATCTATAAGAGACAACGCAATCGCGTTAAGCGCGACATCATCCGCAGTATCTCCAGGCGAGGGGTTTGAGGGATCGAGCCCGTCGGGGCAGCACCGACGCTGCGGCCATAATAAAAGGAAAGGTCCGGGCAATTGCCGGACCTTTCCTTTTGCCTTTGATTCGTAAACTTTGATGGCGCATGCCCCGGGATCGCGGGCGTCCCGCCCGCTTCTGCTCCAGGTGCGTGTTTTATGTGTAGGGGCGAGGCCATGCCTCGCCCGTCACAAGGCCGGATCGAAATTCAGGACGAGGCACGGCCTCGCCCCTACACATAATAAATCCCGGGAATGCAGAAGCGGGACAATAGGTGAGGAGCAGTTGAGGTAAACTCTAGTGCCGTAACCCATTCCATAGACACGAGAGCGTATGAGCAAAAGATATGCAAAAGCAGTGCAAGCAGTATTGCTTGCCGCCGGCCAGGGCAAACGCATGAAATCAAATATGGCCAAAGTTCTGCATCCTGTTCTTGGCAAACCAATTCTGGGCAGAATCTTGCAAGCAATAGACGAGCTTGAACTCGAACATGTGCATATCGTCATAGGACATGGAGCCGATCAAGTTTCTGAGTACCTGAAAAATAACCCTCCAAAAACTCCCTGGAGCACTCATCTTCAAGAGGTGCAGCTTGGCACAGGTCACGCTCTTATGCAGGTTGCTCCGGCTCTGGATAAATTCAAAGGTTCACTGCTGGTAAGTGTTGCCGACTGTCCATTATTGAAGTCATCAACATTGGGCGGACTTATCGACGCACATCAAAAAGAAGAGTCATCATTCAGTTTGCTCACAACAATTGTTGAAGATCCAAAAAGCTATGGTCGAATCATCCGCGATGAAAACAATCGGGTTTGCGCCATAGTCGAGGACAAAGATGCCAGCCCTGAGCAAAAAGCGATTTGCGAAATCAATCCCGCAATTTACTGCCTCGAGTGGCCTGAATTGAAAGAGGGCTTGTTCGCGCTGAAAAACGACAACAGGCAAAAGGAATACTATCTCACCGACCTGCTCTCATGGTCAAAAGAGCGCAAATTGAAGATATCCGATGCTCCGTCAGACTGGAGAGAGGTATCAGGAATCAATTCTCGAATTGATTTGGCTGACTGCAATCTATATATGAGAGACGAAACCAATCGAAATCTTGCTTTGAACTCTGGAGTAACAATTGTAGATCCGCAAAATACCTGGATCGCACCAGAAGCAAAGATTGGGATGGAAACTACAATTTTGCCCGGCTGCTACATCACAGGCGATGTGGAAATTGGCGAATCTTGCGTAATTGGACCCGGCACGCAAATTACAGGTCCGGCCAAAATCGGCAAAGGCAGCAGTGTATCTTATAGCGTGGTGACGAAATCAAATATTGCTGAGGCATGCAAGATTGGTCCCTATGCTCATCTGCGTGAGTCAGCCGATGTAAGCTCTCACTGCCGCATTGGAAATTTCGTCGAAATCAAAAAAAGCACCATCGGTGAACACACCAATGTGTCTCACCTGAGTTACATCGGAGATGCCAGCCTGGGCTCTCGCGTCAACATTGGCGCTGGAACCATAACAGCAAATTACGATCGCATTTCAGGTAAGAAATCCAAAACAATAATTGGCGACGACTCCTCAACCGGCAGCAACTCAGTGCTTGTAGCTCCGATCGAAGTGGGCAAAGATGCAATGGTTGGAGCTGGTTCGGTTGTTACCAAGCAAGTTCCAGACGGAAGCCTGGCAGTTTCGCGAGCCAGGCAAAGCAATTTGGAAGGATGGGTTCACGAAAAGCGGAAAAAGTGCACAAAGTAAATTGGCTCAGACGGGGCATCGAAAATGCGCCAAACAAAAACCAAAAGGTGGATCTACTGAGTCGCATCCTCATGCACGAGAAAGGACAGTCGGCGCCTTTCCATTTCCGCAAATGCAGAGGACTCAACGGTAATGAATTTCACTATTGGAATCGGCACCAGATGCTTGGCGTAGTTGCGGTCATTGGGTTTGTCATCCTCGCCATAGCTTTCCACCTCAACATAATCGTGTCCGAGCCTGAGCATTCGTCCGGTCAAAGAAGTGCCGTCCGTGAAATGAAGCCTGGCCCATTGTTTCTGGTCACAAAGCCGCTCCAGCCGTATTTTCAGGTTCATCGTGTCTCCAATTAGAGTGAGGACGATATCTGCTTGATATCTAAGATTGTAACACCCCAGTCAATACGCAGTTTTATTTGTCACAACTTTGCCCCGGGCGCTGAAAAAAGTTTCGGCCAATCGGCTAAAGGAAATCAAACTTTCAAATAAGTACATTCGATATTGATTCTGCAGAAGAGAATATATGCAAACGATCGTTGTGTTCTTTTAAAGCGAGTCGAACCTGTAAATGCCCATGTAATAATGCTTTATGAGCCAGTCAAGGATTGCGTAATTGCTCGATTTGAATAGACTGGAGTAAGCCGCTGTAAATTTCCTTTTTGCAAATAGATTGCCTAGAACCCGAGGATTATGTTTAACGACAGTTTGCCATCTCATCTACTCAAACGCCTTGAAGAGCTTCAGGGACGGGAGAAGAGCTATTGGGAAGATGAGTTCTATTCAGAAGAAGCATTGACCAATCTGGATTATCGTATCGAGCTGGAAAGATGCTTCAGCCTCGATCCACTAGGACCGATGCCACCACGTGCAAAAGACTGATAAAAGTCGCATTTAATTCGCTGGCGCAGAGCCTGGCTTAACTGCCTGCTCTGCGCCTACTTTTTCCAACAAGAATTTACGCACGCTATTTGCAATGGACTGAGCAGTTGTTTCCTGAAATTGCGGATCAAGCAGCTTTGTCTGTTCATCCGGATTGATCATAAAGGCAATCTCCATCAAGAACGCAGGCATTCTCGATGGCCGGCATAGAAACAAATTCTGATAGCGGCTGCCAAAGTCTTTGAGGCCAGTAATTGCCGACAGCTCCTTTTGTGCCAGCCGTGCTGCTTCAATCGAGTGTGGATGGTACCAATAGCTTGAGGTGCCATGCTCTACCCAGGGGTCGCGACCATCGGGAAGAGCATTGTT
>JBIKOL010000254.1:0-6723 GCA_044358055.1 Obscuribacteraceae bacterium (SeqCode)
GCTCTCGCAGCGGATGCTATGTCCACGCGCTCTTGCAACGAAACGTCTATGTCCGATGTTCTTGTCATAATGATATTTGCACCAAGCTTCTTCAGCTCAGCTGCAAGTTTGCTCGCTATGGCAAGGTTCACTGTAGCTTCTTTGACCCCGGAGCAACCAATTGAGCCGGTCTCTCTGCCACCATGACCGGGGTCAAGGCAAATTGTCGTGCCTCTTAAGCTGCCAGCAGCAAGGTCCAACGCAGGAGCATTTTTTATGTGGAGTATAAGTGTATTGTCCAGGTATTCTCCATAGTAACCCCATTGTTGCTTGTGGTTCAGATGGGCAGTCAATTCATAATGCGAATCGCCTTTCTGCTTCCAGCTCATGTAATCAATCAACTTTCCCGCAGCCGACTCCGCCGCTGGATGCAGATCTGTGGTTATGAAATCGGTATCTGCAGTTGCGCCATAAATGTGTAAAACCAGCTTCTTCGAATTCAGATCTTGCTCGATATGAAAAGGAAGCCGCTGATTC
This sequence comes from Obscuribacteraceae bacterium (SeqCode), assembly GCA_044358055.1. Lineage (GTDB taxonomy): Bacteria > Cyanobacteriota > Vampirovibrionia > Obscuribacterales > Obscuribacteraceae > JAIEPM01. The sequence goes on from JBIKOL010000254.1 coordinate 517, forward strand.
AACGGAATTGCCACACGTGCCCCATACGGGTCGCTATCCATATTTACCGTCGTAATCTTCGATTGAGGCAGCGCATTGCTCTCGTCTTCAGCACTCAGATCATTTTTTGCTATCCAGACATGCTGGTTAGGGGATAATTCCAGACGCCACCAATCACCTTTGTAGCCATCGCAGAGAAAGCGCACACCAGCAGGCAGAGGCGTCACACGTGCCGCCCCAGGACCAAGCCTCACTATTGTGTCATCGTGAACACTGCTCAAAATGCTCGGCTGGTGCACAACAGTTAGAGTTCCTTTTGCCTTTGCCTTAATTTGTTTAGCTCCTTTCTGCAAAACGAAATTTGGCACAGCATTAGCGAACTTATCCTCAGCCTGAACTTTGTAAAAACCCAGATAGAGATCTTTCACGGCGGCAGGTGTTCGCTGAAATGACACACCAAATGCGGTATCAAGCCCCAGATTTACTGAAGTCTTCTTTCCCTGTTTGCATAGCGCCGGACGCATGCCGATGTTGTGGACGCCGAACTGGACAGACATCTTGCACCCCGGCGTGCCTCTTGCAGCAAACTGAATTATGTCACCAGTGGTGACACCAATGGCTTCCCTGGGTTCGAGTGACTCGGGAAGTATATTGAAGCTGGATTCAGAGAGTGCTGGGTCTGGCGCCGGGCGTTCTACCACCACGGTAAGCGGCTCTTGCTCTTGCCCGGAAAGGACCAAAGTAAAACTGTTTTTCCCATAGTTCAGTTTAACTACATGCCCGAAATAACCACTTACATTTACGCGAACGGGCTGACCATCGCAAGTAAGACTGCGCCCAGGAGGAACAGCTCCAACTAGAAATGTGGAAGCGGAGTCAATACGATTGTTATTCTCGCCTCGAGGATACACAAGCAAGAGAGAACCTTTCTTGAATCCAATAGGTTCTTGGGGAATGGGTGCCTGCACTATTTCAGCGACCCGCGCAGGCGCAACTTTAGCACTGCTTCCCTGTTTGTTTATTTGTGCACACGCGCCCAGCGAAAAAATAGCACCCATAATTATCGCCAGCAGGAGCGGAAAAATTGCGCAATTGAATTTCATCTAGTATTGACCTTTCTCACTGTGAGTCTGATTGTGCAGTAGATTTCTTCTGGCTCTTTTCAAATTCAGCCTCGTCGATGCCTAGCTTCTTAAGCCAGGCCAGGTCATTAATGTGAAAATCATAGGGCATACCGTAATCTCGATCTGCAGATTCAAGATCAACCTTTTTCGGAAGCAAACTGTTTACCATTTCAAATGGAGATTTAAATGCCTCGTCGATATATTTGATGTTCCACTGATAAAAAGGTGATACAGAGAAGCGCTGGAATTTCTCGTCGATTTTGTAGTTGGCTTTGCTAAGCACGAAGCGACGCATTGCAGAATCAAACTCACCATTCAATTTGGAAGGCGAATAAGCATGGTTTGCAATTTCAGGAGAACTGATTTGTCCTTCGCAGATCAAAAATATGGCACGCCAATCTGAGCTTTTGATCAGCGGCGGCAGAATCTCTGTTTTGATTTGCGCAAGGCTATAAAGCTTTCCGCCAACACTGAACTTTCGCTTGGCAGAATCTACACGCAGCTCGCTTATTGGATATTTGTCGGTGATGCACTTTATCATGAGCAGGTTATATGCATTAACCCAGTACGAGAGCTGCTCTAACTTACCCTGCAATTTTTCCGGGCTATGTTCCTTTAAGTCCTTATATGCAGCAGCAAGCTCCGGGGAGTTCTTCAAAGCCGCATAATCGACAAGTCCATGCCGGACATGCTTCTTGAGAACAGCGTCAAAAACCTGAAAATCATAACTGTTGGGGAAACTGACTTTCGTGCTTATAGAGTCCAGATAATCGGGTATGTTGACCACAACAGATGCAATGCAAAAAAAAATGCCTACGACGAGCAAGGCAGGAAGTATGAAAATGGCTCTGTTTATAGTGTTTTTCGGCACGAATATCATTTTAACTTACAGAGGGAAATCTGCCTGCTCTAAATGGCAGGGCAGCGGAGTGACTAAAAAATTCCCGCGATTTCGATTAGAATCTTGGTAAGGGCAAAGAGGTGTTTAATGTCAGCCGGTTCGTCCAATCATGGAAAAGCCTTGAAAGTGCTTCAGTTCACGGACACGCACTTTTTCAAAGATTCCAACCATAAGTTGCTGGGCGTGGACACCGCAGCCAGTTTTGCCGACGTTTACAAGAAGGCGATGAGCCAGCATGGGAAGCCTGACTTTTATTTGCTCACAGGCGATCTCTCCCAGGACGAAACGGAGAGTTCATACGGAAGACTTTCCGAAGCAATGGCTCAGGCAGGCGCGCCCTGCTATTTCTTGCCTGGCAATCATGATCGCCGACATGAAATGGCTAGTGGCTTACTCCATGACAAATCACCATTCAAAGCCGATCGGCGCATCCAGCAGGGAAACTGGGAAGTAATTTTGCTGGACAGTCTTGTTGAAGGCGAAGTCGGCGGGCATCTGGCTGATTCCCAGCTCGATTTTCTTGAGAAAAGTTTAAGCGAAAAAGCAGCGCCCCATGCGCTTGTTTGTCTGCATCACCACCCGGTTGCCATGGGAGCACGATGGCTCGATCAGATCGGCGTGGATAACGGCGAGCAATTCATGAGCATTATTGATAAGTATGATGCGGTGAAAGCAGTGCTCTGGGGACACGTGCACCAGAAATTCGAGAAGAAGCGCGGAAACAAAATGCTGATGGCGACTCCGTCTACTTGTGTCCAGTTCAAGTGCAGCAATGAATTCGGTGTGGATGCATTGCCTCCAGGCTATCGATATATCGAGCTTGGCGCAGATGGATCGATTCACACAGAAGTTGTCCGTACCGACAAAGTTGCAGTAGGTCTCGAACTTTCGTCGGCTGGTTATTAGAGGCTAGAGTTGCGACATAGAAGCCGGCGAGCCGCCGGCGCTCCCGGGCTCGCATAATCCCGGATCCGTATATTCCAGGATCCGTATATTCCAGGATCCGTATATTCCTGGATCCGTATATTCCTGGATCCGTATAATCCCGGATGCGTAGGATCCAGGATCCTTAGGATCCCGGATCCGTATAATTCAGGATCCGTGTAATTCAGGATCCGAAACTCCCGGATGCGTATAATCCGACGTGTTCGTAGCCCGGGAGCGCCGGCGGCTCGCCGGCTTCTGCACGATTTATACTTGGTTCCAAAATAAAATTTGGAGCGTACCGGGGTCGAACCGGTGACCTCTTCAATGCCATTGAAGCGCGCTACCAACTGCGCTAACGCCCCAGGTCATTAGCTACTTTAGCACATAGGTTTCGGCTGCGTCTCTCTCAGACGGCTTAGCAAAATTGCAGACAATGCGCTGAGCTATTCCGCACAAGGAGGCTGGCAATAATTGAGTACTTATTAGAGCTTAACTTTCCTCGACACCTAGCATCTCCTCTTTGCAAATCAAGATGAGCGGGTGAGACGCAGCTAGCCTCGTAATGCGGACCTTGCAAGCGCGGCGAGTGCGGGTTGCAGAGGCGAAGCGCGCGCTCCCGGGCGTCTGCTTGCGTTTATCCGGATTGGATCTTTGTAAGAGGATCTTGTAAATGGAGTTTTTCAGGGCTGCTGGTGCTATGCTTTTCTGAGGCTTTTACTCAGCAATTTACCGAAAGCCTACAGGGATCTTCTTACCAGGAAAGCGATTGATATGCGACACCCGCGGGTTCTCGACGCCAAGCAAGCAATGCTATTGATTGTTGATGTTCAGGAGAGTTTTCGCAAACAACTCAAAGATCTGGACAACTTGACCAGAAACATTACGATCCTTGCTGAAGCTGCAAAAATTCTCAAGGTCCCAGTTGTGGTGACTGAACAGTATCCCCAGGGGCTTGGAAAGACGATCGCAGAAATTTCCGCCTGTTTAGGTGAGCACAAATACTTTGAAAAGACTGCCTTTAGCTGTTGTCAGGCCGCTGGTTTCATGGATATGATGGAAAGCCTCGGCAGGAATCAGGTGATAGTGTGTGGAATTGAAGCGCATGTTTGTGTCAGTCAAACTGTCCACGAACTGCTAAACAACGACTACACTGTCCACGTTGTTGCCGATGCCATCGCCAGTCGCTCTCAGCGAAACAAGGAGATGGGTTGGGACAAAATGATCTCTTCAGGTGCTGTTCCATCATGTGTTGAGATTGCATTGTTCGAAATGTTAGGGGAATCCGGAACGGAGCCGTTCAAAGCCGTTCAAAGATTGGTCAAATAGTCGCTTTTGCGGCAGACCATTTGAGGAACCTCCAGGTGAAACACAATCAAAAATATCCAGGTTTTTGTTCAGGATTTGTCAAATCCTCAAGAACAAGGGAAAAGTTTTTGTCGGCGTTCCTCTTTTCTGGGTTGTCCGTATGTCTTGCATTACCTTCATTTGCAGAGACAACAACTGGCGATTATCCAGCAGGGTTGCCGCAGCCTGCATTTCCATTGCATGTCGGACCGCAATCTACTGACACGCGCATGCTGGAAGAATCGGATTTAAAACTTCCGAGCGCCGCAGATCTCATGCCACTAAAAAAAGGCATGCCGACCATTCGCCTTGAAGCCGTATACAATCAGCCAGTCCAGTTGAAAGATGTCGTCAATTTCGCCGTTCTGCACAATCTTGCTATCGGTATTTCGCAAGAACAAATGCGCTCGCAAAAATGGTTGTTGATTGGTGCGTTGGGTAAGTTCTTGCCTAACACAACAATTCGTGGCACCGATCAATTCCAGGCTGGTTCGACACTGATTGGCGGGGTCATTCCAACAAAATTTTCAACGCCGTTTGCGCAGCTTCAGGCGGGCATGACCCAATACTTGTTCCAAGGTGGTGCTGTCGTATTTGGCGCCCTTGTATCAAAACACAATTTTCTAGCCTCGAAAGCACAATTGCATGCAAGTATTAATGACGTTCTGAATACGGTTTCGAAGCAATATTATGATCTCGTGCGTGCTCAGGCATTTCTTGAGATTCGTGTTCGAGCTGTCGAAACCTCACGAGCGCAACTGGTACTTAACCAGCAATTAGAACGAGCAGGCACCGGCACCTATTTCAATGTCTTGCAAGCAGATACTCAGTTAGCCAGCGACGAACAAAATCTTTTGACTCAGGAAGTTACTTTTCGCACAGCAGCTATTAATTTGGCTAACTCATTGAACCTGGATCTTGGCGCCAACTTGATGAGCGTTGACAGTAAGGTTCGCAAAATTAGATTGATAGATCCAAACTTGGATATAAATGGTTTGCTGCGCATCGCAATTAAATTCCGTCCTGAATTGCAACAGTATGAGCAGCTTAGATTGGCAGCCCGCAGGCAAATTCAGGTTAACGCTGCACCGCTTTACCCGAGCGTACAAATTTTTGGCAATGAATTTGGCACTGGAGCAACATTGGGACCAGGCTACAGAGTTGGTGGCGGAGGTTTAAGCATCGGGCAAGGAAATAGCCTTACAGGGACTTTGCCAACATTCAATAGCAATAACACCGCCACTGTTCCTGTGCAAGGAACGTTCACTCCTCCCACAATAGCCAGACGCCAAATTCGGAATAACTACAACCTCGGGTTTACAGTCGATTGGAGCTATTTCAATCTAGGTGTTCCAAATGTAGCTAACGTTCAATCGCAGAGGCACGTTGCCAGACAAGCTATGTTGCAAGCAAACCAGCAATTCATGAACGTCATGACACAGGTCCGCACGTCTTACTTAAACAGCCTTGTCGCAGAAAAGCAAATCGATGTGACCACACGGGCGGTGGCATCATCAAGCGAACAGCTGCGTCTTGCGCGCGTGCGACTGGCCAACGGCGTAGGCACAAACATCGATGTTTTGCAGGCACAGCAAGTATGGACTCAGTCACTGATCAATCGAGCTGATGCGATTCTGACTTTCAACCAGGCTCAGGTTCAACTCCTGCACGACATCGGCGCAATCAGCATCGACTCACTAACCTCCGGCCGATTAACCAAAGAGTAACGGATCCGCCATTCAGCAATCCCGGGAGCGCCGGCGGCTCGCCGGCTTCTAAATGCAATCTCGATCGGGCCGGAGTAAAAGCCGGCTGGCAGTGACGTTGCATTCAGAGACCGTCATTCCACTCAAGGAACGGACCGGGCTAATATTGGACGGTTATTACTAAACCAATAACCGTCCTTGTAGTTTTAGAGGCTCAACGGACGGT
>JBIKOL010000172.1:0-18381 GCA_044358055.1 Obscuribacteraceae bacterium (SeqCode)
TTGAGCCTCTAAAACTACAAGGACGGTTATTGGTTTAGTAATAACCGTCCAATATTAGCCCGGTCCGTTCCTTGAGTGGAATGACGGTCTCTGAATGCAACGTCACTGCCAGCCGGCTTCAATTCCGGTGAGATCGATCCGATCCTTTAGAAGCCGGCTGGCAGCCGGCGCTCCCGGGGTCCGCGTCCTACTATTATTTCGTTATTTCGATGTGATCGATTACGGAGCCATCGACGGCGATTTGATCTAGTTTGAAGCTGTTAGTATCTAAATGACAGATCGTTATTGAATAATCGCGAGCCATGAATTTTTGCGTGAATGGCAACCACTGGCCAGGCTCTTTATCAAGATCGGCTAAAGACAGCTTGGCACCGCCACCACCAGAAACGACATAAACTATACCGTTCGGCTTCTTGTTTTTATTTCCGTCGAAAGTTTTGTCAATCTTGAACGTTCCCCAGACGTAGCCGGCTTTGGCTTCAAGATCCATTCCTGGACTCTGTGACTCCTTGAATCGAAGGGGATACGTTCGTTGGTAAGAATGACTGTGTCCGGAGAAACAAACATCTACACCATTCTGTTCAAAGATATCGCATAAATGCCTCATGCGCTGCTCTTCACGATGCGCCCAATCTGAATTGAATCCCGGCTGGTGGAAAACAACGAATTTCCATCGTGCCTTGCTGTTTTTCAAATCATCATCGACCCATTTGCGCAACTGAGCGTCAGTCCAGTCCGTATAGCTGTTACCATCAAGCACCAGGAAATGCGCCATACCGTAATCGAAAGAATAATTCGTCATACGCGGATAGGCTTCGCCTGCAGCCTTCAAAAAATTGTCGATTCGTTCTTTGCTCCCGCGCGGCTTGGCAATCAACGGACTGCTGGAGTTTAAAGGTCCATTCAATGGTGCCTTCCAGAGCACATAATAAGACATGCTATCCGCTGAAAGATCCAGATCTCTCGCATCAAGCCCTTCCCCTTCGCTTAAATCATGATTTCCAGCAACAGGAAATGTCAATGTTGATTGCAAAATAGAAGAGCCATTTACACGTCCCCCATCTGCATTCAAGTACGGGAAAAAGTTGTTCAGATAATTCTTTACTGACCCTATCGGGTAAACGATATCTCCTGGTATGAGAAACATTGATGGCTTTTTGCTTTTGCAAATTGCCGCAATTTTTGATTCACCAGAAGATCCATGCCCGATATCTCCTGCAACTGCAAAATCGAAAGCAGTTGCCGACGACGGGACCGCGGGCACTGAAGCCTGAAAGATTTCCTTGCCCCCTTTCGTTATGCGATAGCTGATGGCAACGTCCTGAGGCAATGACTTCATTTCCACAGTCATCAGGTGAAGTTCGGGATGCCCGTTCAATTCCTGCACCTGGATATTTTCAGCGCGCTGCCATGTCTCTTTATCAGAAGGTTTGTATTCAAAAATAAGGTCATCAACAGAGGCGACTTCCGTTATCCAGCTAACAGCGAGACATTCCTTACTGTAGTGATAGCCCGGCTGAACATATGGATTTGCCGCGAAATAAGAATTTCGGGTTTCCACAAGACTGCGCGCACTCACGGGCGCAGTAGCAGGCGCAAAGGAAATGCTGAAACTCAGCAAACAGATGAGGCTAGCTGTAAACAACCTTCGGGACTGATTCGACATAGCGGTTCCGGCTCCAGTACAGCGCAAAGAGTACACAAAATGTGTTTTCCTGTAAACGCAATTGTACTAATGCGCGCAAGATATTTACTGCAGCTATCCCTTGGAGCGCCGCGTTCCAGGCGGCTTCTACTCCGTCCCGATGCCGTTTGATCTTATAGAAGCCGGCAAGGATGCCGCTTCCAGGGATAGCTGCAAATTATAACAAAAATGTAGTTTCAGCCGTTTGTAAATTTACGGAACCGCCAAAAAGAGTCTGCGTCACCCCATCCGGAGGACAAGCATATGGCAATTTTGCAATCTCTTACTGCCTGGCTCGGCCATTCGATTGGCAAAGTGGCAAACTCTGCTTTCTCGTGGGCAACTCTGTTGCTCTTCGGCAAAGTTCCAAAAGACAAACAACTCATCCTGTCAGTCATCAGCCTGATGAGCGTTCTATGGCTATTTACGGCAATCGGAATATTTTTTCCGCGCGCAGGAACGTTTATGTTGACTATGATACCGATTCCGTCATGGTTCAACACAACGTGGATAAGCGTGACAATGGCTGTTTTGGCGCTTGCAATTCCATTCGGTAATGGTTTTGCTTCACGGTTTCTCAAAGACTCATATAAGCCAAAACAAGCTGTCTCTGCCTGGGGATTCTTAATGGAAGGATGGAAGTTAACGCTAGCACTGTCGTTAACACTCGTCCTGCTCATCATAATTGCACCAATAAACAAACTTGGTGAATTGTGCAAACGCTGGACGTCGCAACACATACCAGTGCTCGTCGAACCAAAAGACTACACACATGTCGTCGATCAGTTGTGCATAATTCTCGAAAGCTCAGACATAAGTTGCAAAAAAGAAAAGCCCAGCCTGATTATGCAAGCGCCAGTCTGGCTCCTGGTTGCCATTACGGGAAACATGTTGAAAGAACTTGTTGCGGATAAATTGACTAAGCTCACTTACAGCGGAGGCGAGCTGGAAATCAGACCGACGGATCTGATTATCAGAGGCATAGAAAAACAAGTCAACCATGTTCTTGCCATAGTAAGTTCTAAATTTTTGTTCGGCAGTGCGTATCACACATGGACCAAAGAAGCTAACGAGCTCGAAGACCGCATGTTTGACTTATGGAAACTGCTGAGAGACGGGCGAATACCAAAATATATTGCCCTTATGCGCGCAGAAAAGTATTTCAATCAAATGAATACAATGAACCTCGATTTTGAGGAATTTCAGACTCTGTACCGTCTATGGCTTAAACTCAAGCTCGACATTTGGGAAGGCATATCCGAAGCCGAGCTGAAAGCAAGCTAGCGAATGTTTGAATGCAATGCATTTGAAAAATTGAGAACAGGAGCGGGATTTAGCCTGTACTCAAGCGTCTGCAATATATTCGATGATAGAGCGATGACGACTCAATTTGCGCAATTTTCGCATAGCTCTTATGCTCGCTCGACGAACACTGAGTGCATCAGTATGCATAGCATCTGCAATTTCAATGTCCGTTGGATGAACGTCCACTCCAATGCCGTAGCGAAGTTTCATCACCATTTCTTCCTCAGGAGCCAGGCGATGAAGCAATCTGTTCACACGCTCCTCAAGTATTTTTGTTTCAACTTCGATTTCAGGCAAATGCCCTGACTTATCCTCAACGACCTTTTCAAGCGTATCTTCATTGTCAGTGCTGAGAAATTCATCGAGAGAACTTACATGCATACTGCTGCGAAAAACGTGCATAACTTCATCGATCTCTATTCCTGTTTCAGCCGCAAGCTCCAACACAGATGGTGGTCTGCCATATTTCTGATAGAACGGTTTTGCGGCTTTCTTCAGCCTGTACATCTCCTGAGTCACATGCACCGGCACACGCACAATTCGAGATTTATTAGAAAGAGCGCGCTGCACCGCCTGCCTGATCCACCAGGTAGCGTAAGTGGAGAATCGTGTACCTTTGCCGGGATCGTACTTCGCGGCAGCTTGCATCAAGCCCACGTTTCCCTCCTGAATAAGATCTTCGAGATCCAGTCCGCGATTAGCATAACGTTTGGCTATGCTCACGACCAGACGAAGGTTCGAAGAGATAAGCTTAGCTTTAGCCAGGCTGCTGCCTTGTTTAATCATTCTAGCCAGTTCGATTTCCTGGCTTGCATTCAACAAGGGCTGTTTTGAAAGCTCATGCATGTAAGCTCTGAGTGAACTTTCAGTTTCTACTTTCTCTGCGCAATCATCCCCCACCTCAGACGGAGCCGAGTTTTTCACAGACGATTCTTCATATTCATTTCTTGCAATACTGCTGGTCTTGAAAAAGAATCCTTCTGTGTCCAGCTCTGAATTATCAGTATGATTGCCCTGCAATTGCAGGTATGCAGGCATTGGCCAGCTGCTGCTGTCAGACGAGCTCATGAACACAAAAATCACCCCCTAACAGGACGAAAGTCCTGAAAAGACAATCTAAACCGAGACCCTGATAAGCGAAATCGCTGGAACAGAGCCACAAATAATGTTAAGCAAGCCGCATAGGAAGCACGCTTGCGAGTAACGCAATCAAATAAATTTCAGAAAGCTCAAGAGCGCTGATAGAACTTCAAACAATGCCGAACATGGAGAGGTCGCATCATCGGCAGACCTGAGTTCCAGCAGTACCACGATAATCTTTTTCTTGCCGCGCAAGCACCAACTGATTAACTAATTGAGCGGGCTGATTAATTGCACTGCGTAGTCGCTATTCGTTTTTAGTCTGGTCTGCGGTCCCCGAGGGCAAGATGCTTATCTCTGGGACCGATCCTGGCCTGGTGGCATAACTGGTTACCTCGTGTTTTGCTAAGCGACACCTTTGCAGGGGTCGGCTCATAAAGTAGGACACAAGTTTTTTTCGTCACTACTATTATTACACTTTTTGCCAACTATGGATCACTTTTTCTTTTTGTATTCGATTTGAACAGCATGTTCATGTTTTGATCACTTGCACCTCAGTGGGGAAAATACTGTCTGTGAAGCAAAATGCAGCACATCTGATCTGTACCAGAGCAGTGTGATTTGGATGTGAACACAAGCAGGAAATTTGCACACGTTATTGTTCAGTTGATCCAAAATAACAGACATATGTTTGAAATCGCAGTGCTGCCTTGTCTTTGGAAATACTGCGCTCTTAATACTCGTGCACCATCCGCGGTTGCATATCAGCAAAAGCTGCATAAATTGCGCAGCCTTCACGCGCATGCTTTTTAAAATTGAGTAGAGAATCAACAGACATTGGCTGCTGAAGCCCTCAATCGTTAGTAAGCAAAATGCGAATTTTCCAAAATTGCCCTCTAGTCAGATTTCACAAATGGTGATATACCTCTTATAGAGTCGGAGGTCCCATGAAGACAGACAGTTCGAAATCCAGGAAAAAGACAAGCTCCGCGAAAATCGTGAAGAAACGGTCAGACTCTGCGGAAACAGCTCTGGCTATTTGTCCCGTAGACGGAGCAGGCTGGTGCCCATATCCATTTTCTCCCGCCCAATTGAGAAGGCGACTGAAGAAAAAACAGGAAGAAGAGCAGCAAAACAAGCCGCTCGTCAGCAGCAACAAGTAATCGAATAAATTTTTTCAGGGAGCGGCTAAATACCGCTCCTTTTTATTTGCAGTGATGCCTGGGATATTCTCTATTTAGGGCAACAGATGTAATGATTGAGAAAGACCGGAACTTCACTGCAGCGATGCCTGGGAGCGCAGCCATCCTCCTGGCGGCTTCTATCGATCGATCCATTCCCGGGAGCGCCGGCGGCTCGCCGGCTTTGACTCCGGCAACACCAAGCCGTCCATTTAGAATCGGGCCTCCCATCCGCTTTGGTGTCGGACAAGGATCACTGCTGGTTGTATTTCATCTGAGTGATCTTTGTCTCGTAACTTGTAGCTTCCTCGCTTCGGGAATGAGCCCTTAAGAACTTCGAATAAAGCTCATAAGCGGATATGGTTTTGCTGTCATCAATCGGAGCAACAGTTGTTCTGACCTCAATCATTCTCTTAATAGCGTTTTCTGCATCATCTGTTTTACCATGACGTTCGTACAGGTCGATGATTCCAGGCAAATAATCGGCGTACTGTTGATTTTTCCAGCCATTCTCAACAAATTTCTTCAGGGTCTCAAGAGCCATGCCATACATCTCTTCAGAGCCCGTAAAATCACCTTTTCGGTCTTTAACCTTAGCAACGCCGACAAGACAATCTACCAGCGCGATGCCGTTAGTTTTCAGCTCGTCCTTTCCACCAGTAATTTTCGCCCCTTCGATTAACTTCTCTGCGTCTCTGAATTCATCTTCGGCTTTGTCCAGACTGCCTTGCTTTAAGTCTTGCAGAGCCTGTGTCAGGAGCGCCCGCCAGTCCTCAGCAAGGGCTGGTTTAACGCAGCAAAAGAAAATCAGACTGAACAGTGTTAGATTCAAAACTCTCATTAGCTCATTTCCAAAAGTTCACCCAAAACAAAAGCCTGCTCATCGATTAACGTTGAGCAGGCTAAAATTGTTTACTTATTTCTTGGACTCAGCAGGCTTGCTTTCTTTCGATTCCGATTTAGCCTTACTGTCGCCTTTTGCTTCCTTGTCCTTGCAGCATTCATCGCCTGACTCACATTTGGCATTCTTTTCACACTTCTTGCCGCTGTGCTTTCCACCTGCAAGAGCCGGTGAAGCACTCAGTGATGTGCTCATTAAAAGTATTGCCATCAACGGTATCAAGTTCTTCATTTAAAACTCCTTTCGTAGCTGTTTTCATATTATACGCAAGCAGCTCAGCTGAGCTCGATGCTCAATTCCGACAGAGCCTCTTTTAAACTTACCCGCATGCGCTCACAATAATGCAAGGCCATGATCGCTTTATCAATTCGTAAACGACCGACTGCTACGAGATTTTGAACTTCACCCGCAGCATCGACAGTTTTCGCATTCAATTTTCCTGCAGAAACGAGAATCTGATTCAAATCACCGCCATGTTTCGATTTCACGCGGCGAGCTGTGTCTAAATCCTCATCTGTTACAAGACCAGCTTGTTTCAAAAGATCAGCAATGCGCTGAGAAGCGACGGCATCTCTGGCAGGCGGAGCGGCAGCCTGGCCCGCTGCTGCAGCAGGCTTTTGAGCCGTTCCAGTGTTAGCACTGGCAGGTCTTGCCCTCTGAACACGTTCTGGATTCTTCGCCCATTCAATAATGTCGTCATCGAGATTGCCGCCAAGTTCCGTTGCACGCCTCATGGCCATAATCGCCTGTTCTGAACTGAGCTTGGAATGACGAACCATTTCCTGCAGTTTAAGTGCAGAGTCCAGGTGACGTTCGTTGACAATTCCTGCGCCAATGAAAAGCTGCCCAAGCAGAACATTTGCAGAGCCCTTGCTCAGCAAATCCATCATCGCGAAATCTGGAATTGGGATATCGGGGCCGGGAGATGAGTTTGCAGGTGGATTATAAGCCGGAGCCGGTGCAGGCTGTCCATAAGGATTCTGAGCCGGAGGGTATTGTTGCTGCGGATAAGGCGCCTGTGCCGGATAGCCCGGATTGTAAGGTGCCTGCCCCGGATGTCCATAGGGCGGAGCCGGCTGACCATAACCATATTGCTGTTGCGGCGGTGGGTAACCTTGTGGCGGGACGCCCTGAGGGTAGCCTTGAGGCGGCGGATAGCCCTGAGGCGGCGCACCATAAGGCTGCTGCCCGGGAGCCCCGTACGGTTGGGGGGCCTGTTGCTGCGGCGGCAGCGCAGCAGGCTGAGCTGCCGGAGCCGGGGGAGCTATGGGAGCAAGATCTGCCGGAAAAGCAGCACCGTCATCATCAGATTTGCATGCCATGCATACCATGTCAAAAATCATGTCAAGGTCGCTTTGCGGAAGATGGAAGATTTCAGTACCACCTTCTGCACCTTCATACATAGCCCACACAGTCTCATTGCAACCATGATCGTAGAGACAGGTGACAATGTATACAGGTGCAAGCGGGCCAGGTCTTATCGGCATTTCGAAGATGGTTCCGCGAATGCGAAGAGCTCCTGTAAAAAGCGTCGATATGTCGTCCTGCTTAGGAGGACGCTCAACTAATGGTAGTTTGTGCCTGCTGGGTTGAGAAGGACCTGACGGCTTTGGGGGCTTGAACATCTAATAGCTCGTAATCATGAAAGAAGCCAGACTATTGCTTTATGCCCATCCAGGCAAGAATAGCAACCAATGTATACACATAATACTAGTATATGTCCGGCTTGTGCTGAATTCTTAAGGGCACTACCAGGCAGCCGTTATCTTGCCATCGGATTGCCGGATGCAAGGAGCCCAGCAAAGACAGAATTGAGAGACATGGATATTGGTTTTCTTTAGCGCCACATTTATTGTTTCGAGAGTTTGGCTGGCAGGATCAAGTTTGGCTTTGAGCGCATCCATCTCCGATTGAAACTGAGATTGCAATTCCGAAAGGCGCTGCCTTAATGTCTCAACCGATTCCTGCGCTTGACTGACCTCTTCCTGCTGTCGTCCCGCACGCTGTACCTTCCGCGCCGCGCTCGAGGCACGTCGAATATTGGTCGAACTCAGCACCTTTCTGCCAACCAGCGCATCAAAAATAGATGCACCAACATTTATAGCTGACTCCACTTGAAGAGAACGTGCCTGTGCCATTTCTTTTTCGAGGTTTTGCTCTGCTCGACTTAATTTATCCTCAAGGGACGCTAGCTTGTCTTGATACTTACTCGAGAGGTCTGCAACAAGCTTGTCGCGTTTTTCTCTGGCTGCTTGCTGCAGTCTGATACGAAAGTCTCTTTCGCTTTCCTGAGGTTTCGAATAAATTCCTGTAAGTGGACAGCGAGATATTTGCAATGGCTTTGAGCTTATCAACCAGCTGAGAAAATCCTTGTTCCACTGCTTGTAATTTGCTGCCTGGGCTGCTTCATCAGGTAGTGCGCTAAATTCTATATCGTTTCGCGGTTCCGCTTTGAGTTGCTCCGCACCAAATTTAGTGGCAAAGGCTTTATCCCATTTAACGGGTACAGGTTCTGATTTTATCAATGTGAGAAAGGAAGCACTTTGCATCCAGTCGAGCGCAGATTTCGCATCCGTATAACGCAGTTGAACATTGGCAAATATCATAGGTTTATACACAAGCTTTGCCCCATCTGGAATCTCTCTTCCTGGTTCAGCAAAGCGCTGGCTTATTTCAGGCGGAAGAACAGGACGTGAATTCTTTGCAGCGGCTGGTTTTTCTTTTTCCGTAGATTTTGCTTCAACGTCAGCTGATTCAACGTTGGAATTTGCACCTTGATTTGCACTTTGACTTGCGCTTGCAGTTTGAGCATTGCCGGCGATTTGCTTGCTTGGGATGAGAGCCGCAGAATGGGTGCTCTTCAAAGACTTCAACTGTTGCCTGGACAGTGGTCCTCTCAAATAGGAAAGACTCCAGCGGGTTTTAAACACAAGAGGCTGGCTCTGGTGAATATTGTTCATCAAAAATACCTGCCGACCGAGCCCCGAAAGTACACGATCGATACTAGAGCGATCGAAACCGGTTCCAGAGTCGCTTGCAGCGGTTTCCAGACCATCGAGAACACGCATCTTATCTCGTTCTGTTTGCAGTCTGCCGATAAACCAAGTTCCAGTATTACCCAATCCTTTGTAATCGAGATCGACAGGATTTTGCGTTGCCAGCACCATACCAAGACCGAATGCGCGAGCTTGCTTTAGCAAAGTAATAAGTGGAGCTTTTGAGGGAGGATTTGACACAGGCGGAAAATAGCCGAGAATTTCGTCCATGTAAAAAATGGCGCGCAAACTCGACGTTCCACTTTGCTTTCTCATCCAGGCAAGAAGCTGCGTCAATAAAAGCGATACAAAAAACATACGCTCAGAGTCAGGCAAATGCGCAATCGAAATGATGCTTACTTTGTTTTTGCCGTCGGCGCTATAAAACAATTTGTCGATATCGAGTGCTTCACCTTCCATCCAGGCTTCAAATCCGGGAGAAGCAAGCAAGTTATTTAAAGTCATTGCCAGTTCATAACGTTCTTTTTTCGGAAAGAAACTCTCAAGAGGCATGGCGCCAAGCTGCTTTACTGGCGGGTTTTGAATTAGCTCGATTAAGTTATGCAAGTCGAGATCTTTTCCATTCTTCCAGGAATTATCTAAAATTGCGGAAAGCAAAATATGTTCTTTGCTTTTCAGGGGATCCGCAGAAATTCCCAACAAGGCAAGAATGCTTGTTACTGTGCTGGTGATTTGCTCTCTCAGTAGGTCACGCTCTTCAAGTATTTCTTGATCGGGGCAGTTAAAGGACTTCATCACTGAAAGTGAAACACCAGCAGAACTGGCAGGCGTATAGACCGTAAACTCGGCCGAATCTTTCAAACGCTGTATTCTTGAAAGATCTTGTTGCCAGCTCTGCAGTCCTTCAATCCATTTCTTCGCTTCTTCCCCCGCGAGCTGCTCAACGCTCAGTTGTTTGCGCCGCGCTTCGTCTGCATCTACCCAGGGCAGAAGAGAACTTGCTTGCATTTCCGGAAAGGTCAAAAGAAGATTACTTAAATCGCCTTTGGGATCTACAGCTATTACTGGAATTCCATCAATAGCTGCTTCTTCAATAAGGTCGATGCATAAGCCTGTTTTGCCACTCCCGGTCATTCCGACACAAACAGCATGCGTGGTCAGATCGCGAGAGTCGTAGAGAACCAGCTCGTCATCGACACAAACTTGTTTGTCAAGATCATATCGCTTGCCAAGGTAGAAAACTCCAAGTTGCTCGTAGTCGATCATGATGGACGAGACTCCTGCTTTGCATGGTTTCAGCCCATGCCGGACGAGAAAATCTAAGTATACTATTCGGAATGCACGAGGTAAAAATGGCTGAGCAGGTTCTTGTTTTCAACGGCGGATCAAGCAGCGTAAAGCTATCGCTTTTCCACAAAGGCGCTTTAGATACGAAAGTACCTTTATGGAGCCAGAACCTTGCAATCAACTTACTCGATGCAAGTGGGCAGGAAGTGCATGAACTTATTGCAGCGCACCTGACGGAAGCAAAAATCGATCGTAACTCGATCATTTGCGTGGGGCATAGAGTTGTTCATGGCGGAACAGAGCTTCAAGAGCCGCATCGTGTAAATCATGAAGTCGAAAAAACAATTGAGAAGCTTTCTGAACTAGCACCCGTGCACAATCCTATCGCCATGAAATTAATTCGCGAAGCGAGAAAACTCTTTCCGCAGGCAGAACAAGTTGCTGTATTTGATACTGCATTTCACAAAACGCTTCCGCCGGAAGCATACATGTATGCAGTCCCATTTGACTGGTTCGAAAAGCATGGAATCAGGCGCTTCGGTTTTCACGGTATCAATCATGCTTATTGTGCGGAAGCATTGCACGAGTTTCTGCCACCTGCTAAAAAGGTCCGTCGCGCAATCTCCTGCCACCTGGGTAATGGTTGCTCGCTTGCAGCCATCCACAACGGAAAAAGTGTGGATACGACAATGGGCTTTACACCATTGGAAGGCTTGATGATGGGAGCTCGCAGCGGGTCGATCGATCCAGGAATAGTTTTCTATTTGCTCGAAGAAAATAAATTTAGCGCAGAGCATCTGGATAAGATTTTGAACAATTCGTCAGGGCTGCTGGGAGTTTCGGGCATAAGCAAGGACATGCAAAAGATTCAAGAAGCAAAATCCAAAGGCTCTGAACGCGCACAACTAGCATTTGATATGTTTGCACGAAGCGTAAGCAAAGGGATTGCAGCTATGGCTGCAGCAATGGGTGGAACAGATGCAATTGTGTTTACTGGTGGAATAGGCGAACATTCGACAGAATTGCGCTCGCTTGTTTGCCGCCAACTGGAATTCATGGGGGTAAACCTGGATGAGAAACTCAATCACGATTGCAATGATGACGGCTTGCTTAGTATCCCGGAATCCAAGATAAGTGTGTTGAAAATTAGCGCAAGGGAAGAGTTCCAAATTTTTAAAGAATGCATGACCTTGCTGCACAACAAAATCAGTATCTAGCTCACATTGACTCAGAGGCAGATGGTATGGAAAAGAGAAAGTATGGCAAAACAGACATGACGGTATCAGTGCTCGGTTTCGGCGGCGCCGAAATCGGGTTTATGGGCACTGCCAAAGAAGACGTCAAACGCTTGCTAAATAGCGCTCTTGATGCCGGCTTGAATGTGATCGACACGGCAGAATGTTATGTGAACAGTGAAGAGCTAATTGGTGAAGCTCTTGCCGGCCGCCGAAATCAGTATTACCTGTTCACAAAATGCGGACATTCTCCGCAGAGCTATGAAATTGGAGCCTGGGAAAAGCATCAGATTAAAGAAAGTATCGATCGTAGTTTGACGAGATTGCGCACAGATTATCTGGATCTTGTTCACCTTCACAGCTGTTCTGAAGAGATGCTGCGCAAAGGTGATGTCATAGAGGCACTGCAAGAAGCAAAAGCGGCGGGTAAAACGCGATACATAGGTTATAGCGGTGACAGCACGGCTGCAGCATATGCCATTAAATGCGGTGCTTTTGATTCTCTGCAGACATCAGTGAATATTGCTGATCAAGAATCAATTGATTTGTTGCTGCCGGAAGCAGTCAAACAGAATATGGGGGTCATCGCCAAACGTCCCGTCGCAAACGTTGCCTGGAAAGAGAAGTCTTTTCCAGATTACTATTACATTCAAGAATACTGGAAACGCTTCCAGAAACTGAAATTTGATTTTATCGACAGTAATCTAAATGAAGAGATTGACGTGGCGTTGCGTTTCACATTGAGTGTTCCCGGGGTATGTACTGCTATTGTAGGAACAACCCGGCCCAACAGGTGGCAGGAGAATGCAAAGACTCTGGAAAAAGGTCCCTTACCGAAAGAAAAGTTCGATGCTATCAGAAAACGCTGGAAAGAAATCGCTGGGTCTGATTGGATCGGCCAGGTTTAGAATCACATTGAGGCAATGCATTGCCGCTTCGATTGTCTTCGCGAATTGCTTTCTTCTAAATGAAGCAATTGCACAGAGCGGGTCGCAGTCTCAGGGGCAAACAATCAAAACCGAAGATGGTGGCATGTTCATGGAAGAAGTTCCTGAACAGCGAAAGACTCCGCGTGCAAAAACACCCGGTCCAGATCCACGCGCTGAGTTCGGCAGTCTTGGTGTTCCTGTTGATGCACAGGGCAAAATAATTCCAATTATTCAACCAACAAATGGTGGCGTTCTGCCGAATTTCAGCAGAACGGAAATTGAATACACACCTCCAACCGTTTACGTTCCGTACTATTCATTTGCAGGACCTTATGGCTACGCGCCATATTACTCACCGTTCGGAAATTACATGGTTCCGATGTACAGGCCGCAATACCAGGGGGCTTTAGCCGTACCGTTGGGCATACCTCGCTATTTCTCCAGCGATTCTGCAGACCCAGCCAGCCAACAGGCGGCTTTTAACTTTTCCGGCAAATACTATAACTACGGAGCACCATCATCAATCTGGTCCCCTTCCTGGAACTCACCGTGGGGTCGGGGTTATCTCACCCCCAGTATCACGCAATTTCAGCAACAAGGAAGCATTCGCAGTATCTTCCCGCAAAACCTAAATCAACCCTGAAACGCCTCCTGGAAATGGCGGACCAGCTTGCTAGCTTGAGGCGGACCTCAATCGCCGTCCGTAAAGGTGAAGAGGGATTTGGGCATCATCATTATGTGTAGGGGCGATGCCATTCGTCGCCCTCTTTTTTGCCGGTATTCTAACGCGCGAGGCAAGGCCCAGACATGGCCTCGCCCCCCTACACATAGAATGTTAATTAGGATCCAGCAGTGCCGGAAACTATAATTATTTAGTTAAAGATCGGCAAAATTGACACAAGCACAGCAGAATCGAGTCTATAAAGCTGTCTACCTGACGGAGGCAATAGCCCAGATATGGCATTCATAGGACGCATGTTTCTCTTCTTTTTGGTGAACGCACTTGTAATCACTACAATGACGGTAATCCTGAACGTGCTGGGCGTGAAACCATACTTAAATCAGTATGGTTTAGACATTCCGAGCCTGGCAATATTTTGTGCGGTCTGGGGCATGGGAGGCTCGTTCATATCCTTATTAATTTCACGCTGGGTAGCGAAATGGACTTATCGCATTCAACTCATTCCTCCAAATACAACTGATCCCAGCGCGCAAGCTCTTGTACAAATCGTCCACGACAATTGCAGGAAAGCCGGCATAGACAAAATGCCTGAGATTGGCATTTATCAATCTGACGAGCCAAATGCTTTTGCGACAGGTCCTGCCAAATCCATGGCACTGGTGGCGGTATCAACTGGTCTTCTGCAGCGAATGAATCGCGCAGAAATCGAAGCTGTGCTTGGTCACGAAATAAGCCACATCGCCAACGGAGATATGGTAACGATGACTTTACTGCAGGGCGTTGTTAACGCCTTCGTCATGTTCCTCTCGCGTTTAGTCGCCTTTGTCTTAACGACAGATCGCGATAACAGAAGGTCTCCAGGTTTTGCATATTACATAATTCAGTTTGTTTTGCAAATCGTATTTATGATTCTTGGCTCGTTGGTTGTTGCAGCGTTCTCGCGCTGGCGTGAATTTCGAGCAGACGCAGGCAGTGCCAAACTGGTAGGCAGGGAAAAGATGGTGGCAGCATTGCAAGAATTGCAGCGCAGCTACGAAATGCCAGTTGGATACGTCGCTTCGGCACCAGCCATGCAAAATCTGCAAATATCAACACGTCCAGGCGGCATGTCATTCCTGAATCTTTGGGCATCTCACCCACCTCTTGAGGAACGGATTCGCAGGCTTCAGGAAGGTAATTTCTAAGCTACAATCACGCGGACGACGAAGCTTGCGTTCCGGTGGCCGGTGGCGAAAAGCAGATCTAGAAAGAGACGGCGAACGTCGTCTCTTTTTTCTTCGCAAACCGCAGGTCTAGTTATGGTAGGGGCACGCCTTGCGTGCCCGCAAGCAAAGCACGTCGAAACGGGCACGCAAGGCGTGCCCCTACCATATATTTTTCACTGCGCTCCTTAGCAGCCGGCGCTCCCGGAGTCTATAAAGCGCAGTTACGATATACTCTTAAGGGGTGGAGCGGAGTCTATCGTGCCGGAAGAAGTGAAAGAGAGTTCCAGAGACGTCAAGATTGGCGAGCTGCTGGTTGCGGTGGATATAGTCTCAAGTGGCGATTTGCAGGAAGCAATCCAGATCGCAAAACGGATGAACCTGCCTATTGGTAGAGTCATAGTGATGTCAGGGGTTATTTCAGAACAGAACCTGGCCTATGCACTGGAAGCTCAATCCTTGATAAAAGACGGCTTGCTAGATATTGACACAGCAGTTGCCGGTTTAAAAAATGCATTTCGAAAGGGTTCCTCTCTGCAGGAAGCCCTTGCGGATATGCGCTGGGCACCAAAAAAGGATCTCAGTTCAAACAAACTGGGCGAACTGTTAATGGACTCAAATATGGTTACTCAAGCTCAACTGGACAACGCATTACAAACCAGTTTTGATACAGGTATGCCGCTTGGTGGCACACTGGTCTTGCAGGGAGTTTTGAGTGCGCAATTGCTTCCGGCTGTACTCACAGCGCAAGAGCATATTAGAGAAGGAAAAATCACCAGAGCAGGCGCAGTAGAAAATTTAAAAGCCGCGCTGATGTTCTGGGCTAAAGCTGATGATTCGAAAACACAAAATTCGTATGATCCGTTTGATAGTTCTCCGCGTTCGGTTAGTTCCATGGCCACTCCGAGTCCTGCACCATCAGCGATACCAGCAACACCGAATGCTCCCACAGCTGCAATGGGACTTGTAGAGATGATGAAGATGGCCGGCTATTGCAACGACGCGGAAATTCAAGCAGCGATTGAAAGAGCACTAGCCAGCGCTGATATTGCTTCAAAGCTGTTTATGGCAACGGGTCTTTTGACCAAAACAAGCTTCGATAATTTTGTTCGTTGCCGCAGTCTCATGCTGAAAGGATCACTCAAACCAGAGCAAGCCATTTACGCTTTGAGTGCCTGCCGCATTCGTGCAATAACGCTCGATGAAATATTTATAGAAATGGGCGTGAAGACTTAGCGCAATAAACTCTTTAGCGCAAAAATCACTTCTTCAGAGGTTCTTTGTTCAATTCTCTGGCATGCCGGGGAAGATTTTTTCCAACCTCTTCGGCTCTCTCCAGATATGTTTTCGCACCGGCAGTGTCACCTTGCTGCCTGAGCAGATCGCCATAGCTGTTTAATGCTTCAGCCAGCAGCTCTTTATCATCCGGGGCTTTCTTCTCCGCAAGCTCAAGACCAGTTTTTAGCTCTTCTTGAGAGTTTTTGAAATCGCTCTGGTCGCGATCAAATTGACCGAGTTTTAGATATGCCTTAATTGTCTTCAGAATTGCTTCGTGACTTTCCGGATCTGGTGCCTGTTTTCTAATTTTCAAAGCATCGACTAAAAGCGGACGCACCTCTGTAAGCCGTTGCTGCAAAAGAAGACATTCAGCAAGCAAGCTCTTAAATTCGGCAGTCTTTTGATGATTTTCAAGCTTCAACCCGTCATAAGTCACAATTGCATGCGAAAGTAGTTTCTCAGCCTGGCTAAATAATGAGCGCGCCAGGAGCTTCTTCGCACAAAGAATAACTGTATCTGCGTTAGCCTCAGCCTCAAGCTGATTCATGGTTGTAGTCACAGTAGAATCCGAAACCTTGGCCAGTTTTTGCAGCATGCTTTCAGCAGCGGAAACTTCTTCTTCAACCAGTGAAGTGTTTAGTTCAATAATTTCTTGATTTGTTTTTTCTTGCTCAGCAAACATACCTGATTTGCCATAAACATCAGCCAGCAGGTATAGCGATTCCATCAATCTCTTATGCCTGTCATCAAATTGCAATGCGAGTTTTTTCGCGTCGAGCAATTTCGCGCGTGCTTCTTCGTAGTTTTGACTCTTCAATGCACTTTGGGCTTGCGACTGATCTAATTGCCAGAGAATACGAACATAATTTGGACCGCGATCGCCTTCTGGTCCCGGCCACAATGCAAGAGTTATGAACCCGGAAAGCAACAAAACCAGAGCGCCCAATCCAATGACGAGAGCATTGTTGTTAGTTGCTTTCTTATGCTGACCACTACCGCTGGTACCACCTGACCCCGGATGCTCACCGCTCAACTTCACACGATCAAAAGTTTGAGCCATAAAAGAGTTTTTCTTTGTAGGAACAGGTACTGCACCTGGTCTCAGTCCCTTGACGCCAGCTTCCAGAGCAGCATCAAGCAGACTCTGTCTTACTTCGCCGGACGTTTGATAACGCTCATCCGGATTTTTGTTCAAGCACTTTCCGATGCAGGCTTCAACTTGCGGAGGAATATTCGCATCAGGCGCAGTGACGGAAAATGGGGGCGGCGGATCGTTTATGTGTTTGACTACGGTGTTGACGAAGGAATCGCCCATATGAGGGGGCACTCCAGCGAGAGTTTCATACATCAAACAACCAAGAGAATAAATATCTGAGCGCTGGTCCATGCTCTTGCCGTTGCACTGCTCGGGACTCATATACAATGGAGAGCCGAAGATTTCCCCTGTAACAGTAATGTTTTGCCGTGGTTTACCGTCAACCGGCAAAAGTTTGGCTATGCCGAAGTCCACAATTTTGACCAGGGTGGAACCGTCATCTTGTTTGATAAGCACGAGGTTGCTCGGTTTCAAATCTCTGTGAACGACACCTTTCTTGTGCGCATGTTCGAGTCCATCACAGGTTTGTTTGAAGATAGCTACTGCTTCAGCAAGCGGCAGACGCGTTCTTTTCTCGAGAATCTCGGCAAGCGTTTCGCCTTCAAGACAGTCCATAACGAAATAGGCCTGACCTTTCTTGGTCATACCAAAATCGTGCACAGTGACGATATTTTGGTGGGAAAGCGAGCTGGCGGCCTTCGACTCGTGCTCAAATCTGGTACGTGCAGTTGTGTCGTTTACAAGGTGCTCAAGCAACAACTTAACGGCCACGACTCTATCCATATAGCGGTGGCGAGCCTTATAAACAACACTCATTCCACCTTCGCCGAGTATGTCTATAATTTCGTACTTGTCGGCAAAGACTTTCCCGATCAGTGCATCTCGTTGCGGTAAAACAACAATGCCACCATCATCGGGACATGTTTCCGTTTCGTAGGGATATTCTTTTTTGCAGGTGACGCATACCTTCTTCAGGTTTTCATCTTCATCTGCACTGACTTTTATGTTTTCCACCGGCGGATCCTGTTCTCACTCAATTCATTTTAACGCCTGAAAGCGCCTAAAGTCAGAAAAATAGCCATGAAGACTTTAGCTGTTACAGGTTCTTTGCTTCTCAAGCGGAAAGGGGAGCGTTCAAGCTTTGTACCCGGGAATTAAGTAAGACCACCAGGGGCGCTCCTGGCGCAATTTATCCACTCTGGCACCTTCCGATTGACGGCGGCGCGAACCTAAGACCAGATTGTAATATTTCGGCCTGTCTTTGGAGTCCAATTCGGTACGCAGCATTACAAAGCTATAGCCTGCTCCCCGCTTCCAGTATGCGACTTTGATCATCTTGCTAGAGCCGGCGACATTGGCTGCGTCATGAAGCCACTTGGGCAGCGGGGCTTTGCGCCCGTCCTCGCGCTGGCACAAAATATTCTGTTCCGGAGTTGAACCCCACTCTCCTGAAATGCTCTTAACAAGCTCGTCGAACTTGTCACCCATAACCTGTTCAACGTTCAATGAGGCATAATGTGCCTGC
>JBIKOL010000173.1:0-18269 GCA_044358055.1 Obscuribacteraceae bacterium (SeqCode)
CTCTCATCTGCGCCTGCTTCATTTAACCCTATAACACCAGTTGCAGATACAAGCGAGTTTGCACCGATGAGAAAAGCCAAATACATGCCTGATCTTACGAAGAAATCGGTATTTGTGGATGACGTCAGCTCGCATGCAGTACCACCACTTTCTTTGTTTCGCACCGCCAGTTCCGCAAGCAATCTTTATCTTGCGGATGTACAAGAACTCTTGCGACACCACCTTGTTAGTGGATTCTCTCAAAAGGCGCCAAGCATAAGCCTCATTCAAGACTCTTTATCGAGATTACCGATGCTTTGCAGACGAGAAAACAAGTTTGACAATAATCCAGAGCTAATCAAGGAACGAAACAATGTCATGTCATCCGCGGCAAAGATAATGCATGGACCCGATGACAGAGTGTATGATATAGGACGCGAGATGGAAAACAAGCTGACACTTCCAGGGCAATCTTCGCAAGCGAAAACACAGAAAAAAGCGTCATTGTAAACCGTGATCATTCGTTGGCTCATATTTGCTGCAGTCCTTGCACTAATATTTTGCCTGCCTATTTCTAATCTTTTCATTCAGCGGCAGAGCCTGGCTTCAAACGAAGACCCGGAGTTCAAAGCAGTCTCGGACATACTAGTAAACAAATGCGCGGATTGCCACACCAGAGATATGGCGCAATATCCGTTCTATTTCAGCTTGCCCCTTGCAAGTGGCATTATGCGAGGCAACATCGATAGAGCGCAGGCATCATTTTTGCTTGACAAAGACAAGCTATCCGGAAAAGAGCAGTTCAATTCATTTGATGTTGAAAAATTGATCTCGGCTATGGCAAAAGGCAACATGCCACCATTGCAATATGTCTTGATGCATTGGGATTCTGCATTAAGCGAGAAAGAGCAGAAGAAGCTCGTTTCCTGGATACAAAAGCGGTCTAAAGAGTATGACATTCGTCCTATTCCGACCGAAAATTTTTTCAAACCAGATGCAGCAAAAGCGGAGTTAGGGAAGCACATATTCACCGACGCCGCCATCTCCGGCAATGGCATGCTCTCATGCGCTTCCTGCCATAATCTCAGCGACAGTGATCAGTCAGCTAAGTCAAAATCGAAAATGCCATCAAAGCTGAGTTACTCAACACCAACCGTCTTGAACGCCGCCTATAATTTCGCACAATATTGGGATGCAAGAGCACGAGATCTCAATGAACAAGCAGCAATCGCCATGGAGAATCCTAATGAGATGGGTTCATCATGGACGAAAGTAATTGCAACACTGCAAAACGAGACGCAGTTCAGCGACGATTTCAAAAGGACGTACAGCGCAGGTATCAACAAGGAGAATGTCTGTAATGCGCTTGCTGAATACGAAAGAACTCTACTAACACCCGGCAGTCGCTTCGACAAATTCTTGCAAGGCGATCAAGAGTCCCTTTCACTTGATGAAAAGGAAGGTTTTGCATTATTCAAAAAACACGAGTGCGCAAGCTGCCACGCTGGCCCTGCTCTAGGAGGCCTGTCACTGGAAAAGATGGGCTGCGTGCACGAATATTTTGCCAACGATAGAGAGCCTTCAAAACTCAATTTCGGTCGCTTCAATGTCACGCACAACAACAGCGATAAGTATCGGTTCAAAGTCCCAAATCTACGAAATGTCGCACTGAGGGCTCCCTATTTTCATGATGGCTCAGCAAAAACTCTTGAAGAAGCAGTCGAAACAATGTCACGCTGCCAAACAAACAATCCTCTCAGCAAAGACGAAATAAAAAAAGTCTGCGCTTTCCTGCGCACCCTAAGCGCCCCATTTCCAGCTCATAACTAGCCCCCGTTTTATGTGCAGGAGCGACGCCGAGTCTTTGTGTAGGGGCGACGCCAGGCGTCGCCCGCCTCATCATCATTTCCCAAGAAACCGCCCGACCATCGAGTCAAACGTTGCTCTACTCGGAGCACCCCTAACTTCATCCAGCTTTGCTCCCGAATTATCAGTAAACACAATGCGTGGGTAGCTATCTACGCCATACTTGGCCTTGATACTATCGTTCGCGGTATCATCGCCGTTGAGCTTTTGGAACTCCGCCTGACCTCGGTACTTATCTGAAACTGCTTCGAAGTCCGGACCGAACTTCTTACAAGGCCCTCACCAATCCGTATAGAATTCAATAACTTTAAGTCGCCCATTTATACGTGGTGCGGCGCCTGAACGTACACCCACGCTCGGAGAAGACGGAGTTATCGCACCCGTATACGAGCTGGGGAACTTTTGCAATTGCGCAAGACCCGATGAGGCGTAGCCGCGTAATGTTGCATCGTTCGAGCTTGCAACCCATTCATACTGTTGCCGAGCAAGCGCCACCTGATTCATTGCTTGATAGCACAAAGCCATATAGTAATGAGTCGTCGGGTCTCTCGGATTTGCGCGAAGCACTGTCTGAAAGTCCACCAGAGCTGCAGAATACTGCCGCAGTTTATACTTTTGTACAGCCTGAGCAAACGCCGGATTCGATGCCATGGAGCCCTGAGGCGCCATGAAAGCTAGAACAACTAGCAAATTGAGCAGTTTTCTCATAGTCTCCTGGTCGATTCACCAGTTAGCTTCGGACCCGATTAAGTGTAATAATAGCGCAAGCAAGCATTTTGAAGAACAGTCTATTTTGTCCTATCTTATGGAACCCAACAACGATCGCGAAAAGCATATGGAAGCCCTGCAAAATACGGGCTTTTGGGGGGAACAGGGCGCTGGGTGCTTGATATTAGCTCAAAGCACCGGAAGATTCCTGGTTGCGTTGCGTTCAGCGTTTTGTCAGCAGCCACAAACATATGGAACAATAGGCGGAGCAATAGACACAGGCGAAAGTCCAATCGATGCAATGCGTCGCGAAGTCATGGAAGAATGTGGCTACCTGGGCGAAATAATCGATATCAAACCGCTATATCTTTTTTCAAAAGAGACACGTGCAGGCACCCTGTTCAACTATCACAATTTCGTCGTGCTAATCGAACATGAATTCGAAGCACACGAGCATTGGGAAACAGAACAGTTTCTCTGGGTCACATACGAAGAACTCGTAACCTTGCATCCAAAACATTTTGGACTGGAGGAGCTACTTCTTAACAGTGGAAACTTGCTAAACGAATTTGCGCTGAGCTACAAGCTTAGCTAATGCGGACGTTTTTCAATTTCAGTTTTAAGTTCCGGAGTTTGTTTATTTATAATCGGAACGCTGGGGAGTTTTAACGGCGGACAAATTCCAATGGGAAATTGATTGAGTAAATCAGGAGGCAGGGGCAATTCAGCCTGCACGACACCACCAGGGATACCAGATAAAAATGTCGATCCGATTTCACTGCGCAAGAAAGATCCATACACATTGTCGTGCATTTTTCCGATGTGTTTGAAAGGTGCCTGTCATTTTGTCGACAAGCTGCACGCATCCATTCACCGGATTTTGTATTCCCGAATGAATGACGGAGCGACAAAATTCAATTGATATTGGCTCCATCAAAGAAGGATGGAGAAGATCTCTTGAATCATGACTCAAGAAATTATCGCTAACCGTTGGGGGCGGCACGATCTAGCCTCTCAGTGTTGTTGATTTTCCAACCCTGATGGCCAAACGGCTAAAGCGAACTCCCCTGGAAGCTCGCCCAATATCCAACCCAAAGCCATCCTAATCTAAGCCGGCAACTTTGTCTCCGAACTCATTCGTGTTTTCCCGCTTAAGGCTTGCTAACAAATAGCACAAAATCAGTGAGTTGTTGGTTCGATTCTTGCTTCTATCTGTTTTGCCTCTACGCTCCGATTTGATCTACGCAGCAGCATTGCATAATTTCGCAAAGTGTCATTCAGAAAGGGGTGACCGGGCGCGAAAGTCTTGCTTGCTATTTCGATTGAGCGCTTAAACAGTGATTCTGCCCCCAGGAAATTACCCTGTTGCATATAAACGCTAGCAATATTGTTGCAAGCTTTAGCGACGTCGGGATGGTTGGGCCCTAGCGATGCTTCCTCGATGGCGAGGCTGCGTTCGTAGAATGGAAGCGCAAGATCATATTTCCTTTGCTTGAAATAGAGAGAGCCCAGGTTATTTAAGGGTGAAGTTAACGCGGGATTGTTTGATCCGACTTTAGATTCGACAATTGCCAAACTGCGCTTGTAAAATTTTTCCGATTCGTCCATTCTGTTTGTTGAAGCGTACAAAGCGGCGAGATTGTTCATTTCATGTGCAACATCCAGATTGCTTTCTCCCTTTAACTTGGAATACATCACTAACGATCGCTTGAATAACGGCTCGGCTTCCTTATAGTTTCGTTCAGCCCAATAGCTGGCCCCAAGCCCGTCAATCGCCGCTGCCAGATCGGTGCTCTCGGGTCCTTTTGCTTGAGTAATTGCACTAATTGCTTTTTGAAAACTGACCTTTGCTTGAGACAATTTATTTTGCATGCGATAAAGCTCGCCAAGATTATTTAGGCTCATACCCAGATATTCACTTTTGGGACCGAGCTTTTCAGCCTCGATGGCTGCTTGCGAAAACACTTGTTCAGCCTTATCGTAATTACCATCCTGGTAGGCCCGAGCCCCATCAGCGACAAGGTCTCTTACCTGTATTTCAAGCGGAGAACTCGTCGGTGCAGAAGACTTAGCACTCGTTGAAGAACTTTGAGCAAGAACCACTTCTGCATTAAGCATGATAGCAACGACTGCAATTAAGCACTTCATATCGTTTACCGACCCACAGATTTACTGAACAACTATATCTTATTTGGTTGATTGTTCAAAGCATCGCACTTGCTTTTTATGATGCTAGAGACTTTGAATTTTCTCCATTGGGCCGACATATTGCGGGAGTGGTTGGCTGTGAAAAAAATTAATCGCCGACAGGACTTACGTCGGCACCTTCGATCATAAGTACCACAGCGCGGTGGGGTACGCTGGTTCTGTGCGTAACTCCTTTTGGGACGGCGAAGCCTTGATTAGGATTTAGTTCCACGCGTGGGCCGCCTTCTACTTCGACTACGAATTGTCCTTCGAGACAGTAGAAGAGTTCATCTTCGTTGTCGTGTTTGTGCCAGTGAAATTCGCCTTTTTCCATGACTCCGAGGCGCAGGACGCTGTCGTTGATTTTGCACAGGGTCTGGTTATACCAGCTGTCCTTGCATGCGGCTACCAGTTTGTTGACGTCGATCAGTTCTAAGAGATTGAATTTGCTGTCCAGGTTGATGGAGTATTGCGTGCTCATTTTAGTTATCCTGTTGGGACGTTTTCTGCTGTTGACGGGTTCCAAATCGGGCATGCAAGGCATCCCTACCAGTTAGAAGTATTGAAATTATCGATCCGATATGTGAGAAGCCGGCGAGCCGCAGCTAGCCTCGTAATGGGGACCCGCGCGAGCGCAGCGAGTGCGGGTTGGAGAGGCGACGCGGGCGCTCCCGGGGCTCTGGACCTCAGAGCTTTGAAATTATTGGTATTACAAATACACGTTTGGTTTAATTTACACATTAGTTTCAATCCACACGGGGGCGCTTTTGAAGGCGGGGGTTCGGGATCTTTCGTCGAGATTTGCTGAGATCAAAACGTTGGATTCTGGGTAATACATCGCGAGGACGCCGGATTTAATTGCAGTGACGAAGACTTCGATATTGTCCAGTTTGCCGGCTTCACCGCGGACGGTGACTCGAGATCCGTCTTGCAGTTTTAGTCGCGTGGCGTCCTCCTGGGACATCAAGACGCAATAACGGTGTGGAACACCGCGGTAGAGATCGTACTCTTCATACACAACGCTGTTGAATTGTCCTTCGGAACGCAAAGTGATGAGACGAAATTCGTCGCCGCGTTTTGGAGGGAGTGGAGTGTGGTGCATGATAGCGCGACCACTCGCTTGAACTGGATAATCCGGCGTATGAAATACTCGACCATTGATTGTGAATTCTTTGCCGGCGCCGTCGATGTTTGCGATTTCCTGCCAGCCGGGTACGGACTGTGCGATGATTTTTCGAATTGCGTGGTGGCTGCGCAAGCTGGACCAATCGAATGGAACTCTTCCCAGGACACCTTCAGCTATATCGATAATCACTTGCGATTCTGCACGCATTTGCCCTTTCACATTTTCATCGCCACCATCAGAGAGTCTGACGAAATTGAACATTGACTCCTGCGTCGTTGACTGCGGTTCTTCGTCGCGTGCGAGGACCGGCAATATGAGCGTGCGTTTTCCGTGACCGTAAAAATGCCCCGGGTTCAACTTGGTCGATAAATAGACAGTAAGCGGAATCTTCTGCATCGCAGCAGTAGCCCAATTCGAATTAGGATTAGACCCCCAGAGATTTCCACCGAGAGCAAAGAGAACATCAATTTTGCCCTCAGCTGCAGCATCGATTAATGCATGTGTGTCATAACCTGGAGTGGTCGGAAACTGTTTTTCGTAGATCTTTTCCAGGGTCTGTTTAATACCTTCTGCAAGTGAAGGCGAGAATCCGATGGATCCGATCCCTTGCACATTCGAGTGGCCTCTGATCGGCAGCAAACCAGCGCCAGGCTTGCCGACATGTCCTGTTGCAAAAGCAAAATTGCAGAGCGCAAGAATGCTATCCACTCCCCACTTGTGATGAGTCAGTCCCATCGCCCAGGCGAAGATACATCCTTTAGCATCAGCAACCTTTGACGCGAAATCTTCAATTAATTTGCGTTCAACACCGCTGTTTTCTTCAATTTCTCTCCACGAGATCTGATTGATTGAGTGCAACACATCATCATAGTTGTCTACATGGTTTTTCAAATATTCCCAGTGAATCTTGCCCAACTCTTTCAGAGCTTTGGTAGCACCTACGAAAAAGGCAAGATCACCACCAGCCATTACTTGAATGTAGTCAGAAGCGATCTCCGATCCGAAAAGCAAAGATAATGGTCTTGATGGAACATGGAATTTTTCGAGTCCACGCTCTTTCAGCGGATTGATCACAATCACTGATCCACCCCGCGCACGCACAGAAGCCAGCATCGTCATCAAACGAGGATGATTCGATGCCGGGTTCGCACCGGCAAGCACCACCATGTCACAGCGTTCGAGGTCCTTCAATTCAATGGTGGCAGTCCCAGATCCCGTTGTCATTTTCAGCGCAACGCCGGAAGCCTGGTGGCAGTAATAACTGCAGTTCATCACATGATTGCTGCCATATACGCGCGCAAAAGATTGCAGCACGAACGCCGCTTCGTTGGAAGATCGACCTGATGAATAAAAAGCCGCTCTGTCTCGATTGCATTTTTTCAGATCTTCAATAACTATCTGCATTGCCGCATCCCAGCTAATCGGCTTGAAATGCGTTTCCCCCTCAGAATGAATAAGAGGAAAGGAGATACGCCCCGCATCCTCTGCTTGCTTAGGAGTTAGTTTGAGCAGATCATCCAGCGAGTTCCTTTCAAAAAACTCCACGGGTATCGCGCCCTGCATATCGGCAACTTGAGCCTGCAAACTCTTCTTGCAGACTTCCGGAAAATGCCCGCGTTCATTGACCATGCCACCAAGCTGTCCGCCCATTCCAAGCGCACAAGTCTTGCACGCATTTTTTGAACGCATTTTGCGCCAGAGACGCAGCGGACCAGCTTCTATTGCTTTGGAAAATGTATAGGCTATAGCGGGGAAACCGCCACCAAACCTACCTTTGCGCATTCGTCCTCACACTTTTGACGTTGCAAGACCTAGTTCATCTTTTACAGCTTTGAGAGATTCCTCTAGCGCATTGATGAATTTATCGAGTTGCTCGTAGCTGATTACCAGCGGTGGCTCTACTCTTAGTACGCGAGCATTGATATATGTGCCGGAAATGAGAATGTTGCGCGCAAATAAATGTTTGGCTACTACATAGCCAAGATCATTATTCTTGAACTCCATTCCAATCATCAAGCCAACTCCGCGCGCACCTGCCATTACTTCAGGATATTTTGCCGCCAGCTTGTTCAATGCAGACAACACATAATTGCCTTTCTCATGAGCTTGACGCGGCAGATCATCTTCAAGCAGAACATTTATAGTAGCAATTGCAGCAGCACAGGCAAGCGGGTTGCCACCAAATGTGGTGGTATGCAGGAACGGATTTTCCACATACTTTTCCCAGGTTTTCGGTGTGCCTACAACAGCTCCGATAGGCATGACTCCACCGCCGAATCCTTTGGCCAGAGCCATCAAATCTGGAGTAACGCCGTCATGTTCGCAATAGAACATTTTGCCCGTTCTACCCATACCGCATTGAATTTCGTCGAAGATGAGCATGGCGCCGTATTTGTCGCATAGCTCTCGGCAGGCTGCAAGATAACCAGGAGGCGCAACATTAATACCTCCTTCGCCCTGAATTGGTTCGATGACCAAGCCGGCAACACGATCTCCAGTGAAGTCACAGGTTTCCATCATTGTTTTAATCGCATTGATGTCACCAAAAGGCACATGGCTCCAGTGAAGCAATGGAAGGAATGGTTCACGGAAAACAGCTTTGGAAGTTCCGCCCAGTGCACCCAGGCTCTTCCCATGAAAGCCACCCGTGCAACCGATGAAGTGCCTGCGCCCTGTCGCAAGCATCGCCATCTTCAGACAGCCTTCCACCGACTCAGTTCCAGAGTTGGTGAAAAACGCATAGTTCAAATCGCCCGGAGTAATTTGCGAAATCAGGTGAGCCAGGTAGCAACGAAGAGGATCAATTAACTCTTGAGAATGTATGGCCTGCTTTTCGAGCTGGTCCTGTACTGCTTTCAAAACTTTCGGATTACGGTGACCGACATTATAAATTCCGAATCCACCCAAGATGTCAATAAACTCTTTACCGTTTACATCGCGAAAAACGGCACCGGAATCATCCCACTCAACCGCGGTGTAGTCAGTGCTTACAGACTTTCTATATTGAAGGAAGCCAGCGTTGACATGGTTCGTCCAGTAGTTTACTGAGTCTTTTATAACTCTTTCACGCTCTGACTCACTCAGTTCTTTCTTGCTGATGAGGCGGAGAACCTCGGCAGATTCCTTCTTGGCAGCATCGAGATCCTGAACCATTTGTTTAGCTCCTCCATCAAAAATTGCCGCACACCCGGCAGAAAGCCGCTTCCGCTAACTCACAGCTCTTGAGCCGCGCAGCAAAGAATAAAACCACTTTGGTTTCGATGAGTAAATGATATCGCAAAGCGCGCAATCAATAAATCTAAGGCTCTATAATTGCTGTGCAAGAAGAAAGCTCAGGTGTAAATATGTCCTGGTGGCAAAACCTCGGATTACCGGGGGCGCAAATAGACAAAGCAAGCATAAAGTTCCCTTTCGAGTTCGAACTTGTGCCCGACGTCTTGCGCGCCAACATTCTCTTTAACAGCTTCTTCATGGGTCAGGAAGAGCTGTTCTGCTGGACTTATGTAAGCAATGGCTTAGAAAAGGTCGGACAAAAGGAAATTATTGTAAGCATTCAAAAATCGGTCGAGGATCAGCCTGGCGATTTTCCTCAGGCTCCTCTCGAATTTTACAAAACGGTTCTGGACCACGCCATCCGCAAAGAGTTCATTGACATTTGCAGCGTTTCAGATTTCGGGGAAAGTGGATTTTTGAGCAGCACATTTCCGGGTGCCGCCTATGTGCGAAGCCAGACCATGGGTGACTGGCTTCCTCCCGCTAACAGTTTGAGCATGGTTTTGCTCACTCAGCAGGAACTTGAAGCAAGCCAGCTTGCCGGAGTTACGCGAGTCCTTGCTTTGATGGGAAAGGACACACTGCACTTCCCTTGCCCAGTGTGGAACAAGCTCAGCAGACAGTCTTCTGTATCTGCAGAAATGCTTGCACAAATGAACGATAGTTTCATCGCTCAGATGCCGAGAATTCTCATTCGAGATTCAGGCGTTTCGGCTGCTGACAGAGTCATATCACTGCAACTGCCCTTGAGTTCCAGACATTTCTTCAAACAACTTGCGGATCTGGAAGCGCAGACGCCCCTTTTATTGATGACTGATTTTGACGAGCGCTCTGATGCGGTGCTTGTTTATCAAACCGACAAGAAAGCAAGCCCATTAGCAATCAGCGCGCCTGGAACATCTGGCGAACGAATTGCCGGCTCATTCATTTGTTTCGCTCCGGAACAAGAATTAGATCACGGGATGATTATTGAAGATGGATTTGTATTATCAGCGCGAGGCGAAACATGGCTGCAATTGCGAAACAGCCTGATTAACGGAAGCCCTTTCTACTTGTCACGACAGAAAGAAGGTTACGATTTTCGCCTTTCATGGCATCAGGATGAAGAGCGCACGATAGATCCAAACACGATTGAGATTTTGGGTGTGGAACCAGGATGCCGCAGCGGTATCAGCAAAGCTGATCCAGAAGAGAAATCCACCGTTCCTGCATACGCAACAGAAATCAGTTTGCTTACTCATGAACAGGAGATCAAGAAGCTCGTCGAGGCTGATGTCTTGCGCCGATATATTGAGCACATTGAAGGAGTGATCAGAGATCACTTCTTCTGCATGGGAGAAACCGACGGATTTGATCTTGGAATTGTCTGTACTATCAATCCCGACGGACAGGCTGAGTTTGTAGCTAATAGCAATCCGGTTATGGAAGCCGAAGACGAAACAGATTTACTTGATCGCCTATCCATTACATACGCTCCTAAAATTGAAACAGGATCAATCAAATTCAAGATGAACCTGGCAGTATGGGGCGGCAAGAAATAACACTGTTTAACGCAGGAAACAAGCAAATGAATAGTACCAAAGAATGGACCGTTGCCGAATCTAATGCATTCATCGAAGAATTTGAATTAGGTCCATGGAGCAGCGGTACACTTAGCGGGCTCAAGTTTGCAGTCAGTGATCTTATCGATATAGAAGAACGTCCCACAGGTTGCGGCAATCCTGCATGGTTGGAACAAAGACCTCCAGCAGCATGCAATGCATTATGCGTTGATATTTTGTTATCTTCCGGAGCACAATGCATCGGTAAAACCAAATCCGACGAATTCACATTTAGCTTATTGGGACAGAGTTCCTTTACTGGAACACCGCTAAATCCGCGCGCTCCTGAGCGCGTTCCCGGAGGTTCTTCAAGTGGTGCGGCATCGGCAGTTGCATGTGGGCACGTGAATTTCGCAATTTCACTGGATAGCGGAGCGAGCACTCAGGTATCCGCGAACAATTGTGGCTTATTCGGCTGGCGGTCGAAACCGGGAAAGGTGCCGATGGCGGGAATACTTCCTGTATCGCCATCCTTTGACACGCTTGGAGTTCTTGCATCATCAGCGTCAGCATTAGGTCCTGTTGCGGAATTACTTTCTTGCGTAGAGATGCCAATTCTCAAAGGTGATGTGGAAATCTTTCTGCTTACAGATGCCTGGTCGAAAGCAAACGAATCAAGTAAAGCGGGCTTGCAGTCGGCATTAGAACGACTGGAGGATTGTGCTGCAAGACAAGCTCGTGAACTAAGCTTGAAACGGATTTGTTCCGACAATGGTGGCAATGATTTGCAAAACTGGTATCAAACTTACTTTGAACTTTTTTGCATGGAAAGCTGGAGCAGCATTGGCACATGGGTGGAAGATCGCAAGCCGGAATTAGGCCAAGAGGCGCGAGCAAATGTGCACCGCGCACGAATGACAGACAGAAGCGAGTCAGTGAAATTCTACAAGCGCCGAGAGCTTTTTTCGCAGGCGATCAACGAATTTCTGGCACAAAACAAAATCATTTGTATCCCCGCAAGCTCCGAACTTGCGCCGAAAAAAGGATTCATTCCTGGCGTGGATGATCCGGGCAACTATCAGCAAACGATGCTCTCACTGGCATCATTATCCGCCATCGGGCGGCTTGCTCAATTGACTATTCCTCTGTCGGAATCGAACGGAGTCCCGGTGGGGCTCTCTTTGCTTGCATCCAATGAATCGGTCTTGCTGGGTCTTCTCAAACAAATAAGTACCTAATGAAATCTCTTGGTAGGGGCGCCTCACGCGGGCGCCCTTTGAGTACAAACCATTATTAATGGGCGCCCGTGAGGCGCCCCTACCAGACTAGCCATTGAAATTGCAATTCTTCGGCGCGTTTTTTTGATGAACGCAAACTATGTGTAGGAGCGACGCCGGGCGACGCCATGCGTCGCCCTCTTTAATCCAATTCAAAGCAATTGGTTTGCAAATTTGTCCGATCATTGCTGGCAATGCAGGTAAATGCCGTGCTAATGTGGTAAATAGCAATGGTGCTGGAGCTTAATGCATGCGTGTCAAAAACAGCAAACAAACCGCCATTTGCTTTCATACTATTGCAATACTGCTGAGCTTTTCTTGCTTCGCAGCCTCTGTGCATGCCGAGCCTGGGGCACCAGCCAGATTAAATCAGCTCGAAAAAAGCATCAGCGGAAGCAGCTCGCCCGGTTCAATTGAGCAGCGCATCAAGAAATTGGAAATAAAAGTATTTTCGAAGGTTCAAGCAGGCAGTCTCAATTCACGAATCGGCGCACTGGAAAAATTTGCCGGCATCAACCCGTCGAGTTCAGATTTCATGCCTCCCATTCCGCCGCGTTTCGACAACGGCATGGCGCCCGTAAAAACAGCACCTGATCGCCTCGGCGGCAACAATGCGCAATCAGCCGGCGTTCCAAAAATAAGAACACCAGAGCTTGAGCACCAATTAGAGGAAGCAGTGAAGCTTCATCAAGAAGGGAAAGATGGCGAAGCGGAACAATCGCTGCGTCGCATACTGGATAAGAATCCAGGAAATGCGGATGCTTATTTCAGCCTGGGAGCTATGGCAGAATCGCGGGGTGACCTGCAGTCAGCACTCGAGTTTTATACAACTGCGATGCAATCTAATCCTGATGACAAAGAGGCGTGCGCTGCAGTAACAGATCTTAGAAGAAAAGTCATGGCACAGAATACTGGTCCATTTGTAAATCCAATGAGCGCAATAAGTTCTTCGGGCGCACCGATATTGCAAGGACGCGCATCGGAGCTGGATGCGCGAAGCACTGCAGCAAGTAATAATTATCCTGGTCGCTCAGCAATTACAACACCACCCATTCCAAATTTGAATATATCGCCCAGAACTGCTCCGAACTCGTCGGTGGGTCCGGCAATTGCACGCAGCCTAGCTCGAGCCGCTCTGGGAGCTGCTTTACGCGGGTCAGGATTGCACTGTCCGGCGTGCCAGCTCCTCAGGGGATTCTGATGATATTTCTGGCGAGTCGGTCGGCCTTATCCACAAGTTTCGGATCGTCGATCTGCAATTCAGTACTCAAGCAAACGTCGACCAGCTGTCACCAAGTTGCAGTGTATTGCTTACTCTTGTATTTGAGTCTTGCTTCAACATTGAACAACTTGGCACTGAGTCAGACTCGGATTAGCAGGCCGAATCAGCTAACAAAATCCCCAACCAATGACGGAGCAGCTTCTAGCTCAACTAATCAGACAGAGCTAAATGCGGGCGGGACGCCCGCGGTCCTGGGAGCATATTTCCAGGGAATCAGGCCTGGAATGAGTGTGAGGTGGTGGCGGAAATTTCGAAATCCGGCATTTTGCCCGTTTATTATTTGCAATGGATCTTGCACGGATATTTCCGGTCAACCTCGCATTGGCTCTTACTCCTCAGAAGATCTGGTATCGGATTTGACACCGTGTTCGCTCAGTTCGGAATGGATAGATCCAGAATCCAGTGCCTGCTGCATGAGTCGCACAATCAAGAAAACGTACGATGCAGAATGCAAGGATGGATGCTGCAACACGGGAATGGGCAAATAAGCCTATTTATCAGCCATACAGCCAGTCGTCAAGAATAGACTGATAAGTTGCAAACCCTCATAATGGTGGCAATTTGATACCACTCGCGTGCAATTACTATCGAGGCCTAACTTATGATGAAACGAACTCTAAGCATGCTTGCTCTTATTTCAGCAAGCGCATTGCTGACAGGATGCACCATTATCGAGCCAGGCTCAGTAGGCGTTAAAGTAAGCATGGGTCAATTAGATCGCAACCTGCTCAAACCCGGGATGCAAAATTACATTCCAGGCGTTGACTCGATATATACATACTCGACCAAGCAAGAAACCATTTCCGGAACCGCTGTTCCACTCACAAGCGACCAACAGCCAATCACGCTTCAATACAAAGTTCTGTACAATCTTCCCGAAGGCGAAGTGCTCACACTTTATGAAAAATACACTGGAGACCCTTTTCAGAAGTTAGTGGATCCGCAGATACAAGAGGCATTTCGTCAGGTCGTTGCGCAATACAAAGCCGATCAAGCGACAAAGAACGTGAACACCATAAAAAATCAGGTTCTTTCAATGACAAAAGAAAATGTGAAGGGGCTCGTCAACGTCGTAGACATCCCGATCACGCATGTCGATTTGCCCGAAATCTTGCAGCATGCGATTGCGCAAAAGCAGGTAATGGAGCAGCAGGCATTGCAAAAGCAATACGAGCTCGACAAGGCCAAGAAAGAAGCGGAAATCACTATCGCAACAGCGGAAGCCCAGGCTCGTTCCATACAGCTGCAGAGCGATGCGCTTCAGAAGTCACCTATGCTTATCGAATATGAGAAAGTAAAAAAATGGGACGGCAAGCTGCCAGGTACAGTAATCGGCGGCGGCGCCAACGCCAATCTCTTCCAACTTAAGTAATTCGAGTAATCGCTTTGATTGCGTAATTGTGATGCCCATAATTGTGATGCCCATAATTGCACTGATTCGGTAATTGTTCCTGATTCGGTAATTGTTCTTGATTCGGTAATTGTTCTTGATTCGGTAATTGTTCTTGATTCGGTAATTGCACTGAAATTATGTGTAGGGGCGTCGCCCCTACACATAGAATAGTCAGCGAAAGCACAAGAACCCAATAGTCCGCGAAAGCACAAGAACCCAACCCGGCCGAAAGATACAAACATGAGCTAAAATGATCGAGTAGCTGTTCAGCTTGGGTTTTAATATGCCGTTTTGCCGTAAAAAGGTCATTCCACTCATAACCATGGCACTTGTGGCATGGCAATGTTCTTCAGTGCCGTCTGCGACTGCGGCGACCCCGAGATCCTTCGCCCAAAGTTCCATCCAAAACCTGAGCATACACACGGATCAACTTGTCAAACAGGTGCAGACTTATCTGCAAACTGCAGGTCGCTGGTCGCCAACGCCACAGGGGCAGGATATGCAGCTGTGCCAGGCATTGCAAAACTTCCAGGCGCTGGTTGGCCGTCTGAGAGTCGACAACAGCACACAGTCGGTAGCAAAAATTCAGGGCGAGATTCAACAGCTTCAAGTTCAAGCTCAACAAGTGAATCAGCTTATTATTCAAGTAGCTCAAAATCCGATGGTGACATCATCATGGATGCAGGTGGGCAGCGATCTTTCCAGCTTGGCCCAAATGCTTTCCTCAGTTCCTGCTGGATTCGGCAACTCGAACTACTACGACAGCGAGGCGGGCCTCAATCCAGCATTTTCGGGAGGAATGATAAACCCGGGCATGGGAGTGTTTCCTGGCACGATGATGCCTGGAACCATGATGCCCGGAACTATGATGCCGGGAGCATATTATCCAGGCTTCCGCCCAACCAATATAAACATTACGGAAAACAGCACCTTTGATCCAAACCCAACATTTCAAGGAAGTTTCAGCAATTTCGGCACGCCGCTGGCACCTGGAATGACACCAGGCATGATACCAGGAAGCATGTCGATCATGCCTGGCACTATGCCGATTTCTCCCGGCGCAGCAGCCCACAGTTCCGCAGCCATATCGGACATCAACGCCGCTGAGACACAAACAGAGCGCTTCATCAAACAAGTGACAGGCTTTCTCACAGTAAAAGGCAACTGGCCGCCTGCTCCAGGATCAAATGAGATGCAGCTTTGCCAGAACATCCAATCATTTCAAATTCAATTGAGAAAGATGCGTTCTGACTTGCAAGCCAACGTGTCCTACTCAATGCTCCAATCAGAAATGCAGCAAATCGCTGCAAGCTCACAGAATATTGATCGCTTACTAATGCAAATTAATGCCACTCCGGATATAACAGCTCGGTGGAATGAAGTGCGTACTGCTTTAAACAGCGCATACAGCACTTTCTTTTCAGCAGGCACAGGTTATATGTGGATGAGGTGAGATGAAAAAGCAATCAATTGTGGCGCTGCTCGGTCTGGCGTTATCAACCTTCGTTCTTAGTGCTTATATCCCTGGAGATAATCTGCACTCGCAGAGCATTCCACCGATTCCAGATACTCTTGTTGATGAGGTAAATCGCTACACAGAGTTTCGCAGCGCCGTGCTCGAAAGTTGGCATCCAATTAAAAGAGAACTGTTGATAAAAACGCGCTTCGCCGATACAGCACAGGTACATCTGGTTCAAATGCCAGGCGGTGCAAGACAACAGCTCACCTTCTTCAAAGACAGCGCAGGCAGTGCACGTTACCAACCCAGCACAGGTGATTACTTCATTTTTTCAAAAGACTCGGGCGGCGATGAGAACTACCAGATATTTCGATTTGACTGCAAAACTGGTGAGATCACTCTCTTAACCGACGGCAAATCGAGAAATACTGGCGGCATCTGGTCGAGCAAAGGTGATCGCATTGCTTATGAATCAAACCGCCGAAATAAAAAAGACATGGACATCTATCTTATGTCCCCTCAAAGTAAAGAGAATCATCTTTTAGCTGAACTGGAAGGCGGCGGATTCAACGTGTCAGACTGGTCGCCTGACGATAAACAATTGCTGGTCACAGAAGAAGTTTCCATCAACGAATCATATTTATGGTTGATGGACAGCCAAACCGGCAGCAAAAAGCTATTGACAGCAAAGGGTCAGAAGGAGCCAATTTCCTATCAGCATGCCTCATTCTCTCGCGATGGCAAAGGCATTTATGTTGCCACAGACAAAGACTCTGAATTCCTGAGGCTCACATATATCGATCTTCAAACGATGAAGCACACGCCCCTGAGTTCTCACATAAACTGGGACGTAAAGCATTTAGCACAATCCTGGGACGGCAAATACATAGCTTTCGTAACTAATGAAGATGGTATCGATAGCCTTCATCTCATGGATGCAAAAACCAAGAAGGAATTGCCGGTTCCTAAGCTGCCGAAGGGACAAATTGATGATCTCGATTGGCACAAAAACAATCAGGATCTTGCATTCGCCATGCAATCTGCACAATCGCCTGATGATGTTTATTCATACAACATTGCCAGCAAGAAACTGGATCGCTGGACACACAGCGAGACCGGTGGCTTAAATACCAGTGATTTTTCCGAACCGGAAATCGTTCACTGGAAAAGTTACGACGGAAAAGACATTTCCGGTCTTCTCTACATGCCACCCAAGAAATTCATAGGCAATCGTCCTGTGCTTATGATTATTCACGGTGGTCCGGAAGGGCAATCAACCGCAGGGTTCAATGGAAAGCTCAACTATTATTTGAATGAACTCGGCGTGGCAATAATACTTCCAAACGTGCGCGGCTCAGTCGGGTACGGCAAGTCATTTTCGAAATCGGATAACGGGTTCAAGAGAGAAGATACATACAAAGACATTGATGCGCTGATCTCCTGGATAAAATCGTCAAGTAACTTAGATGGCGACAAAATCATGGTTACTGGTGGAAGTTATGGCGGGCATATGACGCTTGCTGTTGCGTGTAATTATGCAGACAAAATTCGCTGTGCGCTGGACATTGTAGGTCCCTCAAATCTGGTCACTTTCCTCGAAAGAACTGAAGGGTACCGCCGCGATCTTCGCCGAGTTGAATATGGTGACGAGCGTGATCCAAAAATGCGTGAGTTTCTAGAAAAAATAGCACCTCGTAATCACGCCGATAAGATCACGAAGCCTCTATTTGTTGTTCAGGGCAAAAACGATCCTCGCGTGCCTGCGGCAGAGTCGGAAGATATGGTCAACGTAATCCGAAAGCAAGGAACGCCTGTGTGGTACTTGCTTGCGGACGATGAAGGTCACGGATTCCGCAAGAAAAAAAACTCCGACTACCAGTTCTTCGCGACAATTCTCTTCATGAAAAAGTACCTGCTAGGCGAAAACAACTGATCGCTCGAATAAATTACGTCGGATCGATCTTGCTGTAGTAACAAAAGAACGCCACCAGAAGCCGGCGAGCCGCCGGCGCTCCCGGGATAGGACCAAGCTAGAGAAAAGCGGAGCTCCTGTAATCAGACCCAGCTAAAGTGGAGCGGAGCCCCGGGAGCGCCGGCTCCTAAGGAACTTTCGTTTAATGGAAATGCGGGTTTCGAGCTGTCAATGGTAAGCGACGGAGTAATTTTCCGAACGTAAAT
>JBIKOL010000002.1:0-146530 GCA_044358055.1 Obscuribacteraceae bacterium (SeqCode)
ATAACTACGGAACTAAAGGTAGCTGAAGGTAAGCCAGAAATTGGCAGCACGATGGTTAGCATGAAAGACAATCAAGTGCAATCAGTTAGTTTCAATCCAAAAAACAACAGACTTTTTGCTGATTATACCGAAATGAAAAGAGTAGATGGAGATACGTGGAATGTCTTTGCTAAGGATGCTGACGGAAGC
This sequence comes from Obscuribacteraceae bacterium (SeqCode), assembly GCA_044358055.1. Lineage (GTDB taxonomy): Bacteria > Cyanobacteriota > Vampirovibrionia > Obscuribacterales > Obscuribacteraceae > JAIEPM01. Next base: position 190 of record JBIKOL010000002.1, read on the forward strand.
CCTCTGCAATATACATGGAAGGGGGATGTCAAACCGATAACAGGCGAAAATGGCAAAGTGACGGGCTTTCAACTCCGCTCACAAAGTGGTGCGGAGACTAGTTTGAATAGCTCTCCAGAAAGTCTCATCAGCACACAGGCAAGTTTAATGAGTACCTCACAACTTAAAGGCTTTGCGCCTAACTGGCGATATATTCGAATGGATAACGATGGCAACGTATTCGTCAAAACAGGAGCTGGTATCGTAAATGGTGCAGCGGGAACTATGCAGGAGATCCCGGTGAAGCCTGGCGACGCCGTTACGGTTACCTTCGATATTGGAGATCGCGGACCTTATATGAAGGACTTTCCGATTAAATGGACGAAAGCGCTTGATGGTACTTTGCTCTTCAATAATCATCCTCTGAAACCAAATAGTGCAGTTGGATTGGATATTCTTGCAAAAGGTGCATATGCCCCATATTGATGGTTCCTTTCCTTTTACTGATGTGGAACGAATCAATCCGTACGTAAGGACATAGTAGTAGGCTGGCAAAAAAGGAACAGAGGAAAGCTGTAAGACTTCCTCTGTTCTTTAACGGTTTCTAGGCGGCAGGTTTCAGATCCACGCTTTCCTTATACAAGCCCTTCGCCTCGATGATTTTAAGTTCGCCATCAGGCAAAAGATGAGCATAAGGCTTTCCGCTGCGAATCAATTCTCGGATCTTTGTGCTCGAGATCTCGCCAGCCTGGCAGCTCAGCAGAACAATTTCTGCAGCAGGCAGGCGCGCCTGCCAATCTGCAAGAGTGCTCTGGGAGGCTATCTGCCTCGGTGCAACAAGCAGGCGGCAGAGCTTGAAAAACTCATCTCTGAGTTCATACTGCTCGAACGCCTTAATGTTGTCCTCTCCCATGACAAAATTGAGTCTGACGGACTCGCCGAATTGTGCTTTCAGCTGGCGCAGAGTATCAATGGTCCAGGTGACTCCAGGACGGTCAATCTCCAGCCGTGAAACTTCCATTCTGGTTTCACCGGCGGTGCCTGCTTTGAGCAGTTCGTAACGCAGCTCTTTGTCGAGCACATCCGTTTTCTTGTGGGGCGGGATTCCATTGGGTACGAAAAGAAGCTTTGAGAGTGGCACCTGCACAATGGCGTGTCTGGCAATGCGCAGCTCGTCATTATGAAATGGGTTGAATGTGCCACCAAACACGCCAATATCCATAGTGGTACTCCTGTGAGCAGACCAGGACTCAGCACTGTCGGCATCGTTCCGATCTCTGAGTCTTTCTTCCAGGTCTGCTTATGGTTTTTGGTTCGAATTAAAAGCGCTATGGCGGTAAGAAGGTGGCCGTAAGCCTCGCAGACGGAGGATCGCTAATTCAAGATTCTGAAAAGCTATTTAAGTTCCGCCATCGCCTGGAAAGCCCTCTTCAATACTCGCGCAACTATCACGATTTTTTGATCAGGTCCAATTGATCGAATTTGTCACCGAGAACAGTTTTACTGTCCGCGTTCATCCACTTGTCTAGCACAGTTGCATAAACATTGCGGAAATCAATTTTGTATTTCAGATCCCCATCATCAAGATCGGTCAGATCAGGTGCATCTCCGACGATGCCACCTTTAACTCCGCTGCCGATCAGGAACAGCGGAGCAGCTGCGCCATGGTCGGTTCCTCTTCCACCGTTCTCTGCAACTCTTCGGCCAAATTCAGAGAAGGTCATAATCAGAACATCTTTGTCGAGATTGTGGTTCTCCAAATCCGTCTGCAATGCCTGTATGGCGCCGCTCAAGTTTCGGAAAAGATTACCCTGTGAGTTGACTTCGTTTGTGTGAGTGTCGTATCCACCCATTGAGATGGTGTAAACGCTGCAATTCACTCCTCCGATAATCAGTTGAGCAATGAATTTCATTCCTTTGCCAAATCCGTTATTCGGATATTTCGCTCCGTCTTTAGATTCCGCTACTAGCTTTCCGATGTAATCGGAGGCTTCGGTGGTATCTAAACCGACTCGACGCAACTCATTTATGTATGGGCGGTCAAGTGAATACTTCTCGTAAATTGAATGAAAGGTGCTGAGTTGTGCCTTGCGATCAGCTTCATAACGAGGGTCGGTTTTGAACGTGAAATTCGTGAGATCGCTTATTGATGGAACAACTACTTTTTCAGCAGAGAGTGTTTTCGGCAAGATTGCATCGACATTTATCGCCGGGAAAATATTGTCCATCTGTGACTTGCCCGCATTGGCCAGGTCCAGATATCGCCCAATCCAGCCTGTGTCGCGAATTTTTTTCGGCTCTGCAGTTTGCCAGATTTCAATCGATCTGAAATGAGAGCGATTTGGATTTGGATAGCCGACTCCTTGTACAATGGCGACTTTTCCTGCCTTATACAAGGGCTCTAATTGAGCCAGATTCTGGTTCAATCCAAGATTGTCGTTTAGTTTGATAAGTGCGTCCGGTTTGATCTGAATCGCCGGCCGCAATTTTGCATAAGCAGGATCGGTGAATGGAATGACAGTGTTGAGCCCGTCGTTACCGCCTGATAGCTGAATCAATATGAGAATTTTCGAGGAGCCTGCTGTACGTGGAGCAGCTTGCGCTTGCTGAGCAAGTAGATTCAGCAGATAGGGAGCGCTCATTAGAGAGCCAACAGCGCTCATGCCTGATGCGAGAAATCTTCTTCTACTGATGCTCATTTGCTTACCTCAGGCTAATTGATAAGAAGGAAGTGTCATAATCAAATGCAAGAGCCCGCGCATTTTGATATCCAGTGTCTTGGCGTCAGGCAGTGTCGTAAGCTCATTTCCGTCGATACCGGTGCTTACATAATCAAGCAATTTCTTGCGTGCGCTTGAAGGTACGTCTTCGTCTACAAGCCTTGCCAGGAAGTAATCGACCATATCTTTGGCGTTTTTTGAGCCAAACTGTTTGGCCAGAACTTCTGGGTTTATGTAGCCCTCTTTTGCATCGAATTTCTGCGTTGAGATGCGATTGGCAAAATTGAAACGTTCCATTAAAGTATCTGTCGCTATCCACGACATGCCGCCATCCCAGCCTTTTACGTTAGGTGGCTCAAATAGATTTTGCCCCATGCGCGCCATTACTGATGGAAGGTCGCCATCAAGTTTTTCCACATGCAAGAGTTTCATGGTGCCGATAACAAATTCTGCAGGGCTCTTGATTTTGGCGTGGTATGACTTGCTGCTGCGGAATTCGTTTGAGGTGAAAATATCGTATAAAACAGATTTGATATTTTGTTTGTTCTTTATGTAACTGTCGGAGATGCGCTGAACAAAAGAATCATCTGGGTTATCGGTGCAGAAGAAGGTAATTAGTTTGCGCGCCAGATAGCGGGCTGTTTCCGGGCGATCTCCCAGAATGCGCACGATGTCTTCCCCGCCGAAATTTCCCGTTTGACCTAGAAATGTCTTGGCGCCGAAATCGTGCTGTTTCTTGTTGTAATAAAATCCGCTGGGCGCAGCCCATCCGGTAAACGCTCTTGCTGCTTCTTTTACATCCTGTTCACTGTAATTTCCGATGCCCATGGTGAATAATTCCATGACTTCACGCGCGTAATTCTCATTGGGCTTTGCTTTGCGATTATCTTTGTTGTCGAGCCAGATGATCATGGCTGGGTCTTTTGAAACGGCGAGCAAAAGATCCTCAAAGCGCCCCAATCCCAGGTTTCTGAACAGCAAATTTTGCTGATACATGAGGTATGGGTTGTTCACTTTCCCCGCATTGGATGTAGCGAAATGTCCATGCCAGAAAAGGCAGAGCTTCTCCTGCAATGGCTTTCTGCTGAACATCATTCGATAAATCCACCAGCGTTTTAAATCGCCAAGATCGGTGAAATCAAAATTTTGCTCGTCCAAAAGCTTTTCTAGTGCCTCATCCTTTAAGGAATCTGGATTGAGAAGCTCGTTTAGCGTTCGCTCGAAGCCGAGGTCCCGATAATAGCGCTGTTCTTGCAGCGTCGTGCCGAAGCCGGCTCTGCGAAGAAGATGATCAATCAAAAACTCGTCGAATTTTCCAACAGACATGGCTTAGTCCTGCAGCGTTCATTCATGTTTTTCTTATGCCCATAGATGGCGCATAAAATACTGCAGAAATTCGCTATAACTGAGCTTCTCTTGCCCACAAAATGATCACAATCTGCCGGTTTATGGTGGTAACACCGGCGTCGTGACACTGGTTGTGTAAATGGTGAAAAATCCGAAGGCTATGTTCATGGTGTAGAACGCAAACAAGGCGCCGGCGCCAAGCATTAGTTGCCAGCACAAAAGTGCATGACGTGGTTCAACAGAGCGCAGAACGCCGAACCTGAGCAAGACGTACCAGAGAATCGACAAGCCGAATAAGGCATCCGACACAAGCGCCAGTGCGATGCAGAGCTGCTTGTAGCCCGGATTTATCATGTAGAGCACCAGGAAAACAATTCCCACCGCAAAAGAGAGTAAGGCAAAAATTGCAGATCTGCGGTCGTTGGTACGTACGTTGAGAGACTTGTCTTTCTCCGCTCTTTCGATGAATTGAATTGTTTCGCCTGCAACAGCTAATATGCTCGGGCGTTTCCGATCGCTTCCGCTGCTAGATAACTCGCTGGTCGAATTTGCTTCTGCTTCAGACACCTTCTTACTCCTGCTTTATCAGATCTTGTGGATGCTGGCTTATTTCCTACCTACCACGGGTTTGATTCGCGCTAACCGATTTCGCTTTGCCAGGGGCCGAGGGTGGGGCGATTACGGTGCCGGGTGCCAATGCAGGTGGCTTGGACCACGGGCGGAACGCTAGGCTGAATTGTCTCTCTATTTTCTCGATCCTCCGGAGTTTTTCGCTCACAGCTTGCTCAAAGTAAATCGGCTAAAGCATACGCTGCTGAGCGCTGCGGTGGACCGTAACCCATTTTCTCAAGAACGAAAGGTCGAAAACATGCGGCAGTTCATCACCTGCCTTGGGATTGCTGGAGTGCTGGTTCTGGCGGGCATGGGTTTGCGTCGCGGCTCCGGACCGGCGAGCGAGAGCGAGCGCGTCTTCGAACCCAGCGTCACAGAACTGCGCCTTCCTCAACTCGAGGGCGAGCAAACTCCCTACTTCAGCCGCGACGTGCGCTACAACGGCGTGCTCAAGACTGAGGAAATCCTGCTTTACCGCAAGGACCGCAGTATCGCAAGGCTCTTCTACAAGCCGGATGGCACTTTGCGAGAGGTTCGCTGCTATCGCGTTGAAGGCGACGTGCAGCAGCTTGCCTATCAGGCAGAGTACGATAACGCCGGACGGCGCATCGCGCGGGCGCAGTACTACGACCGCAATGGCAAGGTGGAAACGAAATTCGAGCGCAAGGGCGCCGAGGAAGTTTACCTCTTTTGCCGCGATGGTCGTGAGCTGAAGTCGGTTAGCATTGCTGCTGACGGAACGCAAACCAGCACTGTGTACTCCGGCGAGCAGGGTCCGAGCGTTACCGTGCAGGCTCCTCCCCCGGCGGCGAAGGACCTGGTTTTTTGGGACGCGCCGAAAACTAAAGTTCGGCTGCGGGTCCAGATGCAGGGAGCGCGGCTGAAGAGCTGGGAGTACCTGGCTGGCAGCGGCAAACTGGAACATCGTGGCGAGGTCCTGGCGGATGGCTCGCTAAAATTCGAGTTCCTCGAAAACGGCAAGGTCAAGCGAACCCAGCTCTGGAAGCTGGTCGGCGAGGATTGGGAGCGTTGTTATTACGGGCTCTTCTATTCCGAGCTGCTCGCTGACGACGGTAAGACCGTGGAGCACAAGGTCTGGGTTCGTTCCAATGGCTCGCTAAAGAGCCACGAGCGTTTCAACGGAAAAACCGGGCAGCTGGAAATGCACCGGGACTTTGACGTTGAAGGACGTGTGGAGCGGGTTGAAGACTTCAATGCCAAAGGACAAACCGAGAAGCTCTGGGTCTTCCCTCCGTCGGGAACGCGCTCTCGTGGCTTCGTTCCGACGGGGATGCGTGACTATCCGGGTGAAGATAAGAACGCCGGTAATGTCTACAACCTGGATGGGATGCCGTTCTCGCACTCCGTGCTGGATCGGCATCCCTGGGCCTTCATCAAGGTTCCTGCCGATAAGTAAGCAGGCAGGGATTGCGCTGAACAGGCATTGAGCGGGAAGAGGCTGGATTCGCTCCAGCTTCTTTTCGCTCTTGCCTTAGCTCGCGAGATACTATGGCAGATAGCAGGATGTGTGCCTAAAAAGAGCAGGCATGTGCTTGTGGCGCCATGCCTGCCTGAGCGAGACTAGATTTGTTCTTCCGGCAGGTAGCGGCTGATCGACTGAGTCCAAGTACGGCGGGTCTCCAGCTCGCGCATGCTGTGGTGGAGCATGTTGGGAGACATCATATGCCGGAAGGCGTTGACCAGTCGCTCGTCGGGAATGTCCTGGTGGGTACCAGAGAACTCTCCCTCAAGGATGTTTTGCCCCGGTTCATCCAGGACAAGAAAGGCGAGCTTGCCCTGCGCCAGAGCGTCTACGAGGCTCAATCCGATATCCGGGTGCTTCCGGGCATGAGCGCGCGCTTCGATAAGAGCCTTGAGCTGGGCGATGGCGTCGCGCGGGCTCTCGGCACTGATCAGAAAGCGGCGGATTCCAGTCAGCACCACGAAGTTTTGCATAGGCATCCTCCTGTTTTTTTGGTCCTTAATTGAGAATCTGTTCCAGGCGTGTTTCCCACATGCCGCTGTCGAGGTACTCAGGCTGAATGTTTTTGTAAGCCGGCCGCGAGTTGATCAACTGATCCATCTGCGCGGGAGTCTTCAAGACATTTTCTTTCGCTCCAGAGCGCTCCTGAGTCCTTTCCATGATCACGCGGCTCTGGTTATTCAGGAACTGGCTCGAGACTACTTTGCCGTTGGCGTCGAGTGTATCGATGCGGTGGAAGGCGTGCTCTTTGCCGACCTTCTCGTTGCAGTGATCGTAGACGCGCAGCTTCGTCTTACCGTCCCTGGAGTACTCGACTGCAGATTGCAGATTGCCGTTGCTGTCGCCCTGGCTGGATTGCCAGTGCTGTTCGAGCTTCAGCGCGCCACTATCATCTTCCCAGAAAACACGCACGTCGATGTTCTCGCTGAAGTAATCGTACGGCTGGCCATCCTCACCTTGGCCGCCGTAGTATTCGCGCGTCACGGTCTCTTTGCGCAGAAGCTTGCCTTCTTTGCTAAAGATTTCCAGCACGCATTTCACATGCTGCTGTTCCCCGGGTTGCGTTTTGCCCTGCGGGCGGGCGTCCGCGCTGAAGCGCCCTTCCACGGTCTTGCCGTCGGCCGCGAAGAGCTCGACGCTCATACTGCCGTCAGCTTTGATGGTTTGACGGCAGGCGGCGATGCCCTGCGCGTTGTAGTACTTGCGCTCGATCTCGCCGTTGCTGTGGTTCAAGAGAGAAGCCTGCATCGTACCGTCCGCGCGACGGAGTTCGATGCTGTTCAGTCGCGCCTTCATCGGGTCGAGCTCGAAGACTGCGACGGAACCGTCTTTGTCCGTTTCGACAACTCGCGAGGGCTTGCCGAAAACGTTGTACTCGACCTCCGCCTTCGTGTTGTCGGCGAAGTCGATAACCTTCTTGTTGAGAGTGCCGTACTCGTCGCGATGATAGTGACGAGCCGTCTCGCCCGTGCTCTTCGGGTCGCGCGGCTCGTGCACGATCTTATCCTTCCTGGCGGAGTTGCTCTCGGCGAGCCGGACGTGCGACGGCTGCTCTTGAGCCTGCTTGTCCGACAGCATCACAATCGCGCCCAGCCAAATGGCGACAATGGCACAGCTCGCCATCACCTGCTGCACAGCAAAAGACTTCATGGTTCCCTTTCAAAAATTTCAGCGCAACAGCCTACATCCACTTCTCCAGCAATTGCTGGTCTGCGTTCTTTTCGTTTTACGGCTGTTGTTGCGCTTAGACTGACCGGGGAAGGGTGGAAATGGATGTGCCAAAAGCTTAGGCAGCATAGGGGCTTGGCTCCTATACCTGTTACGGCAGATGATGCGGTGATCCACATGCCGGAAACAGCAAATAGTATTACCTAATCAGTGCTTTCCGGCTTTAGATAAGTATTTCGCCGGGTCTTGAGCTGAAGGCTTAGTACATATTAACCGAGTCTCGATTCCTTGCAGCGTTGCGCTAACGCAACAGAATAGTAATTTTCAAACAGCTACGAATCGGGCTGAATCTGCCGCAACGAATCCAGAGTCTGTAAGACTGATTTGCGTAGTGGTGCCATAAACGGCACGCTTGCCAGGCTGATTAAGTTGCAGACGATATCGCTGCTTAGCTCTAGCAACAGGTAAGTTCGTCGATGATTAGGCGAACGATCGTGAATCCAGTAAAGCACGATCGCAAGATCGTACATCCAGATTAGAACGGGCAGTTCTTTCCGAAGATCGTCGCTTATTTTCTCTGAGGATCCCTCAACCAGTTCCTGATAGCGTGATATGCAAGCTTCGCGTAGATCCTTTGTTTCCGCATGGAAGGGGTTTAGCGGGCTTTCCGGATCCGCCGCGATTTTGAATAAAGAGATGAACATTCTCTGGTAGGGTGCAAATAAAGCAAGCTGCGCTCTTATCACTCCGGATAATCTGTTTTTCAAGTTCTTTTCTGTAAGCAATATACTCTCTGAAGCAGCCAGTTGTGCTGATTGCAAGCGTTCGTAGAATGCATGAACAAGATCGTCTTTAGAACGGAAATAGTAATAAGTATTTCCCAGTGCGACACCTGCTTCGTCGGCAATAGTGCGCATGGTGGTTTCTTCGAATCCTCGTTCGCGAAACAAACGCAGGGCGGTCTCTAAAATGATCGCCCGTGTTTGTTCACCTTTTGTTTTTTTTGTTGTTTGCATTTTTGCTCTTGAGTTGGGCCGCCTGCCCGCTGCTTTGGTCTTTGTCTTTTTTGAATTTATGCCTTATCCCATGATCCGGTGACCGGTCGGTAAAGCAGCTTGTTTAGCGATTTGCGATTATCTGAAATCATAGTGAGGAATTTTTTTGCGACGGGAAGCATTTCTGGCGATGCCAGGGTTCTCGACCATTTGCGATAGTCTCGTAAGATCCATAAGCACATCAAATATGCTTTGGTTCCCTGATACACAGCACCTGAATCTGTTATCAGCGTCAGTTCAGTTAACGTTCTTTCGTGATCCAGTTTTGGGAAGAATCGTTTTGCTTCAGCTGATGCCGCTTGAACAAAGGTCACAGGAATTATTTGACGTTGTCCTTCGATCCAGTGTCGGCATAGCTTGCATAGTTCGCAGCTTTCGTCGAATAGGATGAATACGTTGTTCATATTACTCAAGCCCCATATCTGTAAAAGCGTCGGGTGAAACTGGTGGTCTGTTGTCGTTTTCAGCACTTGTACATTTGCGAACAATTGCGAAAATAAACATGTTGAAGAAGTGCATGCATCCCAGCATTACAAGCACAAAACCCACTTTGTCAGAAAGAGCCTCGACTGATTGACGCATAGAGCTAATGTCGTATCCCAGCTTGAGTGCTAGTGAGATATAGCCCAGGTTAATCAAATAGAAACCGACTACCAGTAAATGGTTAACCGATTTTGCCAATGGCAGATTGCCGTGGAAAACATCATCCAAAAATACTTGCCCGTTGTGCGATAGGGTATGTGCTACCCAAATAGTCAGGGCGATGCTCAGAGTTAGATATGCGGAATAAGTTCCAACAACGATGTCCATGATTTTTCACCTCCGGTTCGATGAACTTTGGTTTTCAACTTTTGAACATGTTCAATATCATATTATTCCTATATACAAGGACAGTCAATAACTATTTGAACGCGTTCAAATAGTTAATCTTGAGGACTGCCGTCGGAATCAGATATGCGTAGGGGCGAGGCCATGCCTCGCCCGGGCTTCGAGGATTCTATTAAAGAACGCTTCCCATGTGATATTCCTAAGCTACGTGCAGACATCGCATAAAAGTATATAATTTCAACTCCCAGCAGCTGCTTTGTGGGAAATGCAACATTGCGCTGAAAAGCGCGCGTGATAAGCTCGATGAAATCGTGACTGGTCAGAGATGAGCGAAAAAGACAGCGACGATCACCTGTATGATGCCGTTCCCCTTTCGGAGCGACGTGGTGGCTTTACTATGGGTCTGCTCTGGCTGACAATGGTCACATGTTTTCCTAATGTCCTTGCCGGCTTCCAGTGGTTCAAGGAAGGGATGAACATCCAGCAAGCATTGAACGGTGTCTTGATCAGCTGCGCCATAATCATGGCATATTCAATTCCCGCTTGTTACCTGGGCGCCAAGACAGGCCTCACCTACACCGTATTGAGTCGTTCTGTGTTTGGCAGCATAGGTGCTCGACTGATTTCAATCAATGTAATCTGGATTTCAGTTGGTTGGTATGCATTGAACGCCATCTTTCTGGCAGACGGTATCAGAGGGCTGTTCAACATGAACGTTCCTCAAGTTTGGTTTGCTGCATTGATGGCGATTCTAATGGCTTTCAATAACTTTTTCGGTTTTAGCGGGGTTGCTAATTTCGCAAGGTTTCTTGCTGCTCCGGTTCTTCTTATCTGGGTCGGTGTGGCATTTTTCAAGGCCTGTGGCTCATGCCCGACATCAGTCTGGACAGAATCGGCCAGTATCACAAGCGGCCATGCTCTGACTATAGTGTCGTCCTTTGTGATCGGCATTGCTTGCTGGGGCAATGAACCTGACTACTGGCGCTTCGGCAAGAAACACTGGGCCTGTTCCATAGTACCGGTTCTGGTATCACTGATTATTGGGCAGGTCATCTTCCCTGTAACCGGGTGGATGCTCGCACGCATGACTGGTGTTACCGACTTTGCTGCTGCTACACGCTTGATGAATACCTACGTTTTTGGCGGTTGGTCCATCGTCGCTGCAGCTGTTCTTGCCATCAATTACGTCGCTGTAAACGACGCTGGTTTGTATGCATCAATCAACGCCGCGGAAAATTTGAAGAACTATCCGCGTAAGTTCTGGGTAGGTTCACTTATGTTACTTGCCGCCGCAGCTACGGTTATGTTGTTCGGTTATAAACAGAATTTTGAGGCAGTCGCTGCCTTGTCTTGCATTGTTCTTCCCTGCGCAACTGTGATCATGGTTGCAGAAGAGTTCCTGGTAAAGCGAATTTGTGGGAAGTCGGAAGATCTTTCAGTTGTCGTGGATTACGATGAGGTTCCGAGCTTACGCTGGGCGGCTGTCGCGGCGTTATTTATAGGTTCTATCGTGGCTACGATAAATTCGGGATTCTTACCGGGCACTGAGCAGTACGCCTGGGGTGTTCCATCGATGCATGGCTGGATTATCAGCTTAATTGCCTACCTTTTGTTGCGCCCGCTTGAATTGAAATACAGCGCCAATGCAATTTGCACCGGAAAGCAAGAGGTGATTTCCGAACCGACAGAAGAGCTGGTGGGCGCCAGCGCTGTGAATAGCTCTGCTGAATCCAGCCGCTGAACCTGGCAAAATTGAAGCTTTCCTAAGGCTGAACGGGATAAGTGCAAGCAAGAGATTATAATCTTGAGCCACTATGGTTCTTGGAGAAGGCAAATGAATCTTGCTGTGAACTGGTCATTGATTCTCGTTTTGCTGGCTGTGCAAAGTGCTTTTGCGCTTAAGTATCCGTCGACTAAAACAGAAGATGTTACAGACAACTATCACGGTACTACCGTGAAAGATCCTTATCGCTGGCTGGAGAATAATGAGTCTCCCGATACGAAGAAGTGGATTGAAGACGAAAACAAAGTGACGTTTTCCTATCTCGATACCCTTCCCTCGCGCCAGGAGTTTCGTAAGAGGTTGACGGAACTCTGGAATTATGACAAGTTCAGTGCTCCGACCCACAGGGGCAAGTATTACTTTTATAGCAAGCTGAGCGGTTTGCAAAATCAGCCTGTGCTCTACGTGGCGAGCTCTCCTTATGCTAACGATGCCCGCGTCTTGCTGGATCCCAACAAGCTTTCGGCTGATGGAACAATGGCTCTTTCAAGCTACTCGTTCAGTGATGATGGAAAGCTGCTTGCGTATGGTATTTCAAATGCAGGCTCTGACTGGACGGAATGGAAAATAAGAGATGTCGAGACCGGAAATGATCTCAGCGATAAATTGAAGTGGATCAAATTCACCGGCTGTACTTTCACAAAAGATGGCAAAGGGCTCTACTATAGCCGTTATCCGGAATCCAAAAATGAGCTCAAAGACTCGAACTATTACAACAAGGTCTACTATCACAAGCTTGGTACTGAACAAAGCGCAGATCCACTTATTCTCGAAAATGCAAAAGAAAAAGAATGGGAATTCTCGCCTGAAATTACAGATGACGGACATTATTTGATCATCTCGATCAGCCATAACACAAACCCCGAAAACCTTGTTTATTACAAGGACTTGAGCAAGGAAAACAGCCCCATTGTTCATCTCATCGATACCTGGGGAAGCGAATATAATTTTGTGGACAATGATGGTCCCGTCTTTATATTTCAAAGCACATCTAAGGCTCCGCGCAGCCGCGTGATTGCAGTTGATACTCGCAAGCCGGAGCCTGAAAACTGGAAGGAACTCGTGGCAGAGAAGCAGGATGTTCTCAGCAGAGTTAGTGCTGTGCACGACAAACTGGTTTGTTTGTATCTGAAAGACGCACATGCAGAGCTTGAACTTTTCTCTCGTGAGGGCAAAGCTCAAGGCCAGGTCAAATTGCCGGGAATAGGTGCTGTAAGCGCTATCACTGGTCGCCATAGCGATACTGAAGCATTCTTCTCATTCGTAAGCTTCACGGAGCCTACAGCAATCTATCGCTGTGATCTGGCTGGGGAAAATCATGATGCAAAGCTGGTCGCCAGACCAACGACAGCTTTCAATCCCGAGGATTTTGAAACAAAGCAGGTTTTCTACACGAGCAAAGATGGAACGAAAATTCCAATGTTCATAGTGGCGAAGAAAGGGCTGGAGCTTAAAGCCAAACCCCTGCAAACACTGCTTTATGCATACGGCGGCTTCAATATTCCAATGCTGCCTCGATTTAGCCCAAGTATTGTCTCCTGGCTGGAAAAAGGCGGCATTTATGCACAACCAAGTATCCGCGGTGGTGGTGAATACGGTGAAGAGTGGCATAAGGCCGGAATGAAGGAAAAGAAGCAGAATGTTTTTGATGACTTCATTTCAGCTGCGGAATGGTTGATCAACAACAACTACACCACGCAGAAAATGCTTGCAGTAAATGGTGGCAGCAATGGTGGCTTGTTGATCGGAGCTGTTGAAACGCAACGTCCGGATCTCTATGCGGTTGCAATTCCGGAAGTCGGCGTGCTCGATATGTTGCGCTACCATAAATTCACAATTGGGCACGCATGGATGGGTGAATACGGCTCTTCTGATGATTCGGGCGAATTGAAGTATTTGCTCAAGTATTCACCACTGCATAACGTGCATGCCGGTACTAAGTACCCTGCTACTCTGGTTATTACTGGGGACCATGACGATCGTGTTTTCCCTGGACATAGCTTTAAATTTGCAGCTACTTTGCAGTCAGCTCAAGTACAGGACGGACCACCAGTGCTGATTCGCATAGAAACTCGCACCGGCCATGGAGCAGGCAAGCCGACTTCGAAAATCATCGAAGAGGCTGCCGACAAGTACGCTTTCGCCTGGTCGGGAACGCAAGCGAAGAACTGATAGACGATCTGCGATCAGATCCATACGGAAAAGGGCATGCCTGGCATGCCCTTTTTCTTTGCCAATGTGATCCTTCTAAATGGGTGGTTTGCCTATTAATTCGGGATTTACTTGTTTGCTTTTTCGTAATCGAATTCTTCGGCAATCCACTCGTCGAGATCATGCTCAAGCGCAGGTAGTTGATCGATATCTATCAAGCCACGTTTCAAACCCTCGAGTACAAGTCTTGTGCGCGGGTTATATACTTCCATTCCAGCGCTTTCTTTCAAGAAAACATCTTCGCCTTTGAAGAGTTTTGCTGAAAGCATGGCAAGACGATTTTGCACACCGCGAACGCTGATATGCCGTCTGTAAGCAATTGCTTTGTCTGTGAGTCCAAGTGCAATATCTAGCAAGGTTTCGTACTCAACGTCAGACAGCGATCCATCTTTGCTCTGCAATCGTGTTTGCACACCACGGATGATCGGGTCGATATACGGATTATCGTGCAACATGATTGAAGTCAAAGCATAAAGCAGCTTCTCATCGCTTTCGCTTTTCAAAGCATAACCGTGAATTGCCTCGTCAGGAACTATCTTTCCGAGTTCCCTGATATAAGCTTCTTTGTGGAACTGAGACCAGAAAAGAATCTTGGTGCGCGGGTTTTCTTCCCAGATTTGCTGGGCGGCCTTTATCCCTGTCATTTCCGGCATGACGATGTCCATCACAACCATGTCGGGCTTGAACGTGCGGAACATCTTGAGACCTTCCGCACCATTTGGAGCCTCCATGACTTCAAGATCTGTAGGCTGAACCTTTTCCTTTACCAGCCTGACAATATGTTGTCTGAGTGCGGATAAGTCATCAACAACCAGTAATTTAGTCATCCGTTTGCCCCGCCTTCCTTCCCGTCAAGTCTAAGCGTATCTCAACTTTGGTGCCTTTGTCATTATCACCTTGTTTCCACGCTATTGTTGCACCGATGAGGTCTGCCCTCAAGCGCATGTATTTGAGTCCCCTTGAATCTTGCCTTGTTTTTGCCGGATCTAATCCCTTGCCATCGTCATTTATTGTTATCAGAAGTGCGTTGTCTACTTTCTCAACCACCACCCGAACAGTATTTGCGTTTGCGTGTTTGCAAATGTTTGTGATGGACTCTTGTACAAGTCGATAGACAAGAGATTGTTCGACGATAGACAACCCCTTGAGTTCGTCCGAGTCTATCTTGCTGCGGAATCTAACTTTGAAACCTGATCTCTCGCCTCCTTTTCGCAGGCAATCTTCAATTGCCGCAATGAGACCCAGGTGCTCCAGAACAGAGGGGCAGAGGCTGTCCATGACCTCCCTGATTTCGTGCATTACTTTTGCCGAGAGCGTGCGCACCTTATCAAGAGACTCGCTGTCGGAAGTGTTTCCAACAAAGTTCTCGAATCTGCCGACCAGCTGTTTCATGTCATTCAAAACCTGGTCGTGCAAATCGGCAGCCAGCATTCGGCGTTCGACTTCGTCCTGCTTCACCAGGCTCAATCTGGTTTCTTGCAGTTCTTTGTTTCTGATTTTCAGTTCGTAGTAGCGCGATTCGCTTTCTCGGCGCGCAAGCTCGATCTGACGAAGTCCAGCACCGGCAAAGCACCCTACTAAAATCGTGAAGGAATAGCCGAGAGGATGCCCAGCCAGACCCAGGAATTGCCAGAGAGCCCACTGATAAAAGAGGCTCATCACAAATAGCTGGATGCCAACAATTATTCTTGCAAAAGGTGCAAGTTTGAATCCAGCCCAGGTGGCGGCGCTAGCAAAAAGCAAGAACCCCGTGGCGGTAGCAATTTTTGCATTCATGCTCAAATTGCTCAGCTGGAGATCTACTTTGATTTCTCCTGCGCCGAAAGCCTTTATCAGCCGCTGAAATATATCGGCCTCAAAGAGTTCAAGCTGTCTGACCGCCAGCCAGACGATCAAGGCAATGAAGAACGAGGCGATCAATGCCGCCATTACTGGTCGTTTCATCATCGAGGCGCCGGAACTCATTTACTCCTGCTTCCATTTTCCATAACTGCATAATTCCACAGATCGCTCTGGTGCAATTCTCCATTTTGCACTTGGGCTTAAAGTCTTATCCTAAGTTTTATTAGAAATGCTTCAGGGATGGCATTGGGTTGAGCTGCAAGGGCACTGTTTCGCGGTGCTCTGAGAGGAACACGTTTAGTAAGGCGTCCTCAGGACCCAAGGTCAGGTTACTATGGAAGACGCAGGCAGCTGCATTGCAATTTTGCTTGATAAAAGAACTGGCGAAGAGTTCAACATTTGCCGATATGCCACATCGATCGGTCGAGAAATCGGAAACGATCTTGTGATTGTCAGTGACAAAACTATTTCGCGGCAACACGCGCAAATTCAATTCAAAGACGGCCGCTTTCTTGTGCAAGATTTGAACAGCAAGAACGGCACCAGGGTGAACGGAAAGAAAGTTGTTGAAATGACAATGCTTAAGTCCGGCGATGAAGTCTCGCTTGGACTTACTCAGATGATTTTCTTGCTTGTGCCTGATCGCACGAACACAGAGAGGATTCCAGCTGTTCGCACGGAAACAATGCCTGACCCTGTTATTCCTGGAGTCAGATAGACGGGAAAGTCTCATGTGAAGCGAATTTTCTGGCTTGCGCAAAGTTCGCTAAGCCTGGAATTTAGATACTGGTCTTAGTTCTGTCCAATCTTTGCTTCAAGGTTTTCCCAAATGCCACCCCAAAAACACTCGGGGCTTTCTCGCTGTCTTGCCTTCAAGTTCTTTTTGATCTCTTAGAGTTCTATTAAGCGCCCCTGCGCGTGAGGGGGCACTGAATTGAGCTTAGCCGTAGCAAAGAGTTATATTGCGGAGGCTCAGTCATCGACAATCTCCGGTCTTTCATCCCCCACTCATTTCAAAGAAAACCCTTCTCTCCAATGAATTAAGCAGCGAACAGTTTGTCGCTTGCTGGGGATTTGTCTTCGGATGCTCGACTGCGGGTGTTGGTACAGAAGCCAGGATCGCGCTTCGGCACCCTGACTGACAGAACGAATCGAGGAGCTATCTGCATGGCCAAAATTCTTTTGGAACAGGCGATCGCCGAGATCGTCGGAGCCGCTGCCTGCGCTGACATCAGCAAGGCATCGCTGCAAATTTCACGTCCAAACCGCACTCCGCTTGTCCTCGAAGTGATCAAGCTCGGCGACGTCTTCGAGGCTCAGGTCAACAACAAGCAGGAAGCTGCTTCTCGCAGTGCACTGCAGCTTGTGAGCGAACTCGTTGCGATCAGCGAGCGCGAACTTGGCGATGAAGAGCCTGTCCAGGCTGTTCTGAAAGCCGAGTCGGTGAGCGCGTTCGTGCCTGCCAGCATCGCTCGTCTTGCAAACGGGAAAGTGCATCTGCTGCAGCTGAACGCGGTTCAGCTCAAGCTGATCGAAAACGGCATGGACATTGCGCTGGAAAAACTTGCTTCGGGCGAGATCAATTCGGCGCGACTCTTGCTGAACGACGGCAAGAAGTACTGGACCATCTGCTTCACTGAGACCAGCGCTTACAGCAATGACTTCGACCTTTTCTGCGGTGCGCCCCCGAGCTTCGTCTGCGAGGACAGCCGCGTGGAGTTGCGGAAGCGCAATGCCATGCTCTTCCTCAGCGAATGTTTCGCCGGCAGCGAGCAGATCCACGCACGCCTCCAGCTGGATGCGCCGCGCGGGCACGTTCCGGGGCAGCTCGTGGCTGATTCGCGCAAGGGTTCGGACTTCGGCGAGCCGGATATTTTCGACCCGCCGGTCTGAGCGATACGTTGTTTTTGAGAGGCGTCACCGTGGGTGGTGGCGTCTCGTTTCTTCGTGCTGAATGGCAGTACGATGCGTAACTAACCAGGGTCGGGTTTTTCCGCCCGGCTCCCAAGAACAAGAGAGATCACTATGAAATTCAAAACTGCAATTTTCGGTCTTGTCGCTGCGCTCTGCGTCACGCTGGGTGGCTGCAAGTGGGGCAACGACGACGACAAGAAGCCCGCGCCGCCTGCGGCAACCGGCTACGAAGTCAGCGTCTACCAGGACGGCAAGCTGAGCCAGAAGGTCCAGGCCGACCAGTACAGCACCGACGGTGATGCGCTGAGCTACCACCTGAAGTCGCGTGACAGCGCCGGCAAGGACTCCGGTCAGGCCAGCGGTACCTGGGTCGTGAAGCACAACTCGTGGAAGCCGGTTCCCTCGGACAAGCGCTATACGGCAACGCTGTACAGCGGCAAGACCGCGGTTGGCTCCTGGGGCGTGCATACGTTCACCACGGATGCGCGCTCGGCTCTGCTCTTCCCTGCTGACGGCAGCGAAGTTCTGCGCGCCTGCGGCAACCTGGTCGTGCAAGAGACGAAGGCTGGCGCGGCTGGCAAGGCTGTCGCCCGGGTCACCGTCTATGATGGCGACCAGAAGGTCTACACCGTCGAGCTCAGCTCGTATCAGGTGATCGGCCAGCATGTCGAGGGCACCCCAGCCGATGGCTCGGGCTACACTCTCATCTGGGGCAATTACAAGGTCGAAGAGCTGAAATAAGCTAAGGGCCTGAAGGAGCGGTAGAGACAAATTGCTGTCTCTGCCGCTTCCTTCTTTTTGCTTTTTGCGCTTTGAATACTAGGGGACATAGTAGACCGATCGCACAAATAATTTACGACAGCTCGTGCGCTATTGGTTCCTTCGAACAGTTATCGGCGATCTTGTTCTAATTTCGCTTTTACAGGCGCTTGCTGAAAAAGATCCGATGCATGCGTCAGAACATGCTGAGTCACCGTTGCGTCCTCGCTGACAGCAGCGGCGTAGTCTTTTTTGTCCAGAAGCACCTTGAGTAATGCACTGTGATATTCCATGTTTTTTGGATCGTCTGAAAGCGCCTTGCGATACTCTTGTTCTGATTTCACTAGCTCTCCTTGCTCGTACAGCGCATCGGCAAGAAGTGCATGCTCCGCAGCAGACCTGGCTTTTCCCTTTAGCTTATCCAGAGTGATGTGTGGAGGTCGCACAGATAGTCCAGCGGTTTTGGCAAGTTCAGGACGAACCTGATTAAACTTGCTTGCGTAAGCTATTGCTTCTTCAAGCTCGTCCTTGTCGTAATAGATATCTGCCATGCTGGCATACAACTTGCACTGGGCGATTTGATAGTTGGAATCTTTTGGCAGAGTTCTTTTCTGAACCAATGCTTCTGCATTTTGCAGCAGTTCTAGCGCTTTATCCTTATCTGCAATGTGATAACTTGCGTTTCCAAGTTCCATAGCAGCAAGAGCTGATTGAGGGCAATTCTCCACCCAGCTTTTGCATAGTTCGATCTTTCTTATTGATATCAATTTTGAACTCGGGCGATTGCAGCAAGTGAATATAAGGACTGCTGTTATGTGGGTAAAGTTCGATTGCTTTTCGAAAGTTCTTTGCGGCTGCCTGATTGTCTCCTGCCTTCTCGTCCACAATTCCTTTGACGAAATATAGTTCGTTAAAGTTAGGACGTAATTCTTGCAGGCGAGCAAGACATTCATCGGCGTTTTTCTTGCTTCCAAAAAATGCTTGCATTACAGCCCAGCTCGTATAAGCCTTTCCGCAGAGCCTTTTTAATTCAAAACATGAACGAAACTCTTGATTGGCTTCTTTGATTTTTTGATTTTTCATGAAAAGCAAGCCGAGTTGTGAATGCCAGAGAGGATCATCGCTCTTGTATCTTCCCGCGGTGCGGTAATGATCTTCTGCGGCGTCAAGCTTGTGGATGGCTTCAGCAGCGCGTCCAAGATAGATCTCTTTCAGATAAGAAGTGGCACTTAGTTTGCTTAATAGCAGGTTTGCATCGTGGGCTTTTGCTTCTTCTTCATTGACCAGATACAAATAGGTAAGCCGCAAAATTGCTCGCTCATCTTCTGGATATTTTTTCACGTAGTCTTCGAGCAGCTCCATCGCTTGCAGTACAGAACCCTTTTGCTGTGCTAGAAAAGCCCTGGCTCGCTCCGCGATTTTACTGTCTTTGCTTTTGCTTAGTTGCTCAAAAATTGAGTCAGCTTTTTTCCAATTGCCGTTTCGCAACTCGTATTCGGCAAGCTGGAAGTTTTGGTACTCGTCTTCTGGATCGAGCTTCATTGCCAGCTCCGCTGCCTGTGCCGCAGCTTGATCGTTCTCGTCCAGTCTGAAAGCCAGTGCTATCATGCGCATTATTTTTCCGGCAAGAGCATAATCTTTTTTTGCCAGCGCATTATTCAAGGGAAAAACCAGTTTTCTGATAGCTTGATCGCATTTGAAATCGCGAAGACATTCCACATAGCTGCTATTGTTCTGTGCAGCTGCTGATCCATTGCCCAGTAGTGCAAAAGCGCTGCAAATCAGGCTTAGTTTGGCCAGAAAATGCCAGTTGCGTTTTAATAATCTGTGCATTTGTTTTTGCGTCAACTTATCGCTTGCGTTGCTGCTTAAAGAACTCCTTTAGCAGTGTAGAGCATTCCTGCTCAAGCACGCCAGCTAAAACCTCTGGAACCGGCAGGGCCTTTCTGTCGATAAAAAGGTTGAAGGAGCTTCCGGCGGCGCCAGCAATGAGATCATACGCCCCGAATACGACTCTCTTCAATCTTGATTGAATAATGGCTTCTGCGCACATGGGGCATGGCTCCAGCGTGCTGAATATAGTGCAGTTCTGCAAACGCCATGAACCGAGGGCTTGCGCCGCGCCGCGGATGGCAATCAGTTCTGCATGGCCCAGGGGATCTTGTTGGCTTTCACGCTGATTAAACCCGGTCGAGATAAGCTTGTTTTCGTCGTTGATAATCAGGGCTCCAATGGGGACGTCATTGCCACAGAGCCGTGCCTGCTCCAGTGCCAGTCGCATGAATTGTTTTAATTCAGAAATTTCCATTTTATTTGTCCAAAAGTTTGCGCGTGCGTATACAAGCTTTTGTCAGGCCGCTGACAGGACGAGCTTGCACCATGGGGTGTGGTGTACTCAACCTGGCAGATGCTGACAAACATCAAGAAGTTGCCAGGGGTGGGCATACTCAAGATGGAGGAAGCAATCATTCAGGATGGCTAGAAAATAGCAAAGAAACGTCCTCGAATCATTAGCTCAGGTACTTTTGAAGCACCGCTGAAAAGCGGTGCTTCCTTTTTTTGCGTAAGAAAGGGAACTTAGAGGTACTTCTTCGTGACGCCCAAATCCAGGGCGAATTTGTAACCGATGATCTTATAAATGAGCTTTGCCACCAGAAATGATGGCGCATGCATACCTTCAATTGGGGAGAATTCAACCACGTCAGCGGCCACAACATTCTTACGGATGCACAATTGTTTGATGAGATCCATCAACTGGTACCAGGTCATGCCACCTGGCTCGGGCGTGCCCGTTGCCGGCATCACGGCACCGTCAAGGCCGTCAATATCAATTGTGAGATAAACATTGTCTGAAAGAGTGGAAATGATCTCTGAGAAGTTCCATTTATCTTGATTCCTGGCCCAAAATATGTGGATGTTTGGCTGTTCCGATTCCATCCATTCGGCTTCGCCTTTGCTGATATTTCTAATTCCTACCTGTGTAATATTTGGCTCAGTAAGTGTTTTATACATGTGGTAACTGGCGCAGGCATGGCTGTAAACTTGCCCATCATAAGTCTGACGCAGATCGGCGTGTGCATCGACTTGTAGTATGGAGAGATCTGGATATTTTCCAATGCAGGCTTTTATGCCACCCATTGTGAGTGAGTGTTCGCCACCAATAATAATGGGAAATTTGTTGAACTCAACAAGCGGTGAAACTGCATCTTGCAGCGCTTTGAACGGTTCTTCCGTTTCGGCGGTTTGCGCATCCATGTGAACAGGGTCAGCTGTTTGCACTCCCACCACATAAGGTTCAACCCAGAGCTCATCATCAAAAAGTTCGACTTGCTGGCTTGCCTCAAGTATTGCTGCGGGACCTTTGGCAGTGCCTTTGCCATAACTTGTCGTCGCCTCGTATGGGCAGGGCACTATTGTTACACGTGAATTCTCTGCGCTGGAAAACTCATCGGGCAAACCGAAATACTTGGTTGATGCTTCGCTCATAGCAACTCCGTAAGGTCTGGAAGGCAGTTATAGCACTCCGTATCTTCCATTCCAACAGCTTGACTTCGATAGATTGCTTGGACCCCAATGCAAATACTTGCTCTGTCTACTTAAAGTCAATCACAAAAACAAAGTCAGGTGGATCGCTTACTGATTCCGGCTCTATCTTCCACAACTTCAAATAAGCTCTGGCGGGCAATTGCAGCAGTTTGTTTTCATCAAGTTCTCGGATGTGCGGACTCATGTTGTTGCAGCCACCCGGATAGCCACAACTTCCACCACAATGTAGAAATTGTGTGATATTCACGGGATGTGCGGACCATTTGGAAATGCCTCGCGATCTGACAGGATCAAGATATACGTAGCTATAGCCGAAGTCGCGCGCGTTGTAAGCAATCAAACTAAAACCGTTTATGGAGTCGACTGGAAAACGCATGCATTTTTTCCAGGCATGAAGACGCTGGTTGTAATCGCTGATATCGTAGACTACCTGTGCTAGACCAGTTCTTGCATTAAAATGCACGGGACCAGATTCCCATAAATACGGAAACGCCGGATTGCGCATATCTTCATCGGACATCTTGTCCTTGTCCCATAATCCAACGTTGTTTGCTTCAGCCGCAACAAGGCGGTAAGGGTTCAGGACGTACCCGGATTCCTTTGATGGTCCATCCAAAGCGTGCAATCCTTGCCGGAAGACATGCATTCCCCAGACTCCCCACCAGGGTTTCTTGCTTTCGCACATGCCAAAAATCGAGTCAGATGGTGCATAAGTATCAGCCAGAAATGTCTTGTATTTCTCGACTGCGTTCGTTCTGGCTTTATAGAGATCTTGTTGCGAAATGCCGTTGAATTTTGCAAGTGGTGCAATTGGAATTGGCATCGGATCTTTTACTTTGGCCTGGTTCTTAAGCGCGAGTTCGTTTGACCAGGCGGCAGGCAGCGCTGTCGCAATTAAGATGGCGCAAATGGAAAGGAGATGTAGTCTCATCAATCAGTTAAGGGGGACCATTGCACGTACCTGATTTGTACGTTCGATTTATATTGTTTGTTTTGAGGGCTGGCAGACTTGCCAATTGGCGAAACCATTATGTGAACCGAAGCGCCGTCTTTTATTCTTCTTGCAAGAATTTGCGTTCCCGCAGGGTTTGCCGGCTGTACGAACCAGCGATATGCCGTCAGTTGTTGATTGTAAAACTCGCGAACAGTCTCAGGTGGATCCTTAAGCATAAACGTTTGAACGATGCAATTATCCCCCTGTCCCAGAGAAGAATATTTCAAACCGCGCACGAATTTGATGTTTTTTGCTCCGGCAGGATATGCAGGGACGTTAGGTATAGTTACCGGATCTTTTATTTCCGCCGATGTGAATTTCTGAGCAGCTTGCTTGCGCTGTTCTTTCGGTGACGATGTTTGTCCCGGAAATTGAGCCGTACTTTGAGTCTGGCTAATTATAATTAGAGAGCTCAAGAAGACGCCTAAACGGATGAAATGCACGAGATCAATCCTCCAAGTCCACCACATCATAGACTATTTTGCTTCTAAAACGAACAGGGAGGGGATGTCCCCTCCCTGATTTATGATGCCTCTTCGGAGGCTAAACTAATCACGATTGTTAAACGCGAGTGATCCGGATGATTGACTCGTTTCAGTGAACTTGATCAGACCTAGCATGCCATAAGCACCACTGGAGGGCTGGAAGAATGCTGTGTCAGTTGCTGTGATATCACCACCAGAGTTAGACGCATTTGGGTCATCGCCCCAGGTTGTGAACAAGCGGTCGTGGATTCCGTATGCATAGTACGGATTGGCGACGCCTTGAAGGATGGTATAGGTTTTGGGGGCAGGTCCATGCTTTTTGCCGTCCGGCAGTTTCGCTGCGGCAGACAGGCTGTTTACATAAGCGGGTCCTGTGGTGTCGATTGTTAAGGTGCCATTCTTCAGGTAGATGTAATAGGTGCTGCCCAGCGATAGCTTGGTACTCAATATCGAATCTGTTTCCTGCCCACCTGCCCAATTTTGATCCAGGGTTCCATTTGCTTCTTTTCCGGAAGGCAGAATCTCAAGCATTCTCTGGACGAGGAACGCGCGTACTGCAGCATAGCTACCTGGCTCTGTCTGTTCAAAGAGGTCTTGCATAGTACCATCTACGGTTACCTGGCAGCTCGTTGTATTGCTGGACTTAGTCGTAGTACCTGCATATGGAGCATCAGGAGCCATAGCGAATCCGTGTCCGTTTGGTCCTTGCCAGGCATACTGGTTGCTGTCGCTGGGGATTCCATTTGGATACTTGCGGAGTCCGGTTGGACCGAAGGTGAAATTATAGGCTTCTGCTGGACCGCCACCGTGAGCGGTGGGTCCGTACAGGTCGAGCACCTTGCACTGAGCAAGCTCTGCGGCTGTTGCAGAGTTGGTGGAGATGCTTCCGTTAGCCGCTTGAGTGTTGGGGTGGTAGGCCTTGTCGAATGGGTCCAATCCGCCGCCGGCTGGTGTAGATGCGTGCTGAACGCAGTCCGAGTCTCCGCCGGGATTGCTTGAGTTGTTGTCCGTGCATAGAATCGAAGGCGGGTGTTGCTGGCTTGGATTTGGCACGTAAGGGATTTTTGCAGCTTGATCGGCAGAGGTCAGGGCAGAGCCAGTTTTATCATAAATGCCCTTGTACGGTGGATCGCTTGAAGATGCTTTGAAGTTGTTTGGATCGTGATCGTACTGTTGCCACTGGTCAATGAGGTTGGCAGTTGGTTTTCCGTTTTTATCGGCAGGGCCTGAACCGTAAGAAAAGTATCCGGTTGCTTTGTCAACGAGAATTCCAGTGCCAAGTTCATCGGCTGCGACGTTGTCAGTGTTTGGTATAGCACCTGAGAATGAGGCTTTGTCTGAGTTATCGATAACGATGTAGCCGCCGGGAATTGAGGCTTGAAATGGCGACTGCGGAGTGCCGATTGTCGAAATTGAGAGGACGTGTGCATTGCCGGTTGAGCCATTTGCCGGTGTCACGGCTGCCTCTGCACCAATTCTAAAGGTGTTTGGCGGCAAATAAACTGAGCCGTCACCTGGCTGTGTCAATTGCTGGCTAAAAGTTGTGTTGGACTCAAGGTGAGGTTGTTGTCCTGGGTTGGTTGATACTGCATAAAACTTGAGACCGCTCGCTCCAGAGCCGATTTGAATTGGATTATATCCAGATAAGTAGGACGTTCCATTGTTTCCGCTGGCATGGCTGAAAGTACTTGTGGGGAAATTGTCTCTGGGGAAAGGACCGGCTCCTGAGTAATCAGAGATGGGCATCAGGTTCTGATTGTAGGAAGACTTATTGTTCGAGTCATAGCTCGACATATCAATATTGGTACCGTTGAAGTCACCCTGGCGCTGGTTCAAATAGGCTACCTGGAAGTCGCTGCTGTTGAATGCCGGCGCGCCTTGGGCACCCAACATCCTCAGGACGTTGCCCTGCACTTCTTCATAATCGGTCTTCGCCCAGTTGCTGTCACTGAGAAGCGTTTTCAACTGAGCGCCAACGCTGGCAGATGATCCTTCTATATAATCGAACGCGACTTGCGCGTTTGCCTGCCCCGAGCCCTCGGCATCAGCATTCAATCCAACCAATAGAGCTTGCGCCACCATGCGATTGAAGTTCAGCAGGTTGACACCCGAACCCATGTTCACGTTGGAGCCACTCGGCGCCGTCAGGTTTGCCGCCATCGCCCGTCCCACGTCCGTTGTCAGCCCTGTCGGGTCAACATATGGAGCCAGAATGGCTCGTTTCGAGACGTTTAAGCTGCCGGAATCCGCTGCGTGCTGGCTTTCTCTATGACCGCCGAAGATCATGGAAAGAATGATGAAACCGATACCCAGCAAAGCAAGACAGAGCGTGCAGGCAACGATAAGTGAGAGTGTTGAACCTTGAGATGCGCGTGTCTTCATAGCAAAAATGCCCCGAGGAAAGGAGAGAAGATTAGCCGTTATTAATTAACCCTATTTAATGTTGTATCGTATGAACTCGTATTTGTCAATTGAGACCGACTGGCTAATTCTGCTACACTCAATAGCTTGAAAGGCTTACTGCTAGCGCTCGGAGGCGATCGGACTTGAGGTCTTTGCCATCACTAATCAGCTTATTTCTAATCATATATTTGATTCTAATCTTCCCTCAGTTAGCATTCGCTTCCGTAAGCTC
The DNA here is from genome assembly GCA_044358055.1 of Obscuribacteraceae bacterium (SeqCode). GTDB lineage: Bacteria > Cyanobacteriota > Vampirovibrionia > Obscuribacterales > Obscuribacteraceae > JAIEPM01. Next base: position 26,051 of record JBIKOL010000002.1, read on the forward strand.
AGACTTGCAGAAATATCTGCTTTCTGGTCGGATAGTACATAAAAGAGATTTGAACGTTATAGAAACGGAGCTTGCTTCCAATCAATCCGATCCATTTACGCGGATGGTTGCAGGTGAAGTTCTCTGCGGTCTGGGTTACTATGCGCTGGGTGCCGATCAATATTCGGCAGCAGATTCGCTGAAGCCCGATTATGTGCTTGTTGAATTCAAGAAATTGTTTGAGCTCAATGCGTTTGTTCCAGCCTTGCTTTTTTTGTATTTGCAGGATAAGTACCCGAAAGATCCAGCCGTACTCTTATATGCAGCCAGACGTAATCTTTCTGCTCCCACTTTTGATCGAGGAGAACAGATAAAAGCAGTAACGACTGCTCGAAAGGAACTCGATATGGCGGCGGCGCTGCCGCAGCCCTGGCCCGGCACCCACGCCTTGATAGCGATGATGGAATTCAACGATAAGAAACTGGATTCGGCAATAAGGTACGCCGATTTAGAACTTGCTAAAAACCCTAACGAGCCACTTGCGGAAAAAGTAAAAATCATGGCCCTGGACAGGCTCGGAACTCAGCGTCCCGGCTTTCAAAACGACAATTTGACGCAAATGCTGGAAAAAGCGTTGAGCAAGAATCCAAACGATGATGTGCTCAATTTGATGCTTGGCCGAGCTTATAGCTCAGCCGGAAACTACAAGAAAGCGCTTGTTCCTGCTTTGACCGGTCTCTTGCAGCAACATGACCCCAACACATTGCACGATGGTCGCGCACAGGTGTTTGAGTTAATGAAGAAACTCAATGAAACCGAGTTCCTTGTGGCATTGAATCAGGTCTGTCTTAAGTACGCTGATCCAGGCAGTGGCCTCAATGGTCGGGGATTCAAACCAGCAATGCTGCGCATCCGGGTTGCTGAGCTTTTTTCCATGAGCGGCAAGCATGAGGAAGCTCTTGTTCAATACAAAGAAGCACAGTATATGAGCCGGCGCGTGGCTGCTTCCGCTGCCTATCACCTGGGAAAAGAACAAGCTTTCTTGCACAGGTATCAGGATGCGATGGAGTCGCTCGATCTTGCTTGCCGATTGAACGCAAATCCCGAGAATACTGTTAAGTATGAGGCAACAACACAGCGGATCAAGGAAGTTTATGCTAATTCCGGGCGTAATCTCGCGCTTAAGTTGAAGGCATCTTTCTCAGACAACTAGCTTTGGCATCATCGTTTAACGAGCTATCCAGGCGCCGTCAACAGGTATGCTTGCTCCGGTTAAATTGGAAGCAGCATTTGAGCAAAGGAAAACGCTGAGTTCACCCAGTTGGTCGATTTCAGTGAATCTCTTGCTTGGCTGCTTTTCACTCAGCAGAGCATCGGAAGCCGCTGATGCTGTCAGTCCCTGATTCTTAGCCAAATCATCTATTTGTTTTTGCACAAGTGGGGTGAGAACCCATCCTGGACAGATGGCATTACAGGTAATACCAGTCTCGGCGCACTCAAGTGCCACTACCTTTGTGAGACCGACTAAACCGTGTTTGGCAGCCACATACGCGGCTTTCTGCACAGAAGCAACAAGTCCATGAACTGAGGCTATGTTGATGATTCTGCCCCAATTTTTCTTCTTCATGTTTGGCAGCGAAAGACGCGTCAGGTGGAACGCCGCGCTGAGATTGAGTGCAAGAATGAGATCCCATTTTTCGGCGGGGAAATCTTCGACCATCGCAGTGTGCTGAACTCCGGCGTTATTAACCAGGATATCTATGCCACCCATACTTTCTGCTGCGTGTTTCGCCAGAGCTTCAATTTCTTCTGTCTTACTTAAATCTGCATTGATGTAGTTGCATTTGATCGAATAATCTCCTTCGAGTCCCGCTCTCAATTTCTCAATTTCTGCGGCGTCTCCGAAGCCGTTCAAAATAACATTTGCGCCATTGGCGGCAAGCTTTCTAGCAATTCCCGAACCAATTCCGCTTGTTGAGCCTGTTACAAGCGCGGTTTTTCCCTTTAGCATGATACCCTCCGCTGACGCATGCAGGACGGATGGCAATATATGCTCCGTATGCACGTTGATAATTTATCTTCTTGGCAGTAGAGCGTGTGCTAAGTTTTCTGCTTAACGCAAGACAACATCTAGCGCAGCTCGGCGCTCTGACTGCGACTTTGATTATTTTAAGACTCAGCGGCTTTTTGCGGCATGATTCATTTTTGCAATTTCTTTAGTCTTGGCATGGCGGCTCTAACTCGTCTCTCTGCCATGGTTCTGCCTGTCCTTATCGGTTGTCAACAAAGCGTCTTTGGCCAGGCTTTCTGCTGGCGCTAGTTGCGCTCGAATTTTGCCGTCTTGAAATCTCTTGCTGCACTCTTATAGGCTGCGGCGGCTTTTAATTCTCTTCGCATTTTTTTTCAGGATTCATACACAAACGCAGTGCATTTCGATTTTTTCTTCGCGGATTCGTGCCGCCGGGAATAGCACTGCCTCCAAGGAAGCAAATTCTGCTCCTTGTCCACCCCTCGCACGAGGGGTGCTCTGCACTGTCTGCAGAATGGAGTCGTAAGTGGAAAAATTTGAATACATTGTGCTCGGCACCGGATTTGGTGGCGGGACTCTCGCTTTCAGGCTTGCTCAGGCAGGCAAATCTGTCCTTGTGCTGGAGCGAGGAAGACGCTGGCATGGGAAAAACTTGCCGTCGACGGCTCTTGACCCGGCATCCAGCGCGTTTCCTGAACCCGGAGATCCAGATTTTTTCTGGAGTCGCAAGCTGATGAGTCCAGGGCAAAACAGATTGGGCTTATATCAGCTCAGACAGTTTCGCGCGTTACAGGGGCTTGTAGCAGCTGGAGTAGGCGGCGGTTCGCTCATCTGGGCAAACGTCGTTGTGCAGGCGCACGAAGATGGCTTTTGCAAAACACGCTGGCCGGCAGGCATTAATCTCGATCTTCTTTCGCCCTATTACAAGCGGGCGCGGAGCTTTCTTCTTCCGGCGAGCATCCCTCGCGTGGGCGAGTCCGCAGCTGCTGAGATTATTCCTCGGGCAGAATTGCTCAGGGTCGCTGCTGAGCGCCTGGGCAAGCGCTGGTCACCGGTAGAGGTAGCTGTAAGGTTTGGCAACACGCGGGAAGCCGAGCGCAACGGATTCGGAAATGCGCGGCAGCTCGGCTGTAACTTCTGCGGACTTTGTAGCGCTGGCTGTCCTCAGGGAGCGAAGAATTCCGTCGATCTCAGCTACATTGCAGCGGCCGAGGCTGCCGGTGCGGAGCTGCGTCCTTTGCACGAAGCCAGGCTTGTTGAGCAGGTCGACGATGGGTATGTGCTGCACGTCAAACGCTACGACACTGAAGGACGCTGCCTTGCAAATCTGCGGATGCATGCGCGGAATCTGATTCTGGCCTGCGGCACATTCGGAAGCACAGAGCTCTTGCTCAGAAGCCGCAGCCAGGGAATGCTTCGAAATCTCAGCCCGGCCCTTGGCTCGAAGTTCAGCATCAATGGCAACGTGCTTTCCGGCGCGCTTTATCATCGTGGCGATGGAGCCGGACTGGCAAACGGTCCTGCAGTCGCCAGCATGATTGAGTTCGGCAATTACGTTGTCGAAGATGTAGCCAATCCGAGCTGGGCTGCTGGTATGGTCGGAGGGACTCAACTCTCGCGAGCTTATCATTTCCTTCGGGCATACCTGGGTTTCAGAATGAGTCCGGAACAAACTGCTGCACTGGCAAAGAATCTGCTCGTCTTCGTCGGTGTAGGCATCGACAGTGCCAATGGACGTTTGAAGCTGAACGGACTGGGGCAATTGTGTCTGGATTGGCCCAAGCTTAAGAACGAGCCGGCCTTGCGTGCGCAACACGAAGCACAAAGGGCTATTGCAGAGGCTCTTGGGCGCGAATACGTTCCTGACGTGTTCTCCACTTTCGGGCGTCAATTCACCTATCATCCCCTCGGTGGCTGCCCCATGGCTGATACTGCAGATGGTGGTGTTGTGAATCAATACGGTGAAGTCTTCGGACATCCCGGTTTGTTTATTGCTGATGGCTCGATTGTTCCTTCAGCACTGGGACGAAATCCCGCTTATACGATTTGTGCTCTGGCAGAGCGTGTGGCTGAACATATGCTTGCTTGAGCCTTTGTTTTTGACTGTCCGTTTGATTCTCTGTTAGCAGGGAGACCATCTGCAGAAAGGAGGGATGCTTATGTCAAATCTGAATAATCTTAAATTCTTCGCGGGAAAGCATCCTCGTATCATGGCGCATCGTGGTTCATCGGGCACCAGACCCGAGAACACGATGCTCGCCTTTGAGCAGGCTGTTGAAGACGGTGCGGACATTCTTGAAATGGACGTCCGCATGTCACTCGATGGAGAGGTCGTCGTCATTCACGATAAGTCTCTGGAGCGCACCACTAATGGTACCGGAGCGGTGAGTGAAATTGCCTACGAAGCGCTGCAAGAACTCGATGCTGCGTACAGGTTCAGCACTGATGCTGGCGTCACGTTTCCCTTCCGCGCTCAAGGCGTCAAGGTGCCACGCTTTCAGGAAGTCCTGGAAGCGTTTCCGCAGATGCCCATCAATGTGGAAATCAAAGAAAACAATCCGGCGCTCATCAACAAGATGAACGTTATTCTGCGCGAATACGGCAGGATTCAGGAAGGCAGCGTGCTGGTCTCTGCACCACGCGCTTCTGTCATGAAAGCCTTCCGCGCAATTGCCGGCGATGCCATCACCGGGTCCAGCCGCCGCGAAGGTTTCCGCTGTGTGGGCAGTGCCTGGATGCGTTTGCCTGTGCTATTCAGGCGGCCGCAGGGGATGGCGCTACAAGTAAGCGCACGGAAGATGGGCATCAAAATTCCCACGGCATCTGTGGTGAAACGGGCTCACGAACTTGGTTTGGAAGTACATGTCTGGACCGTGAATGACGTGGCTCAGATGCAGCGGCTTCTCGATATCGGAGTCGATGGCATCTTCACCGATTATCCCGCGCTTATGCGCAAGGTTCTCAACGAACGTAAGTGAAACTTGTGGGGAGGCGCTCTATTTCGGCGTCTTGCCTCCTCACCTTTTGCAACATCTATAGGAGTAAGCTGAAGATGGAACACCTGAATAGCCTTAGCGGGCTAGATATCGGGTTCATTGCCGCGATGGCAGTGTCCACAATTCTCATGGCTGTTGTGGCATTCGCCAACAGTAGCTATGACCCCAGTCCGAAATGGAAAGTCATTCTCCAGGGTGGCCTTCTCGGACTCGTGCTCTCGGCATTCTGTGCCGGGCTCGGCATGTGGGTCTGGGGGCAAGTTGGTGCCATTATCGCTGTCGGCCTCGAGTCGGCTGCGATCTGGGCAATCTGGATGGCAACGGGCACAGTCGATGCGCTTGGTTGTCGCCCCGAAGTCCGCCTCTTCCCGTGCAAAGGCTGCAAGCCTGTTGCCTGCTGCAAGAATGCAGAACGCAACGGCTCGACCTGCCAGCAGCACGGCGAGAAGAAATGAACTAAACGAAAGCTGGCCGGCATGCAGCAGCAATAGCTATTGCGATCCGTGCCAGTGAGTTTGTTAAAGGAGAGGTCGATCCGCAGTGTCAACGCGCGATCGCCCTCTCCTTTTTTCCCGGTTTTTTAGCTACTAAGCGAAGTAGTAAAAACGCAGCAAAAAAGACACGGAACGAGGAGATGCTTTGAGTTTTTCACTCATGCATCATCCTCGTTCCGTTACTGAATCTGTGCTCAATCGTGCACATCCCTCTTTGATCAGTCTCCTGGGGAGCTGTTACCGCGACATCTCGGGAAGAGATGCTAGATCCACGTCGGCAAGGCGCTCGGAAGCAGCCTTGTAACCGTGTTCCACCAGAGCCTCGAGCGTCCGCAAAGAGACACCGAAGTTGGTGGACGCGACTTCCGGCATGCCCGCCTGAATGATGATGTGACCTTCAGGGTCTGGATAAGCCGTGTTGAAATAAGTCGTGGCGAGGACCATCTCACGCAGATGCATGGCGAGGTCCCACGGGGACAGCCGCTCAGAAGGCAGCCGGGATGCAAATCCGATTTTCGAGACGATCGCAGGCCGCGTGGCGCAGAGATCGGCGGGAATCGGATGATGGTAGAAGCCATCGATGAGCAGATGCCCGAAGCAGTTGAACGAAGCATCCGTATCCTTGTGGGGATGCTCGTTCGGCAGCCAGACGGGACGCATGCCCAGACCGGAGATGGCAGCGGTCGAAGCTGCCAGACCTTCCAGTAGGCTGTAGTCCGTGCCTTCGAAAACCACCGCTTTGTGAGTGTGGAAGTCGGCGGCCACCAGGCGCAGGTTCGGCTGCGGCTTCAGCTTGTACTCCCGGATGACCTCTTCTAGCCAGGGCTTGAAGTCGACCGTCCAGGGCCAGCTGTTGTCCAGCCAGTAATTCGCCCAGGCGTCAATACTGCCGCTAAGTGGCGGGAACCACTTCGTCGGGTCGGGCCAGTGCAAGCACTTCTGCCAGATGTCCCATCTCGGGTAGCGGAAACTTTCGCTGAGGAAAATCTCCTTCAGCTGCGCCGAGTTGTAACCGTTGGCAATGAACGTGCCGATGAGAGCACCAACTGAAGCGCCGGTGATCATCAACTGGTCGTGAGTAACTTGCCTCTCTTCGAGGTAGCGAAGAACACCGATGTGAGCGGGTCCTTCGACGCCGCCTGCTCCGAGAACAAGGTCGATCCTTTTCCCTGGAGGCAGCCGGCTCGGGGTTGTCTTACTCATAGCGCACCTCTCGTGTGTTAGGGCGTTGAATAGGCAATAAGCGTGGCTGCACCGTCCGGAAACCTTTGGAGAGTCTCTAAAACGGTGAATTGCAGCTGACGGGTACTTGTAGCTTTCTTGCAGGTAACTCGAAAAATGAATGGAAGATGTGAACTGACCTTAGGTCTAGCGCAGTGAGCAAGTCAACGCGCTGGCGTGCCTGGAGTGGCTCCAGGCCTGTGGGCCTGGATTAAACAAGCAGGGCGGATTGAGATTGCAATTGTCAGAGCTGTACGAACGCTCGGTTTTGCATTCGACACTTATTGTCCTGCAACGCATTTGGGCATTTTGCTTTCTTTCGGATTCGCAGAAAGAGAAAGCGCCGACAGCGAACTAAATCCTGCTCACAGCAACATTTGTTCAAGAATCTTTTCGTAGACTAGAGCCAGTTTTTCCATGTCGCTTATGAGTGCGTGCTCATTCACTTTGTGGATAGTGCGGTTGATCAAACCAAATTCAACTACCTCAGCACCTGTTGGCGCAACAAATCTTCCATCTGATGTTCCGCCAGCAGTCGATAAGTTCGGCTTTTTCTTGCATACGGCATCAATCGCTCCAGAAACTGCTTCTACAAGTTTTCCGCCGCCTGTCAAGAATGGCAATCCTGAATGACGCCAATCGAGCTGGTACTGTATCTGGTGCCTGTTCAGGATTTCCTGAACAATCGATTTGATTTTGTCTGCGTCTAGCTCTGTTGAATAGCGCAAGTTGAAAACTACTTCTGCTGCGCCTGGTATCACGTTGTCTGCACCAGTGCCTGCATTCATGTTGCTTATTTGAAAGCTGGTAGGTGGAAAGAACTCGTTGCCGTTGTCCCATTGGCGAGCAGCCAGTTCTGCAAGTGCAGGAAGGCTTTCATGTACAGGATTGCGTGCCAGATGCGGATAAGCAACGTGTCCTTGCACTCCGATCAACTTAAGCTTGCCAGTAATAGATCCTCGGCGTCCAACTTTAACTACGTCCCCGAGAACCTCTTCTGAGCTTGGCTCGCCAACCAGGCAGTGGTCAATTTTAGTTCCGCGCTTTTGAAATTCACGCAGGACAGCGGCGGTGCCATTGATACCAACTCCTTCCTCATCGCTGGTCAGCAGAACAGCGATGCTGCCTTTGTGAGCAGGATTCTTCGAGACGAACGATTGTACGGCTGTCAGAAAAGAAGCAACGCAGCCTTTCATGTCAGCTGCGCCACGTCCGTACAGATAGCCATTGTCTTCTGTGGGTTCAAAGGGAGGGAACTTCCAGCAGCTCTCATCTCCTGCAGGAACCACATCGGTGTGCCCTAAATAGCAAAACAGCGGTGCTCCATCTCCGTGGGTTGCCCAGAGATTGTCTACATCTTCAAAGCGCAGGTGCTCTGTCTTGAATCCTGATTTTTGCAGGAGATCTGCTACAAAATTCTGGCAGCCGGCATCATCTGGTGTCACTGATTTTCGTTTGATCAGCTCTTTGGCCAGTTCTAAAGTTTTCATTCGCCATCCTGCCCAGCTCTCAGTAGTTCATTGATGGAGACTTTGCTTCTGGTTTTTTCGTCGACTTGTTTTACGATCACTGCGCAATACAAACTGTATTTGTCATCTGCTGAAGGTAAGCTTCCTGAGACGACCACGGAGCCCGCTGGAATCCGTCCATAGGTGATTTCGCCGGTCAGGCGGTTGTAGATTCTTGTGCTTTGTCCAAGGTAGACTCCCATGGAAATTACGGATCCTTCCTCTACGATTACCCCTTCTACCACCTCGGAACGAGCTCCAATAAAGCAATTGTCTTCGATGATTGTTGGGCTCGCCTGTAGGGGTTCCAGGACTCCGCCTATGCCTGCGCCCCCGGAGAGGTGCACGTTCTTTCCTATCTGAGCGCATGATCCGACCGTCGCCCAAGTGTCGATCATAGTGCCGGAATCGACGTAGGCGCCGATGTTTACAAACGCTGGCATGCATACTACATCTGGGGCGATGTAGGAACCGCGGCGCACCGCTGCTGGTGGCACAATTCGAAATCCGCCGTTTCTAAAATCTTCTTCTGTATACTCAGCGAATTTTGATGGAACTTTGTCATAGAAATTGGTATAGCAGCTGTTCATTACGGAATTCTCTTCCAGTCTGAAAGAGAGGAGAACGGCTTTTTTTAGCCACTCGTTTACTTGCCATTTGCCATCTACTTTTTCGGCAACACGCAAAGCCCCGCGATCCAGTCCCATGACAGCTTCACGTACAGCTTCTCGCACGTCTTTGTCTGCATTGGCAGGGCTGATCTTGGCGCGATTCTCGAATGCTTTTTCGATAACATCTTTGATATCGAAGTTCATCTTATTTGTTCTCCTTCAGGAATTGTCTGAGTCTTTCTGCACCTTCGATACATTCATCAAGAGGCGCTACCAGAGCCATGCGCACTCTGTTAGTTCCGGGGTTGATTCCGTTAAATTCTCTTGAAAGGTAGGAGCCGGCCAACACGGTTAAGTTCTGTTGTTCAACTAATCTCCTTGCAAATTCTGTGTCAGCAAAAGGCGTTTGCGGCCAGAGATAAAACGAGCCTGCCGGCGGAAAAAGATCTAACTCTCCTTTCAGTTTTGCGATGACAGTGGAGAATTTCTGCCGGTATAATTCTCTATTTTTGATGACGTGATCTTCGTCTTGCCAGGCTGCAATGCTGGCCTTTTGGAAAGGCGGAGACATGGCACAGCCATGATAAGTGCGGAACAGTTTGAACCCCTTCACGAGCTCAGCATCGCCTGCAACGAAGCCGGACCTCATGCCCGGCAAGCTGGATCTTTTGGAAAGACTATGGAATACCATGCAGTTTTTAAAATCTGTTCGGCCCATTTCTGCTGCTGCTTGCAACAAACCGGCCGGCGGAGAATTTTCGTCGAAATATATTTCGGAATAGCACTCATCGGATGCAATTACGAAGCCAAATTGCTCGCTGAGTTTTATGAGTTTCTGCATCTCCGATGTGCTCATAACTGCGCCGCTGGGATTGCCCGGAGAGCAGATATAGAGCAGCTGGCACTGTTTCCATATTTCTTCAGGAACTGCATCAAAATCAGGAATAAGGTCATTGCGAAAATTGATATACCACGGCTGAGCGCCAGCCAGGAATGCAGCTCCTTCGTAGATTTGATAGAAGGGATTCGGCATCAAGACATAAGCTGCTTTTTTTGGATCGATGACAAACTGGCAAAAAGCAAATAAGGCTTCACGTGTTCCGTTGACAGGAATTATGTGTTTGTCGCGATCCAGAGCGCCTGTTGGAATCGAGAATCGCTTGTTCAACCAGTCTCTAATAGACTCACGCAGCTCGGGCAGACCTGCAGTGAGTGGATAATTTCCCAGTCCTGCAAGCTCTCTCTTGATAATGTCGGAGACAAATTCCGGCGCATCATGTTTCGGTTCACCAATGGACCACATAATTGGCTTCTTGTCAGCAGCTTTAGTGCCTTCGAAGAGCTTCGCTAGCTTTTCAAAAGGGTAAGGATGAAGCAATGACATTTGTGGATTCATTTCAAGAACCGTCAAAATTTAGTATCGAACAGAACATTTGGAGCTAAGAGTTTATCGCCTTGGCAGCTCTTCTTGAGGAATCGCTCCTGAGTTTGATCACGAAGTTGAGCTAGTCCACCGAAGGGATGAGCCAATATCGCGAGCTGTCTGCGCTTGAAAAGCAAAGCCACTGGCAATGGGTGTTTCGCCTGTTTATTTCAGACATTGTTTCTGTCAATTTAGAAGTTTTGTTTCACATTTTCTTGTCTGCAATTCGCGCACTCAGCCTTTGGGATGGAATACGTCTTGCGGTCGATTGAATGCAAATAGACCAATTTCCTATGTTTCAGGCATCTCTTTTCCGCGCTTACTTTTCAGGAACTTTCACCCAGCAATACAAGCAAACCGGACAAAAAAACTTTGTTTTTCTCGTTATTGCTGGCGAGAAGTCCTGTCCAGTCAGTGCAAATCAATCCAAAAAAGGAGAACAGCTATGTTCGAAACATATCAAATCGGCCAGCAGCAGCTTCGTGATATGGCCCTCAACGCCATGCTTCTTGCTGTCGATGCTCAGTCTGCCGCTCTCAAGTCGATGGACCGTGAGCACAGCATGGGCATCGAAAACAGCTTCTCGATCGATCGTCTGCGCGGCCAGGTGAAGGACTTCGTGCAGTCCGCGCATATCATCGTGGCCGAAACCGAGAAGCTCTCGCTCGAGCAGACTCGCGAGAAGATTGCGGCTCTTGCGATTGTGGCTCGCAGGTTGAAGGCGGATGCGGATCGGTTCCGCGACGCATCTCAGCCGAAGGCCAAGCATCGCTACGACCATCTGCTCATGCAGACGGGTCTGTCCGGATTCTCTGGAAGCACTGAGCAGAAGCCCGAGACTGTTCCGGCGGATGCGCCTGCCGGTCAGGCTCCGACCGATACCAGCGTCTCGCACGAACCGCAGAAGCTGACCGTTCAGGCCGGCTTCGCCTGCCTTCGTGCGGAGGTCGATATCTACGAAGCGTTCACCATGCAGCTTCACGCTGTCTGTAATCTGGCGCTCGAGTATGTGTTGAACGCTGCCGCTGCCAGCGCCAGGCAGAACGCCAACATCTAGAGCTGATTCTAATTCTTCCCCGCGCACCGCTCAGGTGGTGCGCGGGTTTTTCTTGTTTCGCATCTGCTCGCTCTGCGAGCCGAGCGTGGTTCTGCCGCTGCCGCGGCTTTAACGGAGGAAGCTCATATGAAACTTCATAACCCCATGATCGTGCAGTCTGTCTGCACTTCCAACGGTGTCAACATCGTCTTCAATCCTTCAATGGGGACGAACGATGATCCTGGCATCGAAAACCTGTCTACTGACCTTCTCGTTCTTACTCAGATGTCCAACGCTCATATGAGCCAGGGCACTCAGAAGATCGATAAGAAGCTCGGTGGAACCATCAGCAAAGCTATTGCTGCGCAGGGCTTCACTGGTCAGGCTGCTGAGACGATTCTGCTTGACTGTGCAAAGTTCAAGAACGAACAGCGCTATGTCTTGCTGGTTGGACTCGGAGATCCCGCTCATTTCAAGGGTTATACGGTCTGCGGCTTAATGCGCACCGTGCTCGAGACAGCCAGAGAGCTCGGCGTTGCGAAGATTACCATGCCGATCTTTCCGAACAGGCAGACTGAAGACGAGCTCACGCTTGCCGGAACAGCGGCGATCATGTCCTGTCGTGTTTCCACCTTTGGCAAACTGCCGAAGCTGGAGGAGATTGAGCTGTTCTGCACGCCTCAGGCGCGCAGGCATCTGCAGGGTGGTCTTATCTGCAAGGTTCCGCACTGTGAAAACTGTGCAAATCCGAAGCTTGAAGATCAGAAGTGATCTGCTTCTTTGAGAGAGTGATTCTATAGAGGAGGAGCAGGAACTGGGCACCGTATACGGTGGCGCCGAACCTGCTTCTCCTCTTTCTCTATCCGTTGCTATGAAAAGCTATAGTAGAAAATTAGGAAAAAGTTTGATGCAGGTGGGGTGATGCACAAGGCACCTTCCCCACCTGCATCTTAGAGGAGCTCAGACGGAAGCGAAATCGATCGTGCTGCCGCAGCCAGGCTTGCCAAATTCAGAGAAGGCTGAGCCTCCCCGCTTGAAGAGCTCCCAGTACGGGCGATCGTAACCAGAACTTCCGGGAGCGAAGGCCAGCTCACCCTCAGGAACGTTGAAGCTGCCGTTTGTGACAGTAGCATAGCGAGTGCATGCGCCGATCGTCACTTGCATGCGATCACCTTCTTTGCGCCCCTTCAAGATCGCATCGCCGCTGCGAATGCTGGTCTTGAGGTTGCCGAAACTGTCCACGTAGGAAACGATCGATGCCGGCAGATCCGGAATTACGGAAAGAGGAAGTTTGCCGGTCAGAAACGGCGTGTGACCCGGCAGTCCGCTGTCTTCCAGTTTGCTGATCGTGTACCAGTCCTGGGCGGCCAGGCAACTTGCCACCACTCCCGGGAAATAATCACGCGAGCGGAACTGGCTGCCCTTGCTGGCCGCTGCCGTGGATTGCAGCTCCTCGATCTGTTCCTTGACGAAGGACAGGGAGTAACCGCTGTTGACCACGAGCAATTGCGCACCATTGCGCAGGCGGGCGAACAACAGTCCTTCGCCCTCATTGTCATTGCGCGCCGCCGTCTTGTCTTTGCGAGGAGCGCAGTTTCCGAAGTAGACGGCCGAGTCACTCGATTTGCGAGGACGACTGGCCAGTTGGTTGATGATGAAGCCCAGGGCAACGGTGTCAAAGGAGTGCACCGATGTCTGGAAGATGCGCGCGTCAGGCGGAAGCTGCTCGGCCAGTGCGGAGTGAATCTCGGCCCAGGCCAGGTCGCCGGGCGCGTAGTCGCAAACCATGTGCACGAGTTTAGTCATGGAAGAATCTCCATTTGATTGTTCGTGGATCAGCGCTTAGAGTTTCGCGCGCGAGAACGTAAGCGACTGCGAATTAGGCTAATTGCTCTACTGTCGAGCAGGGAGAAACGCTCGAAAAGCAAAAGCATTTCGTTGCGCGTGCTGTAATGCATTGGAGCACGCAGCAGGAAGGGAAGGATGCCGTTGCCGCTCTCACCGCCGCTCAGGCTGATGCGCGGGGTGATGAGCCCGCAGACCTCCCATGCGTTATGCTCCGCTTTCCAGGCATTTCGCAAAGCACTCAGCATTTGTGTCGCATTGAGTTCGAGAGCGAAGAGGTGTGCTGCATAGGTGCCGCCCACGTGCATGTGCGAACAAACAGCGCTGAGTTCGTCTTCTCGTATGAGCAGACCGATCTCTTCTTGCGTCTCCCTGATGCAAGCCTTTCGCAGAGATTCCCCTGCTTCAACTGTTCCACCGGGGAAACCGAACTCACCGTCCCAGCGTAATTGCATTAGCAAGCACGGCGCGGATTGTCCATTTGTTGCTCGATTGGCGGGGAAATCGCGACAGAAGAACGCAACGAAAGAACCGTTTATTTCAGCCCGTTGCTCGGTGGCAACCTCGTAGATCTTTCCTGCAGGAGTGTTCAAGAATGCAGCCGTCATATGAGTGCTTCCGTGAGCGTCCATCCAGGTAGATCTCTAGATCCGCATCTCCTATAGCCGCATTGCAACTAATAGTGAGCTTTGGGATGGGCGGAATTTCTGACTGGTAAGCTGTCTCTATTGAGGAAAATTGAATTGGGACACTGATTATTCAACCTGTAGAGAGCAAAAAGAAAGCGCGAGACACTGAAGCTTTACAGACGATAAATCAGCTGTTGAAGATCTCTGAAAGACATGCGGCAAGTACTCTTATTATGGCGAAGGCTCTAACGAAAAAATTTCCTTCTATATTTTTCCAGTCAGCTCTTGGCTAGCGCGGCTGAGAGAATGGGCGCGATTTACCGAGCGCCAGAGTGATCCGCTGCACTATATTCAGCAGGGCTGGCGCGACCAAAGTCGTTGACCTGGCTACCCTCACCGGAGCCGTGGAAGACGCCCTTGGCAGTGCCGTCACAGCTGTCTTCGGCAACGACCAGAAATTCACCCGCGAATTCCTGAAGGCGGCCGATTACGCCGGCGAGGAAATGTGGGAGATGCCTCTGGTCGAGCGCTATCGTGAGAAGAACAAGGGGCGCATGGCCGACCTGACCAACGATGGTTCGGGTCCCGGTCACATCGCGGCGGCCTGGTTCCTGCGCGAGTTCATCAAGGAGGGAACCTCCTGGGTGCATCTCGACATTGCGGCGACTGCTTACCGCAACGAAGAGATGGGCGTGGACCCCGATGGTGCAAGTGGCGTGGGCGTGCGGACTCTGCTTGAGTTGCTCTCGCGCTATAAATAACTCAACGGGCGACTTATCCGGTTTGACCATCTTTGCTCAAATCAGATGAGTCCATTTCGAAACGGGAGGATAGCCTATAAAACATTCCTCCCGTTTCTTCTCTAATATTTCGCTCTACGGTACAATGTAGGAAATTAAAAAAGAGTGGAGAGTGGAGCCGTTCTCCAAGCGGCTCCACTCCCTGGCTTACTTCAATGCGGAAATGAGAGAGTAAGTCCTCCACATTTATTTGCCTGATTATTCGGTCTTGCCCGCAAGTTTCTTGGACAGGTATTTCTCAAGTCCATCCGCAATTGCTTGGCAAAACCGCTCACGATACGCCGGTGTAAGCAGGTGTTTTCTGTCGGGACGGTTGGTTATGTAGCCCGTTTCGATGAGAAGACTTGGAACAGTGGGGTTGTTCAGCACCCAGAATTGGCAAGTAAAAACTCCCATGTTTTTTGCTTGCAATTCCTGGATCAAGACTGTGTGCATTGTGTGTCCCAACATTCGGCTTACATCTTCGCGGAAATAAGTCTGAATGCCGCTTGTGTCCTGGTTGTTGGGGGAACTGTTGACGTGAATTGAAATAAAGGTGTCCGGGTTTACTTGAGCGATTATCGCGCTGATGTCTGGAAGCTCGAGATCGACGGAGTCATCTTTCCTTGTCAGCAATACGGTGGCGCCCCTGGATTCAAGCACTTTCTTGAGCTGAAGCACCATTCGTAGTGTTATGTCTTTTTCGCGGATGCCGAGTTTCACAGCCCCGGGATCGTGTCTGCCATGCCCAGCGTCCAGCAGTATCTTTTTGCCTTTTAAGATGGCGTTTTGTCCTGTCTGCTTTGATGGGCCGTTTGCCGCAACGGTCGGGCTGAAAACAAACGACAGGCACATAAGGCAAGCCACACAAATAGTGGCAAGTGGAAGACGAAGCAATCTAAGCATCTCTGTCCGATACCTTTCATTTTGAAATTGTCATAATCACTGAGTTTATGGTTGTATTTCGATCCTTTCTTTTCCAAAAAATACAAGCAACTGTTGTTTTGAACCTATCGCGGATATTGGCGGAAACAAAAGCGCAAAATTTTGCAGCTTAGATTGCGCTGAATCCAAGCTGCGATGCGGGATTCGCTTGCAACTTTGAACTGTCTCTCATCCATTTTTTTGGGTGGTAAACGCGAAAAATGTTCTTTGATTTGGAGTTCCGCTAGCTATTAGATCGCCTCGGCTTGCACAGAAATGAATTAATCTCATGACCTGAAAAAGCCCAAATTCGGACCCTTGCCTGCCACCGCGAGTCGTTATTGTAAGCGCTACTGACGCAGCACTATCGGGACCTGCAAGATGGATCATAATTACCTCCGTCGAAGCTATTTGGAGTTAGGACTTAAATTTTGCAAAGCAGGTAACTGGGACCAATCCGCGCAAATGCTCGAGGCGGGGCGTAATGAGTGTGAAAGGCTGGGATTTCAAGACATGCTAACCGCCGCAATCTTATGCAACCTTGCAGTGGTTTACCAACGACAAGGTCGGTCTAATGAGATAGAAGCACTCTTGCTGAAAGGTATGTTCATTACGAAAAAGTTTTACGCAGAGACACACGCATCGGTTGTTACTGTATCGCGTCTATTAGCAGATCATTATTACGATCAAAAACTTTTGAGCGAAGCCAGACCACTATACAAGCGAGTGCTCGCTGCTACATCAATGAAAAAAGAAGAACGGATCAATTGTCTTATTAGGCTTGCGGCTATCGAGAATGCGAATCAGAGGCGCTCGACTGCGGAAGCGCTTTGCAGAGAGGTATGCGAGTTACGCTATGGCAAAGCTATTTGATACTCTACGTAAGTTCGTCACTCCAAAAGCTTGTAGAAGCAAGTTCTGTTGCGGCAAGCTCCTGTTAGTCATGTCATTTCGTTTCGAGAGACTTTCAAACAACTGAAGAACTAAGAACAATTAAAACGGATTGGAGTAATTCATGTCACTCTCTGCGCAGATTTTTGTGCAAGATGAGAACGGTCGCAGGCAGGTTTCGTCTTTGCTTCCGTTCTTTGGATTGCCAGGCAACCCGACAAACATCATGGATCCTGCTTTGATAAGCAAGAACCGTGGACAGTACTGTCGCTGGGCGGGGTTTATTTTTACCAAAGGGGTCACTGATGCAACAGTAGTCGAGCCTATTAGCGTGCTTTCATTGCACACTGAAATGGTGCCGACATTGCATGGACTGCTCATTCAAGGTTTCCCCGGCGTAGACGGATATCCCTGGTGCTACCATTCGGATGAAGGCCCCGGATTTGGTGGTTTTGTTCGTTGGGCTTACTTCTTCGATCCAACAAATGCGCGTGATCTCGTAGCTATCGATTTTGATCCGTCTGCAAGCCCTTTCATTGGCAAGGCTCGTGGTTTCTCGTGCGTTGCTGCTATTGCGCATGCCCTGCTCTTGCAAGGCATGCCAGAGAGCACGGAATTGGTTCTGGCAAATGCAGCGATGCTTGAGGATGGTGAGAATTACCGCTACCGAAACGCTCATCAGCTCTTTACGGTGCTTGATTGGTCGCAGAGGTTTTAATCAAGGAATAGAAACATAACCGGAGGGGGGTCAAGACTTCTGTCTGAGCGAGAGGATTTCAGAAATTTCTTCTCGTCTAATCTTCCTCGGCAGCAACTAAAGGATATAGTGAGAGGGCGAGAAAAAGGAAACTAAGCTTGCAGCCGCAGGGAGATTTTTTCTCGCCTGCGGCTGCAAATGATGTTGCTGATCTTCAGTTCAGGTCTAGGCGACCTTCTTCAGAAGATTGTTGAGGACGCGTTCGATCGCCTTGTTCCCGCCGACCATGAAGATCCACACGAAACCGGAGAACGGCACTGTGCCGACGAGCACGATGAACGCGCCCATCATGCCGCCGAATTCGAATCCGGCTTTGCTGATCCAGTAGAACGGCAAAGCCCCGATGACGCCGCAAATCAGCGCCCACCAGGGGAAGTCCTTCGGGTCGTTGCATCCCCAGCGTTCGCCCATGAGCCAGCCGATGCGGCTGTTGGTGACGAAGGCGAGGAAGATGGTGGCGATGAGAATGATTGTCTGGTAAGCCATTGGCTGCTACCTCGTTGCTGCGCGTCAGTGGTTCTTCTTGGGGTCGTTCCAGAGCTCGCCGACGAAGCGAGCGCAGCCGAAGACGACGGTGAAACCCACCGCGGCAAAGACGCCGTTGTTCCAGAGCTGAATCGGGTTGCCCGTGGACTGGAAGGCGTGCATGCAGGCTGTAGCCATGTAGCCCATGACGGTGAAGACGGCGACGGCGGTGTAGCAATCCCAGAACGACATGCGGAAGCGAGCACGCTGGCGCATGTCCTTCAGGAGCTGCAAGAGGAAGTAGAAGCTGCCCACGAGCGTCGCGAAGAGCAAGCTGCCGGCGACGAAGGGGATGAGTGAGGCGAAAGCGCTGGCGACGGACATCAGCGCAGTGTATGCACCAATTACGGTGCCTGCGCCAATCAAAGCCAGGACGCCTTGCACAGCGAACTGCCGCGTGGCAGCGTCGGTAGAGACGTCGATCTTGATTTCCATGATCAGAATCCCTCTCTTATGAGTTTCGCGTTGAGCGTTAGTCGATGCGCTTCACGAGGCGATCGATGATGCGCTCGAAGGCCTTGTTGCCGCCGACCAGGTAGATCCAGCAGAAGCCGACCACAGGAACGGTCAGCGCGACGCCGATAAACCCGCCGATCAGCCCGCCGAGCTGAATTGCTGCGTTGCTCATATAGCCGATCAGAACCGCAGCGCAGATACCACTGAAGATGGAGAAGAAAGTCTGCTCGCCGCCGCTGTAGCCCCAGCGTCCTGCCAGAGTGTAGCCGACGCGAGCGCTGCTGATGAAGCCCAGGATGATGCTGGCAATTACAATGAGGATAACGTAGGTGTTGTGCATCTTCGTATTCCTTTGTGTTGATCAGGAGCGAAAAGGATTCAGTTCTTGCTGTCGTCGCGCAGGAGCTGCGCGGTCCAGCTTCCGCCTCCGAAGAGGCAAACCCAGGCGATCAACGCCAGGGAACCGTTGGTCCAGAGCTCGGCGGCATTGCCTCCGGGCTGGAAGGTCGCGACGCATGCCGCCGCGAAGTAGCCCAGGACGGTGAGCGCAGCGATCGCCACGTAGGTGTCCTTGACGGCGATGGACTTGCGAGCGCCGTTGCGGTACTTCTTCATCATCACGATGATGCTGAGAAAAATGCTGCCGAGCGAAATGAAGAGCGCAGCGCCCGCGACGTAGGGCATGACGTTGTTGAACACGCTGCCGATCATTTGCACGAGGCTGTAGATTGCGAGCACCGCGGCTGCGACGTAGGCGCCGAAAAGCAGACTGTTCAGGTTTAGTTTCCTGGTTTCGGTCGCGCTCGGGGTCTCGGCTGGAACGAAGTTATTTTCGGTGGTCATCGAAAGCTTCCCTCTTTTTGGACGTAGAAATCAGTCGGTGAGCTTGTTCAGCAGATTGCCGAGGATGCGCTCGACAATTTTGTTGCCGCCGATGAGGAAGACCCAGCTGAATCCGATCAGAGGCAGCGAGGCAAGATTCGCCAGCATGCCGGCCAGCAGCCCGAAGGCTTCGATGGCACCGGCAGTGAGGATGCCGCAAATGAGAGCAGATGAGGCCGCGGACGTACAGCACATCCAGCCGAGAGCTGTGTCCTGGAAGCTCCAGCGCTTACCCATGACGAAGGCAAGGCGCGCACCCGTGATGGCAGCGGTGACGACGCCGATGATGACGAGAACCGGTTCGTAAGTAGCAAGGTTCAACATAGGAATGATCCTTTTTCAGGAGGGATGGCGGGAGTGGCTGCAGAAGCAAGCCACTCCCCTGTTCAAACCACTAGAATGGCTTACTCAGCCCTTCTTCTTGTCGTCATTCCAGAGCTCGCCCATAAAGCGAGCGCAGCCGAAGACAACCGTGAAGCCCACGGCCGCAAAGACGCCGTTGTTCCAGAGCTGGAGCGGGTTGCCCGTGGACTGGAAGGCGTGCATGCAGGCAGTCGCCATGTAGCCCATGACGGTGAAGACGGCGACGGCGGTGTAGCAGTCCCAGAACGAGATGCGGAAGCGAGCACGCTGGCGCATGTCCTTCAGGAGCTGCAGGAGGAAGTAGAAGCTGCCGACCAGCGTCGCGAAGAGCAATCCGCCGGCGACGAAGGGGACGAGCGCGGTGACGGAGGCCGTGAGCTTGCTGAGCAAGCTGTAGCCTATGCAGACCGCGGCGGCTCCGATGGCGGCGAGCACGATATTACCGCCGGTGATTTTCGAGCCCGAGTTGGTGGTGATTTCGATCTGAGTCATTGCAAGAACCTCTCTCTATTTGGCTTGCGCATCAGGTGGAAACTGGCGAAAAGTCCTCAGGAGACCTTTTTCAGCAGGTTGCTGAGAATGCGTTCGATCGCCTTGTTGGCGCCGACCACGAAGATCCAGGAGGCTCCAACCAGGGGGATTGCTGCGATGAGTCCGACCAGTCCGTAGAACGGACCGCCGGCACTTACGAGAGCGACCGAGGCGACGCAGCACGCGACTCCGGCTGCAGCGGCGGCGCCGATGCAGAAGAAGACCGTGGGTTCGCCCCTCTTGAAGCCCCAGCGTTGGGCCAGAACGTAGGCGATGCGGATGCTCGTCAGACCAGCCAGGAGCGTAGTCGCGATAACGACGACGATGTTGTAGAGATCAATCATTTTCGTATCCTCTTTGACTAGCGCTTGCTGCGCTTCGAGCGAAGATCGTTGCGGACGACGACGATGAAATCATAGAGCCGCCAGGCACCGACGCCGAAATAGGTGAGGTAGAGAATCCAGACGCCGACCTGAATGCTCAGGTCCACAGGAAGGAGGAACGGGGCAAGCATGGCTGCCACCATCACTGACACCAGAACGAACGCGATATGCTTGGAGAGTTGCGGAGGAACGATGTGTTCGAGACACTCATCCAGCAGCTCGTAGACGCGGAAGGCGCCGGTGCCGACGAAGATCGCGAGGATCGTCAGCACTATGCTGAGCAACGACATGGCATATCTCCTCTTGGAGAGTTGGGGGTTGCGTCAGTTCTTGCTGTCGTCGCGCAGGAGCTGCGCGGTCCACTTGCCGCCGCCGAAGAGGCAGACCCAGACAATCGCCGCCAGGGCGCCGTTGGTCCACAGCTCGGTCGGATTGCCGCCGGGCTGGAAAGTGACCACGCAGGCCGCGGCGAAGTAGCCGAGCACGGTGATCACAGCGATGGACGCGTAGGTGTCCAGCACCGCGATGGTCTTGCGGGCGCTCTTGCGAATCTTCTTGAGCATCAGCACGACGCTGAGGAAGATGGACGTGAGTGTGACGAAGAGAATGCCGCCGGCGACGTAGGGCACCATGGTGCTGAAGACGCTGCCGACGAGCTGGATGAGGCTGTAAATTGCGAGCACTGCCGCAGCGGCGTACGCGCCGAAGAACAGGCTTTTCACGTTGAGCTTCCTGGTCTCCTCCGGGGTGGCGGAAACCGGAACGAGAGCCGAGTTGGTTTCGGTCGTCATCTCAATTCCTCGTGTTTGTGCACGCTGTGCACGGGGTGAAATTTGCCTTCGCCAGGAACTCGCGCAGGATGCAGATCAATCTCAGCTCCTTTGCAGGAGAAGAGAAAGTTTTTCTGCAGCCATTAGTGAGGGTGTTGGAGAGAATTCCTGTGCGGGAGTGATTGCGAAGACATAACTATGTGTGGCAGAAAACAATATCAAAAAGAATATTCTTTTTCGGTAATTACGCACTGAGAAGCACAATATTGGATCGCGCAGATGGCGCATCTGCTGGGATTCCCCGCCTTCAACTGTGCAATTGCTCAGTGCTGAATGTAAGTGCTTGCTTCATAGTTCGTTAGAAGAATCTTGAAGTCTGCTTTTGCACTTAGTTGCCGGCGCTGCATAAAAATGCACATTTCTGCTGTGATCCACGCCGCGCGAGTTGAACGAACTTGTTTTGAGTTCGAAATTGAGCCTTGAGCGTGATACCGTCAGTGGTGTCTGTTATTTCTGAGGGCTGTGCCGTGGGGATAGGGGTCTTTTATTCGTGTATTAAGGCGCGCAATAAAGGGCATAATGCATGCAGCTCCGCTTATTTGGAATCAAGATGACTGATAATCAATCGCTGCTCTTTAAGGCTTATTCAAGTAATGGATATGTGACGCGCAAAAGCCTTCTGGCTGCCTTGTTCGATGCAGGGATTCAGGAGAACGACCCCCGAGCTTCTGCGCTTTATAAGGCATTAAAGCATGCCGCAGATCTCATAGATTTGGAACAGTTCCGTAGCCTGCAAGAGTGTTCGCCGGCCTTGTTCGAAAAAGTGTTTAGCGGGCAGCTGGCTATTCCTCAATTCACCTCATTTACTGAAGAACTCACGGAAATATTCGAGCAAGTTGCTTCAAATAGAGATGGCAAGCTTGCTAATTACATTCCCCAGCTTGAAAGGGTCGATCCGGAAAAATTTTCCATGTCGCTTTGCTCGATTGACGGTCAACAGTTTTCTTTCGGTGATGCTGATGATTTCTTCTGTGTGCAGTCCTGCTCAAAGCCAATTACTTATTGTTTGGCACTGGAAGAGAATGGAGAAGAAATGGTTCACCGCTATGTTGGTACCGAACCTAGTGGCAAAACTTTCAATGAATTGACCTTGAATGCACATGGAAAGCCCCATAATCCTATGATTAATGCCGGTGCCATAATGAGCGGATCTCTGATACGAAAAGGCGCAAGCGCTTCTGATCGGTTCGATTATGTGATGGGCAAATGGAAAGAACTCTCTGGGAATCAGAAGGTAGGCTTTGATAACGCGGTCTACCTCTCAGAAAGGCAAACGGGTGATCGCAACTTCGCTCTTGCTTATTTCATGAGAGAAAAAGGTGGTTTTCCTGAAGGGGTGAACTTACTCGAGATTCTCGACTTTTATTTTCAATGCTGTTCGATAGAAGTCACCTCAAAAACAATGTCTGTGATTGCTGCAACCCTGGCAAATGGCGGCACCTGTCCACTAACCGGCAAGCAAGTGTTCCGACCTGACTATGTGAAAGACTGTCTTTCCTTGATGGCTTCTTGCGGCATGTATGACTTTTCTGGAGAGTTTGCTTTCAGAGTTGGGATTCCTGCAAAGAGCGGAGTTTCCGGTGCAATTATGCTAGTGGTGCCAAACTTGCTTGGGCTTGTGTTATGGTCGCCCAGACTGGATGAACTCGGAAATTCTGTTCGCGGTATCGATTTCTGCAAGCGGCTTGCTTCGCGCTTCAAGCTTCATTCGTTTGACAGCATGGTTGGTTTGAAAGACGATCGCATCGATCCTCGGCGAAATATGTATGAGTCACGTTTTGGCGCGATGGTAGCATTCTTTGCGGCTGCGCACGAAGGTGACTTGCTCGAGATGAGGAGACTTGTCGCCAGCGGTTTGGACCCGTCTATCAACGACTATAGCGGAAGATCGGCTCTGCATGTAGCTGCCAGTATGGACCGCATTGCTGTCTTGCGCTATCTTCTTGAGCTTGGTGTTGAAGTTAACCGGATTGATTCTACAGGTAACACGGCGCTTGATGATGCTTTGCGGCATGAGCATAGTGGTGCCGCTTCAATGCTTACAGAGTACGGTGCAAAGTCTCACAAACAGTTGGTCGAAGAGAAAAGAAACTAAGTTTCTCTATTTAAGTTTGTCAGGGCGGTTTGTTCTCCTTTATGAATACTATGGCAAATAGTATAAAAGACGCTAAAAGCTAAAAGAAGAAGTTGGGGAGCTTGCGGCTTAAGCTTGCTCCCCAACTTCTGTTCAGCTCAGCGAATTAGGACTTCGAGAAGAGCCCGACAGCGAAGCCGCCCAGACCCAGCGCGACGAGCGCAGGAATGCCGGCGTGCCCGATGAAGAGCATCACGAAGGTGACGACGCATGCTACCGCGGCCAGTGCCAGGAAGAAGAAGCCGCCGACGGCGAGTCCCTGGCGGTCGTCACCGCTTTGCGGCGGCTTGCGATTGACCAGGAAGCGGGCCAGGTAGAAGCCAGCGAGGACGACCCCGATGACCCATGCGGCGCCCTGAAGAAAACCGACCGGATTGTTGAAAGTGATGTGAATGTCCATGACAATTCTCTCTTTCTGAAATTGATTCAACTGACAGAAGAAGAATCCGCAGGGGCACCAGATGCGGTGCACCGGTGCCCCTGCGTTCGGCTCGACTAGAGCCTAGTTGCGGACGATGACCGGGCTCGGATCCCGATCTCCTTCCTCATGCTCCTGCTTGAGCTGCGCCTGCGCGCTGCCCTGGATGTAGGCCAGGAGCATCTCACGGCTGATTGCCGGCACAAGCTTGCGATCCTCTTCGACCGTGCGGTCTCCGAATTGCGCGATCAGCTTGGCAGACCAGCGGCGAGCGTAGAGCTCGTGGAACTTCCGCGAGAACCAGTTGCCCCGCCCTTCCTTCGCGTACTGCACTCGGTCGCCCTCGTGCATGCGGTCGAAGTCGTAGACGGTCAGGTAATCGCGACCCGGAGCGTACATCTTGAACATGCGCTCGAACTCGTCCGTGTCGGCATCGCCGTTGGACTTGCTGAGGCGCGCGCTCGCAACGGCGCTCTGGGCAAAGTAGCTGCGCTTCTCGGCCGCGGTATTGCCGGGCAGGCTTTCCGCGGGGATGGACGGCTGTCCTTCACGCATACGGTTGCGCAGTGCAATCTTGAGCAATTGCGCGTCGGCCGCAAACGCGTTGGACCACTTGTAAGTGCGGGTGGCGTTGAGAGCCACCAGAGCCAGGAGCCCACCCAGTAGCGCCGAGCCGCTGAAGAAGTGCAGAGCCAGGAAGCCGCCGACAGCCATCACAGCGATAGCATGCATGCGACCCCAGAAGCCGGCGCTGCAGAGCGAATGTTCCGCCCGGGTCAGAGTCCCGAACATGAACGAGCGCTTGTCGGTGTAGCACTTCTTCCAGCACAGCTGCATGAAGCGCATGGCGAGCATGCGCCGCACAGTGAGCAGCGTCGGAACCGTAGCCAGCGCAGCCAGCAGCAGCAGCGCCGTCGTCACGCTGACAGCGCCAGTGAAGATGGCGACGCCAGCCGCGGCGGCACCAAGGACGATACTGCGCAGGTCGGACTTGTGCACGTTGGCCGTGTCCTCGTGCGTCTTGTTGAGCAGGCGAAGCGGGAAGGTCTCCGTCTCCGGCCAGGGAGTGAAGGCGCGCGTGACTCCTTCCATCTGGGCGCGAATACCCGGCAGATGGCGAGCCATCGCACCGAGCATGCCACCACCGTGTTCGACCCAGTCCATGCCTTCCTGATACTCGGCGTAGGTGAAGCCCTCGGTCAGGTGCCGATTGCTCTTCACGCGCCGGGGCGCATTCAGGACGAACTGGTAGAACTGGCAGAAACCGAGCGCGAAGCCGGCAGGCTTGGGTTCGGCCAGAATACCGATGCCCGCGTCCACCTTGTCCACGTCGCCTTCGTACTTGAGCTCAAGCTCGCGAGCCAGCTCGGCGTCACCGCCGGTCAGCTCCATGAACGACGTGACGGGAGGCTCGCCCACAGACATGCGGAACTCGTTATAAGTCCCGGTGCCGTCGGTGCGTTCGCGGAAGATGTCCCGCTCGGCCAGATCCGTCAGGGTGCCATCCTGCTGGTTCTCGAACTGCGTCAGCGCGCGCGGGAAGTTATGCAGCGTGAGAGCGCCGCAGGACTTGCGCACGAAGGACCACGCCAGCGTCTCGTAGCCGAACTTGGCGACGATGGGCCGGGTGTTGTGGTGGATGAAGTCGATGAGCTGGATGCGCTCCAGCAATCGATCGCTGCCCGGCTCGTGGATGTCGTGCTCGGAGAGCACCATCTCGTGCAGCCGGTAGACCATGCGGAAGTGCTTCGGCAGCTGGAACGGACCGTCGTGGTGTTCCCACTTCGAGCCGACCATGCCCCAGAGGAAGTCGTTGTGGCGCAGCGGCGTGAGCAACCAGCTGATGAACGGATGCCT
Organism: Obscuribacteraceae bacterium (SeqCode); assembly: GCA_044358055.1. Classification (GTDB taxonomy): domain Bacteria; phylum Cyanobacteriota; class Vampirovibrionia; order Obscuribacterales; family Obscuribacteraceae; genus JAIEPM01. The sequence continues at coordinate 51,552 of JBIKOL010000002.1, forward strand.
CGCCGAGAGCCGCATGAGCTTCATCTTGATCTTCTGCCCGATCAAACCGTACCAGTCGGCGTGCATGCCGAGCTGCAGAGTCGGGTGTTGCAGCAAGTCCTCGGTCCACATGATCGTGTGGATGCGAGCGATCTGCGCGACGTTCACTTTCCGCGCCATCTGGAACAACTTCTCGTCGTCCCAATCCGGATGGAAGTAGGCGTAGTGCGCAGCGATGGAGTTGTGCTCCGAGACGAAGAGCCAATGCAGGAAGCTGAGCAGCGGGTTGAAGTTGTTGTTGAAACCGGTCTGGTCGATGCCCGGCTTCTTGGGGTCTTCCGGCAGGCGCTGGTTCTCGTCGAGCCGCATCTTGCCGCCCTCGAAAGAGCGCAGCGGGTTCAACTCGTTCTCGTCGCTGCCGTAGAGCTGCCCCTGAATCCACGCCACCACCTTCTCGTTGATCACCGTCGGACGACCGTTCTCCGTGACACGGGTCGGGTCTGCCGAGGTGCGGTCGACGATGGCGACGTTTCCGGGCCAGTTCTCGTCCGGACGGCGCGCCAGCATGTGCGGGCAGACGCCGACGGGGTCGCGCTTGGTATTGCCGCCGAAGTTATGGAACTGGAACTGAATCCAGCCGCCCGCGAGGTCGTTCAGGATCATGGCAGGGATGACGATTTCCTTGCCGGTCTCCGGGTCGACACGACGCCAGCGAAGCTTGCCGGCTTCGCGAGCAGACGGCTCCATGTTCTCGACGTCAGGGCGCACCTTCTTCGGCGGGATGTTCGAGCCGAAGCGGGTGTTCGGCGTGCCCATCTGCGGGTTCTCGCGGTCGAGAGCCCAGCTGCCGTCCGGGAGGTAGCCGTGCTTGGCCGCTTCCGGTTCATTGCCGAATTGCTTCGTGTCGTTCGTGGCGTAGTCGTACGGGTCCGTCAGCGCGTTGGACCGGTTGTAGCGGATCTTGGCTATCAGGTAAAGCAGCCCCAGGACCGGCGGCCACTTGTCCCAGCTCACCTTGCGGAAGGGGTTGCGCGAGAGCCCGCGGTTGAGCGTCTCCATCACCCAGTAGAAGGCGTTCCAGTACACGTACTTCAGCGGGCCGATACCCACGCGTGACGACTTGGGTCGCCAGAGGCTCGGGTTCGACAGCTTGCGGAACGGGCACTGTCCCTGCTTGCTGTTTTCGTCATCATCCTGTTCGGTAGAATGAGAGGTTGATGAGCTGGCACCACCGGTGCCACCATTGCTCCTGTCGCCCTTCCGTTTCTCGACGCTGGCCTGGTAGACCAGACGCCGGGCGCGGTTGAGGCTGCCCAGAGGCCGCAGTTCGGGAGTGCAGTGCCAGGGGTTGAACTCGTAGTCCTCGACAGCGCGCTGGCTTGCAGCGGCTGCTTCCGTGCTCAGATCCTGTTGGGGAATCACGAGCTGGGCTACGGTGATGAGCGGGCTGTCCCACTCCTTGCTGCCGTCTTCGATCGGGGTGCGTTTCTCGTCCAGGTAGAGCTGCACCTGGAACATGAAGGTCACCGGACCATGCTTGAGCCGCTCAACGGTCTCGTCGCGCAGAAACGTATCGCTTCGCGTGACGTTCAGGCTGGCGCTATCCACCGGGCTGAACTGGAACTTGAAGGCGTTTGGTCCGAGCGCGTAAGGAGAACGGCTGTAGTAGGTCTCCGTGCATAGGCTGTTGATCGGGCGGGAAACCTGCCTGATCACCGTCTTGAAGATGCGCACCGTTTCAGCGATACCCAGGTACCAGATGAGACGGGGCAGCAGCAACAAGTTCGAGCCCGCCGTCGCTTTGGCGAACTCCATAAACTGGCGGGCGTCGCGTGCGTGCGAAGCCGAGCCATTGGTGGAGAGGAAATCCTGCTTGCCACCATCAGCGGTGATACGCAGCGCCAGACCGCGAAGGTCCTTTGAGGTATCCGCCTTGCATACGCCGGCGGCGTTCGAGAGACGCACTGCCGCCGGGTAGCACTTCCCTGGTTGAAACAGTCCAACCCGAAACTGCTCAGGCACGGTGTCGAGCACGCGGAACTCCGCGTTTTCGATTCCGGCTTGCATCTTCGCGTGGAAAGCACGGCTGTGAGCCGGTGCCTTTGCCGCATGCATGTTCAGCGTCTGAACGACCTGAATCTCACGCATGGCACGCTTGATGAAAGCAGCTTCGGCTTCCTGACTGCCATCGAGATAGGCTTCTTGCCAGCCGAGCCCGGGCTGAGTCGCTGGTGCAGGAGCAGACTTCTGCTCGATGCCCAGGAACCAGTGAATCGGACACTTGCTGACTTTGAACCCGACGCGCCGGCGCTTGAGATAGCCGTGGCGCGCAAGAAAGAGTAGAGCCAGCAGCGCAGCTGCAAGCCCTGCAAACGCGATGTGCATAAGTGCTCCTTGTGGAAATTTGTGACGTGCTGAAACACAGAGCCAAGCCGAAGCTTTGCTCTACAGGTGCTCAAATGAGCGACTTCTCTCTGAGAGACTCGATCCCAGCCTTGAGTGCGTTAGCGATGGTGATGTGCTTGTTTGCCGGGCTTTGAGGTCGTGAATTGCGAAGGGAGAAGTAACTATCTCTACCGGACGCAAGGGGGAGTGGTGCAAGCATTATGTGTAAAGATCACAAGTGCAATTGGTGATCTCCCCACAGGCGAAGCTAGCTCGCCCTAGCGTAGAGGCGCGAGCGGCACTACGCTGGGGCTGAAAATCGTCAAGCAAGATACTATAACCAAGCGTAGAGAAAGATGAATTGCGAAAATGCTTGTGATTAAAAGCTTCTCAGCTTATCTTGGCAACCGTGAACACATGTGTTCACAAGCAGAAGTGCTTGCCAAGCCGCCCTCGCGGGATCCCCTATCTGCCACCATTATTGGTACCAGTGTTGTCCATGCAAAACTCAATTAAAACAAGAAGTGAAGCAAGTAAAAAAAACGAACCCAGGGATCGCGGGCGTCCCGTCCGCGCATTTTAAGATCCATTCAGTCAAAATGACCCTTGCTGGGCAGATTTCAATCCGATTCTTTCATCAAGCGCAAAGCAGTTTCTGCCAAAATCGCTGGACCAAGATAAAGTCCAGCCTCATTGAGATCGAAGTCGGGACTGTGATGGCTTCTGCGATAGTCCGTCATTTCAGCGCCCAGAAACATGAATGCACCAGGTGAGGCCTGCGCCAACATCGAGAAATCTTCCGACCATGTTTTCAGCGGCAGAGTAACAACATTTTCTGGGCCGATCAAATCGACAGCGGCCTTACGCATTATTTCTGCAATGCGCGGGTCGTTTACTGTCGGTGGATAGCCGAGCTCATACTCGATCGAATAGTCTCCACCCATCGCTCTTGCAATCGAGCAAGCGCGTTCAAGTTCGTCTCGCAATTTTACTCTGACTTCTTCAGTGAAACTACGTATGGTGCCAAGCAAGACGACGTTGTCTGCTATAACGTTGCCCCTGCTGCTCGAACTTTGCACGGAGCCAATAGTTATAACACCGGGATCTAGCGCCGAAATTCTACGCGAAATAATTTGCTGGATTGCAGTAATTATTTGTGCGGCTATGACAACGGAGTCTACTGTCGTTTCGGGATAAGCTCCATGTCCACCTTTGCCTTTTACAGTGAGCCTGAATCCATCACAGGCTGCCATGACGGGGCCTGGCATTATTGCGACTTTTCCTGCAGGCAGCGATGCGTCCATGTGTAAACCAATTACTGCAGCCACGCCATCCATCACCCCTTCTTCAACCATGCGGAAAGCGCCTGATTTTCCTTCGGAGTCTGTGTCTTCTTCGGCCGGCTGCATCAGCATTTTGATTCGTCCCGGCAGATGATCCATTTTGGAAAGTAACTTCGCTGTAGCGAGTCCGCATGAGACGTGTGCATCATGACCACAAGCATGCATAACTCCGGAATTAGCAGAACAGTAATCTGCTTTGTTGCTTTCGAGGATGGGCAAGCCGTCCATATCTGCGCGAATAGCAATGGTTTTGCCTGTATTGCCTAGATTTGCAACAACACCTGTTTTTGCAATTCCCTCGTTAACGGAATAACCCATTTCCTTCAGTCGTTCGGAAGCAAGCTTTGCGGTTTGAGTTTCTTCAAAACTCAGTTCCGGATGCCTGTGCAAGTAACGCCGCAGTTCCACAATTTCTTTCTGCAGTTCTTTCGCTCTGTCCAGCAAGCTTGCCGAAACCATTTTTATCTCCTTCACTCAAAAATTGTGCGCAATAATTCGCGCACTTTCGTCTCACTTTTTCAAAGATTTGAATTATCTAGCCGGCAAAAAAGCCCCTGTTGCCCTGGCGATTGTTGCTCGAGGAAGACATAGCTTCTTCAACAATTCGCTGGCAGATCTTGTTCAATGCAATTGCAAGAAACTGGATCTGTTCTTCGGTGAATTCTGCTTTTGTTTCTTCCATGCAGCGGCGGATCATGTGTTCTGTTTCTGACTTGAGCATTGTGGTCATCCTCGCAGAGATAGATCTTGAGTTTACCGCGTTTGAAAGCAAAGAGTTTTCCTAAGAAAAAGTGCAAAAAAGGCCAAAAAGCAGCAAAAAGCACAAAAAGGTGTAAGAGTATTTTGACTGAGAGCTGTTCAGTCTGTCGCTCAAAAACCTTGCTCTGCAAGCGAAAAACGGATCTACCCTCTCTGCGTTCACAAGTGCTTGTTTTTGATCTTTTGCGCTCACAAAGGAAGCAACAAAGCAAGAAATTTAGGCACTTAGTGAGTGCAAAATCCCCCTTGTGAACGCAGAAAGGAGGCGGTCGCAATTTATTGTGTTCGAGCAAACAATTGTGAACGCAGAAAGAAGCCGATCGCATTTTATGTTCGAACAATGGTCCTGGCAGCTAGAAAGACAGCTACAGCCAAAAAAACAGCTGAAGCTAAAAAAACAGCTGCCAGGACCATGCTTCTAAATCAATGCCGCAGAATTATGCAGCGCACGCACAACCCTGCTGAACGTTACAAATGAACTTGCGAGCTTCAGCCATGATCTCATCGGGGGCCATGCCCTCCATCTCGTCGAGATAGAGCGGTTTGCCCACGGTGACGGTCACGCCTCCGCGCCATTTCAAGCCCATCTTGAAGAAGTCGGTGCGAGCAGTCGGATCATGCCGGTGATGATACTTGATGTTTACCGGTACGATTGCGATTCTCTCGCCGGCCGGAATTCTCTTCAAGGCAACGCTGCCTATCACAGCTGCGCCTTTCTTGAAGGGCTGGCAGGCTTCCGTTTCAGAAACACGACCTTCCGGAAAAATGGTGAGAGACTGTCCGCTAACCAGGACTTCCACCGCAGGCTCGATAACACTTTTGCCCTTGCTGCGATCTACCGCGAAGGTGCCCATGGCACCCATCACGATCGCCTTCAATCCCCAGAAACCGCGCATCTCTTCATACGCAGTCATGTAACGCACATTGCCTCGCGTCAATATCGAATACATGACGGGCGCGTCGAACATGCTGCTGTGATTGGGGCAGAAAAGGAATCGACCGGGAATCTGCAAGTTTTCTTCGCCGAGAACTCGCAGCTTTCCGATTTGAACAAGAACAATGAGTTTGGCGATGTAACGCCCAAAAAACTGTGCAGGACCGTAAGTAAACGGGATGAAACCGCTCTGCAAGCAGCGTGTCGAGTAATCCTTTACGCGCTGCTTCCAATTTCTGAGGGTCCGCATCAAATGCCGAATCGGCGACTTGAGGCTTCTCATCATAAAATTACCCAGCCTTGGGAGCGGCAGGAAACAACACGAAACCTCCAGGTCACTCAACCCGGATGCTCGCTGTTACTGTTCGCTCAGTTCGGAGAGGAAGCCAACCCGTGGCACAACTCGTGCTTTGCCTGAATTGATTCAGCCGGGGGTTGGGGGGTGGCTTTCTCTGTTGCTGAAAATGAATGGACTAATGTTTCAACCGTACCAGTATCTCCAGGCAAAAAGAAACTAAAAGCCGATTTAGCCTCAAGATGATCTCTAAATGGTGGCTGCCCCGGGATCTTTTCATGAGTCCTTAAGCCTGGGCAAAATAAACTCAGCCCTGGGTCAAGGGCCAGAACATGGTTTGCGCCAGGTGTGCGAACTGTGCTGCTCCCGTGGAATTCCCACCTGGAGCAGGGTTTCAGGCGGGCAATCAAACTCATGACAAGTACCCCAAAATAGCCGCGGGTTTGTCCAGATTGCCACAATTAGCAAGGCTTAAGCCGCTTGGTGTCCACGGGGCCTGGCGCTCGTCGTGGGGCAGAAATGCGGAAGCTTAAACCTGCCGGAAACGCTCGGTTCCGGCAGGGTGTTTTGCTACCTTAATCTTGTATTTAGATTTTTTATTTTATCGCGCAAGGAATACCCCCCGAACCTTTGCATTTCCAATTAATTAAGCCCTTTTGACCAAGTATTAGCTGCCTGGTGGCGTAAACTTGCTTTTGTCATTCAGCCACCGCGCGTCAGGAGTAGAGCATGAGCAACAGATTTGGATTGAGAGCGTTCTTGCTCACTCTCCTGCAAAATGCCTTTGCCTGGTTCGTCCAGAACAAAGTGAGCAAAGGTCATCTCGAGGTCGAACGCAAATTCTCGATTTCCGCTGAGGAAGCCGAGAAGCTACCTTTGCGTTTGCGCGAGCTCGAGTTTCGCCCCGCAGGCAGCGTCACGATGACGGACACGTTTATTCCTCCTCGCCAAAAAGGAGAGATGCTACGCGTTCGTGATGAATTGACAGCCGATTCTGTCCGGAGCGTGTTCACTCTGAAAGCATGGGTGAAAACTGCCGATGGCGGAAAGGAGCGACAGGAAAGTGAGTGCGAAGTGAGCCCGCTGGTCAGAACCCTGACCATCATGCTCGGACGCTTCGCAAGCGGGCGCGAACTGCTGAGTTTCAGCAAGGAGCGCGCGTTGTTTGAAGGAAATCTCCATGGAAGGGATGTCGTAGCCAGCATCGATCGGGTCAGCGGACTCGGCGAGTTCTCTGGATACTTCATGGAGGTCGAATGCATTGTGCCACTCGGACAAGATCCGTCAGCGGCGCGTGCGGACATCTTCAGTTTCGTCGAGAAGCTCTTCGGTAATCCACGTGAGGACGTCAAACGTTCTTACATGGAAATGCTGGAGCTATCGAAGAAGCGCTAGCAAGCAGACGCGAGTCTGTGAAGCTGGACATTAGCGGAGCGCGCAGCTTGCGTAGCCGCTAGTTTCTGCTGCCCTGTTACGGGGCTACCAAGACAGTTGTTCATGCAGGAACGCGGGTGCGTTTCTGCAGCGCAGCTGCCTTTGTCCTTAACATCGGGCGCCCAACGGGCGCTCAAAAAATACGAAGGAGTTTTGCTATGACTACCAAGAACAACACCCCTGTGTTCACAGTCGTGGACCACAACGAGCTCAGCGCTGCTGAGATCTCCTTTGCTGAGCAGTTCGGTGGGCGCGTCATCGGGCAGCCTGCTGCTCTGAAGGTCGCATCGCTTGCCTACAACCTGGCGCGCAACCCTCTGCGCGACCGCACTCGTCCGATCGGCATCTTCTACCTGGCGGGTCCCTCCCGTACGGGTAAGTCGCTGACCGGCGTCGCTCTGGCCGAAATCTTCCACGATGACCCGGAAGCGCTCACCCGTATCCAGGCGTCGGACTACACGGAAGACCACCAGATCCTCGACCTGAAGGGTGCCCCTCCGACCTACGTCGGCTTCAAGGACCCGAAGGACCCGAAGAACAAGCTCGAGCCGCATGAGGTCGACGCCTATTCGGTGGTCTCGCCCCACAACATGCAGCGCGTTCGCCTGCACTCGCGGGAAGAGATCGACATCGTCGTCATCGAGGAGTTCGAGAAGAGCACGCTCGACTTCTACAAGTTCTGGATGGGCGTGTTCGATAAGGGCGTCGCGAAGCTCGGCAACGGGCAGATCGCCGACTTCCGCAACACCATCTTCATCATCACCAGCAACATCGGCATGGACGAGCTGGAGAAGATGCAGGAGAAGGGCATCGGCTTCATCACCCGGGAAACCAAGGCGACGAAGCAGGATGTCGAGACGGTCGTCAACGAGCAGATGAAGCGCCGCTACAAGCCGGAGTTCCGTAACCGGCTCGACGCGGTCGTCATCTTCCAGCCGTTCAACAGCGAGAGCCTCACCGCTATCGTCGACTCCGAGATCGCGCAGGTTCAGAAGCGCATCAACGAGCAGATGAAGGCGGGCGACGACTTCGTGCTCGAAGTCACCGCCGAGGCGAAGCAGCACCTGCTCAAGACGGTGGACTTCAACGTCGCCGAGCTGAAGCGCGTCATCAACCGTGACGTGCTGATGCCGCTGGGACGTCTGCTGAACACCGACAAGGTGGTCGGGGGCGACATCGTTCGCGTTGACGTCAACGCGGACGACAGCGCCCTGAGCTTCTCGGTCGCAAGCGACGGCTACGGCGTTGCTGCGCACGAGGAGCAGATCGCCAAGATGGGCAAGCGGGCCGGCAGCGTCAACCTGACGACGCAGCGCGAAATCCGCAAGGCGGCTCTGGCTGCTCGCGGCGGTGGTTCGCAGGAGTGGAGCGTCATCATGACGGCCTCCAGCATGAAGGAGATGTCGGCTCGCTCGGTTGAGCTGCTGCACACGCTGGAAAACGTGATCGAGGTCGAAGTGCCTCACGTCACGTTCCAGCGCAAGGCGCCGTTCATCTTCAGCGTCATCGTCAAGGCGAGCCGTGAGCAGATGACTCTGCTTGCGCGCCTGCATGCCGAAGACGAGCTGGCCATCAACCCGGTGGCTCAGAAGCTGCTTCCCGCTAAGTAAGGTCACGTCGCGTACGGGGCGGTTCGTCAGCGAAAGCTGCTCGGACCGCCCCGTTGCTGTGGCCCGCTGTAGAGGACTTTTAGGTCGGAGCAATGTGCGCCGGCCAATTTTTCTTAGGTCACAAGCAAAGAAGAAGCCTTTCGGCTTCAGCGAGGTGATTTATGTTTAGTAAGTTGCGTACCGCGTTGTTCCCCGCCAGCAAGCTGTCCGACACGTTCCCGTGGACGGTTCAGACTGCCGGCAAAAACTACTTCGTCGCGCTGCTGCACTTCACGGTGGGTTCTTTCGCCGTGCCGCTGCTCTTCTGCGCGCTGATGCTCTGGCTCGGGCAGTTCCCCGAAATGCTGGCTGCCTTCAAGCATCCGTCCGGCATCGCCAGGCTGCTGTGTGGTACCGCTATCGGTGCTGCGCTGGCTGCCGCGGTGTTCAATGCTCTGCGTCTGAGCCTGGTCGCCGCCGACAAGATCCGCGCGCGCACCATCGCTGCCTGGAAGACCTATGCCGCGATCGGCTTCTTCAGCGCCTGCGCTTTGCCTGTTGCCGTTCGCCTTTTCGCGCCGCACTACATGAGCGTGCTCGAATGGGTGTTCGGTTTCATCGCCGAGCCAGGGACTGGTCAGCCGAAGATGTCGTTTGTGATGGGGCTGAGCTTCCTTAGCTTCGTCATGGGCTTCGGCATGCAGGTTCGCTACATCGCGAGCCAGCTAAGCAAGGAAGGCATCTCGTTCCGCAAGGCAATGGCACTGACTCTCGAGCCGCTCAAGGGCAGCTGGTGGGGTGCGACCGCGTTCAAGCTGATTGTTCCGGTGCTTGTTGCCTACGGTCTCACTCAGCTTATCGCGCTGGGTGTGGTCGCGGTGATGGGTTCGGCGCACCAGCCCACGGTTGACCTCGCTCAGAAGGCGACTGGTGGCAACTTCGTGCTCTTCGCGCTGATGGCAGTGGTGGGTGCGCCTGTGTTTGAGGAGCTCGTTTTCCGCGGCTTCCTCTACCAGGTCATTCGCTGCTCGCTGAAGCGTGAGCCGAAGGCTGGCACCATTGGCGGTTTCATCGTGCGTGTGTTTGGCGGTGACAGATCTGAATTGAGTGCCATCGTGCTCAGCTCAGTGATGTTCTCGCTGATGCACATGCAGTTCCAGCCGACGACCATGGTGCTGCTCTTCCTGCTTGGTGTCGTCCAGGCGGAAATCTTCCGTCGCACGGGCAGCCTCTACAGCGGCATGCTGCTGCACGCGCTCAACAACGGACTGGAGGTTCTGAAGCTTGCTCTCGGGCAGGTCTGATTTACCGATAGTGCCGTTAAAGAGGGGGACATGATGTCCCCTTCTTTATTTACTGTGGCAAGTATTATATGATGTAGTTAATAGAGCTAATTTATTTAGTCAGACTTGCGCTTTGACTAAGTAAAATAGCTCAAAACAGGCAAGGGACTGATACTTTTGTTTAGTCACAACCAATTTCTCGCGCTCACTGAAATTTATATTTAGTCAAAAGGAATGTGACTCGCACCCCTGTTCGTGAGCCATCACGCAATCTGCTCCGAAAAGAAACCGCGCCCGGGGGGACCAGGCGCGGTTCGCTTCAGCTTGGGCAAAACTATTTTCCGAAGAATGCGTTATTGGTGTGGATGTTTAAATGAGGCATTGGGTTGCCGTTTGCTTTTCCAGCACCGCCACCACCACCGGCTGAATTGAGAGCACCTGGGCTGAATGTGAAGTTGAGGCCTGCGTTTTCATTGCCAGTTTTGACGCCACCAGTGAACCCTGTTGCGGCGGGCATAACAGGGATGAATGTTCCTTGTGAACCGCCATTACCTGGAGTGATGAATGGTAGAATGCCGCCTTCGGAGCCTTTATTCACGGGCATAACCGCTGGAATTAATCCACCCTCGGAGCCTTTGCCAGCAGTCATCACACCGCCAAGAAACGCTCCTTCGCCAGCTTTGCCACTATTGAGTCCGCCACCGAGTCCCTGGTTTGCAAAATTGAGACTTGCCTGGTTTGAGCCTCCTGAGCGGGAATCAGCACTCCATGACCATGAGCCGACGTTGCCTTTCTGATCAGTTGGGATGCCGGCACCGCCTCCGCCACCGTGTTGTTTCCCTGCGCCGCCACCACCGCTTGCGCTGTCCATTCCCCATGATCCGACGTTATTTTTTTGATCGATTCCCCAACCCGGCGAATCTTGCTGTTTGCCGGCACCACCACCGGTCCCGTGAGCGCCCCAGGAGAAAGACTCAACGTTGCCTTTCTGATCAGTTGGGATGCCGGCACCGCCTCCGCTACCGTGTTGTTTTCCTGCGCCGCCACCACCGCCTGCGCTGTCCATTCCCCAGGATCCGACGTTATTTTTTTGATCGATTCCCCAACCCGGCGAATCTTGCTGTTTGCCGGCACCACCGCCGGTACCGTGAGCGCCCCAGGAGAAAGACTCAACGTTGCCTTTCTGATCAGTTGGGATGCCGGCACCGCCTCCGCTACCGTGTTGTTTTCCTGCGCCGCCACCACCGCCTGCGCTGTTCATTCCCCAGGATCCGACATTATTTTTTTGATCTGTCGGGATATTGTTGCCCTTTTGATCTGTGGGCATTCCACCTTTTTGATCTGTAGAGATTGAACCCTTTTGATCTGTGGGGATATTGTTGCCCTTTTGATCTGTAGGCATTCCACCTTTTTGATCTGTTGGAATCTGATCGGTAGGCATCAGATCTGCCGTGAACTCCACTGCCGTAGGAGCTGTCACGAAATTGCTTGGTTCGGGTATTGTCATTGCATAAGCTGGTTTCATCAATCCAACGCTTGTTGATAAGAACAGCAATGCCAATAGCCCCTTACTCCAGTTCTTTGAATTCATAAACTTACCTCTCCAGATCGGGACTCAGCCCGATGCATACTCTCACTCTCGTTCTCGCTCTCACTTAAATACGGGATAGGACGTTTTTTTAGCTTGTGAATCGATATTAGATTCGTCTGATCTTGTCTTCTTTAGTTTGTTTGATTGTTTGCGCTTGCGGTGACAGGCGCCTGAGTTGCGTATTGTCCTTTGTAGCCTGTCACCACATATAGTGCTGCCGCAGTCTTGATCAGTTCGTCACGCAGATCTTTGAATTGCTTGTCCTGGTGCCTGAGAAGCTGACAATGCGGGCTCTTTACGAGAAAATTCGACATCGAGAAATCAGAAATCAAACACTTCGAATCTTTAAGTGCATGCATTTCGAAGCGGCGTCTGCCTATTCCGTCATTGGGAAAAGCATCGCCCCAGGTGGGCTCGTGATCGACTATCAAAGTCTCGGTTCCCCAGCTTAGAGGGACGCCGAATTTCTGGCTAACCAGTATTGCCGATTTCGGCTTGCTGCAGCATTGTGAGCGGAACTCACCCTGCCAACGTTCAGTGGAGACTGTTGCATCGGGCTGTAAGTAGAGATCGCCCATTTGAGTTCGCAGAACTTGCTCTGAGCTGTTGTGTACAAGAAGCCTACCCGAAATCAGAGCGATTTGCCCGTCGTTGGTGGCTACGAATCTGGTGTTCTCTCCTCCAATCAAATCGACCGGTGCAGATGCGCTCAGTCTCTCGCTATTAGTGGTTCTGTCGGCAGCCGCCTCAGAACTAAGGTGTTTCACCATGCGATCATAAGCGGCAAGTCCGGTAATTTGTGCCGGCATTGAGTTCAAGTAGTTCGCTGTGTTGAACTTATTACCGGCGATTTCGACATTCTCTTGTGAAAAATCTACGAGCATCTCTTCTCCGGATCTGAGCTCGATTGTCTTGTCGGATTGGGCTGTCAGGCGGACTCTGACTCTTGAATCAGTGGGACAATGGAGAACCCGAATCTTAATTGTTTGCTCAGGCAAATACTGAACTAGCGCACAGGAGTCGGCCGGAATTCTTAATCCAGCGGCACGGCAAGCTAGTTTTACCGAATCTTTTCCGCAATCAAGTACAAGCTGTCCTTGATTGAGTGTGAAAACATCAGCTTTGCGTCCCAGCACCGTGCCTGGAGTTCCTGAAAGTATGAGGTCTTTGAAAGCAGCTTTACCGCAGAGGAATTGATTGCTATCGGTGAAGACCCAGAGATGCTTGGATTTTTCGTTGATGCGAATGACCACTTGTTTGTTTTCTGAGCTGGAACATAGCTCAGCTCTTGGCTTTTCATAGCCGAGTGGACCAAGAAATTCGTTGTTCAAAAATTCGGTGTCTTCAATTATGGCGTTGTAGTCGTTGAAAATAAAAGAATCGTCGAATACTTTTCCCTGCCAGCCCTGATCTTTGAGGAATGCAGCTAGATTCTCAAATTTGTAACTGTCCTTTGCATTGTTTACGGGAGTCTCTTTGATGCAGTTTCTATCGAAGTTTCCGATCAATGTATCAGTAGGAAGAATAGTCGTATTACCGATGAATGTCGGCAAATTCAACGGCTGGTCTAGTCGTTGGTTGCTTTGTGTTTGTGCTGGCTGCGATTGCACTTGTGGCGTTTGCACTTGTACTGTGGGTGTCCTTCCCACAATGTTGTTGTTTGGTGGTGGAGTTAAGTTCTGAGCAAATGAAACTGACGGAGTCAGTGCAAAGCCACACGCTAAGAAAAGCGGCAACGAGCGGGCCGCGAGTCGATTTGTCATCTCGGTCTTCCTGTTCAGTTGTGGGAGCCAACCTGGTTTCTTAACGAAGACCTTGAATGCTTTAGGAGGAAAGTTGAATTTATTTACTAGCTTTTATTTTTGCTCTTTTCGTGGCAGCTTGAAATGAAATCGCAAAATCGAAGGCAGGAAGAGTAATGCGCGAACCGGGCCTGGCATTGGATTGGCCACTCCTACCCTTATATCGTTCTCTTTTTCCATCCGTACCTTCGAAAATTCTCTGACGCCCACGGGGAAGCTAAAGCCCGGAGCGTTTATTACTGCGCTTACTCCTTGGATATCTTTGAGCCAGGGGTGTTCGTTGTTTGTTTCCACGCTCATGCTCAACTGTCCGAAACGCAACCCACGCAAATCAAAGGCATGATGCAATTTTCGATCGCCCATTTCAAGCGTGAATTCATCGTCACTGCTTCGCTGGATTTTAATTCTGGTTCCATCAATCTGCACTCTTGCAATACTGTCGAGAAAGGCTTTCCCGGCTGGTCCAAACTTTGATTCGATGTTGACTTTTGATTTCTCCCAGTCATCAAAAAATTTGCGTCCGTGTTCTGATTCCTTAGCGAGCTCCACCAGTTCGTTGTCTATTCGATGCAAGCTAATCTTGTCTTCGTCGATGGTAACAAGGTCCACGCCACGAAGAAGATCCTTTGTTTCCTGCTTGAGAGTTTTTCCGGAGACAGCTTCTGCAAAATAAAAAATGGTGTCCGGTCCGTCCGTGAGCGGCTTGTTCCAGGAGAAGTCCTGTTCATCTTTGCCTTGTTGAGAATTTTGAGCTTCTACTTGCGTCGGGGTTTCTGAAGGAAGTGCGGCACTATCTGCCAACGCTAGAGTCTGGGTTTGAAATAATAAAATGCAAAGGACAGCAGTTCCATAGTTCTGGAACCTGTTCGGTTTGAAAGAGAGTGACCGGCTTAACGGCAATCCTGAGACCTCGCTTCTGGAAGAAATATACCCAATCTTTACCGGCTCTTTTGTATATACTAAATGAAATAATAGGAATTTGCCCAAAAATTAAAGGTATCGTATGCGGTGGCACAAGAAAAGCCTGGAGCAGAAACTGTTTGCTTCTGCCCCAGGCTATCGTGTCCATCCGGTGAGCCTTTCCTTAGCTCGCCTCACTTTTTCTTGCCATCGTCCTTCTTGTCGTCGCCGTCGTCGTCGCTGTCATCACCGGGCTTGTTCCGCGAGCCGATTGCACGGCGCAGTTTCGCCACAAGCTTGATCGGCGTATCCAGAGCGGCGGTGAGCACCGGGCCGAGATATGCGAAAAGCGTCGGTGAAGCCCAGATGATGGCCAGTGCTTGCACCGACATGATCAAACCTTGAAGCAAACCGATGCGGGCGCCGAGCCAGCTGGCATGCGGCAGCGAATGCGAAGCACCAGCCACCTTGGCGTAATCGACCGCCGCGGTGAGAGCATGATTCGCGTCGCTGGTGATGTACCAGACGGTCACGAAGATAACGATTTTTGCCACGTCCCAGACGGTCTTCAATTCGACCGGAGGAACGGGATTGGGAGGCAGAGGGACAGGAGGAGTTGGAGTGCTCGGTGGCACTTCCGAGTTCTTTGACTTGTCTGCCATAAAGTCTCCTTTTGCGAAAGCGGGAACGCTGTCCCCGAAATCGCGCTTGTTGGGCTGGAACGGCGAAGAGCTTCCGGAATGGCTAAGTAGCCGTTTCCGACAGTTTCACAATTCCAGAAATTTCAGAACCAATTTGGCCTGTTCGAGCAGATCTTCGTCTTGGAGCACAAGCTGGCTTTATTTGCCGTTTCACCGTCCAAAGCTAGTCAAATCTGAGCGGCGCGCGCTGGAAGGATTTGAAGCTGCTTTGTGTTCGCTGTTGCCTGTATTGCCTGAAAAGAAAGATCTGAATTTGATACGGATCTGACGTTAACGACTTGGGTTCTTGTATTCAAGGGGGGACGACTGTGCATCCCTAAATCCTGCGGGAGTTTCGAACTTTAGCTCGAAGGAAAAGGCGCATGGTTGAGCCATTCTGTTCGGATGGTGATCTTGGGATTTGCATGTGTAAACAGTTGCGCAATCTGAGCGAGGTGGCTTTCAGGCTCGTAAGGTTCGCGCAAGCGCTTGGCAAGCCTGCTCCTCTGCTGGTTATCAGCAAGGCGGCGCAAGAGAATTGCTCGAACAGCTGCATGGGGGGCGATCAGTTCATGTCCGCATACGGCCCCCACGGCTTAAGAGATCCTCTTCAGGATCTTATGTGATCCAAACCTAATCGCGCGCGCGTTGAAAACTAAGCAGTGAAGTCAGTAGGTTCTGAAAGTCTCTTTTCTTTGCCTTAATCACGGTCCCCCGAACGCATTAAACATCTGGTTCTTCGCTGCTAGACCCCCAGCCAGTGGCTGTGAGTGTTTGAACAGGTTCTGTCGAGACGCAGAAACCGCAGCGAAGAGCCTTTCGTGTTGTTGGACTGACACTGAGGAGGAAGCATGTTGAAGCAAATCTTTTTCGCTTTCGTGCAGAACTATCGCAAGCTGTTCCCCATGCTTGTCTTGTTCGTGCTCCTGTTCCTGGCTGGT
The DNA here is from genome assembly GCA_044358055.1 of Obscuribacteraceae bacterium (SeqCode). Taxonomy (GTDB): domain Bacteria; phylum Cyanobacteriota; class Vampirovibrionia; order Obscuribacterales; family Obscuribacteraceae; genus JAIEPM01. Next base: position 67,467 of record JBIKOL010000002.1, read on the forward strand.
GGCACTGATGTGTTCAGCCAGGGCGTACACCTCGCTCTTCGCGAGGCGATTGTCGACTATTTCCACAAGCTCATGCCCTTCGTGATCGACCTGATCATCGCCGGCATCATGATCAACGTGGCATGGTTGTTCTACAAACCCTCATGCACTGCTCTGGAGAAGATGCTTGAACGAGGTCATGCGTCCGAACGTGGGCGTATGCTCTCGATGAAGCTGTTCAAGTTCTTCTACTGGGCGGTCGCAGTTTTTGTCGTTCTGAGTTTCACCGCTGCGGAGTTTCTCGGACGATTCGTCATCGGCTTCGGTGTATTCGGCGCAGCGTTGACTCTCTCTCTGCAAGGAGCAGCCAATGATTTCATCTGCGGCTTGCTCATTCAGGTTACTCGCAAACTCACCGAGGGCGACGATATCAGCCTGGAAGGGCTCGCTGTCGAAGGCAAAGTTGTCGCGGTCGGTTATCTCTCGACCAACATCGACAGCGAAGCCAACTGCATTCGCGTTCCCAATCGCGAAATCTGGTCTCGCGCCGTGAAGGTGAAGAAGCCTGCGAAATCCTCAATCTTGCTGCCTCCGGGTGTCGATTGCACCTGTGCAGCTTCCAATGGAGAAAGCAAATGACCACCCTGAAATTTAGCGCTCTGAGCGCTGGTCCTTCTCAGCCCAAGTCTGACCTGCTTATCGTCCCCGTGTTCGAATCCAGCGATCCTGCTGGACCCGATGCTGTGCTCAACGCGCGCTTTGCGATTGCCGAGCAAGCCAAGATCGAGGGCTTCACCGGTGCTCTCGCGAGCACCATGGTCCAGTTCTCGAACACCACGCTTCAGGCACCCCGCATCGTGTACTGTGGCATGGGTGCCGAAGAGAAGCTGACGCCCCGCCGGCTGCGCAGCTCGTTTACGGCTGCGTTCAAGGAAGCTCGCCGGATGAAGGTGAGCAAGATCGCCGTTGCAATGCCAAAGCTCGGCGACAAGGTCTCCATTTCGCTCGAGGAATTCGGGCGCGCTGTCGGCGAGAGCGCCGGTACGGTTGACTACGTGATGAATCACCAGAAGACGGCGAAGGGCGGTCACAAGCCCGAGCTGCGCTTCGAGCAAGTCGCCGTCTCTGGTGGCAACGCCGATTTCATGAATGGCGTGAACGAAGGCTACATCGTCGCCAATGCCGTCAACATGGCTCGCGACCTCGTCACCGAGCCCGCCGGCACCATGACTCCGAAGGAGCTGGCTCGCCGTGCGGCGCAGGTTGCCGAGAACTCCAACGGCGCCATCCGCGCGAAGTTCTACGGTCGCAAGGAACTTCAGCGCATGGGAGCCAACGCGTTACTGGCTGTGGCTCGTGGTTCGAGCGAGAAGCCGGTACTGATCGAGCTGACTTACGAGCCCGCTGGTGCGGACCCGAACGTGCTGCTCGCGCTGGTCGGCAAGTCCGTCACCTTCGACTCGGGTGGCTATGACCTCAAGCCTGCCGCCGGCATGCGCAGCATGAAGTGCGACATGTCCGGTGGTGCGGCGACGCTCGCAGCAATTCAAGCGATCGCCGCTCTGAAGTTGCCTGTGCGCGTGAAGGTGGTCATGGCTGCTACCGAGAACATGGTGGCAGGCAACGCCTACAAGCCTGGTGATGTCATCCACACGATGGCCGGGCTGACGGTTGAGGTGGATAACACCGATGCCGAAGGGCGCATGACGATGGCGGACGCCTTCGAGTTCGTCAAGCGGCTGGGCGCCACGCATATCGTCGACATCGCGACGCTGACCGGTGCTATCCGTGCCGCGCTTGGCTCGGTCGGCGCTGGCGCGTTCGGCAACACCAGCGAGTTCACCCGCAAGGTGATCGACGCCGGCGCCTCGGTAGGCGAGTTGATGTGGGAGCTGCCCCTCTGGGAGGAGCTCGCCCGCGCCAACGAGTCCAAGATCGCCGACCTCAAGAACTCGGGCGGTGACGCCGGCGCGGGTTCGATCACGGCGGCGCACTTCCTGAGCCGTTTCGCCGGCGAGACGCCCTGGGTCCATCTCGATATCGCCGCGGTGGCGTTCGAGCAGGAACAGGGCACGGGCTGGGGTGTTCGCACTCTGGTCGAGCTGGTGCGCCGCTTCGCGAAGAAGAGCTAAGCGTGTGCTGAGGGGACCCCGATGCCGCTGACTCGCTCAGCGCGCCACGGAGTCCCCATCGGACTGGCGTCGCCCTTCAGCGTGATAGGTGCGCTAAAAACTGGACCGGGAGCAGAAAGGAGCCGGGAACTGTCGCAAGGCAGAACCCGGCTCCGCTGCTCTCGTTTTTTTCTTTTTGATTCTGCTCATGGCTGAACTTCATTTGTTGTCATGAATGTCGAGCTTTGCAAACACCGGATTCCAACTGCTATTGCGTGGTAAATTTATCCAGTCGATAGCGAATTGGAGCCGGTTAGATACAGCGATGAGCAGAGTCAAAAAGATTCAAAAGGCACTTGCCAAGCAAAAACTTGATGCATTTATTTTGCGCGTGTTCGAAGGGGACAATCAAAACGTCCTCTATTTGAGCGGCTTCAGTGGCACGACTGCGCATTTGTTCATCACGCAGAATCAAGCGTTCATCATTGCTGATCCTCGATATTGGCTGCGTGTCGGTGACGAAGTAAAAGATTTCAAGTTGGTCAAGCAAGAGCGCGGCAAGAAAGCAACTGAAGTTGTGAATGCGCTGCTCGAGAAACTCGAGCTGGGAAAGAAGAGCAGGGTTGCATTTGAATCCGCGCACATTTCGGTTGATCTTGCCGAGCACTGGAAGAAAGAAATCAATGCGACACTTGTGCCCACGGTGCATTTCGTCGAGCGCTTTCGCCAGTTCAAGGACAAAGAAGAAATCGAGCTCTTGCGCAAAGCATGCCGCTCAACAGATAAGGTGTACAGCGATGTTGTGCCGCGCATCAAGGCAGGGATGACCGAGACAGAGCTGGCATTTGAGATTGATGTGCTCTTGCGCAAGCATGGTGCCATCACAAATAGTTTCACGACAATAGTGGCATCAGGTCCAAATGCAGCAGTGCCGCATCACGCTACTGGGAGCCGCAAACTGAAAGCCGGCGAGCCTGTTGTGATGGATTTCGGCGGCTTATATCCGGGTGGTTATTGCTCCGACATTACGCGCACAGCGTTCGTGCCGGGTAAGAAGCCGGACCCGCGCATGGTCGAAATCTACAAGGTGGTGCTTAAGGCAAACAAGAAAGCGTTCAAAGCGCTTAAGCCTGGAATCAAGTGGAAAGAGTTTGACAAAATTGCGCGTGACCATATTGATGAAGCCGGCTATGGAAAATACTTCACGCATGGTCTCGGTCATAGTCTGGGGCTGGTTGCACACGATCCCTACGATTATGAGAATGATCCGTTCGATGTCGGCATGGTCGTCACGGACGAGCCGGGAATCTACATCGAAGGTCTCGGTGGAGTACGCATCGAAGATGACTGTGTTGTCACCGCGGATGGTGCTGAGCGCTTGACCAACTCACCGTACTGGAAATTCTAGGCTCACGCGTCAATGCTTGTGCGGTTGGGACCAGTTCCCGGGCGACGCATGGCATCGCCCCTACACATATCTGAGCGCCTGGCTTGCTTCGTGAGGGCATGAAAGGCATGCCCCTACCGGGCCCTGCGAGTATTTCTTGGCGTCTTGCGTGCCGCTGTCGATCAATTTCGTTAACCGGCACAGGCTTGCAATCGCATTTGTAATTCTGCAAGAACGGTTCCTATAAGAATCTCGACCGGTCCCACCGTTGTGCCCATGATGCCGCGACGGCGACGTTCGACTAGCCACTCCAGGAAAAGTAATCGTCCCAGCAGTTCCGCCCAGGGTAATTTCGAGTAAGTGTCCTGAAGGTTGCGGCTGTATTCGGCGCAATAGGCTTCAATTAGCTCAGCGCGCCGATCGGCAAGAGCTCCGTTCTTGAAGTGCTCCATTGAAAGGGTGGCAAGGTCAAGAATGGGCGTGCTGATTTTGGTAAACCAGGACCAATCAATGATGAACAAATGATCGCCGTCAAAAAGCAAGTTCTCTGCGTACAAATCGCCATGCACCAGTGACACAGGTTCATCGGCAAACTTGTCAGCAAGGCGCTTGCCCAGCTCAAGAAGCATGGTCCTTTGTTCATCACTGACAAGATTCCAGTTATACAATTCGCCGGCGATCTCAGCAGACAGAGTTTCAAAATCAGCAGGAAGCAGGCTGCGCAAAACGCCAGTTTCCTTTACCTCGGCGATGCGGTACGTGAAGGCGCGATGTAATTTCGCAAGCTCCGTGCCAACTCGTTGCGGCAGTTCCTGGTGTTCTGCCAGGCTGTCGAGAAATGTGACTTCGCCCAGATCTTCCATCAGCATGGCTGTGGTGCCGTTGTAAGTGCCGGAAAGATAAAGTCGCGCAGAATTCGACACCGACGGAATCAAGATGTGCTCATGAAGGTCCTGCTCTACATCCCAGGGCGGCAGCACCACCTTGTAAATGAGTGTCGGTGGCATCGCTTCGTCGATGTAAAGCCGCTCTACGTAAGAAAGGTCGCGATGGCGCAACAACTTGCGCGCGCGTATCTTCACTTGTTTGCCATACATCTCAGCCAGCCACGCATCTAGCCGTTCCTGCGGCGGGGGCGTCATTAGGTTGAGTGTTTCGTTTTCCACGAACGGATTCCCGGGTTTTTACTTCAACGATTCTAACCCCTTGAGAAAAACTGTGTTGCTGCCAAGCAGGCAAGCGTAACAAAGCACAGTCATAATTTTTTGCAGTAAGAAGCGGAAGGATGGTTTTTTATGCATAAAAGCTGTGCGTTCATCGTGATTGACAGCGGATTTTCGCAAGAATCTATGGCTGGGGCCGACGTGCTTGCAGCCTGGGATCTCTGCAGCAAGCGCAAGTTCGAGAACGAGAATGCTTCGCTCACTCAGAAGCAAGTAGCTGAGTTCGCCGGAGACCCTATGGGTCACGGCAGCATAGTCCTCGAGCGCTTGCTCGCCAGACGGAAGGATGCTCAGGTGATACTCGTGAAGGCTTTCGCAGGACGCACCGTTTGTCGCACGAAGTGGCGAGACGGAAAGATCTCGGAGCCTGGCTGGACTGAAGGCTATACCTGGGCGGCTGAACTTGCTCAGTCTCGAGGTATGGTCTCGGTTTGCAATTGTTCCTTTGGTTCCTTTTCGCATGCCATGGATGGAACGGGCTGGGAGGCTCATCAGCTTGGGCGCTTCACTGGTGCCGGGAAAGCCGGGCATGTGCTTGTCGCTGCTGCTGGTTTCGGAGATGCCCGACCTGTGCGGGGCTCCTTCAAGCTCTTGCCAGGTTTGAGCAAGACTTTTCTTGCGGATCAGGATGGCGATTGTGAGTACAACTTCTGGTTTGGTCTGGGACAGCCGCCGACTGAGTGGGCTTTGAAAGCGCATCTCAATGGGGAGCTGGTTTATGCCGCCAGCTCGAAGCAGGTTCCAGTGAACATGTGGAACGGGCGCCAGCAGCTGAAGTTTCAGATCTGGGGCGCAGGGCTTGCGAGTATTGAGGTTTGTCAGGAGGAGGGCGAAAGCTCTGATGAGGGGCTGAAGGTTGATGTCTGGTCGGAAGCCGCCCGTTTTCGCAACTGGGTCTCTACCGAACTGGTCGGTGAACCCGCTTGTTTTCCATCGGTTCTGGGAGTCGGGCTCAGGGCGTCCAGCTACAGCCCCTATCAGGAGATGGAAGGCATGAAGCCCGATCTGCTCCTGCCAGGTTCGGACCAGATCAGTTTCCGTTTGCCCGAAGTCGTGGACCTGTGTGCTTCTATTCTGGAAGCGAACCCCGACTATGATGTGGAGCAGCTGAGGAAGCGGCTCGGCAAGTATCCGCTCTGAGGACGTCGAGGAGTCCTGACGCGGTGAAGACGGAAGAAGTAGCCTGCCTGCCTGTGCACTTTCGTGTGCGCCGGCAGCGGGCTGACTTTGTGCAATTTGTTCAGCAATACGACCGATTGCTTAAGCCGCAAATCAGCAGCTCGCGCTCGTTCCCTTCTCGTCACGAAAACTGTGCAGAAATTTCTTCAAAAAGCGCATTGAAATTTCTGCGTACGTGGCAAGATGCCATCAGAAGCGAGGAGGGTGAACGATGAGTTTTCATCTCGGTGAATGGTACAAGAAGCTGCTTGGTTCGGATTTTGAGCTGCCGTTTTACGACCCAAAGTCCATCCATCCTGCCGACGAACGCGAGTGGCTTGTCTGCAATGGGCTCGGTTCGTTTGCTTCAGGCAGTATATCTGGTGCAAATACCCGGCGCTATCACGGGCTGCTCACTGCCGCTCTGGACCCGCCGATTTCCAGGCATCTGCTTTTCACGCGCGTTGACGAATTTGTAAACGGAGAGAATATCTCCACAAATTTGTGGACTCCGGATGTTGTAAATCCTAGAGGCTATGAGAAAGTTCATTCGTTTTCGATTCACCCGTGCCCTACCTGGGCGATGGAGCTCGAGTCGGGATATCTGCTCAAGCAGGTGTTCATGCTTCCAGGCAAGCAGCACGTTTATCTGGGTTACACCTGGGAGCCGAAGGATGGGCAAGAGGAAGAGTTGCAGCTCGACCTTCATCTCATAGCAAATTTCCGTGACTTCCATGGAAGAACGCAGGGTAGCAACGACTGGCGCTTCCAGCAGAGTGAAAAGCCGGGTGCAGTCTGCCTCAAGGCTTACGATGGTGCTCAGGAGCTCTGGCTTACTTACTCTCAAGGAGAATACAGGCAAGATCCTAGCTGGTACAACGGATACTTCTATCCGCGTGAATTAGAGCGTGGTCTTTCCGATCGCGAAGATAATTTCCATGCTGGTGTCGTCAGTCTGAAATTGAAAAAGGGCAAGCCATTGCTCTTGATGGGATCACTTGAGCCAATTGATTTCATGCCCGGACTGGCAGACGCTCTTGCGGAACTGACTCGCTATCAGGATTCACTTCAACTGCAAGCCGATAATCCAGATCATCCCGCTGTGAAAAGGCTTGTTCTTGCCGCCGACAAATTCATCGTGCGCCGCAAGGCGACTGGCTCGCAATCGATTATCGCAGGCTATCACTGGTTCAACGACTGGGGACGAGATGCGATGATAAGCCTGCCTGGTCTAACTCTCGGGACAGGGCGCATCGAGGCTGCACGACGCATTCTCAGCACGTTCCAGAGTTATCTCAGTGAAGGAATGCTGCCGAATAATTTCAACGACGCCGGGCAGGGACCTTCATACAACTCTGTTGATGCGACATTGTGGTGGGCCTGGTCGCTTCGTAAGTTTTGCATTGCCACTGAGGATGGTGACTTCATAAAAGCAGCCTTGCCTGGCATGGAATCTGTTGTCGAACACTTCGTCAATGGCACGCGATTCAAAATCAAAATGGATGAGAATGATGGCTTGCTGAGGGCGGGAGACGATGGAGTCGCGCTAACCTGGATGGATGCCAAATCGGGCGAGCTCGTGGTCACTCCGAGGCGCGGAAAACCAGTCGAAATTTCGGCGTTGTGGTATCACTTCGTCAGGACTGTGGCCGATTTCAAAGAATCGCTCGACGAAGACTATGAGTATTATGAAGAGCTTGCTGATCGCATTGAAGAAGGATTTCAGTCCTTCTGGAGTGACGAGCACAAGTATCTTTGCGATGTAATTAACGATGACGGCAGCAAAGACTTCAGCTTGAGACCGAATCAGCTGCTAGCCATAAGCTTGCATCCTGATTTGCTTGATGACGTTCAGAAGGCGTCCATTCTAAGTGTTGTCGAAGCTGAGTTACTCACGCCATTTGGGTTGCGTTCGCTATCGCCAAAGCATCCTGATTACAAAGGGCGCTATGGCAATGGCAAACGATCCGCTAACCAGTACGAGCGAGACATCAGCTACCATCAGGGCACTGTCTGGGCTTGGTTGCTCGGTCCATGGATTGATGCACGCATGCAGGTGCACGGTGATGGGGAGGATAATATTCGCGAAATAAATGCACATATCGCCTTGCTCTTGCACCACCACATGATGGCGGAGGCAGGATTGGGCGATATTTCTGAGATATTCGACGGAGACGCGCCGCACAAGGCTCAGGGCTGCATTGCGCAGGCATGGTCTGTCGCAGAATTGTTGCGCGTGTTCAACGAATATCCCGAATTGCAAGGACGTGCTCGCATCCTCTCCACGCTTAGTGCGTAGCACCAAAAGCGGTATCATTCGTTAATTTCTTTAGTTCCTTCAAAAGCGCCGTCTTCGGGATGGCGCTTTTGTTTAGCATGCTCCGCCGGATTTGAAGCAAATCGCGGAGCTTAACCTTGGTTCCTGTAAGGGAAGTGAGCTTATCATGATGAACACATTCAATACTGCGATGCAGCTGATTCTCCTCTGGGGAGTCTTGGGCATCGCGGGTTTCTTCTCTTGTGCAATTCTTCTCCGTTTCGCTTTGTCTTGCTATCATAAGCAGAGATTGGCGTCGGAGAAGAAAGTGGTCAGCAAGGTTGTCGGTATTACGGGCACCATCGCCTCGGGCAAGTCGCTTGTCGGCACCATTCTCGAAGAGCTGGGCGTGCCTGTGCTCGATACCGATCACATTGCGCACTACGTGCAGGCTAACGTTGAGGATGTGCGCGCTGCACTTCGCAGTCGTTTCGGCGCGGATGTCTTCAAGGCAAACGGTGAGCTGGATCGTAAGAAACTCGGCGGCATTGTTTTCAACGATGCCTCTGCGTTGAAAGATCTCAATCACATCGTTCACCCGGCAACGATTCGCGAATGCCGTCGTCGTATCGCCACCCATGCGGATAAACCGCTGGTTGCGGTTTTGGTGCCGCTTCTTTTTGAAGCTGGACTGGAAAAGGAATATGACGAAATTTGGACGGTTACGGCAAGGGACGAGATTGTTCGCGAGCGCCTCAAGGCTCGGGAAAAGATCTCCGATGAGGAAGCTGATAAGCGAATCCGCGCTCAGTATCCTCAACGCGAGAAAATCGCCAGGTCGCATCACGTGATCGATAATTCGGGCACCGTGGACGATACCAGGCGTCAGGTGAGGGAATTGCTGGGGCTCTAGTATTCCAGGAGAAACATCGGCAGAAAAATATTTCTTGCTCGGTGTTTCTCTCTTGGGGATCGAGCCACTAAAGCAGATAGTTGGATTGCTCAGATATCCAGATATCTGCGGATTTGCAGAGGGGGTTCTAGACGGAAGCCGGTTCGTACCCCCTCAATCGTCGAAAACAGGACCTCAAAATTGAGACTTCAATCAATGAACGGCTCATTTCTAAGCTGAGACCCTCGCAGTTCCTGTCTACATTTCGTAATGATTACCCAATCCATAGTCTTTCTAGACCTTTTCCTGGTCAAAGTTTCTCAGGCAAGGACCAGTTTTGAAATCGCTTAGCAACTTGGTCAAGCCTTGTTTACATGTGCTTTTCGGCGCATGATAAAATTTGGGACTAGTTCTTTCTTTCGCATCGTTTATATCTCGGCGCGAGTTTTATTCAATATTATGACGAGGCTATTTGCAGCCATGCTACAAAGATCGCAGCTTATTTTACCAATCGCATTCATTGCGTCTGGATTTTTTGTCATCAGTCCGTCTGTTTTTGGGCAGGGTCAGAACAATTCCGCCGTCAATGGGGTGACGGCGTCCCAGACGGCTGATGTAAACGTAGCACCGTCCATTGGTGAATCTCGAAACGACTCCAGTCTTGCCACTTTTTTTCAGATCAACCCCGATCAAAAAAGCAGCTCGAGTAATGACAAAAAAAATAAAGAAAAGTCTTCCCGAAAGGAAAATCATTCACATGGTGTTCTTTGGCATATTCTCGATAATTTTGGCGTGCCAATGCTGTTTTCAGGAAACGGTCCCATGTTTGATCCTTCCTTGAGTCCCAGAGATACCGCTCTAGGTAAGCATTCTTCAGGAGCTGGTTCCCCGCAAGCAAATGACCTGCGCCCAAGCCAACCTGGCGATGCTATGTCACCAATTGCGGTGCCTCGGGAAAATAAAATTCCCCGTAGCGAACTCGACGGAACTGTATTTGAGACAGGCACAGATGGCAAAGAAAAGGCGAATTCTCGATAAAAGCACTAGGTTCTTGTGCTGCTTCTTCGTCGTGATTCCTTTCACGGTAACAGCGGTAGTCGCTGACGAGCAATCGATTCCAGAAGTCGCTCCAATGCCACTCGACAGGGAGTTGCAGCTGGAAAGTGGTCCTTTGCGTTCACCTGTGATGGCAGGGCGAACATTAAGCCTCAGGGATACTTTCGAAAAAGCGCTTGCAAATAATCGAGAAATAATTTCTGCACGGACTAATTTGCCTGTTTCAAGAGCAGCAATTCAAATTGCCTCCGCAATACCAAACCCTCATTTCACGTTACAGTATGGCTGGGGCGCGCAGTGGAGATACATTATTGCGGGGCAACCCCAGCAATTCGGCTGGCAATTCGATTTTCAAACTGCTGGAAAGCGCAGCAAGCAGATTGATCTTGCCAGAGCTAATTATGGTGTAGCAGAAATACAACTTGCGCAATTGACATTTGATGTTCACAATCGGGTTAGACGAGCATACGCAGAACAAGCTGCAGCAGAAGCTTACAATGATCTGATTGAAGCAGAGCGCAAGGTGGCCTTTCAGCTTGCTGACCTTGCGGAAAAAAGATACAAGGGTGGGCGCTCCGCATATACTGATCTTCTTCAAGCGCAACTGGGCGTTTTACAACTGGATGCTCAGCGATATCAGGCACAGCTGAGGTTACAACAAGCTACGGCCGCGCTGTCACTTCTTGTTGGCGAGCTGCCGCAAAGACAGGAGATTATCGACGTCGACGATAATGGCTTATTCCGCCTTTCAACAAGTCGCACTGATCTTGTGCCTAACCCGGCAACGAACATGCCGGCCTTGCAAGAGTTGATACCGTTTGCTTATACGCATAGACCCGATCTGAAAGCGCAGGTGCAGCAAAGATATGCCGATAGGCGTGCCGTCCTTGTGGCAAAAGCGCTCAGGATTCCTGATGTGTTTATTGATACGGGCTATCAGTTCACCACTTTTCGCAAATACCAACCCTACAGGCTTTTCAACAATTCTCAGGGTCTTCCCTCCCCGCTGGGGAATGTGCCAGGCGTGTATTTCAATGTGAGTGCCGAAACGCCGATCTTTTATCAACACCAGGGTGAAGTAGCTCAGGCTTTAGCGACATACAAACAGGACTTCGATCAAATCAATCAAGTTAGAGCACAAATTGCAACGGATAGTGTTTCCGCATACGAAGCCGTTAACGGTGCTCGCGCCAATTTGTTTCGCTTCAAGAATGATTTGCTTCCAGCAGCAAATGAGTTGGTTAGGGTTTCCTTCAGAAGCTACCAGGTGGGCCGGTCCGATCTAAGCAATGCGATAATCGCCAGACAGCAGTACCAGCAAATTTTAAGTTCGTACTTCGATGCTGTAGTTGCGTATCAAAATGCCTGGGCTGACCTCGAAAAGGCTGTGGGGGTGGCGTTGAATCTATGAGAGTTGTGATTGCGTTGCTTAGTCTGATTTCAGGGCTCCTGTCCCTCGGGGTGGCAGCACCATCTGTGATGGCGCAGAATAATGACAGCCCTGAGCTGATTCAATTTGAAAATGAAGAGAGACTATTTTTACTTTCGGTAAAAGGCCAAAATCTGGCGCGCCGCAAGCTAAGCTTGAAAGATTGTTTTGAAAGAGCAGACAAGAACAACAAGGAAATCCTTGTCTCTGAGAGCAGCTTGCCCATTTCTCGGGCTGCCATCACAATTGCGAAGGCTATTCCCAACCCGACTGTGAATGCACTATACGGCTGGGGTAATGCCTTCAATTATATAGTTGCCGGTAATGCACAACAAGTCGGTCTCACGGAGGAGATACAGGTCGCAGGTAAGAGGACGAAGAAGGCTGACCTTGCCCGCGCAAATTATGGACAAACTCTTTATCAGTTTCAGGCGCTGAGATTCGACGTTCATAACCGAGTGCGAAGGGCTTATGCTGAACTCGTGGCAGCCCATGCATACGACGACCTTGTCACCGCTCAGAGAAAACTGGCGCGAGAACTACTTAGAATTTCTGAGAAGAGGTTGGCGGCTGGTTCGGCACCAGGCTCTGAGGTCATGCAGGCGCGCTTGGTAGTAATGCAGATTGATGCATTGAGAAATCAGTCGTGGGGCCGCATTTTGCAAGCATCAAACCGCCTTGCAGCATTACTGGGTGAAACGGCGCTTCAAGCAGAAATTATTGACCCTGAGGAAAATTCGCTGTTTAGATTCTCTAATGAACACAATTCACTTTCGCCTGATTTGCTAAGTCCACCGCCTGAATTGAAGGCACTTTTGCCTCTTGCCTGGGCTCAAAGACCCGATTTGAAGGCGGCAATTCAAAGTGCTTATGCCGACAAAAAAGCGCTAACGCTGGCAAAAACCCAGCGTATACCAGACCCAACCTTTAGCTTTCAGTACTATTACAGCACATACAAGCCTTATCAATTTGGCTTTTTTGATCCGCAGGGAGTTTTACCATACCTGCAGAACATGTTCCCTAACGTGCCTTTGCTGCAAACGAATTATCATAATCCAAATCCGCCGGTCAATCTTGTGAAGACTCTTTATACACAGAGCTTTTTTGTCAATGCTCAGCAAAATTTCGCGGCTCAAGCAGCAGCAGCAGCAGCTGCTGCTGCACCACCTTCCGGCGGTTGCGCGCCACCAAGTGGAGGATGTGCGCCACCCAGCGGAGGATGTGCGCCACCCAGCGGAGGTTGTGCACCGCCTTCTTCTACATCTACGACTAGTACACAAGCAGCCCCAGACATAACGAAAGATAAGGTGCCGTTTCAGCCCGGCTACCAATTAATTGTCCAGCATGAAACACCAATTTTTTATCAATATCAGGGGCAGATCAACCAGGCGAAAGCTACCCTGGCAAGACAAGTAAAACAAAACGATCAGCTGCGCGCTCAAATAGCCTCAGATATTGTGACTTCTTATGAATCGATGTTGTTTGCGCGAGCCACTGTTCGAAAGCTGCGTGAGGAAGCCTTACCTGTAGCTTCCAGAGTATCTTCTATGGCGCATCTGGCTTACGAGAGAGGACTAACAGACCTCGCAACAGCTATTCTGGCTATGCAGCAATATCAGCAGATACTGGCATCATATTTTGATGCTGTGCTTAGTTATCAAAAAGCCTGGGCCGATCTTGAAAAAGCCGTAGGAGTGCCGTTGCAGAACTAGTATATGAATAATGTTGGGCTAAAATGGCTGATACTAAAGGCAATATTATTGATTGCCTTGCAGTCTATCGTCATGACCCATGGTTCCTTGGCCAGTGCAAAGGAAAATGCAGAACCAGTTGATCCCGGGCTGAATGGATACGTAGCGAGCCCACCGGCACAAAGAGCCTTAAGTTTGACCGAGTGCTTTGCGCGCGCAGAGCGTTCCAATAAAGATATCCTTGTAGCACGCTGGAATCTGGACATGGCGCGAGCCGGTGTCACGATAGCTGGGGCGCTTCCCAACCCGCAGTTTCAACTGCAAGAAGGCTTTGGTGAGTCATTTAGATCTTTAAAAACCGGACAAAGTGAAATGATTCAATGGACGCAGGAAATACTAACAGCAGGCAAGAGAAGTAAGAGACTAGAGCAAGCAAAAGCGAATTATTTCTTGGCGCGTTTTCAGTACGATGCCCTCAGATTCAATGTGCATAACCAATTGCGAAGAGCCTATTACGAGTTGGCTGCAGCTGAGGCATATCAAAATCTTGTGCAATCGCAAAAGGAGGTGGGCGGAAAGTTGTTGGCCATTGCGCAGAAGCGATTCGCTGCCGGTATGGTTCCTGAGAGCGAAGTTCTTCAGGCAAAATTGAGTGTATCGCAATTTGACATTCAGGCTAATCAAGCGCAAACGCGGCTGCAGCAGGATTCTGCAGCGTTGGCTCAAATTATCGGTGAATCGCCGGATAAAGTCGAAGTCATTGACGTTACCGATAACGGTGTATTCAGGCTATCGGTTGAGAAAAATGAGTTGGTTCCCTCTCCTGACTTAGAACTGCCGGCGGTGCCTGGCATTTTTGAATTGGCCTGCAGGATGCGACCTGATTTTAAGGCTGCAGAACAGCAACTTGTTGTGAACAGAAAAGCACTTACTCTTGCCAGGGCAATGCGAGTACCGGATATCTTCGCTACTAGCGGTTACCAATGGTCGCAATGGTCGAAAAGGCAGGCTCCAGAAACTGCCCCTGTACCGAACTCGATTGGCAACGGAGCCTATGTGAATTTATCCATGGAAGCGCCAATCTTTTATCAGCACCAAGGAGAAATAGTCCAGGCATTGTCTGTGATCAAGCAGTCTGAACGGCAGATTGATTTGTTGAAGAATCAGATTGCCAGCGATTTGCTTGTTGCGCATAACAGAGTTTCTGTCGCTCGAGCTAACATTGAGCTATACAGACATAGGATGTTACCGCTAGCCGCAGAGGTGGCTCGGCTTGCTAGGCGGTCATACGAGGTAGGGAGAAGCGATTTAGCGACAGCAATTCTCGCCCAACAGCAGTATCAGTCTACTTTGTCCTCATATTTTGACCTTGTGACTGCATATCAAAATGCCTGGGCTGATGTCGAGCAAGCCGTGGGGGTTCCCTTGAAATAGGCATAGCTATTTTGAGCCGATTTTTCCAGTTTAATTTCTTGTTCTCGGATCGAAGAAACCCGGGTCGCTGCTTCTTCGGTAGAAGCCGCTTGAGGCGGCGCTTCCACTATTCATTGAATCCCTAAATTGTTGAATCCACTGCAACCTTTGTGCATTGTTATGGAATGTCATTCCTGCTGGGTCACCACCAAGAAGCAGTCCGTTTGTGCTCAGCGTGCTCAGGACGATGTTTTGTTCTTCATCAGTTCTAAAACCAATGAAATTGCTTGGATTGGCAATTTGCTTGAGCCACTCTGCACCTGAGCTGTCACCATCATTGATTGCTCGTTGTTGCCAGAAGATTGCTTCTTGGCGATCTTGCGGAACACCGACGCCAAATTGGTATGCTCGTGCCAGCGCAGTCTCTGAGCTGGCGTTACCCAGCGCTGCTCCGCGCTCATACCAATGTGCCGCTGCTACCCAGTCCTCGTCCACGCCGGCGCCATATTCATATAACTGTCCAAGATTCTTCATCGCTTCTGGTGCGCAAACCGGATTCTCTGCGGCCGCTTTATACCAGGCTGCAGCCCGGGTGTAATCTTGCTGGACGCCAGTTCCCTGTTCATAGAAAAGACCGACTTGAGTTTGAGCCCATGCGTCGCCTGCTTGCGCGGCTTTCATCATATAGGAGAAAGCACCTTGGTAGTCGCCTTGCTGGTAGCGTCTTGCGCCTTCTCGAAAATCTGGATTGTTGTCTTGTGTTTGTACGCGCACATTTTGTGCTTGCGAGTCCGGTCTTGTGCTTGGACTAAAGTCTGGCAGCGGTGCGGGTTGGCTGTAATCAGGTGTCGGAGAAATTGGTAATCTGTTATCCGAAATCTGAGGAGCCGGTAAAGAATACCCAGGTGTGATGAATTCTGGCAGGCTCGATTGATCAATGCTGGGCGGGCTGGCCGGAACTCCGTCTCCGATACCGTTGTAGATTGATTGTCGCCATGTGTTTCCAGCAAGATCGGACCACATAGAGTAATCTTCCGCACTCAAGCTCGATTGCCTGGCATCATTTGATTCAAATGGCATTGATCTGACCAAAAAAGCACTTTACCGCAGCTTTTATGGTCGAAAATTCCAGCAAAAAACGCTAGGGGGGAACTACGAACGTTTGAGCAAGCTAATGGCAGCAGCCCGATTGCGCCGAATTGTTTTTTTCCTGAGAGGATGATTCGGTTATCGATGTTCCGTTGTCTTCGTCCTTCGTATAAAGCGAAGGAGCATGCTTGAAGACTTGCAACAGCTCTTCAATAACTTTGTTTGCATTTTGTCCGCGAATGGCCTCAACTACGCATGTTTCCAGGTGCTGTTTAAGTATCACTTCTGAAGTCTTGTCCAATGCGGCTTGCACAGCTTTTAATTGATGTAAAACATCAATGCAATATTTTTCTTCGTCGACCATGCGATATACGGCATTGAGGTGCCCGATGGCTTTCGCCAGCCGGCTTTTCAATTTGTCTTTTGAGTCTGAAGTGATTGCCATTCAATAAGTGTAAGGCCAAGTGAAATGAAAATGCAGTATTGTTTTTTAGAAGATTACAAGCAATCAGCAGGAAATTGCTGTCATTAGCGACGCTTAGCCTGACGGTTAACAATCACAGGCTCTGTTGGGGAGTCTGAGTAGAGCCCCCAGGATGTGGGCCCAAGCTCGTTATGTTTCACGAAAGTCTCATGTTCATGAAAGCGCCTGAACAGTATCAAGGCAATCGACAATAAGACGAAGCCGCCAAAAAGGGCCAGATCCAGCGCGTCCGACATTCACACCCCACACCGATTCATTCTGCTACCGTGAGTAAATGTTAATAAGAATCAGCCTTCTTGGCTATGTGGTAAATACTATCGATCCGCTGAAAATATTCTCCATTTCAGAGGTGTCCTGCAACTTCTTGGTCTCTCTTTGCGCGCTTTCGTCGGAATTCTTTGTGATCAAGGCTGAAGAGCACTAAATACATATTGGAGCACTTTCCTCTAAAATTGTGGAGCTGACCTGGGATCTTTGTTTCAACATGCAAAATCATCAGAAAAGAAAATTGATAAGCGCAGGGTTGCTGAGCCTTGTTTGTCTGACAAATTGTAGTTTCACCAATCCAGCTCTGGCTCAGGCCGGGTTCACATACAGCCCTCCAAATGGAGCCAACCCGGGGAAGGTGGCCGGCGATTTTGCTGTGGATAAAGTTGGAAAGATAGCCCTTCCTCGAGGTATTGTCTCTTTTGCTCAAGACGAGCTTATTGTCCAAGCTGTACCTGGCTGGTTATTTGACAGAAATGTAGTATTCAAAGGTCCAATAGTTCGAGCCGAAGCTGTTCCACAGAACAACTCTTATGTATTGGGCGGACTTGCTGTTATGTTGGATGGACTGTGGACAAAAAGTGTTTTAAATGGAAAGAGGGAAGCCATTGAAACTATAGATGGTGGCACTGTTTCTGGTGAGATTACTGGCAGGGTATCGGATGCCCTTGTGGTGAAGCATGACGACGGGCGCCAGGAAAACATTTTATTTAACCGAATAAAGGCTGTGCGCTCCCCCAGAGCCTTTATCTTCAATATTCAATCCGATGGAGTAAAAATAAATCCTGCCGATAGCAACGTAACGTTTACTGCTCGCTCGGTGGTGATCAGTCCGGCAAACTCCAACACGAAGAACTCTCGGCGAACACGCGTTCCGCGCTTTGCTCTTGCAGGAACTGAGGCTGGTATCTCAAAGAAAGCTCTTGCTGTTTTTGTTGCCCTGGATATTTTGAATATGATGGAAGCTCCAATTGTCCTACCTCTGGTCCTTAATGCAAGGAACCAGCATGCCGCCAAGCGTGCCATTGCCGACGCGGAATATCAGTCGTTTGTTCAGTCATTGCAGGGCTCGAGCCCTCCTCCACCTCCTCCACCACCCCCTCCTGCGCCATCAGGCGGATAGGGTTTAGTGCATTCGTTTCCTTCTGATGAACAGGCAGTGTAAAAATGAAATCAAATTCTTTTATTTCTAGTGTTGTGGCAAGCATTCTCGGTGCAATTGTTCCTGTTGCTTGCCTTGCAAATACGATAGTTTATACGGCTGCGACTCCTGAAACCGCGGGGAAATTTTCTGGAGAACTTCCACTGGCGCATATAGGTTCAATTGCATTGCCTGATGGCGTTGTTCGATTTGCTGATGATGAAATGTCGATTGGGGCAGTGCCTGAATGGCTTTTTGATCGTGAGGAAGTCTTGAAGGGCGTCATTGTTAGGGCTGAGGTTGCCGCTCAAGCAAAAACTTCCGTAGTAGCTGGGTTGGTTTTCTTCATAGACGGTTCCTGGCTCAAGAATTTAGGTCCTCTTCGTACAAGTGACCACATAACGACTAATTCAGGAGAGGAAATTATTGGAAGAATTACTGCTCGGTCCGGGCAATCATTTTCAGTCCAGCCGGAAAAAGGTGGAATACGCAAAGTCAATTTCTCCGAAATAAAATCGATTGTTTCTCCCCGCGCTTTCGCTTTCAACATTGCGACACCAACCGCCAGACTGTCTCCGACCGATTCGACTCTTACCATTGACTCTAATTTGATAACAATGGCTCCCAGCGTATCTCAATTCAGGTTGTCGCGCAGACCTGCGCTACCTAAGACTGACCTGGCTGGAACTGATTTAGGGGTCACGAAAAAAGCCATGGGTACCTTTCTTGCTATAGATTTGTTTAGCGAAATAGCACCCGCAATAGCTATTCCACTTGTGTTGAACAGATCGACACAGGCTCATGCTCTAAAGCTGATTAATGATTCTCTGCAAAACTCACTTAACTCAAGCAGTAGCTCTAGCTCTTCAAGTACGGCAAGCTCAAGTTCCTCAAGTAGTGGTACTGGTATGTAGTGCTGGGCGATTGATTCGCTTACAAATGAAGAATCACGCGCTTTTGCATCTATTGCAACGGACGTCCAACTGCTTGCTCCAGGTCTGCAAAAGCTGATGCATATGAGTTTATTGCATCCAGATAAGCGCTTCGAACCTGTACATTCGCTTGCTGAGCCAGAAGCGCTGAAGTTATATCGGATTGTCCGGCCTCATAACTTAATTGTGCAAGTCTGGCTACTTCGTTTGAATCGCGTAGTAATTTTTCCTGATAAACGCGAATTTTTTCGCGAGCCGCAATCAAATTCTGGTAGGCACCCGCAACATCTGTATTTACCTGGTTCCTTTGCGACAAAACTTGATATTTAAGCTGGTATGCAGTTGCTTTGTATTGATAAATGTTTCCCTGCTGGACATTACTGAAGGGAAGCTCCTGGTTGAGAGTAAAGAAGACTGCCGTGATTTTCGGTCCTCCGGGTTCGTTACCGGCTGTACTTTTTCCCATTGCGAAATTTGGATCGGGGATTATGTTTCCCAGGCTTACAGCCATGTTAGCCTGGTTTACCTTAAGCTGGAGTCCTATGCTTTTCAGCTCAAGTCTGCTCTGTATGCCTTTCTCCACGAATAAGTTTAGTGGAGCAATGTCGTGAGTGAAGTCTGGCAAAATATCGTTTCGCTGCGCTCTTAACCGAGCCAGGGGCGTGTTACTTGTGTAGTCGGGGAGTGGTGCCATGTATATGGGAGAATCCACGGGACGTCCCATGAGAATATTGAGTTGCTGGCGAGCTCGCGTAATTCTCTTTACTCCTACAGATAGGTCTACTCCTGCCTGAGCTGCTGCCAGGTGTCCTTTCAATACGTCCAACTCAGGCACAGCCCCTGCTTCGAAACGTTTTTTCGAAACATAGAACAACTTGGCGGATAGATCGTAGAGCTGCTGAAGCGTACGTTGGGTTTCCAGTGCTAAGACTAGCTCGACGTATGCTCGCCTGACATCTGATCGAAGGGACCAGATTGTGGTGAGCAAATCAACCTTTGTCTGCGCAACAAGCCTCTTGGCGGCAAGAACTCTGAAGAAGACCTCCCAGGGCATGTCTGTAGCGAAGATTGGTCCAATGCGCATTTCTTGCTCAGCCATTAAACCCCTATCGTTGTAGACGCCTGGGTTATTCGATTGAGTGGCTGTTAGGATGCCGGCCTGTGTTATGCCCAGACTCGCTCGAATAGCTGCTGCCCGCGGACCAATTCGTATTGCCTCTGACATGGCCTTAACCAGTCGAAGTGCCGGCTCACCACTGGCGGTGGCATCATATTCAATCGTGGCAGAATTGACTGGAGGCAGGTTCTTGTATTGTTCTTTTCCCTCGGATTTTGGTTCTTGTTCTAAATTAAGTTGCGGAGCTGTGAGAATGGGTGCAGGAAAAATCTGAGTGCCAGTATTCGGCAAGCGGTTTTGTCCGCGAGGAAGTATGTTTGGGATTGGTGTAGCACCAGAGCGCATGGGCTGTCCATAAGCTATTGGACTTCGAGCATTTGATAAGGTGTTACTGCTCGCGTTTTTTGCTCTTTCTCCCTCGCTAGAATCAGACTCAATCAATTTTGATGGATCCGCTTCAAAGTTTGTTTGCTGGCCGAGATTAGCCGTTTTGGCAGGACTCGCCTGCAAAGCCGATGCCGGCTGATCTGCCAAATCATCGGCACTGCACGCTTCTGCCATGGTGCAAAGAAGGAGAATCGCAATTGGTATTAATTTCTCCATTTCATTACCTACTGAAGCGGTTTCCCAAGTGATAATTCCAGGTTAGTAAAAGCGCTTGCATAAGAATTGACGGCGTCAAGATAGGAATTTTGTATCTGCACGTTTGCTTGCTGGGCGGCAAGAGCTGATGTTATGTCTGATTGCCCGACTTCATAACTCCGGCGTGAGAGTCTCGCTACTTCGTTTGAATCAAATAGAAGCTTTTCCTGGAAGACACGGAGCTTCTTTCTTGCAGCAAGCAGGTCGTTATACGCAGAGGTTACATCTGCTGTCACCTGATTTCTCTGGGCAGCGACCTGGTAGCCTAGTTGTCTTTGTGTAGCCCAGTACTGCCAAATCAGGCCTTGCTGGAAGTTCACTAACGGCATTTCTTGATTGAGTGTAAAAAAGACAGCTGTAAGTTTCGGACCAGCCGTTGGGTTGCCTACCGTCGATTTGCCAAATGCGAATCCTGTGTTTGGTATTACATTTCCGTATGCAGAGTAAAGATTAGCTTTGTTCACTTTTAGTTGCAAAGCCAAACTCTTCAATTCCAGTCTGTTAGTCAAAGCGCGTTCGAGAAAACTGCTTAGCGGGGGCACTTCGCGTGAAAAGTCAGGCAAAATGTCATTCCTTAAATTACGGCTAGCCTCTCGGCTCTTCAAGTCGCTAAAGTCAGGCAATGCTGATACCACTAACGGTGCATCAGCATTGCGCCCCATCAGTATGTTTAATTGCTGCTTGGCTCTTAGCACTCGTCGTCTACCTACATTTACATCCACGGATGCTTGATATGCAGCCAAACGCGCTTTTAGAACATCCAATTCGGGCACAGCTCCTGCACTAAATCTCTTAGCAGTAATTGAATACAGTTGGTTGGAAATATCGAATAGCTTTTCTAGAGTTTTTTGGGTTTCCTGTGCGACTACGAGCTCCACAAACGCCGCTCTCACCGTAGCTCGCAATGCCCATATTTGAGTTAAGAGGTCAACCTTCGTTTGATTTACCAGGCGATGAGCTACGAGCAATCGGAAAACTAATTTGTAAGGTTCTTCGATGCTTAAGCTAGGACCCATTCTATTTACCTGTTCAGCAACAAGCCCTCGATCCAGAAAAAAGACAGGATTAGGAACTACGGTGGCTTGCGGAAAGTTAGCCACGGCAATTGCGAGCTGTGCTCTGATCGCGGCAGCCCGAGGTCCGTGAACTAAAGCCTCCCGCATTGCTTGCAGGCAGCTCAAGCCTGGTACATTAGATTTTGGATTGAGATCTTCATTGTATTCAATTGTCCCGCGTGTTACTGGCGGCGGGGAAATATCTCGCGGGTTTTCTGGTGGCGCCTCGATGACGGGTTCTTTTGAAGGAGGAAATAGGTCGAACAATTGAATTGGCGCAAGCGCCGGTGCTTTGTTTAATCCCTTCAGTCCACCCGTCGGGTTGGTGTTGAATGGCGTGATATTAGGTGTTGGGGATGAAGCAGAAGGTTTTATTACCTGTCCTGCCGCAATGGAGTAGTTTGGCGGGTCTGCAGATTTCGGACCCGCATACGAAGCCATGGCTGAACTAGCGCCCAGAAAGAGCGTCATCACTAGAATGATTTTGTTTCCAGATTTCATATCTGTTGTTGCTAGAGTAAAAAAACAGCTCCAGTGCTCAACCCAGGTATATGTTATCCTCATGACAATGGCTATGAGCTTGATTCTTTCTTCGTTTTCGTTATCGAGACGTCTCTTCGGACTGAAATTGTCAATAACTATTGCAGCGGTATACCGCAAGCTTGCTCAAGCGCCACAAAGGATTGTTGATAAGTAGAAAGTGCATCTAGATAAGCGCTACGAGTTTGCACATTTGCCTGTTGTGCTGCGAGGGTCGCTGTTATGTCAGATTGACCCACTTCATAGCTGCGTCTTGCAAGGCGTGCTACTTGATATGAATCTGAAAGGATGTGTTGCTGATATGTTCGCAGTTTGTCTCTGGCGGCTATTAGGTTTTGATATGCCGTTGTTACATCTGAGAGTATTTGGTTTTTTTGTGAAAGCAGTTGAAATCGAAGTTGTGTTGAAGTGGCTTTGTATAGAGCAATGTTTCCCTGATTTGTATTTGTGACCGGCGGTACTGCGGTGAGAGTAAAGAAAATTGCTGTTACTTTCGGTCCGGTTGGGACGTTGCCCTGTGTGGATTTTCCGGCGATTATGTTGGGGTTTGGAAGTATGTTCCAATATGATTGTTGCAGGTTTGCCGCGTTTACTCTTACCTGTTGATAGAGGCTTTTCATTTCCAGTCTATTGGCTTCCGCCATCGACAAAAACATTGATAAGGGAAGCATAGCCTTACTGAAATCGGGAAGCAAACCGCTGTCGGTAAAAAATCGCGAGCTACTAACATATCCTTGAGTGTAATCGGGCAACTCAGGCACATTGACTGGTTCGTCAACTCCCCGTCCCAGGATTACATTGAGGCTTTGACGCGCCTTTAGCACTCGTTGTACGCCAACTATTCGATCTGCAGCAGTTTGAGATGTGGCAAGCCTTGCTCTCATAACATCAAGCTCGGGCACGGCACCGGCTTGAAATCTTTTGCTAACCGCAATCTCTAGTTTGTACGAGAGATCGTATAACTCGTTTAGCGTTTTCAACGTTTCCTGTGCAACGACGACTTCTGTGTAAGCTCGTCTTATGTCCGATCTTAGTTGCCAGAGTTGAGTCATCAAATCAAAACGAGCTTGATCCAGGGTTCGTTTTTGTACGATGAAGCGAAACATCAATTTCCATGGCGGTTCAACTGTCAGTGAGGGTCCAATGCGGTTTACCTGTTCCGCCATGAGGCCGCGGTCAAAGAAGAAAATTGGATTTGGCATTTGCGTGGCGGCTGCATATCCGGCCTCGGTAATTCCAAATTGCGAGCGGATGGCAGCCGCTCGTGGGTTGTATATAAGGGCTTGATTTAGTGCGTCGATGATGCCTATGGGAGGGCTTTTCGAAGTGTCTGGGACGTTTTCCTCAAGTTCGGGTAGAGTGGGTTGTGTCGGGGCTGTGCTGTTTGTTGATTCGCCAACGGGCGCAATCGATGGTATTACACCTGGTGCTTTCGGAACAGGAATTTTAGGAACTAAGCTTGGTGGTGCTACTGCTGGTGCTCTGTCCACGGGCCCAGCTGCAACGAGATTTGGCTGCTGCTTATCGTATTTGATTTTAAGATTTGTTCCATGAGAATAAGAACTTTTCGAACTGTTGTCATCGTTGTCATTCTTTGCGCACGCTTTTTCAAGAAACACTTGAATGGCGCAAGCTGCTATCAGCGCAATAATCAAGCTATGGCGTAGCTGTTTTTTTGCTGGTGAATAATTGTTGAAAGAACTCAACTCTGTAAGCCTATAAATGACAACCTTTTGCTCATCATGTAATGAGCAAACTACGACTTATTCTCAAGGAAGTCGAGCCCGCATCCAGAATATTTGATTAGAAGATTTTAGTGAGTAGATAAACTTGCCTGCGTCTCAAAAACAAAGTGTGTTGCCGAGGATCTTAAATGAGCTGGCAATAAAATTGTCATTTTATTGCCTAGAGTGAAATGTAACGTGTGCAAATCAAATTGCTGGTCCGCGTGTTAGTTTCAGTAATTGGTCTGAAAATCCTCCTGTAGAGCCCTAAAGGTGTCGGCAGCATTTTGCAACATAAGGGGTTGCACGAATATCCAAATTAACCTTAGTCTAGTTAAAATGGCTTTCGTGGATTCACTTTAAAGAGGTCAATTAACCATGAAAAATGCTCTGTCATTTCTAGTACTCTCAGTATTTCTGGCATCAGTTGCACTCCCTTCGCTTGCCGCAGATGAAAAGAAAAATGAGCCTGCCAAACACCACGCAAAAGCTCATCATAAAGCGAGCAAAGCAAAGGAAGGCAGTGCAGCCGAGGAAAAGAAAGAAACTCCTGCTGAGGAAAAGAAAGAGCAAGAGAAGAAAAAATAGAGCTTTCTCTCAAAATTTAAGCGCGGAATTTGCCAGTCAGATTCCGCGCTTTTCTTTTTGCTGGCTTGCGTTACAGGGTTGCGCGACTAAGTGCACCTTTGTGTAGTTTATCCCGCACAGTAGAACAGGTAAGCACCGTCAATTTTAGGATTGCAGCGGGTAGCGGCGTGAAGCACAATTGGTCCATGGTCCCCGAGGGAATCTATTGTGGGTACTAAAGCAGGCAGCGAACAAATCGACTGCAATTCTGAATACAAAAAGCCAGGTATTCCCGCCGCTGACAAAATGCGAGCAGAAATCTACGATGCTTGTTACAGAGACACTGAAAAGCTCGTCAGGGTCCCTCTCATGCTGCCCTCGCAAATGTTCGCCGGCGATGGGAAAAGCAAAACGACTTTGAAAGCAAATGACGAAGTGACCCAAATGTACATGTCTGCTAGAAAATCCATGGGACATGTATATTCTGGCGACGGCAAGCGTGGTTCTGGATTTTTTCTTAGCAAGGATGGCGCCTTTGCAACGGATTATCATGTCGTTGGAGATGCCAGCACTTTTAAAATCAAAACCGACGACGGTCATTTGCATAATGCAAGCGTCATTGCCGTAGATGAGAAAAACGATGTTGCTTTAATGCAAGTTCAAAAGCTTTCATTAAAAGAAAAGTTCAATCCTGTTTCGCTCAAACCATTTGACCCGTCAAGCTCTGGTGAATACTTCCTCTCTTGCGGCTTTGGATCTACTGAAAAACTGCACTGCTCACCCGGCAAATTCAAGACCCTTACAAGGCAAAAGGACCTGAACTTTCCAGATCCTCCTGCTTTTTTAGATCCCAATCGGGAATTGATTCAGCTGAGGCAGCATTCTGCTCGCGGTGATTCGGGTGGGCTTATCTTCTCGGCTCAGGATCGTAGTGTGAGTATGTTAGTGGGAATGAGTGACGACAGCCCGAATGCGCCAGGTTCCATGACAATTGGGATTCCGGCTCAGAGGTTGCTTGAGCTGCAGGACGAGCTGCGCAAGCGTAATTTGTCGCCGATAGAAAGGTTATTTGATGGGTTCAAGAATCGCTGATTGATCTTGGAAGGATGGCACGCAAGGCGTGCACGTAGCGGGAGCTTGATCGATTACATCCGGGTGAATTCGCCGGTGTAATCTTGCCACTTTTTCCTGGTACCGCTTCTGGTGTCTCTTAAACCATAAAGCGTAGTGTAAGTTTCGGTCTGTATTTCTTTACGACTTGCTTCGTCCCAGTCTTCATGAGCAACGCGGCTCAATTCCTGTAATTCGGAAAGCAATAAAGAGGCGGGTGGAAACGCCTTGCAAAAACGTCTGAAGTATTTGATTTCGTTCAGGAGAAATCTGTCGAGTCGAACATAATCCTTTGCTCTATTCAGATTGGTAGCCTGCCAGACAACCCACGATTGCCAGAACTTGGCAATGTGAAAGCCTGCCTCATCGTCTACTTTTTGCAGTGAATTCTTCCCTGGTTCAGCGAATTTTAGCGAAACGGAATGCCATCCATTTGAGCGCATTCTTGATTCGCCACAGTTGCGCCATTCACAACCAATTTTAAATTCCAGCTCCTCATTTCGTTTTCCGTCTGGTATGTTTACGCGGAAAATGGCGTTCCTCGAGGCACCGGAAGAGAGCCCGCCCAGAATGCAGCTTGCTATGTTATGCGTTGTATCGACCGGAAAGATATTCAAACTCTTGTATGCGACATTTCCTGGAAAGCGAACGATCACCTTCAGATTCTCAATGCTTCGATCTCTAAGCTCCATAAGCTCGCCGTAAACGACTTCAACGATTTCTCCAGAATGTGCCGCATGGTGAATCCGTCCGCCTCCGTATTGAGCCATGGCGTATAATTGCGATGTAGAGTAGCCATCGCCAATGCCTACGGCCGATGCAGTGAGACCTCGAGTTTGCAATTCAGTTGCATGGTGGCTCAGTGCCGCAGCTTGCAGGGTCCCGCGATTGGCATGTCCGTCAGATAGAATCAAAACATGGTTCTTGTGATTACGATTGGACAGCATGACAGTTCCAACACACTCGGAAGCCTTGAACCAACCTTCGGAGATATTGGTTCCAGCTCTCAAACCAATTCCTGCAATTGCCGCATGCGCAGCGCGTTTTCCTGAGTGGTCGCAGCGCACTCCATCAATATGAACAATCGCGTCTTCGCTAAATGATACTATCGAAATAAAGTCATCTTCATCGAGACCTTCTACAATACCCTGGGCTGCATCAATAGCTGATTTCAAACGGCTGCCCGTCATTGAGCGGGAGCTGTCAATTGCAATGGCAAGATTTAATGGTGCCGATTTAGCGGCAGGCTGCCAGACCAAAGAAGCTGGTTTGGCGTTCAGCTCAACGAACAAATAACGTATTGAATCGCCTCCTTCGCTGACTAGCGTGCGGTCAAACCTTGCCGATATTTGCACCACGTCATCACTCATGCGTCGAACCCCCAAGCAATATTTCACGCAGACAGTCAGCGATCTGGTTCCACTGTTCTATCTGCCCCCCGTCCTGCAGTCCCCTAACTGAAATCTCTATGTCTGGTGTAACGGCAAATCTATGCCAATTTTGACCCTTGCTCTGCGGTTTGACGCGTTTGTCTGCAAGGTTTCCTTCAAGTGTTTGCATTAATCGATCCACCGGCGATAAATCTGGAACCTTGGCCGGTTTCTCTTTTTGCTGCAAACCTTCAGTGAACTGCTCTGGATGTCTTGCAGTTCGTAAATAATCGAGCACTGATGAACGTGCAAAGCCGACTGGTACCATGCTTTTGCCGTGCGAAGAAAAAGACTGCATGTCTTTTTCGGTCATTGATAAAAGCGCGACGCGGATATCACTCAAAGTCATATCTCTGGAATCCCGCAGATAACGAATAGCTTTTAGACGAATCAGGTGAGATTCAGAATAGCGGGCATATCGTCCTTTCGAATCTGGTCCGGTTAGTAGACCTTGCTCGATAAAGCTACGGATAACGCGCTTGTCAAAGCCGCTTTCTGCGGCGAGTTCTTCGATGCTGTAAACACCCGCCACTGAAGATAAACCTGTCAGGGATATAGTTGTCAGTATACCCTTTGCTAATGCGCCATGTCAAGTTGGCGGCTATGTCACATTGATGGCAGTCACATTGACGTAAGTACAGCTTTTGCTGTTGGAGCGAAATTTAGTTGAGGAAGTTTGCGTTCTGCAAGGAATTTTTCGACCTCAGCCTTGCTAGGTAGGATTATGACTGTTCCGCGTTTCAGAATTGCAATCGGTGTACCTTTACTGTCTGTTGCTGTTTCCATGCCGTTCAAGCTGGCGATCAGTTTCCATGCCTCAACATTGTTTATCGATGGGTGCTTAACAGCGATGCTCTTAAGTGTTTCGCCTAGACGTACTGTATAGCGCGCACGTCCATCTGCTGGCCTCTCGCTCAGTGGTCCGAGGATGGCTTCGATGTTGGCGCGGCGTTTGTCTCTGTCACCCTTAAATTGCGGGCGTGCTATCTCTTCCTCGCGTCCGAGAACTTTTTCGATATTTGCAATACGTGTTGCCTTGTCTGCTCTTTCTTCTTTTGTCGGACCAAACCAACGTCTTCCAAAGCGAGCTGCTAACTCCTCTTCTGCAGAACCATATTGCACTCCTGCAAAGCCAATGTGTTCGTACTGCTTGCCGATGCCAGAGTCTTTGAAAGTTTCAAGATCATCATCGCAAGGAATCCAGATCATGGAATTGATTGGCAAGGATGCATAGGTTTTTTCGTTGTGAGTGATCACAGGAATCACCGTTCTATTTATATGGAATATCGCCGCTGCGAGTTCAGCATTGTTGAGGAACTTAGCAGAGATGGCTGAAAGCGTATCGCCTTCTTTGACGCGATATTTCAATCTGGTTTTCTGTTGTGGATCTTTCTTTGATTTTTCCTGATCCTTTTCTTTTTGCTTTTCCTTTTCCTTTAATTCCTTTTCTTTGAGCTCTCGCATTTTGTTGGCCATGATGGTGGCAAGCTCGTTTTCGTTCTGCTCTGGCTTCTTGCCTTTGTTGGCTTCGGCTTTGTCTTTCTTGTCATCCTGGTTTTGGTTTTGCTTGTTGCCAGTTCCATTTTCGGCGTTGTTATTTTTGACTTGATTACTTTCCGCCTTGGTTTCGCTGTTAACCAGTCGTCTGTCCGGCATGTTGCTGTTAGCGTCTTGCTGTTTGTTCTGAGCGTCTTTTGTAATTGCGTCCTTAACTGATTTGTTTTGTTCTTGCTTTGAAGCGAGATCTGCTTCGGCGCCTTGTTTTGTCGTGAGAATATTGGCAGCGGTTTTTGCGTCTATTGTGTGAGTGGCTTCAATTGTTTTTGAAGCATCCTTTGTAATGAGATCTTGGTTTTTTACTGCGTTGATCAGTTCGCGGACCGCATCGATTTGTCCGGGCTTCAAAGTTAGCGTTTGTTGCGTGCTGTTTTCGGCGTTACGCATATTGAGTGAGCGCTGAATTTGGGAATCCTGCATGTTGGTTTGATCGAGTTTCATTCCAGTGAAAAGCTCTTTCAAAACAAGCCGGGATTGATCTGCTCCTGGAACACGATCCAGTTGCATTGATTTGTTCAATGAATCCAGCAAGGTAGCAAATTGTTTTCCAAGCGGTTCGGCAGTTAAAACTCGTCCGTTTGCTAAATCTCGTGCACTGAGAACTCCATCGATTGCTTTTCCTGTCTGCAGCCCTGCTCGGTCTGCTTCCATTCCAGGACGAATCCCTCTCAGTGAGAGTTCGCCCTGTTGTGTTGAGAGTGAGCGTTGAATTGTCAGCAGTTGATCTTGATTTAGTGTTCGAAGATTTTGCATGAACTGGTTTTGCAAATCGCCACGCATTCCCTCGAATCTGCCACCATTTAATTCGGCTTTCAGATTGAACACAAACTTGCCGTCAAGGGGCATTTGCCCTGGCATCAGTCCTTTAGCCAGGTCGCCTGGCTGGAGACCGCGTCCGTCCAATTGATGAATTCCTCTGCCATCTAAAAATGTTTGCGGACCTCTCCCGTCAAGACCGGGAAATTGACGTCCGTCCAGTCCGGGCATAGTGCGCACGTCTAGATTAGGTCCAGGACGACCATCCGGTAATTGTCCTTTGAAGCCGTCGATGTTAAGTTTGCCACCGGGTATGGTGCCGTCAAGTTGTTTGCCTTGTAACTGATCTGGGCGAACAAAATCTGGGCGACCGCCGCGATCAAAGTTGCGCGGGTCTCCAGGCTGGAAGCTCTGGCGTGATTGGTCGAACGAACGCTGAGTACCGTCGCCGCCGCGATCGCCGCGGTCAAAGCGTGGTCCAGATCCATCTGGACGCTGACCGTCTCCACGATCCCATCTTTGTCCACCATCTACACTATTAGCGCGTGGTCCCTGTCCGTCTGGACCTGGGCGATCCCAGCGTTGGGAGTCAGGACGTGATTGCCACGACTGATCTGGTCTTGGCCCATCATTAAAGCGTTGAGCGGGGCGGTAACCTTGAGGATTTTGCTCGCCTTGCTGCTGCTGCGGTTGATATGTAGGACGAACCGGTTGATCTACCGGGCGAGGTCCTTGTCCCTGATCGCTGTTATTGTTGCGTTGCCACTGCTGACTGTTAGGCCGACCCTGGTCAACTGCACTATCAGGTCTTGGTCTTGTTGCTTCAGCGCCTGCATCCGGTTTGCTTTCTATTTTTGCTGGTTTAGGTCCGCCATCTTGCGGCGCTGGCTGCCCGCCCGGTTGCCCTTTGTCATTTCCAGCCGGAGTCTTGTCGCCGCCAGTCTTTTCTGGATTTTGCCACGGCTTGTCGGGCTTGCCATCATGGTTGAGATCCGCACCGCGCGGTGGCGCCGGTTCTGCTTGCTGCTGACGATGAGCCTCTCGTTTTGCAAGCAATTCCGAATTATCTGCTACCTGGTGGCGAGGATTTTGTTGTACGTCCCTCTGTTGTGTTTGCTGCGCTTCACGCAATTGAGTCTGTTGAGCCTGTCGCTGAGCCTGTTGATCTGCGGCCGTTCTCTCTGTTTGATTGTGTTTTTCGGGCTGAGCCAGTCTCTCCGGCTGAGCTGGTCTGCCGTCGCGAGGAGCCATCAGTGATTGCTGCTGTGAATCGCGCTGAATTTGTGAAGCTTGTCTTTGTTGCTCTTGATGCGCCTGACGTTGTGCAAGTAATTCAGCAGAGTTCTGATTCTGCTGCCGCTCTGGCTGGTTCGCTGTCTTATTAGGGGCATCAAGTTTTTGCCATTCGCCATTGGGACCAGGCACGTAGCGGCTGGTCTGACCGGTTTTCTTATCAACTGATTCAATTACCTGGGTTTTGTTGCCGCTTTGGTCTACGATGTTTCTTTGCTGTGCAGTTCCGACAGACGTTGTGCTGTCACGCATATTCTTTGCAGCATCATTACGTTCTTGAGCTGTATTGGGCTTTTCGTAGGTGTTCTTCGCGATTTCAGAAGTTTTTGAGTTGTCAATTTTGTCGAAGAGCTTAGTAAGATTGTCCTGCGCACCTTGCTTATCCAGCTTTGTCGTGCCGCCGCGATCGATATCAGTCGAGGCGAACTGTTTGTTCGCATCGCCGACGCGCTGCTTGCTTTCAATGTGCTCTGGTCCTTGTGGAGGCATCCTGCCTGTACTTCCTCGTGTCAAATCAGGTGCGACTAAAGATCGCCCCTTGCAGTGTTGGTTTTTGCCCGGTGTTTATAGTCTCTGCGCTGGCTCTGCGCTCGAGAGTTTCAATAAGGCGATAATACTTGAATGCTTAGATGTGGTCAATTTAAACTTGCGGATCTGTAAAGTCTTCAAAAGCCTTGGCAGGCAATTGATACAGGGATTTTTGATCTGCGGGTATGGGGAAACTACGTAGAGCTAGAAAGCAAAATACCGCAACCGTTGTAGGCTATTGCGAGCGTTTTTGCATTCTCTTTGCGATCTGGTGAGAGCGCTTAGTGTGCTTCTTTTCCTCATTTTTCTTTTCTTCCGGCTGTTTCTCTTCTTCTGTTTTCTCTGGCTCTGGAGGCGGAGGATCGGCCTCTGTAGTAAAAAAAGTCGGCTTATTGTAGGTGCTGCCGTCGATCCAAGAGTTCGCCATGGTCCAGGTACAAACCTCGCCGCCATTCTTGATTGCACGATAGTAAATGGGAAAGTTGTCGTTGTCGTCTGTCCAGACTTCCCATTCGCCTTTCTCTGTGCGCCCGGTCCAGCGGTGATAGGAATAGCCTTTGCTTCTACCCGTTCCAAGGCATTTAGCCTTTTCTCTTTTTGCGATGTTCAGATCCAGCACCGGAGGATATTGCAAGGGGTCAATTTTTTCGACGTCCTGCATCTCGGTCTGGAAATATTTTTTCGTCACAAGATTCTTGTTGTAATCGAGAAGTGTTTTTTCTGTCCAGTTGTCGCCTGGCTCTAAAACCCGGGCCAGCGATTTTCCGTTGAAAAACATGCTGACTTGTTTGTGTGCTTCCGTGCTGCTTGCTACATCAAAAGTCACGCCTACTGGTCTGGCATTGCTTGAAGCGTTTGCTTCGGATAGCTCTCGCTCTTGCAACCAGGCGCCAATTTGTGTGCAGGCGCTTAAACTCGAGAGTGAGGTCCCGAACAAGACTAGCTGTGCGAAGCCAAATAGAGCGGAAGAAAAAGCCCGCCGTCTCTCGTTCTTTGCTGATGGGAAGCGTGTCATTATCCACATCTTACTATGGGTCGATTTTTAGCGCTTGTCTGTCTGGGAGCCAGATTTGAGAAAGCCAATAAACAGCAGCGTCCTGGGAGCGCTGCAAAAAATCTTGGCCGCTATCAGAGTGCCAGGCGGGACCTTGTGTGCGGAGAAGGGGACATTGTGTGCAGAGAAGGGGACCTCGTGTGCAGAGAAGGGACTCGTGTGCAGAGGAGGGACTCGTGTGTTGAGGCGGTTCGGTTAATTGTTCTTAAGCCGAGCTTTTTTCTGTGACCCTTCTGCAATCTTTGCACCCGAAATCCAAACAGCTAAGCCCAATAGCTGCTAAAATCTGTCCGAGAGATATAACATCGATAACCGAGTTTCTTTGAGAGGCTCCGGCGGATAGCTCATCCACTGCCCCGCTCGGTCGATAAAAGGAAGGAGATATTACGGATGAAGCCCACCAAACAACGGTCGAAAGAGTATTCAGATAACGGACCGCGTAAGCGCAAGCTGGATCCGATCGTTGCCAACAAGATTGACTACATCGACTACAAAGATGTGAATCTGCTGCGCAAGTTTATTACTGAGAACGGCAAAGTTCTGCCGCGCCGCATTACTGGCTGCAATGCCAAGAACCAGCGTGCTGTTACCCTCGCCATCAAGCGAGCCAGAGCTCTTGGTGTTCTTCCTTTCACCGGCTCAATCTAACGGCACTCTTCGGACTTTCGTGTCCGACAATAATACTTGAACCAGGGTCCCAAGCCCTGGTTTTGTTTTGCTTTAGTACGTGAAACTGCTGAAGTCTTTATTGGGATAAACCACTCCCCGTCGCTTGTTCACATATTGCAGCCATTTGTTGCCTGGCAGCAGCCCGACGGCTTGGTCGATGTATTTATCTGCGTCGGCTCTGCTTGCGGGTGTTGTGTTCTCGACCAGGCGCAACAAATGAATTGCCGTCCAGTTCTTCCAGAACTCATCAGCGTTAAAGCCTTTTGCATGACTGAGCACAGTAGCGAATTGCTTTACGTCCGTGTTGCCGATTGATTCTGCCTGAAGCTCGCCTGGAGATGGTCCTGCAAAGGGAAGGTAGAATTCAAGACGGGGATAATTGTCTGTAAGCGAAAGTGAGTCTTTGAGGTAGGCATCAAGCGCTTCTCCCGACGCTACATAAGTGCTGAGAATTGCCATGGCATTGTCCATCCCAATCGCATCGAGGCTGGATTTCAGCTCTTCTGAGTCATCAATGCGTTTTTGCATCTGTTCTAAATCGATATGCAATGGCTGTTTAGATGCCAGCAAGATGGCTTCCTTGCTGTTCGGCAACCAGATGCTTACGTTGGGGAACACGGCTCGTGCGCTTGCGATCATCATCTTCCAGACCTCGCCTGAGACCTGGTGCATAGGTATCCACTGGCAAAGCAAGCCATCTTCATTCAATTTGTTTGAAGCAAGAGCATAGAATTCTTCAGTGTAAAGGTTCACGATGCCAGCTTCTGTGGGCGGCGGTGGTTCGAATGTGATGACATCGTATTTGGTGTCATTCTGCAACAGATGGTTGCGTGCGTCGTTTACAAACACCTTTACCCGGGGGCGCTTCAAGACAGAATAGTTTGTTTTGTCAAAATAGGGTGCTGCACCAAGCACCATTTTGGATATTTCCACTATGTCCAGTTCGTTCAAACTGCCATGCAATGACGCGGCACCGCAAGTGGTGCCTGTGCCAAAGCACGCGACCATGGCGGTTTTGGGATTCTTGTGCAGCAGGAGAGGTAAGTGCGCCAGCGAACGCATGTAGCGAAGATTCTTGGGTGATGTTCCGGCCAGGGATGAGCCATTAATTTCAAGCATTACGCCAGTTTGCTGTGGCAACTCGATCACGCGCATATAACCTGAGCCATCTTCCCCTTCAGCAAGAATTCTCGCTCCGGGCATGGTTCCTGAACGGAAGTGCTGCGTCAAGAACAAGCTCGCCAAAAGCACCGGCACGGCAGCGATAGACCATTTTATTGCGCGGCTCTTCGATTCCGACGACAGCGCAGCTAGAGCAGCTGTTATTGTGGACAGTAAGACTATCCACTGAAATGCAGCCTTGGAGCCAATGGCAGGCATGAGGAGCAGCCCGCACAGCAGCGATCCGCAGACGCAACCAATTGTGTTCAAGGCATAGGCTGTTCCAACATTTTTCGCGGCATTTGTTTTCTCTGATGCAGACAATGTCCCAATCAAAGGGAAAAGCATGCCCACAAAAATTGAAGGCAGCAATATGGTTGTAGAGCTGACGAGAAATATGTACAAAAGCTGATGGAGCAACATTCCCTTTTGCAGCGCAGGTGCCAGTGGAGCCGCCATGTTCAGTAAATGCAATATTAGTTTGCTGTTGAACGAGAACAGGATCAGGCTGGCCGCGCAGCTGAGAGCGGCGAAAGCTTGTGTGGCTGCGAAAAATAGATAGGGTCGTTTTACTGCAATGCTGCCTCTAAGCACCTGGCGCTCATAAATGAAACTGCCGATTGCAAGCCCGAGCAAAAATGTACTCACCATTATTGAAAATGAGTATGTGAGCGATGTGAGGTAAAAGCGCAATATGCGCGTCCATAGCACTTCGTAGCTGAGCGCAGTGAAGCCGGTGAGAAATGCAATCGTATATAGAATTGCTGGAAATCTTCGGTCTGACATTCCTTCCGGGGTCGCGACCGTCCCGCCCGCAGAACCAGATGCCTCTTTGAATGACGATCCGGCACTCAGCTCCTCCCCTGCTTTTCCTCCCGCTGGGCTCCTGCGCCAGATCAAAATAGAAAACATCCCAATCAGTACATTCAAACTTGCAGCGCATTGGACAGTTCCCTGCAAACCAATAAATGGAAATCCAAGAAAGCAAGCGAGCAGGCCGCCGGCCGAGGCTCCGAGTGTGTTCATGCCATAAAGCAAACTGAACATGCGCGATGACAGCTTATATTCCTCAAGATACTTCACCAGCACGGGTAATGTCGCGCCCATGAGTATGGTTGGAACAGTCAGGATGCAAACCGATACGATTAAACGGGCTGCAGCCATTGTTTCGGCGCCCAATGAAAGGCTGTGATAGAGCCACAAATAGAACGAACTGCACTCCTGCAGAGCCATGCTCACGAGCAAGCCCACAACTCCTGCGCACAGCTCAAGCAGACCGTAAACCGCGAGCGCTTTGTGCTGAGTCTTTTCAGCGAATCGACCGCCGAAAAAGGCTCCCAGAGCCAGTCCGCCCATAAACACGGCAAGCACAGTGCTGGTTGCCTGGGCTGTGTTTCCCAGGGTTAAACCAAGTTCGCGCACCCAGGTTACTTCGAAAATCAGTGCGCTCAAGCCCGACAAAAAGAAGAAGAGAAAAATCAGCGGGGATATTTGCTCACTGCGCAATGGAATTTTCCAATCTAGAAATGCCGGCGGGTATTCCGGATTTTGCCCTGATGAGCCGTATCCGGTAACGGCTTCATATTATAGTCGCTCTGATGGATCCCAACAAAAGGGACTAAGTCCTTGCTGGCCTGCGATTTGCTCGCTGAAACATTCCTGAAACAATTTCGCGACAAAGCTGAAACAGCGAAGAGAGAAGATAAGAGCATCGGAGAGAGACAAGTTAATCGGAGAGAGCATCATGTTTAACTGGAATAAGAAGCAAGAAACAAAAAACGAAGAAATCTATTCCGAACAAAGAGCCCGCCTGCAACGTATGCATCAAGCAGCGGCTCCGGTTGCCGCGGGCAAGTCCAGTGGATCGTTGAAGGGTGCCATAAATGCGCATGCAAACCATGGCGGCGCCCAGCTGGTTGATGCAAGAGCTCGTATTGAGCAAGTCGCAGAAAAGTATTCGGAACAAGGCTATTACAGCATGGAAGACAAGCACGGTCTGGCGGAATCCAACAACTTCAAGTTCTGGGTCAGACAGGGCGTAGTCGAAGGCGAAATTCGCTAAGCAACATGCGACGCGGGCGCTCCCGGCTTACTGGTGTTCTGAATCGTAGTTTACTTGTAGGGGCGCCTTACGGGCGCCCATTTTGTGCATTGGCTTCGACTGCGTCTCCAGCCGGATTGGATTCACTGGCTTCGATTGCGTCTCCAGCCGGATTGGATTCATTGGGTTCGTCTTGCAGATTGAGGCGTTTAACCTGAGCAAGCTGTATTCCAACCATAACAAGAACAATTCCGATCGCCTGAATTGCACTCACTGTTTCATGAAGTGTAATCGCAGCCGCGATAATCAATAGCGGTCGCTGAACCATGGTAAGCACCGAAATCCTGGTTGAACCAACCATGTTCAACGCATAAACAAATGCAAGGTTGGCCAGTGCCGCCGATAGCCCGATCCAGCTTCCATACAACAGGGCATCCTTGCCTAGAGGCAGAGCCCATGGTAGTAAGAGCAGTGTTATAAGTCCCTGTATTGAATAGCTGAGTGCCGCCGAGATTGCAGCCATGTGCTTCTCGCAGAGAATTTCAATGCGAACGCGATAAATACTTGAACTTAGTGCCGCCCCAAGCGCGCAAATTATGCCCAAAAGGTTTACCGATATGTCTTTGTAGTCCAGAGTTAAAACTACGCCGCCAAAGCACATAAGGAAGCCGAGCCAAAATCTGGGGCTCAGAGCATCACGCCCGAGAACACTGTTCAACAACGCTACCAGCGCCGGAACACAGGTCACAATCGTGATCAGCAAAACCACCGACAGAGTTTTCAGTGAAAACAGAGTTAGCGAGTTGGTCGCAAACAACAAGATGCCGGCAGGGGCAATTTCCTTAAATCCAGAGAGACTGCCGCCTTTCCACATTCGCAGGATGGGAATCATGAACAGGGCGCCGATGATGTTCTTTAGGACTATCAATTGCAGGGCATCGACATTGCTTTGATAGGCAAACTTCGCCACGATTGGCTCGATGGACGCAGCAAGAAGGGCTGCCGTAATCCAGACCGATGCCGGCAGCTTTCGTTTAATGTCCGCATTTTTCGCAAGGACGGGGTTCTGCATGATTGTGCAGAGAATAAAGGTATTTTTGCACAGGGCAAATGTGTAGAACTTAACGTACCATTCCTTCCATTGGGATTTGGAACTGGTTAAGTTCAGCGCCTCGCACGAACACCCCACGTGGAGGGCGATTGAGCCGTTTTGGGTTTTTTGGAAACGGTCACAAGGACCGTTCTCCAATTTATTCACAAAGCTGACACATAGTTGTCACACTGATGTCAGTCCGGCTGAATATTCTTTAATCAAGGGAAAGGCAATGAGTCTTTGGGGATAGCAAGTTATGACAGCAACAGGTGGCAAAGCAGCACAGAACGTGAGAGAGAGACTCTCGATGGAGTTCGTAACCGCTGAAGTCGACGCCCTTAAAAATCTTATGAAAGCAGCAGGCAACCTTCCGGAACTCGTACTGTTCGATGCTGATGCAATCGCAGCACCGGAACCGGTTCAAGCCAACGTCGAAACCTATGCTGACTACGATTCAGCAGTTGACCCGGTCGAAGAGCTCCGCATGCTTTTCGGTTCTGCTCAATAAGCAAGGTAATCAGCAAGATAACGTTAGGGGCGCCTCATGGGCGCCCTTAAAGCATAAGAGGAGATTCGGACTCGCCGGATTGCTTTCTATTTATAAGAATGTGTTCGCCAGGTGATCATGGTGGTAATGGAAGTCCGGGAGCGCCGGCGGCTCGCCGGCTTATAATTTTAGAGGGTCTGTCATTGAATTTGGAGAGTATAAGCCGGCGAGCCGCCGGCGCTCCCGGGTTTCATTTTGGAAGAAAGAACCTGAATTCGAAGGGTTCCTTTCCGGGTCGCACGATGATGATCTTTCCTTCGTGCTTTTTGGGGCGCCCTGGTCCGTTGATCGTATTGTGCATTTTAGCCACGATATCCTCTGGCACATTGCGGTTTCGTTGCCGATTGCGCTCAAGGCAAATTTCTAGTGGAACATCTACTATCCACAATTGAATGTCGTCGTAACCCTTTGCTCTGGCCCTGCCGATCGCCTGCTCTCGATGGCGCGGATTTGTATTGGTGTTATCAACCACAATGTCAGTGCCGGCTTTCATGAGTTCATCCATGCGTTGAAAAAATATTTCGAAGACTTTGTCTGGTTCGCGCTGATCGGTTGGGTCGCCCCAGAGTTCTTCTCTAATATTGTCCGCGTTCAAGACCGAGTAGCCTTTGTCTGCAAGCCGCTGCGCAAGGGTACTCTTTCCAGAACCAGGTACACCAACCATCAAGACAAGTTTTTTCAAGGGGTGCTTCCTTTTTGTGTTGCATTGCGTTCCAGCACCCAGGCAAGCCAGAAAATGCAAACGATAAATCCAAGAAATGCGCAGAGTGCAGCATACATCATGCGCATCATTTCATTCTCTTCTGTTTGGACTGCCATGCGAATATCAAGCCATGGACTTTGATAGAAGATTATTGCAAACACGCCGACATAAAAGGCTGTGCTGATTAAGCAGGCGCGCCCGCGCGCAGTCAAATATTTCCATGACCACACAGTTTGCAAGACAAAACCGAGTGCCCAAATGTACAGGCAAATTCCATAGTGCTGAAAGCGTGCCATGGTCACGTAATGCTGAAGAGGAAATTTATAAACACAAAGTGCCAGCAAAAACATTGCAAGGGCGATTTCCTGGTGCTGTATTTGCTTTTTGATTTGAGTGAGCAACACGTTCAGCTTTGTTTCCTAAGAGAGCGGTATTTGCCGCAAGGACTCAATGTCTTGCAATATATTCCTGACCAGACATTTTACTACCTTCTCACCCTTTTCTCGTGTTGCCAATGTGGCGTCTCCCCAGACGCCACTTTCTGAAAAGCAGCTACCAGGCGTTTTTTGCCGCCTGAGGGGACCTTCGCCTTCAGTTGAATAAAAATTTGTTGCGAGCTTCATGTTAACGGTTTCGGGTGCAATGTATAGCATCATAGATGTTTCGACTTCGTCTGCGTGGCTGCCACCTTCCTGGGTGGATATTTCTTCGCACGCTGGACTTTGCGCAAGCTCGAGATTTGTATATAGAAGGATGATGCCTTCTGCCTTCAATGAATCAGCCGATTTTTCAAGCGCTGTGATTGTTGAGACACCAGTGTTAAGCACATAAAAACGACGCGGACCAAATTTGGAAATGCTCTGGCAAATTTCCACAATAATGTTAGTTGATGTGTCTGCTGAAAGTGAAATTGAACCAGGGTAATCAACAAAAGCAGGATAGTAGAAGTAAGTTACGGTGGGTAAAACGAGCACATTGGAATTGTTCAACACTTCTTCTTTCAAGTATTCAACAAGCGTTCTGTCGTTTTGCAATTGCAAGTGATATCCGTGTTCTTTGCTTGCAGCACCGAGTGGAATCACTACAACAGCATCAGTTGTAAAATGCGGTTCTGCATCTTTCCATGACAATGATTCAATTAGTATGCCTTTGCTCATTTGATTTTTATCCCTCCTTCAAAGCGCAGGCGCCGCCGATTGTGCTGCAGTTCAGTAATTATACAGAAGGAGTTCTCTCTGCGGATTAGCGCAAAGGGACTGCGCAAATACAGGTTGTTTCAAGGCGCTGCGTGAAGCATACTAAGCGCATCAGGTTGAAATACGGCTGGTTGACAAAAGTTCAGGATTCGCAATTGTGATGTGCTTGCCTGTTACGGCGAGTTAGGGGTGTGTTGCGTATCCATAATACTGGAGGACCAGCATAATGGCAGATCAATTAACGCAGGGCGATGACGAGATCAAAAACTCCGCAGCAACAGCGGAATCTTCATCGGTTAGTGAACAAGCTCATAACAATTTGATGAAGGATTTTCTTGCTGAATCTATTAAGAAGGACTCAGTAAAGCCCTCCTCGTCTGGCGACAGCAGCGCACAATCCGCTGCTGAGAGCAAGATTGTCAATTCGACAAAGCCAAGCTCTAGTGATAATCAGAGCGGCAGTGCCGCCTCCGCTGGTGGTGGCATTGCAGAGTCTTTGCAGCAGCTGATCAAGGATGGCAAGAATCCGGCAAATTCGGCTGGTTCGGAATCCAATATAAAGGAACACTTGAAGGACCTGGCAGAAAACGGCAAGTTGAGAGATTTGCTCAATGACAAGATTAAGCCCGATGGTGTCAAACAATTACCTACCGGAGACACTCTTGTCAGAGATGAAGGCAAAGAAACTTTGTTCACGCCCAAGGGAGACAAAGTTACTGTCAATCCGGACGGCACATTCAAAGTTAAAGGTGACGTTAAATCCGTAAGTACAGATAAGACAGGTGCCACCACAATCACATTTGGTGATGGTGCCAAAGTCACAATCGACAAGGAAGGCATTAGAGATGTTTCTCGCGGAAATCAATCGATTTCATTCATGAGACACAGCCGCGAGAAGATTAATCAGGATGGGAGTCCTGCCCATGGTGGTGGCGTAAACGAGCTGCCGAGACCCATTAAGCCAGGGCATGAAAACTCGAGCGGAAATTCTGGTGGACATGGTGGTGGCGTAAACGAGCTGCCGAGACCTACCAAGCCACAAGCATATCCGAGCGATGGTAATGGTGGAGAAATACGTCCTCCGAAGGCAGTTCCGGCAGAAGGTGGTAGCAGACCTGAGAGTTCGGGAAGAGACAGCTCACCGTCTCAACCACCGCGCGCGACAGAAAACAGCGCTCAGGGCAGCAGAGAGCAGTTTCGCCCAGTTAAGCCACTGAAGCCGATTCTGCCGAATATCGAAATCAAATAAGTATGTAGACCTGGGGAAGGAGTGGTGACGCCATCCTTCCCAGAACCAAAAGTTTCTGGCAGGTGCGAAGGGAAAGGAAGCGCGTGCGCGCTGGAGGGATAGGACAATGACGGACAGAAATGAAGATTACAACAAACACGAAGATGTAGAACACGATCATCACGATGAACACGCTGGTATTAATAACTGGATTAACGAAGCTTATCGCGAACTCGACCGCCAGTCGAATTCGGCGCATAACTCTGCTTCACGCCAGGAGCAACAGTACGGGCGCGATGCAAATGTTTTGAACATTCCGCCAATCGGCAAGTGCAAGATCGAGAATCCGATTTCGAAGTGTAAGGTGGATGAACCTGTAGGCAAGTGTAAGATCGAGCAGCCAGGCGGGAAGTGTAAGGTCGAGGGACCTGTTGGTAAGTGTAAGATCGAGCAGCCTACACCGAAGTGCAAGGTTGAGGGACCGATCGGCAAGTGCAAGATCGAGCAACCCACACCAAAGTGCAAGGTTGAAGGACCGATCGGTAAGTGCAAAATCGAGCAACCAACACCAAAGTGCAAGGTTGAAGGACCAATCGGCAAGTGCAAGATCGAGCAACCCACACCGAAGTGCAAGGTTGAGGGACCGATCGGCAAGTGCAAGATCGAGCAACCCACACCGAAGTGCAAGGTTGAAGGACCGATCGGCAAGTGCAAGATCGAGCAACCAACACCGAAGTGCAAGGTTGAGGGACCAATCGGCAAGTGCAAGATTGAACAACCAACACCGAAGTGCAAGGTTGAGGGACCAATCGGCAAGTGCAAGATCGAGCAACCCACACCAAAGTGCAAGGTTGAAGGACCGATCGGCAAGTGCAAGATCGAGCAACCCACACCAAAGTGCAAGGTTGAAGGACCAATTGGCAAGTGCAAGATCGAGCAACCCACACCGAAGTGCAAGGTTGAGTTGCCAATCGGCAAATGCAAGATAATAACTCCGTTCGATAAGAAATCGAAATAGTAAAATACTTAGGGGCGGTGCAATGCGCCGCCCCGTCTTTCTACTGCACCGAGGCAACCATGAGCAATTTCAATAAAATATACTCATCACTGCCCCAGCTTGGTGTGGGGCTCGGGCTTCGTCGTGAAATGCATGATGCCACTCTTGCTTCGCTAGAAGAAATTCACTGGCTGGAATTCACACCAGAAGAGTTCATGTCTGCAAAAGGTAAATCGATGCAGCGTCTCGAAGAAGCCGCTGCAAAACTGCCATTGATATCGCACGGCATCAATTTGTCTCTCGGTAGTACAGATGAACTTAATTATGAGTATCTGAAAGAGCTGAAATTACTGCTGGATAAATTCAATGTGCCCTGGTTCAGCGATCATATTTCTTTTTCCAGCGCAGATGGATTTTACGTAAATAACTTACTGCCTATGCCACGCAACAAAGCGTCTGCGCGACACATCGCCAATCGCATTCGCGAGGCGCAAGAGTTTATTGAACGTCCAATCTTGATCGAGAATATTTCCTTCTACATGCCCAATCCTCCTGGTTCTGACTATTCAGAAGCAGAGTTCATAACTGAAATCCTGGAGCAAGCTGATTGTGGAATGCTTCTCGACATAAACAATGTCTTCGTCAATTCAGTGAATCACGGCTTTGAGCCTGCAGAGTTTTTGAAATTTATTCCGACGGATCGAGTGGTGCAAATCCATCTTGCTGGCCACAATTATTATGAAGGCAAGGCTATTGATACGCATTCAGAGCCAGTCTGTGACCCCGTTTTCGAAATGCTCGAACTGGTGTTGCAACGCGCCAAACCAAAAGGCATTATGGTTGAGCGTGATGGAAATTTCCCCGATTTCGACCACATTCTGGGAGAGCTTCGCCGCATACAAAGCATTTGGGATGAGCAAAATGCGTTACAACGCATTGCCGTTGTAGAAGATTCTTCCATACCAGGCGCTCGTTCGCTAGGCTCTCATTCAGCAACGGTACCTACAAGCGCTGAATCCAGAACTAGTGCCAAATTCGAAAGCATTACCAAATGCGAAAGCAATGCCAAATCCACAAGCACGGCAGTGCCAGCTGCTCGCAGGCAAAAGCGCGGCAAAACTGCTGTGAATCTCGCGAAAGTAGAATCTGTTTTTGCACACGTCGTGGTAGACAAATTTGTTCGCAGAGAAATTGTCGAATCTTTAGAATCTTCAGCTCGGAGTCCCAAAGAAGGCGGATTTACTCCCGCACATGCAGAAGAGCTTGATCTCTACGCTAGAATCACCGAAGCTGGCGCGCTGACAGCGATGCAAATGATTTATCCGGTAACGAAAAAGATTCTTGGTGATTGGTGGAACGATGCGGTCGATATGTATTTTCATTGCCACCAAGCTAAAGGATATGTACTGGTGCAGATTGGTGAAAAGTTTCCTGAGTACATCGCATCGATTCAAGAGCAACTGCCGGTTGCGCTCGCCGCAGAAATGGCTGATTTCGAGTGGCACCGCGTCAATACTCTGGAAGCACGCGCACTGAAATATTCCAGATTGCTCGAGCCTGATTTCAGTAATGATACGGATCCCGCCAGCAGAAAGCCTGTGACCAATCCGACGCTAATAATGAGGAACTATAGCTTCTCAATTTACCAATTGCATCAAGAGCTGCTCCACGGCGACGAGGGCATCGAACGATTGCCGGAGCCGGATTGGACGGAGCAGATTGTTGCATTCTACAGAGATCCATCAGACGAAGAAGCAAGAATCCATCCAATATCCAAACATCTTGCATTAATGATGGAAGAAGCCTCTGAATCTAAGTCCTACAAAAATCTTTTCGAACGTATGCTTGCACGCGAAGGCATCGTCCGCCCGGTAGAACAGATCCTGTCCTATGTTGAGACCATTCAAGATCTCTACCGCAGCAATCTTATACTCGGAGACGAAAGCGTCGGGATCTGCCGGGAGCGCCGGCAGCCTGCCGGCTCCTCCTCCTCCGATGCGAAAAATTAAAATCAGTGCATTTCTAAAGCTTGCACGATCGTAACTGAACTACAAAAGTCGTATGCTCGGGACTTTGCAATCCTGCTTCCAGGACTTTCATAGATCTGTCAAAGTCCATGGAAAATAATGCTGGTTCATCAATCCATAAGCCGGGAAACGCTATAGAGCGATAAATGCCGTCCGGATCAGGACCTACTGCCTTGTTTGTGCGTTTCGAAAAATCAAACCAATAAATCTCTTCGGGTTTGACGCAATAAACTATGTACTCTTTTACGCCAAATTTTAGGTATCGTTCGCGTTTCTTGTGAAGATCGATCGCTCTGCTGCTGTGAGCAACTTCCACAACTAATTCAGGTGGACCGTCGATGTAATTATCATAAGTATTCTTCGAAACTCCTCGATATTCTGGAAGTATCCTTAACAGAAGATCGGGTTGAACTTCATCTATTTCGCTTAAGAAGACTGAAGCGTTATCTGCTGCTTCGATGCCTGGGGTAGCGGCCTGGTATCTGTCCAGCAAAGAACCCAGGCGTAGGTGTTTCAGACCATGATTTCGCGCAAGAGACTGGCGCACAAATACGGTTCCATCGATGAGTTCGGCAAAGAAATCTTCTGGCATGTTTTCATAAATTGCATGGAACTCTTCACGGCTAAACTGATCTCCGCTCCGTAAACCAGCGGAAGCTAGATCATTGATCTTGTTTTTG
The DNA here is from genome assembly GCA_044358055.1 of Obscuribacteraceae bacterium (SeqCode). GTDB lineage: Bacteria > Cyanobacteriota > Vampirovibrionia > Obscuribacterales > Obscuribacteraceae > JAIEPM01. The sequence goes on from JBIKOL010000002.1 coordinate 111,691, forward strand.
CTCATATAGTGCAATTCGCTATCTCCCATTTCTTTTCGGAATAGGCTTGGAACTCGGTTGATGGATTTCTGTTCTGCTGCCTGACGAAATTTATTGCGTCAGTTCTATTTGGATTCTAACAAGACACTGATGGTAGGCGCAAATTAAAGGATTGAAAATGTCAGAAAAATTGCAAATCGGCTCCCTGAGGTGCGCTGCGTAACTTATTTATGGGTATAGAGTGAAGCGACCGAAGGTGGGTGCGGTACCGTATATCGGGAATACGCGAGTTTCTGTATAATGACAATCTTATGCCGAACAATGCAGATCCAAATCTTCCACAAGAAGGGCAGTTTCAAGAAATCGCGCCGCCTCAAATTGAGAGTGTCGAGATATTAGAGTTGCTCGGAAAAGGCGGAATGTCGCTTGTCTATAAGGCGCGCCAGAAACAATTGGATCGGCTGGTGGCTGTCAAAGTTCTTTCCAGGTCTGCAGTACGTGGAGAAGAAGGCATCAAGCGCTTTCAAAACGAAGCCAGGCTTACGAGTGCATTGGAGCACCCGAACATTGTAAAAACCATATCCTTCGGGGTTTCCAAAGACGAGCAGCCCTATCTCGTTATGGAATATTTGGAAGGATTATCGCTCGCAGATGAAATGAAAAAGCATGGACGCTTGCAATTGCAGAAGTTCAAAGATGTCTTTCTGCCGGCATTATCCGCACTCAACCAGGCGCATCAATCTGGGATGGTGCACCGTGACATAAAACCGGGAAATATAATGTTATGTCGCACAGACAGCGGCGCTGAAACTGTGAAGCTGGTGGACTTCGGCATCGCGAAAGTCTTTGGCGAAGACGGAAGTGCTGAGTTGAACTTGACTAAATCTGGTGCGGTTATAGGATCTCCTTCGTATATGAGCCCGGAACAGTGTCTGGGTAAGCCAGTAGATGGTCGTTCCGATTTGTATTCCATGGCCTGTGTCATGTACGAAACGCTAAGTGGTGAACCGCCGTTCACTGGTGACTCACTATTGGATGTAATGCAAAAGCATGCTGCTGCGCCACCGCCTACGGTGTCGGATTTGAGTCGCAAAATAGATATACGCAGAGAACTGGCGGATGTTACTTTGTGGGGGCTGGCCAAGGATCCAGCTGACAGACCGCAGACGGCTTCTGATTTTGCCAGGAAGTTGAGTGAAGTGCTTGAGCGCATTACACTGGACAAAGTGCCCAGAGAGAAAAACACAGCTGGCCGATCTTCGCGAGAGTACCGCAACTTTGCTCTTGCCACTGCATGTGCCGTTGTCCTTGTATTCGTATTTTTCTTCTATGCAAATCAGCAGAAGAAAAATACCAGGGTGAGGCATCAGGCGCAAGTTCCTAAACTGGTTCGCCAGAAAAAGGAGGACATGCAGTTTGAAGAACTAATGGCAAAGCCGATTAAGACAGCGGAGCTCGCGGAGCAGCTGGACAACAAAGGCGAGCAGTATGAGCGAAACTCTGACTTTCTGCACGCTGAAAAATTGTTTCGGCGAGCGATTGAGTGCAGGGAAAAATTGGTAGGGTACAATCATGCGGATTTGGCCCCTAGCCTGTCTAATCTTGCCCATTGTCTTATTTTCCTACATAGATATGCGGAGGCAGAGACCGTATCAGATCGCGAATTACGGATACGGCAGAGTTCGCTTGAGCCCACGGACCAAACGATTATTGGAACCCTGAAGATGCTTGCGTGTTGCTGTCATGAGCAAAATAAACATGATAAGGAAGAGTCCATCTATATGCAGCAGCTTGGTCTAATTGAGAAATCGCGTGGATTGAACGATCGTTTTCTCCCAGAAATCTTCTGGGATATGGCAAATTGTTATCAACAGCAAGGGAAGTTCGCAAAAGCGGAACCCATCTACAAGCGATGCCTGGCAGTTGCGAAGAAAGAGTATAAAAGCGGCGAGCCAAGGGTCGGCTTAATTCTCTTTGACCTTGCGAGGTGTTATGTTCAAGATAAGAAATTCAAGGAAGGGGAGGCTAAAGCGAAGGAAGCGCTTCTCCTTCTAAAGGGCTGTGCTCCAGATCATGAACAGATCTCATCAGTAATGAAGTTGTTGGGTTTTTGTTGTCTGCAGCAAGGCAATCATGTAGAAGCAGAGTTTTGGAACAAGAAGGCGCTGAAAAGAGATGAGCAGCGGTATGGAGTAAATGATCTGCGTGTAGTTGATGCCCTTTTTAGATTAGTGGACTGTTATCGCGTACAGGGCAAGTACGCAGAAGCTACGCCGCTGCTTGAGCGCCTGGTGAGCATTTTGGAAAAGCCAGGTGTCAACGACTTTAAGAGACTCAGCACATCGCTAAATTATCTTGCTGAATGTTATGCTCGTTCAGGAAAATTAGAGCAGGCTTCGGTAATGAGCAAACGCTCCTATGCCCTGCTGGAAGCCGAAAAGGCAAGGAAGCGTTAATCGCTGTTTCTGTATGATTTCACACTTATGACAAACAACCCCGAAGCAAATCTTTCGCAGCAAGATCTAACTCACGATTTTCTTTTGCCTGAAATTGAAAACGTAGAGATCATAGAACTGCTGGGACGAGGAGGTGGAGCGTCTTTTTAGACGTGGTCTTGAAGATATTTCGTTCGTTCTGTTCATGCACGGATAGAGAAACGGTCTTTCAATTGGCTCGCTTGAAATACTATCTTTCCTTTGAAAATCGTGCACATTACTTTGGACTGTAATTCCTTGCCGGTCCAGGGAGAATTATGCGAGCGTGAAAGTCCTTGTTTCGCATCGTATGTCCAGCGGTAGTCCGGATCTATAATGCATATGTTTGCTCTGGAACCTATGCTCAGTGAAGGTAGCTCGAGATCTAGAATCTTCGCCGGACCAGTCGTGAACAACTCTATTAGTTTCAAGCGCGTAATATGACCAGCTTTTACAAGTGCCTGGCAGCAGATTGGAAAAGCAGTTTCCAAACCGATAATTCCGAAGGGAGCCGAAGTGAACGGCAAGGATTTTTCCAGATCTGTATGAGGTGCATGATCTGTTGCGATGGCGCTTATTGTTCCATCCTTTATCCCCTGCACAAGTGCTTCCTGATCGCGATTGTCGCGCAGAGGTGGATTCATTTTGTAGCTGGTATCGTACTCCGTCATCATCTCCACATTTAGCGCAAGATGATGTGGTGTCACATCAACGGTTACTGGCAGTCCCTCTGCCTGTGCCTGGCGAATCTTTTCAACAGATGGCGCGCAAGATATGTGAGTGAAATGGTATGGGCTGCGGGTGACTCGTACCATCTCTAATTCTCTTGCAACGGCAACTGTTTCGGATGCGTACGTAATGCCTTGCAATCCGAGCGACGTGGATCTCGAGCATTCGTGCATGCAGCCGCCTTCGGCAAGATCCGAATCTTCTGCATGGCTGATGATTACCTTGCCTGTCAATTTCACGTACTCGAGTGCGCGCCTCAACACGACAAGGTTTTGAATCGGCTTCCCGTCATCCGAGAATGCAACCGCTCCCAACTCTGACAGTTCAACCATGTTAGTCAGTTCTTGTCCTGCCAGTCCTCTCGTGACGCTAGCGACCGGCAATACTTCAATAACGGCATTTCTGCTGATCTTTTGCAAGTACAACGATAAATTCGGCCCGCTATCTAAGACAGGCTCCGTGTTAGCCATTGCCACGACGGTGGTAAATCCACCTGCTGCTGCAGATCTTGTGCCAGTGTGAAGATCTTCCTTGTCTTTCTGCGCAAGATCGCGCAGATGAGTATGCATATCGACGAGCCCCGGTGAAACCCAGCAGCCATGCGCATCAATAACGTCCTCATCGCCGCGCTCTTTCAAGCCGACGCCACGTTCAACTACCTGATCGCTTTCTATGCGAATGTCTTCTTTTACTTCGGTTTGTGTCGATGGATCAATCAGCAATCCGTTTTTGATCAACAATTTCGAAGTCATTATTTTGTCTCCGTGCCTGATAGAAGAAGGTAAAGAACAGCCATTCGCACCGCCACGCCATTGGCGACTTGAGTTCTAACAAGTGATCTCTCTGGGTCATCGGCAAGCGCGTGTGTAATCTCGATGTCGCGATTCATCGGACCGGGATGAAATACTCGCGCGCGCTCGGAAGCAAGCTGCAGTCTGGCGTGATCCATTCTATACATTCGCTTGTATTCGCCCAGGCTCGGAATGAGCCCTTGCTTTTGTCGCTCAAGTTGCAAGCGCAGGACCATTATAAAATCAGCATTCTCAATTGCCGGTTCCAGCTGAGTGTGCACCGTTACGCCGGCTTTGCTCAGCTCGGGAGGCAGCAATGTGGGTGGTCCAGCAATATGGATATCAGCACCCATCATCTTAAGCAACCATATGTTTGAACGAGCAACTCTGCTGTGCGTGATATCGCCGACGATGGCAATCTTCAAACCACGCACGTCTCCGCGTAGTTCCCACATGGTGAAATAATCCAATAATGCTTGCGTTGGGTGCGCGTTCCAGCCGTCTCCGGCATTGATGACGTGCACCTGCGAGCCGAACTCACGAGCAATTTGTAAGGCCGACCCCGACGAACTGTGTCGCTGCACCAGCGCGTCGACGCCCATGGCAATCAGCGTTCTGCCAGTATCTATGATGGTTTCGCCTTTGGCTACTGATGACGATGCTATATCAACGTTAATGACAGTAGTGCCCAGGCGTTTGGCCGCAAGTTCAAAACTGCTTCTCGTGCGAGTTGAATTCTCGTAAAAGAGATTCGCCACAGTTTTGTTTGCCAGAAGATTTTGCGGTCCTTCCCCGCTATTCATTATTTCCTTGCAGATGCTTGCAGCTTTCAATAATGTAGCAAGCTCATCTGCACTCAGGTCCTTCGTATCGAGCAGGTGTCTGCGTTTTGTCCACCCACCCAGTTTTTCCAGTTCTCGCGCTTTGTTCGAAAGGGACGCGGTTGAAGAAATGTGATCAGGCATGATTTAGACCTTAGTTAGCTTAAGCCGATTATACGTGCTTGTCATCGAGCGGAATTATGGTGTGAAAGCCTGGTCACGACTGCTTTACGCTGAGCAAAAGGACTGTTTTGCGGCTGCGGTCCGGCTGATATAGAACTTATATACTTTAGTATCACTACGTGTGTTCCGGTTAAATGCGCTTAAACAGCAGCTTTTCGTGGTTGCCAACAAGTCGCATTTAGCCTAATATGACAGAGGCGTGGCGTTCGTCGCCTATTTATAGAAGCCCGTTATCCCTCTGCAAATACAGGCGTTTCCTGGAGGTTATGTTATGGCAGAAGCAGACAACACAGCACAACAGGTAAGGCCGCGCAGCAATTTTGCGAGCCGGATGCTCACCAAAGAGCTGACCACTCGTAATAAAACGACTCAACAAATGAAGATCAGCCCGGCAGATGCGGCAAAGTACGCCAATGCTAATGCTGAAGAGTCGAGCAAGCAAGAAGCAACCGTAGGCTAAGTCTTAGCCACAAGGCTCGCAATGAAAGGTCGCCAGTGATAATGGCGACCTGTTTTTGTCTGTCTGAACGCGCGGATTTGTGTCGGGCTTTGATGCCGGTTGGCTTTTCAATCGTATAAAATGATGCCGGGTTGTCTTAGGAACTGTGGCATGACGGCTGTTTTTAGTGGCGAAGAAATAATGGAAGTTTGCAAGGCGCGGCTTGCATCGGGCATGATGTCAAATGATGCCGGACCGCTTGTGAGCGATACGCGGCTGCTGGGCGAGGGGCAATGGTACATTGCATTTCCCGGGGAGAAATTCGATGGGCATGATTTCCTCGGTGATGCGTTTGTCGCTGGCTCTATTGGAGCCATAGTTCAGGAGAGGGCACACTATTCGATTGGAAGCAAAACCTTTCCTTTAATCGCGGTTGACGATACTCTGCTGGCATATCAGCAGCTTGCGCGTAACTGGCGGCAGCGCATAAGTCCGCGTGTTGTGGGTATTACAGGTTCTTCCGGCAAGACAACAACAAAGGAGATGTGTGCTGCGGTATTTTGCAACAGTCGCCGCTGTCAATACTCTGCGAAAAACGAGAACAATGAATTTGGTGTGCCTAAGACACTACTGGCGATGCCTGATGACACGCAAGTGGCTGTGATAGAAATGGCTATGCGTGGGCTTGGGCAGATTGAGCAGCTTGCCAAATGCGCGCTGCCTGATGTCGGTATCATCACCAATGTTGGAACTGCGCACATTGAATTGTTGGGCTCGCGCGAAAATATTGCAATTGCAAAATGTGAATTGCTTGAGCATTTACATCCTACTCGCGGTGTCGCGATTCTCGGAAGTAACAGTGAGGCTCTGGTGAATCGCGCGAAAGCTGTTTTCAATGGAACAATTCATATTTTCGAGGAAGAAAACATTGAAATTGTTGAGGCGGATCCAGAGAAAACTTGTTTCAAAATTAAAGGCAGTGAGCAGCTTTTTGAAGTGAAGGCTCACGGAATGCCGCTTATTTCCGATGCATGGTGTGCGGTTATGGCTGGGCGGGTGCTTGGTTTAACTGATGCTGAAATTGCCGACGGGTTAAAGTTCTTCAAGACTGTCGGGGGAAGAGGCAATCGTGTGCATGCGCCAAACGGCGCGTTGATAATTGATGAGTCTTACAATGCAAATCCTGAGTCGGTGCGAGCCGCCATAATGGCCTTGCGTGATGGAAATGCATTTCCTCAGAAAAACAAGTTCGTTGTTTTGGGAGATCTTCTGGAGCTGGGTGCGCAGGGCCCAGCGCTTCTGGAAGAACTTGGCGGCTGGTTGAAAGCCAACCCGGTGAGTTTACTGATTACTGTTGGAACTTTAGCCAGGCATATTTTTGCTGGAGCATCTGGTGCAGCTTTTGAAGTGGTTCATTGCCAGGACATGCAGATCGCTGAAGAAGAGCTGCGCAGGCGAATGGACAATGATACCTGTATTTTAATTAAGGGATCGCGTGGAGCGAGGCTCGACAAATTGGTTGGCGCTCTCGCTGCACAAACCGCGTAAACAACCTGCTAAAAGCCGCCTCTTAAGGAATATTTGGTAGGGGCGCCCCATGGGCGCCCGTTAAGATCCGCCATTAAATGGCGCCCGTGAGGCGCCTCTACCATTTTCTTGGAATTTAGAGGTTTGAATCGCCTGCTACTTCTTTTTGATGTTGCAGGTGAAGTGCGCGTTTTCTCACGAGGTCGATTTTTGCATCTAAGGCTTCGAGGCGATTGCCGGCATACTTCGAGTCGAAGTAAGAGTCGATCGATGAGAACTCTGCATCTCTGAATTTTAGCCACTGGCGTTGGGTCTTGAGCAGTTGTTCTTGTTGATCTGGATTAAGCAAAGACTTGAGTCCCTGATAATTTTCATTCAAAGCTTTATCCCAGTCCTCATAGTTTGCGCCAAGACAATCAATCTTCATCATGCTGCAATCAGCCTTTGCTATGTCTGGTGGATTGTCCGTGGAAGAACGATCTGCAACGGAACCGTTGGTATCATTTCCAGCTCTGTTTTGCAATTCGATTGCTCTTTCTTTGGTTATGTTCGACTGGGCTTCAGTGATCCATGGGCGAACCATTGTGCCTTGACCATTACCAGCATAGAGTTCGCGTATGGATTTGAATTCTTCATCTCTGAATTTGATCCATTCCTGCTCGGATGATTGCAGACCTGACTTCTGTTCTGAATTTGATTGTGCACGCAATTCTTTGTAAGCCTCGTTCATCACTTTGTCCCAGGCTTGCTCAGCATTTACGCCGCACATAGTGGACTGGTGATTGTCTTTCGCATTATCCAAGCAATTTTTGAAATTATCATCAATATGGTTTACACGGCTGACTGTAGCTTCTTCTTGTAAGCGTGTTGCTGCTGCTCCTGGTCCTGCATTGCTCTTCTCTGCAGGCTTGGATTCAAACGGTGGCTCGTATGCATGTGTCATTGGTTTCAACTCCCACGTAGCAGCCTTAGCATGGCTGAGATTTTGCCAGATTGTGGGGAGGTGGATCTTCAAAATAAATCGGGAACGCATGCAGAACAATGGTGAACTTACGCACGCAAAATCTTTGTTTTGTCACAAGGTCGCAAAGCCTGTTTACGGCTCGTTCTTATCGTCTGTATCGTTTAATTTCAATGGAAAAATAAGCGTGTTATTGTCGACGGAATATTCAAATGGAAAGTGCTTCTGCTTAACCTGTCCTTCATCGACTGTTAATTCCACCAGTGCCAGACCGTCCTTAAAATCCTCGGCTGTTTCATATTTCATCGGTATGACCAGCTTTCCTGTCTTGTCGATGAAGCCGCACTCGCCTCCGCGCTCAGGAACCTTGATCTTGCGAATCTCATCGCTGCTCACCTGCTTCCAATCTGTTTTTTCTGCAAGTGCTTTTATTTCCTCGGTGCGGCATGGACGCACGACGCAAAGCCCTTCGCTGAAATTTCCGTATTCGTATTTGTCGTCTGGTGCAATCACCATTTTTCTGGATCTATCGATGAAGCCCCAGCGTTTGTCATCGACACGCACTGCGGCAAGCCCATCATGGAAAGGCTTTGCTTTGGGATAGACTTTTGGAATCACAATTCTGCCATTGCGATCTTTAAAGCCGTGCATCCCTTCTTCTTCGAAATGCTCGAGCCCTTGATCGTCATCAAGCCGCATAAGATGTTCGTATTCGGATATTTGCTTGCTGCTGACTGGCCTGTCATTTTTGTCGATGTAGATGTCTTTGTCTTTATCAGTGGTTACAACAGCTGTGCCATGGTGGAACTGGGGCAAGTCGCGCTGATTGGAATCGAGACTGACCACATACTTCGGTGCAATAACCATATTTCCAGTCTTGTCGATAAAGCCCATTTTTTCGGCACCCTGTGGCATCACAAGTGCAAGTCCCTCGGAAAAATCGCCAACAAATCGGTATTTTGCAGGAATAACAAGCTTGCCGGTTTTATCGATGAAACCATAAAGAAGCTGATCGCCTGGACGATTTACGTCGGACCATTTTGTTTTCGGCACTGCGACCCATGCTAATCCTTCGTGAAAATCACCGCCAACATAATACGGTTTATCGATAACGAACTTGCCGGTCTTATCGATGTAAGAACCGCGTGGATCGCAAACGTGCGCCAAACCCTCGCTAAATGAGTTGGCTATTATAAATTGAGGAGGGATTACGAACTTGCCAGTTTTGTTAATGTAACCACGCATGTAATACTTCTGCTTGCTTGTCTGCGGAAGTGGCGCGGGGTCCGGAGTTGAAGGCTCGACGGCTTCTTCGGGCTGGCACGAAGCCAAAAATGGCAAGACCAGCAATGCGCAAGCCAGGCGGAAAAAGATCCGCATGGCGCTTTGGCGGATCCATATGGGTTTTTGGCGGATCCCGGTGAAGCATTCGCTGATCCCTTTGGAGCTTTCGCTTATCCGCGTGGATCTTTTGCTTATCCGCGTGGATCTTTTGCTTATCCGCGTGGATCTTTTGCTTATCCGCGTGGATCTTTGGTAGGGGCGCCTCACGGGCGCCCGTTGAGTATTCGCAATTAACGAGTTCATAATAGATCCTGAGCCTCTGCTCATAATACTCCTTAAATGCCGTTTTGGTAGAGACAGGGATGTCAGTGATAAAATGAGCACCTTGAGGAAGTGCTCATGGTAACCCGTTGCGCGAATAAATCGAAAGCAGAAGTCGGCAGCAACAAAACAAAATTGTTGAACTCGATCGAGCCTGACTATCTGGCGGATGTGTTTTTGAAAAATCCGCCAGAGGGTTTTTCTGCGTTTGAAATTGAGACAAGTGGAATTAAGACGCCGGCATTCAAAGCTAATTTCGACATGCTGACCACTGTCGATGATCTGGCGCTGAAAAATTCCCTTATCAAAATACCCTTCTCAAGATTATTCTTGTCACATTCAACTTTGTTTTTGGGAACCACCGCCACTGAGTATTCGCAATATCCTGATTTGCAGAACTATGATGGGTTCATCAAGGCGTTAATTAAGGAGATGCATAAGCAGAAAGCACAGTTGTGTATTGTAAAAGATCTGCCGCAGCAATCACCTCTGCTAAGTCCATATGAAAATGAAAGAGCGGAGTATTTATTGAATCGATTAAGTGAATCCGGTTTCTTGCTTGTTGAGGGACAGGCACTCGCGTATGTACCGATTGACTTCAGTTCTGTCGATGAGTACCTGCAGAGGCTGTCGAAAACCCGTCGCAAAGAGTTTCGTAAGAAATTGCGCGAGGGTTCTAATATGCAGATAGAAGAACTGCATTGTGGTGCAAAAGAATTTTTTGACGAAGAATTTCTGCGCGTTCTCTACGACATGTACCTGTCTGTCTTCCAACAAAGTGAAATACACTTTGATTTGTTGACCAGGGGATTTTTTAGAGACCTTCTTCAGAACTCGGATGCCGGAGGGCGCGTATTCTGCTACAAAATTGACGGACGACTAATCGGTTATAACGTTTGTTTTGTAATTAACGATTGTCTGGTGGATAAATACATCGGGCTCGTTTATCCGGAAGCCAGGAATTTCAATTTGTATTTTGTCAGTTGGTTTCAAAACCTCGAATATGCGTTGAAGCGTGGACTGAAGACTTACATTGCAGGATGGACAGATCCGAAAGTAAAAGCGTCTCTCGGCGCCAAATTCACCATGACACGCCACGCAGTCTATGTGCGAAACTGGCTTTTGCGTTCGCTGATCTCTCGTTTCAAACATGTGTTCGAGTCTGATACTAAAGTACTCTCGGCCGATTCTAAAGAGTCGAACATCGCGGGGACTCATGGGACTTGAACTGCCACCAACCGCCGGGATGCCGCTTTTGGCAAGCGATTTGCTTGGAGCATTGGTTCGCGGTGAGAAAGAAAGTTTCGAGCTCATACTTGCTAAGTACCTGCAGCTTCCGGAAATCGATGTTTACAGTTCTGGGACGCTTTGCCTGTCGCTTGCGTTTGACACTGTAAAAAAGTTAAGCGGTAGGTCGCGAGTTATAGTGCCGGCGTATACATGTCCATTGTTGGCGATAGCTGCTCATGCCGCCGGAGTTCAGCTTGTGCTCTGCGACACTGCTGCTTCATCTTGTGAATTTGATATCAGAATGCTTGAACGCATTTGCGATGATTCGATTGCAGCGATTGTGCCTACCGACCTGGCTGGTTTGCCTGTCGATCTCGGACCGGTTCGAGAAATCGCAAAGAGATCGGGGACGTATATTATTGAAGATGCGGCGCAAGCCCTCGGCGCAAAGCGTGATTCTAAGCCGCTCGGCAGCGATGCCGACTTTGTTGTTTATAGTCTTGCATATGGTAAGGGACTTTCACTTTTTGACGGCGGAATTATTTCGGTACGCGATGAGTGTATTCGCGCAGAACTTCGCAAACAAGCGCAGAAGAGAATCAAGAAAAATGTACTGTTGAACATCGAACGCATTATTGAATTGGTCGGGCTGACGTTTTTCTACAATCCGACGGCAATGAACTGGTTCTATGGCAAGGATTTGCGTCGGTATCTCGATCGTGGTGATCTGGTTCGTGCGGTCGGGGAGCATTTTGATTTTGACATTCCTTCCTATGTATTTGATTCGTTCAGGAAACGTGTTGGTGTAAATGCCTTTTCACGATTGCCTGAGTTTGTTCAGTCAAACAGATCAAGAGCGCTGAAACGAATTGAAGTTTTAAAAGAACTTCCTGGCTTGAAGGTTTTGCAGGAAACGCAGGGATGCGAAGGAAGCTGGCCGTTCTTGATGCTTCTTGCAGATTCGGAATCGCAGCGCGACGCTATCATGAATCAATTGTGGAGAAGTGGACTTGGCGTTACACGCTTGTTCATTCATCAGCTAAGTGATTACGACTATCTCCGGCGGATAGTGCCGCAGGAATCTATGCCGAATGCGAAAGATTTTGCTGCCCGTTCTTTTTCAATCGGGAATTCGCATTGGCTAGATGAACAAAAATTCGAGCAAATCGTATCCGTGCTTGAAAAAACAACTCAGCCCAGTTCAATGGTGAGCTGTTTGTAGTCGTCGGAATCGCTCTCGGAGTCAAGGTTCGAGAGCGAGATGCCCAGCAGTCTTACTTTCTTTTTGTCAGCCTCTGTAGAATCGAGAAGTTCGGTGGCGATATCAAGCAACTGCTCGGCATCCTTTACCGATTCCAAAAATGTTTTGCTGCGTGTTACCTGCTTGTAATCAGCGTATTTGACTTTGAGGGTGACCGTGCGCCCCCCGTTTCGGCTTTCGCCAAGGCGCTTCTCTACCGTGGTTGCTATTTCGGCAAGCGCTGAAAGCATATCGCGGCGCTGGACAAGATCTACCGCGAAGCTTTCCTCCGCGCCAATAGATTTGCTGATGCGGTTTGGTTCCACGATGCGATCATCCTGCCCGCGTGCGATTTTATAATAATAGCGTCCTGTCTTGCCAAATTTGCGGAAGAGTTCTTCCTCGCTCCATTTTTTCAAGTCTGCGCCTGTGAAAATGCCAAGTCCTCGCATTTTCTCGGCGGTGACTTTGCCGATGCCGTAGAAATCCTCGATGGCCAGTGTTTCCACGAACGCTTCGGCTTTGTCCGGGGTGATAAGGAATAGACCGTTCGGTTTTTTCATGCCGGATGCGGTTTTTGCCAGAAACTTGTTTATTGAAACGCCTGCCGACGCCGTCAGCTGCGTTTCTTCAAGAATGCGTTCTTTGATTTCTCTGGCGATGAGCGTCGCGGAGGGCAATCCCCGCTTGTTGGTGGTCACGTCCAGATAGGCTTCGTCGAGCGAAAGCGGTTCCACCAGGTCGGTGTATTCGAAGAAGATCTCGCGGATCTGCTGAGAAACTGCTTTGTAGACGTCAAAGCGGGGTCGAACGAAGATTAGCTGCGGGCATCTCTGCGCCGCGGTACGGGACGGCATGGCCGAGTGAATGCCGAAGCGACGTGCTTCGTAGCTGGCGGCTGCGACGACTCCCCTCGAATCGGGTGAGCCGCCTACTACAAGCGGTTTTCCGCGATAAGCCGGTTCATCTCTCTGCTCTACCGAGGCAAAGAATGCATCCATGTCGATGTGGATGATTTTTCGAATAGTTGAAACAGGAGATGCAGGCGAATCGCTGGCGGGTATCAAGCAGCGTTTTTCCCGGATTCTGTGGATTGCGCAGCCACGCTCAGATTGCCGATTTTACGGCGATTGCGTGATACGTACATGTACAGCGTCCGGGTGATCCACATGGTGCCGGGGATCAGATAAGCCACGCAAGCCAGTCGGCCTGAGGGCAAGTTTTTCAAAATGAAGGGAATGGCTTCCGGACCCTGGATATGATGCCCTGCATCATCGATGAGGAGCAGACTCCAGGGCGTTGAATTTAGCTCGCGAAATAGCAAGCGTGATTGTTCGTCAGTGTTTTCGCGACCAATAAATTGAAAAAATTGAGTGCGATCGCAAGAACGAACGAGGCGCGTCATGAAGCGAACGACCGGACAATTATCGTCAGAAACGATAGTCCACCCGCGCTGGTTGCCAGTAGTTTTTACCACCGTTTCCATTCGCATCCTCTTGATTATCGAATTAAGGTTAACCAATTTTAGCAGTAGGGAATTGCCGTGTCACTAGTATTTCGACGACAAATGCGATCTCAAGTTCCTAAAATTTTTCACTTGACTTCGATCTGGAGTGCGGCCATCTGTATATCGTTGCTGGCAGAACACCGTCGTTCTCAAGAGCTTCTCCTGTTGGCAAGTTCGGGGATTCTTGAGTCGCGGCAAAGACAAGGGCTAGGTTTGGCTATGCCACCATTCGTGGTGCGGCGTGAACCAACACCATTTCGCGAACTTTTCAAAAATCCTGGGATCGCGGGCGTCCCGCCCGCTTCTAAAATTTCGAACAGCTTGCTAAAACCGCCTGAAAGACGGCTCTGTCAGGGCAGCTCCGATTGAGTTGTCTCAGCACGGTTCATTATCAGACTAAGACCAAAAAGTGGAATACAGTTCTCAGAGCCCAGAGGAAACATGAGTAGCACCGATATCTACAGCAGCCTGCGTGAATGGCACCTTGCTCGCCTGCGGAATCTTGCAGAGCGAGACAAGGAGAAAACAACGCGGACTCCAGCAAGTTTGATTGTTTCTGATAAAGAAGCAATTCGGGAAATGGTCGCAGCCAGTGTCAGTAATTATCAGGCTGCAACAGCCAGAGAGAAAGATTCGGTAGACAGAGGCTTGCTCGCTGCAGGCGTGTGGTTGTTCGTGCAGCTTATATCGCTCGGCTTTACCATTGGTACCGCATCTGATGCTCGAGAAGGTATTCTTCAATATTTGAAATTGACCTTTGGCACGTTATTGCCTGGCGCAGCTGGCGCGTTTGAGCTTGATGCGCCACTTTATCGCCTCATATATTGCGGATTCTTTTTCTTGCCGCCCCTGCTGATTGCACTTGTTCCAAACAAGAACTTCTCCTGGCTGGTCAACTTCAAACTGCCCGATTCCAAGGATGAATCCGGCATGCCTGTGTTTGAATCACGTCTGCCATTTTTGTTTGCATTTTGCGCAGGACTGATTTTGTTTATTCTCGCACCATGGATTTCGCCGGCTAGTGATTCGTTGAATTCATCACAGTTGGCCGGGTTACAGGTGCTTGGTCTTCTTTCATGGATGTGCGTCGTAGTCGTACTTCTTCTTTTGCAAGTTAAATTGCAGCGATACAACAGCGATCATGCGATGGCTGTTGTGGATAAACTTGAAGCGGAAATACACGCGGTCGATTCGTCCGCACGCAAGCGTGACTTTGGCAGCAGAATTTTCAGTCTCTGGCGGAGTGTGCAAGAGCTAGTGCAACGCGAAAGAGCAATTGCAGATTTTTCTAAAACGGTTATCGTGAGTTTCAACAAAGGGCTGGAAATTGATGCGGCAAGTCCGTCCGCGTTAACACACTGGGGCTATCTTCCTTCGGAACTGTTGAATCGCAATCTCAGTAGTTTGATATTCGTTGAGGATATGCAAAGCTTTCAGGACAACATTGATGTTCCGACGACGGCAAGAAGTGATAACCCAATTCCACTTTTGATCAATACCCGCATACGTACTCGCAGTAATGATGTTCTCGACTATCAATGGCACATCGAGTGGTCGCCCAGGTTCAATCGTTTCTTTGCTTCGTGTGACGATATAAGCGATCGTAAGAGGCTTGAACGAGCTCGCGCAGATTTTATTGCGCAGCTTTCGCATGATATGCGTTCACCCTTATCGTCGGTACTCATGCTTTTGCGTTTGTTTTCCGAGGGACTTATCAAAGATGTGCCTGCACAAATTTACGAGATTTTGGAACAGGCAAAAGGTGGCGTTTCTCGAGTTCTCGGAATGATCGACGAGATTCTTGAAGCGGAAAAACTGCAGCATGGACAGCAAGCAATTCAGAGAGAGTATGTGCAATTGCTTGATCTATGCAAGACCGTCGCCGGAGAATCGCAAATAGTTGCACAAGAGCGAGGCGTGGCGCTTGATGTATCTGGACAGCAAATTGTTGCATTCATCAACGAGAAATTGCTGAGCCGCGTAATTTCAAACCTTGTTAGCAACGCAGTGAGCGTTTCTCCCGAAAAGAGTACGGTAAAGATCGAGGTGGCAAAATCTGGCGCCTCAGCAATTGTTCGCGTGATAGATAGTGGACCTGGAATTCACCGAGATTATCACCGCTTGATTTTCGAAAGATACCAGGCGCCGGTGCAGCTTTCTTCAAAACGAGTAAGCACAGGACTCGGGCTCTGGATTTGCCGGGACGTTGTTGAAGCGCATGGTGGCATGATTGGAGTGGAATCCGAGCCAGGCAAAGGTTCCACGTTCTGGTTCACTCTGCCTATGTCTACGAGCTCTTGACGGGCATTCATTCATCGGTTCGGCTTTTCTGATATCATCATGTCGATGCCCCTTCAGGTGCCCTATGGCTAAGGTTTTAATAGTAGAAGATGACGCCGTTGCCGCGTTCACGGTAAAGGAATACCTTTCGCAAAAAGGTCACTTTGTGGACCTCGCTGATAACGCAAAAGACGCGATGGCTTTTGTTGACGTTTACCACTACAACATCATTTTGCTCGACTGGCATTTGTCGCAGAATACGACTGGCATTGATTTCTTGAAGGAATATCGCGGGAAGGGCGGCAATGCTCCGGTTTTGATGATGACCAGCCGCGGCACTATTCACGATAAGGAAATTGGGTTTGGAAGCGGCGCCGATGATTATTTGCAAAAGCCTTTTCTTGGACAGGAATTGGTGCTGCGCGTGGAAGCACTCTTGCGGCGTGCTCCGGCAATGCCGACAAAAGTTGTTTCAGTCGGCCGGCTAAAATTGGATATGTCCAAGCGCGTGATTTTTGTGGATGATAAAGAGTTGCAATTGCGTCCGATGGAATTTGCATTGCTGGAACATTTTATGCGGCATCCTGGCTTTGTCTTCTCATCAGATGCGCTTGTGAATGCAGTTTGGCCAAGCAATAGCAATCCTACTGATTCTGCCGTGCGGTTCACGATCAAGCGTTTGCGTGAGCGTGTCGTTGAAGCCGTGGGTGATGATCCCATCGAAACAGTTCACGGCATGGGTTATAAATTGAACGCAGAGAAACTCAATCCTTCTGCTTAGGATTGGTTTTATTCGTAACGTCTTTCTTTTGTGATTGCTTTTCGCCAGAACAACAATTGCCAATTTCTCTGCCAGGCTTTAATTTAGGTGTGGCGCTGACCGAATTGTCTTTAGTTTCAGCTGATACTTTCCCGGATTGCTCAGTCGATTTCGCATCGGCTTTCCAGAGTCTGGTGTTCTTGTAGTTTTTGTATGCAGGTGTATCTTGCTCAAAGGGGTAGAACTTTGTGAATTCTTGATCCACTTGTTTTTGAATTGATGCAAGGCTAGCGCCTTTCATTTTTAGTTTTGCGGCAAGCAATGCTTCCTCTTGGCAGTAGTCGCATGTAACACCGTGATCTGATCTAAAACAATCGAGAAGTGAGCTATGGCTTGCTGTCAAATCACAGCCGCAATAGCAAAATAGTTTCTCTATGATTTCAGGATGGGATTTGGCTGCTTCGTAACTAAGTCTCACGATTGGAACATTGAATTGGGCGGGGTCCAGTACTTCTTTCCGTGGAGCCGCTTTCTCCGCATCCGCAAATGCCGGGATGACCGCCATCAGGGCGCAAACGAAAGTCACCGCAAGATGCTTTGCTGAACGATCTTTTATTATTTGAGACAAATCCACCATAACACTGTTCTAGCAAGGATTTTGCATATGGTCAATTGGCTATGAGCTACTTCGTAATTTCCCGAATTTACACAAAAGATGCACTATCGCTGAACACTGCTTTCCGTACAAAATTTAGAGTTGGAAGTTAAATTGCTCTGTAAGCATAGAGGAGCAATGAAAATGGTGTTTGATATTCCCGAATCGAAAATGGTTTCGTCTGTTAATGAGCCTGGGGTGATCAATTCCGCCACGCTTATGGATGGCAGCAATGATGCTCGCGCCAATCAAATGGCAAAAAACGTGGAAGAGCGACGTGTATTATTTCAAGGCGCGGATGACACCATTAAACCTGGCTCTTCTGGCAGATTTGAACCCTGGTTTCAAAAGGACGGCATCGAAAATAACGCACGCGACATTGTCGATCTTGCAAATAAGCAACTTCAAAAAGATGGATTCCCAAATCTGCAACTAAATCTCGATATTGAGAACACGGAATTGCAAACAAATGATCCCTTAGCTTCAGTCGACACATTCAAGCTGACCTTGAAAGATCAAGGAAAACTCACTGACCTCGATTCATGGAATGTCCGCTACGGTTCCTTCGGCTAAATCTTAAACCGGCAATTTGTAATCGGGTTCATGGTAGGGGCGCCTCACGGGCGTCCTGATTTTACGCGTCAGCAGCTCCTATTTACCACAACATCTCTGCTAAGATCTTTTATGCAAAAGATAGGCTGATCCTTTTCTCTAGCCTATCAGACACAAGGTAGTTTTAGCTAAGGCTCCAGCGAACAAATGGGGAAAACACAAAAACGTGTTGATGAGGCAGGCCTCTACCTGGAAGGTGTTAGCTTGCATGCGGAAGAGATAGGTAAGCTGGAAAAGCAGCTACTACAGGAACCGAATGATTTTGTACTGAGAACAAAAGCGTTAGCGTTTTATTCAAAATACGGGCGAGATAAAAAATATCCTCAAAGATTTGAAGAACATCTTCTATGGATGATTGAATACAAACCTACTGCTTTTGTTTTGGGCTCTTTACCTAGAGTTGACGATATCGGTTTGATCCAAAAGGCACAACTGAGCTGGGAAGGGGTAGCAAATCGTTTTCCGAAGAACGTGAAGATACTGGCTGCTGCGGCGAATTTTTGTGTTCTTTCTGCTCCAAAGGCAAGCGAAAAATACTGGCAAAGAGCTATAAAGCTTGATCCGCTGGATGAGGATCTCTGGCGCGAGCTCGCTTTCCTATATTCTCTAAACACTCAGAAAGTGCGCTCGAAAAGTGACCGAGGCAACGCTTTAAAAATGTTCTCTGCAGCGAAAAAAGCTTTCGAACTGCACAAGAAGAAACCTAAGCCTTCTTATTTAGAAAATTACATGGAAATAGAGACGAGAAAGTTTGCCGAAGTTTGTTTGAAGTTCAATATGTTAGAAGCAGCGTCTTACTTTGGGAATTACTTGCTGGACAGACAAGTTAAGTACAAAGAGAGAGCCAGCAAATTTGAGGTTCACACCGCTCATTGCATTCTTGGTCAGGTAGCACTGAAACGGAGGCGTGTAGCGCTTGCGGAAAAACATTTGCTCACGATGCCCAAATATGGCAGTGCTGATTGGCGCTTTGATCTGGTGCTAGCTAATAAAATGCTAGAGAAGGGACAAAGAGAAGTAGTAATTCAATATTTGGATGGCGTTAAAGAAGAGATAGAGGCAAGTGCTGCAAAAGTTAAAAAGACGTCCAGATCGATGTCCGACTATTTGGCGATTAACTATCAGCGTAAAATTGATGCTGCTAAGGGTTGGATAAAAGCACTACGAGCTGGAAAAAATCCTGAGCTGTCGTCTCACTTGTGACAATGGTGAAGTCTTTAGAAGCCGCCAGGATGGCAGCTAGCCTTTGAATGGGGACCGTGCGAGCATTAGCGAGTGCGGGTTGAAGAGGCGACGCGTGCTCCCAGGGCTTCCGCTCTTTAACTAGCCTTATTGGAGCCGTTCTTTTTGAAACAGGTTTTTCTTTCTCAGAATCACTTTTTCTTGGAATCGCTTTTCTTTGAATCATCTTTCTTCGATTCATCTTTTTTCGAATCATCTTTCTTCGATTCGTTCTTCTTCGAGTGCTCATCTCCCGAGCAGCATTTGCCGACTTCTTTGCCCGGCTTCAGCTTAGGATTCGTACTCGCTGGTGTTTCTTTTGGTGCTTCGGGACCGGCAACTTGAGTTCCAAATTTTACCTGTGAGCCCGCCCCGTCTTTTACCCAGAGACGTGTTGATTTGTACTTCTTATAAGCAGGCGTATCTTGCTCGAACGGATACTCTTTCGAGTATTTCTCGTCAATTTCTTTTTGAATGTCCGCGATGCTCGTTCCATCTTTGTGCATTTTATTTGCCAGCAAAGCCTCTTCCTGACAGATGTGGCAATCGATTCCGTGCATAGATGTGAAACAATCAAGCAGAGAAGTGTGGCTGTCAGTCAAATCGCAGCCACAATAACAGAAGAGTTTTTCCATTACTTCAGGGCAGGCTTTAGCTGAAGCGTAACCGAAGGATGCCATGCCGGGAAATTGTCCGGGATCAAGCACTTCTTTTCTCGCAGGAGCTTTGCTTTTGTCAGCGTCGCCCGCGCTCTGGTTTGCTTCAGCAATTTTGACGTTCTGGCAACAGCTATGAGTCGAGGGTTTTTGCGGCTTGCCATCAGGCTTCTGTTCCGCAGCCATAACGGCCCCGTTCAATGCAAACAGCAGAGAAACGCATGCCGAGCCACACTTGAGCAAGAGCGCTGCTTTCAAAATTTCCCGACGATTACTGCTCAAAACTTGTCTCAGTTGCCTGCTGTCCACCGGTCTACCCGCCCCAAATAAGATAGTTGTAACAAAAAAACCGCCAGAGGGTCAAATTATAGGTCAATTTTTCGAAGCATTTTGCTTTATCAAGAGGAAGTTTGATATTATGTCTAGTTCCGTAGCCCTTTTGTTCCGAAGGCTTTGCGGGAACAAAATTTTGTCGTTGTAATTATCATGATTCCCGAGTTTGACGTAATCGTAATAGGTGGAGGTCACGCAGGATGTGAAGCGGCGAATGCCGCCAGCAGGCTGGGTTGCCGCACGCTCATGCTCGCAGTGAACATCGACACAATCGGCGCCATGCCTTGCAACCCCGCAGTGGGTGGACCCGGAAAGTCTCAGCTTGTAAAGGAAGTCGATGCCCTGGGCGGCATCATGGGCATCGCTGCCGACGCGACTTATTTGCAAATGCGCACGCTCAATATGAGCCGGGGACCCGCGGTGCAATCATTGCGCGCGCAGTCGGACAAGCGCGAGTATTCCATGTGGATGAAGTCTTACATGGAATCGTTGCCTAACGTCACATTACGACAGGGAATGGTGAAAGCCCTCTTAACTGAAGGCAATCGCGTAACTGGTGTAGAACTGGCTTTTGGCGACAAAATCAAAGCTGCTGCGATCGTGCTGACGGCGGGCACCTTCCTTGAAGGGACAATCTGGATTGGCAAGGAAACAATGCCAGCTGGTCGTGCGGGCGAATTTCCGGCGCTTGGTCTTTCTGGCTGTTTGCGAGCACTTGGCTTTGAACTAAATCGTCTCAAGACTGGAACACCGCCCCGCATCGATGGAAGAACCATCGACTACACGAACCTGACTGTGGTGCCTGGCGACGAGCCGCCTCAATTCTTTTCCTTTCTCAAAGATGGACCAAGACTCGAGCAGCTTCCGTGCCATCAGACTCGAACTACTGAAAAGACGCACGATCTTATTCGTGCCAACTTGCATGAATCGCCGATGTACTCCGGCATGATTCACGGAGTCGGCCCGCGTTATTGTCCTTCCATTGAGGACAAAATCGTTCGCTTCGCGGATAAAGAAAGCCATTCGTTGTTCCTTGAGCCAGAAGGAAGGAGCACTTACGAGGTTTACTTGCAGGGCTTCTCCACTAGCCTGCCATCCCATATTCAGCATGATATGGTGCATTCACTTCCTGGTCTGGAGAATGCAGTTGTTGTTCGTCCAGCGTATGCAGTGGAATATGATTGTCTTCCGGCTACCCAATTCACACATGCTTTGATGTCAAAAGACGTGCAGGGATTTTTTGCCGCTGGGCAAATTCTCGGAACGAGTGGCTACGAAGAAGCCGCTGCCCAGGGGCTCATCGCCGGCATCAATGCCGCGTTGTATGTGAAGGGGCAAGACTCATTCACACTAAGTCGTGTGTCGAGTTACACCGGAACATTGATCGACGATCTCGTCACCAAAGAATTGAAAGAACCATATCGTATGATGACTTCGCGATCGGAATACAGACTCCTGCTGCGTCAGGACAATGCTGATTTGAGGCTGACCCCGCTCGGTAGAGAGATTGGTGTTGTAGATGACGAGCGCTGGGAAGTTTTCAATCGCAAACAAGAAGAAATTAACAGCGAGCGTGAACGATTCCGCAAGACAAGAGTTTATCCAAACGCGCAGTGGGACGAAGTTCTTGCTGAGCATGAAGAGCAATTGAAGCAGCCAGCCACGCTGGAAGAAATTCTGCGCAGACCGCGAGTTCCTTATTCTACGATTGTCAAAGTTTGTCCTTCGGAATCAATTCCAGATTTTCGCTATCACCTCGAACTTGAGACGGAAGTAAAATACGAGGGATACATTGAAAGGCAAAAAGCGCACGTTGCAAATGCAGAAAAGCTAGACAATGTTGCTATGCCTTCAGACCTGAATTATCTAGAAATGGAAAACCTCTCCAAAGAATCACGCGAAAAGCTTCAAAAACTGAGACCGGAAACTCTGGGTCAAGCATCAAGAATCGGCGGTGTAAGCCCCGCCGACGTCTCTGTGCTTCTCGTCTGGATCGAGTCTCGCCGCCGCTCGGAACGCTACAAGCAAACGGCTCTGACCGGTATTTAGATCTTCCCTGATTCTCAGCAGTTCACACTCTATTTACAAAAAATGCACAGCCTGTTCCGGATTTATTGCGACTGGTTTTCGTATTCTTCCCAAGGGTATTATCGACCTAGAGGGAAGGCATGTCAGAACAGTCGAGCCTTACGCGGCCTGAGCAACAAACAGAAAGACTCAAACCTGCTGATTCAGCCATTGAAGCACAAGGAGCTGATCTCAGTCGTCCGGGTGCTAACGCTGACTATAACGCAATGAAAGCGAGGGCAGGATCGACGGCTGAGGCTCACTTACCGCAAGGCTTTGGAATCGATGCTGGTGGGGCGCAACCAGCCATGCTCGATTCCGGTGACAATCCTGCAAAGCCATCTTTTGAAGTAGGCTCTGCCGGCGATAGTCCTGCAAAGCCATCTGAAGGAATAACGCATAATTCGGACGGTACAACGACTGTTGTACACTATGACGAACGCGGTAATAGGACTGATACTATTGCTGGTGCGGATGGTAAGGTAAGCGAAATTAGACAATATGGGACAGACGGCACTACACCAACCGTAACAACGAAGTATGACGGTCACGGTGTAAGCGAAGTAATAAACTACAAAGATGGCAAGCCCGCTAATTCAACAAAGTATGAATCGGATGGTGGGACCACAGTAACCGAATATGGTGCAGACGGGTCAATAACCGAACAAACCAAAAACGGTCCCGATGGCAGGATTACCGGGCACACAACGTATCGAGATGGCAAGCCGGCTGAATATACAGCCTATAAGGATGACAAACCCACTGAAACGATCAAGTATGGGGCGGATGGTTCAACGCCAAGCGAATCAACCAAGTACAGTCCAGACGGCAAGACTCCGACCGAATCAACAAAGTGGGGAACAGATGGTGCTCCGACTGAAAACACAAAATATGGTCCAGACGGCAAGGCTGTAATCGAACATACAACGTATCAGGATGGAAAGCCCAAAGAACAAACCGAGTATGATCCAGCTGACGGTCACAAAACCCTGAGCACGATCTGGCGCGCAGACGGAACTAGTACAACCCTTACCTATGACCAAAGTGGCAATGTAACTCATACCGCTGACTGGGACGTAAACGGCAATCCAAGCGACACAAAGCAAGAGCCGGGTAGCGGTGCGCTAGTAGGAAATAGCAATACCCATGTTGGGTTTAATAAAGAGGGGCAAATAGTCCAATACTGGGACCCAAAAAACCATGAGATGGTCTATTTAGATAAAGACCATCATTGGAAAGAATGTGGTTATGAAAACGGAAAACCGGATTACGAACATTCTTCAGATCTGGGTACTAAGGCTCCAGTTCTCGACCCTCAGACCGGAGAGTTGAAAGCTCAAGATAATAATTGTCGTGAAGGTCGGCCGGATGGAGTTTTAATAAACGGCGTGTCGGCGGACGTGCAAAGCACAAGAGCGGCTGTAACCGGTGCGGCGCTTACTGCAATGGGAACCATCTGGTTGGTTAATACGTACGCAGGTTTTGTTCCGGTTCCTCGTGCACCAGTCGAACCGGTCTCAGAAACCCGTCCCTCGCAAGGCTAACAAGTTGCTACCATTCGTCTGTCTTAGTAGGCTAGTTCTATTTACCCAGTGCGGAACTGTCCTTTTTCAGGGATTCATTTAGCTCCAGGCTTGCAGCCGCTCTGAGTTCTTCCATATTTAAAGCTTCGGTAGTCTGGCAATACAGACGCAACGCTTGCTGGTACTCGGTCGGGTGCTGCTCTTTTGATGTCCTGAGGATCGGTAGAGCCTTGTCGATACAATTTAGCGCTTCTTTGGGGCATTTTTGTTTATAGTACACTTCGCCTAGCGAACACCATGTAAGTCCGCAGTAATAAGAATTGCTGCCATCCTCAGAATTGAATATTTGAACGGCGTTTTTTAGATGATTTTTTGCCGTTTCAAGGTCGTTAAACTGTATTTTGCAATTTCCAAGTTGATAGAGTGTAATTGCGGTGGCGCGAGAGTTCTCTCCAGCTTTTTTTCTGTAAATTAAAACCTGCTGAAAAACTCGATCGGCTAGTTCGAACTTCTTGCGCTCATAACAGTTCACCCCAAAAAGTTCGTAGTAATCGATGACTTTCTGAAATTGCTTGTCATTTTGCGCTAGATGTTTGTCCACCTTTGCTACGGCTTGCTGCAAAATCTTATTCGCTCGGTCGGTCCATCCCATGCGCATGTAACTCACGGACAGATCGCACATCTCAAACGTAAGCTTTTCAAGTTCTGCGTTGAATTTTAACTGTCCCCATAAGTGGATACCTCTCTCAGCGTACATCTCTGATTCCTTCTGCAATTTGACAGACTGGCTTCCGTTTGTTGTTGAGGCGTATTTTTTATCAATCTCGGCAAGAAAAACCAGAGATCGCACAAGCTCAAGATTTTCATGAACTTGCTCTTCGATGTTGATTGCTTCCGTTGTGTATAGAATGGCCCTTTTGTAGTCTTTGTAGCCAGCCAGCTTTTTGGCAAGCTCCATAAATGAACTAATTGATCGCGTTGCATAATACTTCTTTTGCCAGCTTCTTTCCGGAATGAACGCTACAGTTTTACAGAGGCTCTTGTTAGCGTATGCAAAGTCCGCTTCTTGCTCAATGCTTCGACCGTTGCTGAAAAGCTTGCTAAGTTCCAGATATATCGACTCAGCGGCTTTGTAGTTTTTTTCTGCTAAATACAAATTTGCCAGGTGATATTTCAAGCTGATCAATTCAGCATCCGGCGGACCAGGCTTCATGCTGTGCAGAATTAATGCGCAATGTGTTGGCAGACTGCCTGCTTTTCCTGAGTTTCCCAGCATTGCCAGTACGAGAAAAATTGCAAGAGGAATTAGAGCAAGAGCGGATAAGAGTGGCCAGATTATCTTTGATTTACGTGAGACAGCCAGGGGGAGCTTCTTTACACTCACAGTATCGTCAGGCTGAAACTCTGCTGTATTTTGCAAGAGCGATTTTAGGTCAGCGGCGCTGGCTGGTCTTTGAGTTCGATCCGCGCGAAGGCATTTCATGATCGAGCTTTCCAGGCTCGTCGATAAATTCAGCTCAGGATTTTTTTTCTTCAAATCCGGCGCTGCCAGTTCCTCATTATTGTAGATAATTTGCGCCAGTGCCTCCATATCGAATGGAGGCTTGCCTGCGAGCATCTCATACATTATGCAGCCGAGTGAGTAAATGTCAGAACGCTCGTCCACGGTTTCGCCGCGCCATTGCTCGGGACTCATATATGATGGCGTTCCAAATGCGTGACCTGTTTTCGTCAACTTTTGATTTTCTGTTGAAATAGACGGCATAAGTTTTGCAATGCCGAAATCTACAAGCATGGCTTTCTGTTTACCTTCCTCGCATAAGACTATGATGTTGCCTGGCTT
This sequence comes from Obscuribacteraceae bacterium (SeqCode), assembly GCA_044358055.1. Lineage (GTDB taxonomy): Bacteria > Cyanobacteriota > Vampirovibrionia > Obscuribacterales > Obscuribacteraceae > JAIEPM01. Next base: position 137,127 of record JBIKOL010000002.1, read on the forward strand.
CAAATCTCGATGCACAATGCCCTTCTCATGCGCGTGCGAAAGAGCTGAGCAGATCTGGACAGACAGCTTTGCGGCTTCTGCAATAGACAGCTTCCGGGCAGCAATAATTGACGAAAGCGTTTCTCCTTGAAGAAGGTCCATTACGAGATAAGGTTGGCCGGTCTTTGTGATGTGAAATTCTTTGATCGAAACAATGTTCGGATCCTGCAAAGACTGAAGTACCTGAGCTTCTCGAATAAATCTTGCCCTTGTGGTCTCGTCCCCGAGCAGATTTAGGCGCAGCATTTTTATTGCGACCTCAAAGCCAAGTTCTTTATGCATCGCTTTGTAGACTATGCTCATGCCACCAGTTCCCAGCAGCGCGAGAATTCGATAATTATTGTCAAAGACGGTGCCGACCAGCTCGGCATCCGTGCATGCCTTAAGAGCGCAGTTGTCTTGCGGGCACAAATCAATATCAGCCACAAACAACTGTCCGCAAGCTGGACAGGCTTGTAGCAGGGTGTTGACGTCAATTTCTTTCGGAACCACGAATTAACCGGACGCTTGCCAACAAATATGATCTTCTCGCTGGGTATAGCTATCATATGTTAAGTCGCGGCGAATTCGGCGCTTGAGATCGGTCGAAGCGGTAGAGAGGCTGAGTCGAGTGCTGAGTGAGTAACGAGCTGAAGTAAAACCTCCGGGAGCGCCGGCAGCCTGCCGGCTTCAACTCCGTGGTTCACGAAAGTGAAAGGAAAATATCATGGCACTTGATCTCCCTTCAATGAGCGACTACCGCGAGGCGATTGAACGCGAGCCATCATGCCTGCTTGATCCGGTATTGCTTAATGGAAAGAAGCCGTCGGGCACAGAAACAGGCACCGACACGGCATTTTATGCCTTTGGTTATCCAGGTGATGCGGGCGTAGTTTATTTCATAAAATGCCCCAGTAACAAATTTTATGGGATTAAATGCTTTGTGCTGCGCCGTCCCGAGCCCAAACATTACTATGCGATTGAAGATTTCTTGAAAGAGCACGCACCCGCGTTCTTGCCGCAGAGCCTTAAGTTCACCGACGAAGGAATCAAGATCAAGAATGGACATTATCCAGTTGTGCGAATGGATTGGATCGAGGCTGTAAGGCTCGATCGCTATTTAGAGAAAAATTTGCAGAATCAAAATTCATTGAACAATATTCTCAAAGCATGGATGAGCCTGTCTCAAGAAATGCGCAGTCTGGGCATCAGCCATGGAAATCTTGAGCCCAACAATATTTTGATTGAGGGTGGAAAGATTCGTCTTGTGGATTGCGACACTATGTATGTTCCTGCACTCGAGGGCGCTAATTGCCCCGAGTTAGGCAACAAGAACTTCCAGCATCCGGGGCGGAAAGTATTTCACTTTGACGCTAATCTCGATAATTTTTCAGATTTCGTGATTTATGCAAGCATTATTGCGTTGAGCATTGATCCACAACTATGGCGTTTTGTGCGGTTGAGCCAGCACCTGCTTTTTCAAAGATCCGACTACGAACAGCCTGAGTCCTCAGAAGTTCTGGGGCTGCTGAAGACTCATGCTGATTCTCGGATAAAAGCACTTGGGGATACCATGGAAGAGTTGTTGGCAGGCAAAATCGAACATGTTCCAGCCTTGAGCAAATTGCAAACCCGCTTTGCCTTAGTTTAGCCGTCCCTTATCGCAACTGGCTCGCAGAGCTGATTTGCTGAGCTTTCAAGTTACGAACGATCGTCATGCTGTCGGTCCCCGAATTTTGCGGATCCAGTTTCATGAGCGTGTTGCAAGCCGCTGGAAGCATCATCAACTCGGCGCAGTTATCGAGATTGCCGCTGCTGGCGAGCTGTTCGCGAATTCCCTGTTCAAGGCAGTTAACTGCACATTTTGCAAGGAGAACTTGCTCGCTGCGACTGAGTGCCGGGGCTTTCTTATTTTCAGGCATAAAGTCGAAACCTTCTGCCATTGCCAGGTAAGCGCTCGCAGCTACGGCATATTTGCCTTCGAGCTCAAACTGTTGAGCCTGCTGAAGTGCTGCATTTCCTTTGTGCTCGTTTGCCATTGCCGGTGTGCAGAGAACTACTGCTGCGATGATACCGGCGGCTGCTTTGACGATTTGCTTAGAATTAAAATTTGCCATTACCCTGATCCTTCCTTGTTACTCGGTGACCGTTCGAGTGATGTGGAGATAATAGGTCAGGTCGCTTTTAGAAAATTGGGGAATTCCCTACTTCGAAAATGGACCAGATTAAATCTCCGGCGCCTCAATAGCCCCAGTAATCCGAACCACCCTGGCTCCACTTTAGCTTGCAGGGCGCCGCTTCTCAATTGGCGGCCACGCAAGCCTTTTGCGCATATACGCAGGACAAAGATTAAACGGGATCATTAAGAGGGCGGCGAGGCATGGCGTCGCCCCGACACATAGTCAGTGAAACACTTCCCAGGTCTTTATGTGTAGGGGTGAGTCCATGCCTCGCCCGGTTTATGACCGCATGCGTCGCGCGGTCCTTTACCGAATGTCTAGAGCCTCTTATGCAGCTTTACGCAGAAGCTAGTGCTGCTGCCGGTTTTTTCCATACTGGCATTGAGTAGGGTAGCGTAGGCCTGCATGTTATGAATGCCGTGCCCTTCTTCAAGCTCGGACCTTTTGGATTCGGACCCGGACCCGCGTTCGGGAAACTCGTTGATGACAGAGAGAATCAAAAAGCCGTTCTTCTCTTCAATGCTTAACTCAACTCTGCTGCTGTCTTTTCCATGCCTTTGAACATTGTTCAATGCTTCCAGCGCAAACCTATATATATGAATCTGGCTTTCTTCATCAAGTCCGAAGTCACCGTCTTCCTTTCGTCCAGTGAATTTCGCTTGTTGCCGATTTGGAAAGCTGCGTTGGAACAACGCGCGCAAGCCCTCCACGAGCCCGCGTTTCAATTCAACTGGCTTTAATTGATGAACTGCCTGGTCTGTCATCGACAATGCGCTTTCAAGCTCAACACGTATTTTTTCCAGATGCGAACTAAGGTCGGGCGAATTCGCAATTAGCTCGTCGATTTCGATCAATGCCTCACTTAATTTATGCACCGGACCGCTGTGCAATCCATCGGCGATGCGTTTGCGTTCGCTTTCTGCAGCCTTGTCTAGTGTCCGCCGTGCCGCGGAAAGCTGGACTTCTGACTCCATCAGCTTGTCTATCGTTTCTTGCAGTTCTCTGGTTTGAACTTCAAAAATTTGCCTGGACTCAGTGAGGTTAGATGCAATTTTCTTTAATTCTCCGCGTTGCTCTTGAGCTTGTTTTGTTTTGCTCTCGCGCTCTTGCTGCAGCTCTTGAGTTCGTCGAATGAGCTCAGCGCGACTTCTTTGCAATTCGCCGCTTAAGCGTTCAAGTTCGTGACAGGCTTCTCGCCACTGATCCATGTAGAACTGCAACTGACACTCTTCTTCTTTTTCTGCTGGATCCGACATTCTGCTCCATCTGAATAGGCACCCGTGAGACGCCCCTACCAATCAACAAATGCAACGGATGCTGCTCCATCTGAATAGGCGCCCGTGAGGCGCCCCTACCAATCAACAAATAGCTACGGATGCTCTACCGGCCCAATCATGATTGTCGTGTTGCCATTTTACAATGCTGTCGGTGATAACCAATATTGAATTAGTCCATTGGCAGGTCTATACTCTTGGGATCCAGATCGGATCAAATGTATGGGCATGTCCAATAGCGTTGAGCTACAAAAACCATTCAGTGTTCTTCTCGCTGATGACCAATCCGAATGGCGGCAACGCTTAAAAGATCAACTCGAGAAAAATTTCCCTCATCTTGCGCGTCCTATTTATGAGGTTTCGCATCCCGATCAAGCAATCAGTACTGCGAAAGAACGAAAGCCCGATCTTATATTCACAGACATTCAATTCGACGAAGAAGATACGGATTTGAACGGTATAAACATTGCCGCACGTATCTGGGAAGCGCTGCCCGAAGCAAACATCATCATTGTGTCTTCATATACGTCGCAAGATCACGTTCATGAATTATATGAAGTGATGCCTGAATCCGCATCTTATGGATGGCTGGTTAAAGCGCGTCTCGTGAGAGATTTGCCTGTGGTCACCAGGGCAGTTCTCGATGGAGACTGTTGGGTCGATTCTGACGTTGAACGTATAGAAGGACGCCTTAAAGGTGAAGATAGACTCGACAAGAAATTGCACGAAACTCTCGCGTATGTCGCGCTCGGTTACAGCCAGAAGGCTATTGCTGCATTACTGAAAATTAGCGCAAAAGCCGTCGAAAAAAGATTGGAAGAACTCTATGTCCAACTTGGTCTGCCTATGAAGAATGCTGAAAAGGATGAGATTGGCGCGGGTTTGATAAATCATCGTTGTCGTGCTGTCTGGATGGGTTTTGAGTTGAACTATTTAACAGAGTCTGAATTACGTTCAATCAAATTGTCGCTTCCCGATGATGAGGAGTTGAGAGAGCTGATGATTCGCCATGAGGTCGCAAGCAAGCCGGAAATTCGCAATGCTGCTAAAGCTATTTTTGAACACTTCAACAAACAATCAGCAGAAAAGAGCAAGAATAAAAAGGATGATCTTCAGGCGCTAATTCAAGATGCAATTGCGCGAGTAATTATCGACCGTCAATTATCTGGTCGTGACTATCTGCTGCAGCTCAATATCAAAGCCGAACTTCTGGAAGTATTTGAATCACTTCGCTTATTTAAAGAGATTTGTACCGACACTCTTTGTTTAACCGTTCGCCCAGGTGAAGCTCATCTGCATGAATAATTCTCATCATCAAACAAAAACATCGCCTCTGTGGGCGATGTTCCGTAGCGTTGGAAAGAGAGTTTGGAGAGTGGGATTGGGAATTTGATTGGGATTTTCCGAACGCTTAAACCTTTACTTTTCGAAAATTGAATTTACTTTTTGGTCAGTATTTGCCGACATCAAGCCGAATTCCAAAAAGCAGACCATGGAAAGCGAGGCTGTAACCAAAAGTTGCAAAGCAAATTCAGTTTTTCTTTTGCAATACAACTCACCCGGTTTCATGGGCTGTACTCCTCACCTGCTGCGTTTTTCTTTCGATGGAATCACTTTACTAGCAGCTTCTGAAAAATTTTTGAGAGCACTTAGCCGAAAGATTAAAATCGCTTTTTCAGATATGATGGAGCTAAGCAATATCAGAAAGGCTACGCGATTGGACGATCACAAGAGGGCTTCATGGCACCCATTCAGGGGCATTTTATTTGTGCTCCTCATCCTTGGCCTGGCCGGGACTTCATTTTTCTTCTGGAAATACGACGATGTGTTCCCGGCAGCATCGGTGAATCTGAAGTTAAGCAAGCAGGAAGTCGCAGCGAATGCTCGCCAGTTTTGCACTCTGGTTGGGTTTACTCCCGCAGGATGCATTGAGTCGACCACGTTTCAGGAGCGTTCTGAAACTGCTACATTCTTAGAGCATGAGTACAGCATGAAGGAAGCTAACCAGCTCATGCACTCAGACATAAACGTCTTTTACTGGTATACACGTTTTTGCCGCCCGCACAAAGAAGAAGAATGCCAGGTTTGGCTAAACACAGATGGGCGGCTTGCGGGGCTCAATCGCGATATTGAAAAGGAACGCGCTATGCTGTCTATTTCAAGTGACGCGGCAATGCACATGGCGCTTAAGTTCGTAAAGGATAATGCTGGGGTGCAGCTCTACAAGCAGCTGGAAGATGGCAAGACGCCTGAGCTGGCGCCTGGAATTAAGCTCATCAAAGAAGGCTCAGTCAAACAGCAAAATCGCATCGATCATTATTTCACATGGGAAGATCAAACTCATGATTATAAAGGCGGTCACATCAGAACAACCGTCGATATTTCAGGTAATCAGATAACTGCTTATGACAGAGAGTTGCACGTTCCTGAAGAATTTGAACATCGATTTGCTCATACGCGTTCCTACAATGATTTATTGAAATCAATTTCTTCAGTGCTATTTGCTGTTGTTGGAACAGGCATGGGTGTCGCCTTTATCTGGGCGCTTTCCACCGGACGACTGCGTGGGCGTCTTGTAGCCATTGCATCAGCAATAACTTTTTTCGTTGAGTTCTTTGATTATTGGAATAACTGGCCCTCGCTGCTTCAAGGCTACAGCACTCTTGAGAGCTTTCAGGGTTTCGTTACGGCGAAGTTGATCTCTTCTCTCTGGACTGCTGCGTCGGCATCGCTAGCGGCTGCCTTTCTTGTTGGTGGCATTGAAGCTGTTTATCGCACTAAATTTCCGGAGAAAATCGCCGGCGAGCATTATTTGAATTGGAAGAATTACACGAATAGAACTTTGCTAGAGTCAGTAATTGCAGGTATTTGTATTTTCGGAATTCACCTGGGTTACGTTGCTGCATATTATCTGGCAGGAACGCATTTGGGTATGTGGTCGCCGCTGGAAGTGCGCGATGTGAGCACTATGAGTAATATCTCTCCTGCTTTTTCATCGTTTGCAGTGGGAGTAAATGCATCAGTTAGCGAAGAACTTTTGTATAGAGTTTTGTGCTTTGTGATTGCGCAAAAACTGTTCAAGAATTTCTGGATTGCAAACTTCGTACAAGCAGCCGGCTGGGCATTCATGCACAGCGATTATCCGCAAGAGCCCGCTTATGCACGTGGAATCGAACTGACAATTGTTGGCTTGTTCTATGGCTATATCATGCGCAGGTTTGGTGTGCTGACTGGCATTATCTCGCACTTTATTTATGATGCATTTCTCGGAATCACTCCATTGCTTCTCTCTCAGTCGGCATTTCTTTCCACTACTGGATTACTTGCATGTATTCCTCCTTTTGTGGTTCTCGGTTTAGGACTCTTGCGACGATCGACCACAGGTGAAGAAGTCCCTGATGAGCCGCTCTTGAACAAGAACCTGGTTAAGGTGGAAGAAAGACTTCCAGCTCAAGATATGCACGCTGAGCGGCACATCAACTATTCGCCTTTTAACGGCAAAATGCGTGCTGCGCTGCTGTCAATCTGTCTTATCTCTGCGCTGGTTTGTGCGTGCTTCCATATTCACAAAATTGGTGACTGGAGCAAATTGACTACAACCAAAGCGCAGGCTATTTCTGTCGCAAAAGTCTTCTTGCAGGAACGTGGAATTGAAGAAGGCGATTGGAAAATTTCCGCAGTATTGAATCCGAATTTGGACGAAGAGGAAATTCAGTACGGCTTTGAGAAAGCTGGATTCAGGCGAACAGAGGAGATCATCAAAGCTGTTCGCGCACCGATGTATTGGTGGGTTCGCTTCTATAAACCTATGCAGCCTCGTGAATATGCTGTCATGGTTACAAGCGAAGGACGACCGCTTGCTTTGAGCATTACCCAGGATGAAGATGCTCCTGGAAAAACAATTACGCAAGAGCAGGCGAAGAAGATTAGCGAAGACTTTCTGAAGCGCTACCGGCCGGAATTTTTGCCACTGCAATTTGAAACTGTTGTGGAGCAGAAGCAAAAGAACCGAAGCGACGCTACCGTAACCTATGTCGTTCCGGACTTTAAGCTGGGAGACGCGAGGCTGAAGGTTAGCGTCGAGACCATGGGCGGCATCGTTTCCTTCCCGCATGTTTCCTGGGATATTCCAAATTCCTGGCAGTTTGAGCGCACAAAGAAAACGAAAAAAGATGAGATCGCCAAAGCTGCTTCCAGGGTCACCCTCTTTGCCGCCATAGTATTTTTCACGATCTGGGCTATTGGCGTATTCAGATCGCAATCAATTCACTGGCGCCCAGCCATTATCGCTTCCGCTTGTGTCGCAATTGTCTGGGGCGCGAATCAAGTTAACGAATTTAATTACTTGATTGCTCGTTATGATACAAACGTTCCTTATGCATCGTTCTTAACCCAAACAAGTGTGCAGTGTTTAATATCGACTATATTTTATTCGGCTCTATTTGGTAGCCTCGTGACGATTGCTCACTGCGCTTTCCGCATCCTTTGTCCTGGTGTCACGCTTCGCAGCCTCTGGCACAGCGTTTTTCGGCCTATGTCTCTGGAGCGCGTGAAAGAGACACGCAGTCTATGGACAGATGGAGCACTATCAGCTTATGCCTGGGTGTTTGGGCTCTATGCGGTCTCTGTTCTAAGTGGTCTTTTGTCAAACAAGTTTTCACCTGAAGTGCAAGTTCAATCATTGAGCACTTTGAGCAATATCTCCAACTACTCCTCTGCCGTGATGGACCAATTGATCAGCGCAACAAGCATGGGCTTCGCTGCAGTCTGTCTGGCACCGGTGGTAATGGGATTGTATTTGAAGTACTTCCGATCATTTGCAAAATACTTCATCGTATTGCTCGGATTTTTCCTTATTGTTGGCAGCACAACACGCTACTGGCAGGACTATGCGATCGAGATTGCATTCGGTGCCGTGAATCTGGTCGCATTCTTTTGCTGGGTTAAAAACTGTGCAAAAAACAATCCTGTAGCTTATTTCCTTGCTGCTTTCTTGAATTCTATTTTGACCGCAATGTATTATCTGTTCAGGTTTTCGAGCAATGTTTACTCTACCGATTTGTGCATACTTGCTGCAGTCTTCACAATGCCTCTATTCTTGCCATTTGTCTTTGGCCGTGCTGGCAACATAAAAGGTAAGGGAAGGAAAATCGAGGAAGGTGTGAGCAGCACTGTTGTTCAAGCTGAGAGCACTTGAGTGTACTTGAGCTTATAGCATCTAAGCTAAGCTGCAGGCAGCAAAATTTTAATCGTTTGCCTTGCTGATCATCGTAATGAAACGGGCAGCAGGTGAGCCGTTGAAGCCTTTTTGCAGTTCCATTTTAATAGGAACATTTGGCTGCAAGATGAGGTCTAGAGAGCTTGTAAAAAGCAGGAATGAACTATTAAGCCACCATTATCCGTGAAGAGAAAAAGAGTATTTTGCGCTAGTCTTTTGAACGGATATTAGATAAGTTAAAACGGCAAAGTCGAACCGAATAAGCACTGATATTCGCGTCGAGGAGGAGCCATGAAAGCAAGAGAAAATGAGACGTACAGCCTGGTTGTCGATCTCGCGGATGTTTCTATTGATATGAAGCGAGTGCTGCGAGTTCAAATCAAAGAGCTGGTACATCGTATGGAAGATGCAGAGTATGAGTTAGAGCATAGCTTCCCATCAATTCAAAGCTCAAGATTGAGGAGAAATTATCCCATCCGGCATAGCAACGTGGCTTGAAGCCAAGCTCCTCCTACTCGACCAAAGTTAAACCCAGAGGCAACGCGTACCGCGCGTTGTCTTTTTTTCGGGTCATTGGCGTTTTCGCAAAAACCGATCCGATCGTCTACACACCCGGGAGATTCCCTGATATTTGTCAAGCCAGATCGAAGTATTTGGGATCTTTAGGGAATTGGCTCACACGAGCTAATTCGCCCAATGCTTAAGCTGCAGCCG